>NZ_CANRMB010000007.1 GCF_947631635.1 uncultured Dysosmobacter sp.
ACCTCCGGCTTTGACCGCTACTTCCAGATCGCCCCCTGCTTCCGGGACGAGGACGCCCGGGCGGACCGCTCCCCCGGCGAGTTCTATCAGCTGGACATGGAAATGGCCTTTGCCAACCAGGAGGATGTATTCGCCGTTCTGGAGGATGTCCTGCCCCCCATCTTCGCTAAGTACGGCAAGTATGACCGGGCCTCCGGCGCGCCCTTCCTGCGCATCCCCTACACCGAGGCCATGGAGAAATACGGCTCCGACAAGCCCGACCTGCGCATCGACCTGACTGTGACAGACGCGACCACCGTTCTGGGCGGCTGCGGCTTCGGCCCCTTTGAGGGCAGCGTGGTCAAGGCCGTGGTGGTCTCCGACTTCCACGAGACCCGGAAATTCATCGACAAGACCCTGGCCGACGTGGAGGTCGTTTCCGGCGGCAAGCCCTACTGGTTCCGCCTGGACGAAAAGGGCGAGATCGTGGGCGGCATCGCCAAGTTCGTCCAACCCATCAAGGAGCAGGTCATCGCCGCTCTGGGGCTGAAGCCCAATGACTTTGTGGCCCTGTCCGCCGGTAAGCTGGGCCAGGCCCAGAAAACTGCGGGCGTTCTGGTCAAGACCCTGGGCGCCGCCGTGCCCGGCCACATGGACCGCGAGCAGTACGCCTTCTGCTGGATCGTGGACTTCCCCATGTACGAGATCGGCGAGGAATCCGGTGAGCTGGAATTCTGCCACAACCCCTTCTCCATGCCCTCCGGCGGCCTGGAGGTCCTGCTGAAGGCCGAGCGGGGCGAGATCGATCCCCTGTCCATTACCGCCGACCAGTACGACCTGGTCTGCAACGGCGTGGAGCTCAGCTCCGGTGCTGTCCGGAACCACTCCCCCGAGATCATGATCAAGGCCTTTGAGATGGTCCGACTGGGCGAGGACGACGTGAAAGCCAAGTTCCCCGCCATGTACAACGCCTTCACCTATGGTGCCCCCCCCCACGCAGGCATCGCCCCCGGCGTGGACCGCATGGTCATGCTGCTGGCTGGCGAGGAGTCCATCCGGGAGATCATCCCCTTCCCCATGAACAAGAACGCCCAGGACGTGATGATGAGCGCCCCCAGCGAAGTGACTCAGAAGCAGCTGGACGAGCTGCACATCGCCCTGGTAAAACCCGAGGCATAAAATCAGTCTTATCGGTGAAAAAAGTCCCTCTCTAAAGTGGAGAGGGATTTTTTTCATCAACGGTGATGCGAATAGGTCAGACAGAGGATGTGGTTTGATCGCATCCTTTCTTTTTTTGCAGGACTATGATACACTATGGATATCTTTCTCCATGGAGGTGTTCTATGCGTCGCTTTTTTCTCGCGGTGCTGACTGCTTTTTTGATCGGTGTGTTGGCCGCCTGCGGGGCCCCCGCTGAAGGGGGACCGACCGCCCCGGCGGAGCCTCCCGCTGAGGAGTCCCCTGCAAAGGAACCGGAAGCACCCCCCTCTACGGAGCCGGAGGCTCCGGTGGACCCCATGGAGCGCCTGCTCTCCTCCATGACCCTGGAGGAAAAGGTGGGGCAGCTGTTCTTTGTCCGGGTCCCGGCGGACAGTGCCGTGGAGGATGTGGGGACCTACCACCTGGGCGGTTACATCCTCTTTGGCCGGGATACTCAGGACAGGACCGCAAACGACCTCATCCAAACCATCCAGCGCTATCAGGACGCCGCGGCCATCCCCCTGCTCATCGGTGTGGACGAGGAGGGCGGCACGGTGGTGCGGGTCAGCTCCAACCCCCATCTGCGGGCGTCTAAATTCAAATCCCCCCAGAAGCTGTCCGCCTCCGGCGGCATGGAAGCCATCACAGCTGACACCCACGAAAAGGATGTGCTGCTGCACGCCCTGGGGTTTAACGTGAACCTGGCCCCGGTGGCGGACGTGTCCACCAGTGCGGGCGACTTCATCTATTCCAGGTCCTTCGGCCAGAACGCCTCTGCCACGGCGGACTATGTGGCCCAGGTGACCGCCCGGATGACCGCCGACGGCATGAGCAGCGTCCTCAAGCACTTCCCCGGCTACGGAAACAATGTGGACACCCATACCGGCATCGCCGTGGACCAGCGGCCCCTGGAGACTTTTGAGACCTCCGACTTTCTGCCCTTCCAGGCGGGCATCCAGGCCGGTGGGAAGCAGACCGCCGTACTGGTGTCCCACAACATCATGACCTGTGTGGACGACGCCCTGCCCGCCTCCCTCTCTCCGGCCGTCCACGAAATTTTGAGAGGCGGCCTGGGCTTTGACGGCGTGGTGATGACCGACGACCTGGCCATGGACGCTGTGGCGGCCTATGCCAAGGACGGCGCCGTGGCGGTGATGGCCCTGGAAGCCGGAAACGACCTGATCATCACCACCGACTACCGCACCCAGATCCCCAAGGTCATCGAGGCCGTAGAAAGCGGCGTTTTGGAGGAACCAGTCATCGACGCCGCCTGTCTTCGGGTCCTGCGGTGGAAGTCCGCTCTGGGCCTGCTGACAGAGTAATACAGATCTCCATGTCCAAAATTTCCCCTTCTTCTGGGGCGACAAAGCAAAATCTCCCGCCATCCATATACAAATTGTATAAATATTTGAAATATATACGCTTCGTGTAATATTTCTTCTTCAAATTGATATCTCCGGGTCTTAAGACCCATCTCACGATCTGAAAGGAAGTTTTCCACATGGAAACCGAAAAGCTCTACTACCAAGACCCCTTCCTCCGGGAATTCACCGCTGCGGTCCTCTCCTGCGAGGAGGCCAAAGGTTCCTACAAGGTCGTACTGGACCGCACCGCCTTCTACCCCGAGGGCGGCGGCCAGCCCGCCGACCACGGGACCCTGGGGGACGCCGCCGTCACAGATGTCCACGAGAAAAACGGCGTGGTTTTCCACACCTGTGACAAGTCTTTAGAAATTGGACAGACTGTGACCGGCTCCATCGACTGGCCTCGCCGCTTCGACCACATGCAGCAGCACTCCGGCGAGCACATCATCTCCGGCATTCTCTGTTCCGACTACCACTGCGACAATGTGGGCTTCCACCTGGGAGCCGATACCGTGACCATCGACTATAACGCCGACATCTCCTGGGAGCAGGCTCTGGACGCGGAGCGCAAGGCCAACGAGGTCATTTGGGCGGACCGGGCGGTGGAGATCGGCTATCCCTCCCCCGCCGAATTGGCCGCGCTGGAATACCGCAGCAAAAAGGAGCTGACAGGCAAAGTCCGCATCGTCACCTTTCCCGCGGCGGACTGCTGCGCCTGCTGCGGCACCCATGTTCTGCGGGCAGGTCAGGTAGGGCTTGTCAAGGTCCTGTCCTGCCAGAGATTCCGGGAGGGTGTCCGGCTGGAGATCGTCTGCGGCAGGCGGGCCCTGGAATATCTCTCCGCGGTCTACGACCAGGACCGGGCGGTGGCCCAGCGCCTCAGCGTCAAACCCCAGGATACCTTCGCCGCCGTGGAGCGGCTGGAAGCGGAGCTGTCCGCCGCCAAGGTCCGGCAGGCACAGCTGGAAGAACAGGTCTTTGATGCCATCGCCGCAGAAAACGCGGGAAAGGGCGACGTGCTGCTGTTCCAGCCCGCCATGAAATCCGACAGTGTACGGAAGCTGGCGGACACTGTGGCCCACCGCTGCGGGGGATTGGCGGCGGTATTTGCCGGAGAGGACGGCCACTATGCCTACGCGCTGGTCCGGGCCGACGGAGCCGATATCTCCGCCCTTGTCAAGGAGCTGAATCATTCGCTGAACGGCCGGGGCGGCGGGCGGAACGGCTTTGCCCAGGGCAGCGTTCAAGCCCAGAGCGGCGCTGTCTGCCGCTTCTTTCAAAAATAAGCCAGGGGGAAAATCTGATGGCACGTATGCGGTGCAGGCGGGGCGCGGGACGCGGTCTGTGACCGGCTGCCCTGGATGACTCCCCTGCCCCGCCTGTAAGGGTATTTCCGTATATGAATCGGGAGACGATATGCCTAAGTTCGTGTATGCCCCGGAAGAAAAGGAGGAACGATATGAACTATGTCTGGATCACCTACCACCACGAGGAGGACGACGAACCCTCGGAGGTCTATTTCGAACTGGATGAAAACCGGATGGAGGTCCGAAAAGTGGAGTTTTTCCGCAATGGCCTCTGTTTTTCCTACGGAGAGGAGCGGGGCAATTTTGACGCCCTGTCCAAAGAGCCCTTCCCGGAGGACCTGCGTTCTTTGAACCTGGAGGGCGAACGGGATGTGAAGGCCATCTCCCGCAGCTTTTTCCAGGAGATCTGGAACCAGGCCCAGGAGCGGCCAGATGGCTTTATGGGGATGTTTTTCTGATGAGGACCATTTATTTGGCCGGCGGCTGCTTCTGGGGCATGGAGCGGCTCTACCGCACACTGCCGGGTGTGGTGAATGTGACGGCCGGTTATGCCAACGGCAGTTCTCTCGCCCATGCCTATTATGAAGCGGTCTGCACCGGCGTCACCGGATTTCGGGAGGCCGTACAGGTGGACTATGACCCTGAAGCGGTCTCTCTGGCCCACCTGCTGTTTGCCTTTTTTGCCGTCATCGACCCGGAGACTCCCAACCGGCAGGGACCGGATTTCGGCAGCCAATATCAGGCCGGCGTATACTGGACCAATGCGGAGGATGCTGCCGCCGTTCAAAAGATCGCCGCCATGGAGGCGGCCGCATATCCCTATTTTGCCGTGGAGCTCAAACCGTTGGACTGCTTCTTTCCCGCCGAGGCGTATCACCAGCGGTATCTGGAAAAGCACCCCAGCGGCTACTGCCATGTCTCTCCCGGAAAAATCGATGCTCTGCGCCGGTACCCCTTTGCGGACAGGCCCTATGACCGCCCTGCGGCTCAATTGCTGCGGGCCTGGCAGTCCGAGGGGACAGAGCAGTAAACAGCAGAACGATCAAAAAGGCCTGCGGATGATTCCGCAGGCCTTTTGCAGTATTTGCTTGTAATCAGACGACAACGAAGAATTTCACCAGGAACAGTGCGGAGATGACATACGTCAGCACGGACACATCCTTGGCCTTGCCGGTGAACACCTTGATAACGGTATAGGAGATGAGCCCCAGGCCAATAGCATGGCCGATGGATCCGGAGACGGGCATACCGATCAGCATCAGCGACACGGGGAGCATCTGGTCCATATCGTCGAAATCCACATTCTTCAGACCCATGAGCATCAGCACGCCCACATAAATCAGCGCGGCGGATGTGGCCGCGGCGGGAATAATGGCGGCGATGGGGGCTATGAAGATACAGGCCAGGAACAGAATGCCCGTGGTCAGGGCCGTCAGGCCGGTGCGGCCGCCTGCCTCAACGCCGGAGGCGGACTCCACGAAGGTTGTGACGGTGGAGGTGCCGGTGCAGGAGCCGACGATAGTGCCAATGGCGTCGGACAGCAGGGCCTCCTTCATGTTGGGCATATTGCCCTCCTTGTCCACCATGCCGGCCCGGGAGGCAGTGCCCACCAGAGTGCCGATGGTGTCGAACATATCGATCATGCAGAAGGTGATGATCAGGGTGATGGCTGTAAACCAGCCGATCTCCAGGAAGCCGGAGAAGTTGAACTTGAAGAAGGTGGTCTCCACCATGTCGGCAAAGGGCGGCACAAAGGAAGCGGTGCTCAGGGAGGCAAAGGGATTGGTTCCCAGGAACAGCGCCTGCCCCGCCCAATAGATCACCGACGCCACCAGCATACCCAGCAGCACGGCGGCCTTGATGCCCTTCTTCGCCAGGATCACGATCACGAACAGCCCCACAAACATGGTGACCACGGTGAGGATCATGGCGCTGTATCCAGAGCCCATGGAGGTCTTTGCCACGCTGGGCGTCAGAGCGCCGAAGAAGTCCCGCATCACGTAAAAGGGACCGCCATTTTCAGAGTAGATACCCACATTGGAACCCAAGCCGATATTCATCAGCATCAGGCCGATGGCAGGAGCGATGCCTAGCCGCACACCCAGGGGAATGGCATCCACGATCTTTTCCCGGATGTTCAGGATGGACAGGATGATGAAAACGATGCCCTCCATCAGGATGATGACCAGGGCGGCCTGGAAGCTGGCCACATAGCTCATGCCGGTCAGGGCCGCGATGTTGGCCGCCACCACGGCGAAGAAGCTGTTCAGGCCCATGCCGGGGGCCAGGGCAAAGGGTTTGTTTGCCAGGAACGCCATGCAGAACATGGCGATGGCCGAGGCGATGCAGGTGGCCATAAACACACCGTTCCACAGGGAAGATCCAACATCAAAGTTGGTCAGCAGATTGGGGTTCAGGGCGATGATGTACGCCATCGTCATGAACGTGGTAAGTCCGGCCAGGATCTCTGTGCGGACCGAGGTGCCATTCTCCTTCAGTTTAAATATTTTTTCCATAATGCCTCCCTTTCTCTCCGTCTTTCACCCAACTCTTGCAGAAATTGTTAGATGAAAAAGCAGTTTCTGTATTTTTATCATACGAAACTTTCTTGGAAAATACAAGTGGCTGCTCCACGTCAATTTGTGGAAAAAGATTTCCCCTTTTTGGATAAACCCACAAGAAAAAAGGCATGCCAGGATGACATGCCCTCTCTCCTGTTCAATATTGGAAATGCGTCCCGTAATAGTATTCCAGGCTCTGGAAGGTGTGCAGCGCAACTTTTCCCGCCTCGTCCAGCGTCTCCACCAGTTGTCCGTTCTGCACATAGCGGCCCACGGTGGTCAGCACAGGGATCTGCCGCCAGATGTCCGTGGTGGCCTGGGCCCAGGCGTCGCCCTGCCAGCCGCACTGGTCAAACAGCAGGTTCATCAGGAAGCAGGAGGACACGTCCGGTCCCTCCCCCTGGAAATCATTGCCCAGCGCCGCCTTGGCCGCGTCGTTGGCCCAGATCAGATACCGGGTGCCGTAATAATTGTAAAAGCCCTCCTCTGTGGAGGTATCCAGGTTGACGCCCAGCTCCTGATAGGCGGAATTGCCGTCACCGAACCAAGGCTTATGGTCTCCGAATACCACCACGACCACCGGCCGCTCCTCCTTTCGGAACTGATCCAGCAGCCATTGGAGCTGGACCGCCGTATCCTCCACGGAGCCCAGATAGTTATCCACAATGTTGGTGGTCTCTGTAGAATACCGGCCGTCGGTGTAGTGGTTGCCCCGCCAGACGCTTTCCGTGTCATAGGGGCCATGGCCCTGATAGGTCACGTTGAAGGAGAAATAGGGCTTCCCCTCCCCGTCCCGGTTGGCCTCGTACAGCTTAAAGATCTCCGGCAGCAGCACATCATCGGTGGCAATTCCGCCGGTGTAGCGCTCCCCGTAATAGTTCTCCTGAAAATAGTAGGTGGGCAGGCCCAGATAGGTGTTGACGTTGCGGCGGTTGTAGAACCACTCATAGCTGGGATGGCTCCCCTCCACAGCGTAGCCCTGTCTGCCGAAGTACCAGCCGTAGGAGTTGGTGTTGGTGCGGTAGTTCCACTGGTCCGCGTAGCCCGTGAGAAAGGCCCGCTCCGTGTTCACCGTACCTCCGGCAAAAATGTTGGTCAGAAGGTTTCCGGTATAGCTCTCCGCCTCCAAAGCGTGGTAGACAGCATACGCCTTTTCCCAGTCGATGCCCTCCACACCCGCGAAGCGGGAGAAGTCCGCAAAGGCCTCCAGCTGGAGGGTGATGACGTCCACCTGCTCCTCCGCCGGGATGTCCGCAGAGACGTAGCTTTCCAGCAGGGCCGCCGTCTCCCGCTCGCTGTATCCGCCGGGTGCCTTGATGGAACCCACGGTGACGCTGTGGAGGAAGGGATAGACAAATCCCTTGGAGATATAGACCTGGGTGGAGGACCAGCGGTTGATATAGTCGTAATTCGCCGTGCGGGCATTGTAAAGGTCCTTGTCCTCATAAAATTTCCAGGCGGGCACACAGAGCAGCGCCCCCGCCAGAAACAGCGGCAGCCGCACCTTCCATCTCGGGATGCCCCGCACCAAAAACAGCAGCAGAAGCGTCCCCAGCACGATGCAGGCAAGGCCGAACCAGACCCGCTTGTCCGGCGTCAGGTCGTAGTTGGCGGTCTTGGTGATGGAGCCGGCCTCCCGCAGGTATTTCAGATCCTCAAACATCAGGGGATCGTCCCGAAAGCGCAGCTTGTAATAGTTGCCCAGCGACAGCCCCCAGACCAGGATGGAGGACAGCAGAAACGCGATCCAGGGCCGCCCGGCCAGCAGGTATAAAAGCAGTACCAGTCCCACCACAGGCGCCACGTTCAAAAGCAGCAGCAGCGGCCGCTGGAGATAGCTCTTCATCAGCATGTCCGTGTAGTCGCCATAGGCGAAAAAAATGGACAGCATCCCCAGACATACACCGGATGCCAGCATGACGGCAGCATTCCAAAACCAGAACGCGATTTTTTTGCCTCTGTCCAGACCGGCGGAAGAGGTTCCAAACAGCCAAAAATTTTTCAAGTGATCCATGCCTTTCCTAAAACCGGACGGCCCCGGAACCGATCAAACCGCATTCCGGGGCCGCAATCTATCCAACAAAAACAATAGGCCAGCTTTTCAGTCAAATACGCCTTCAACTCACTGATGGGGATCCGCACCTGCCTCCCCATCAAACTTGTTTGATGGGGTCCCCTTGATCCCATTTTTGCCCAGGCGAAGTGAATCCGCTTGGACGTAAGGCTCTGCCTCCGGCAGACCGCTTACACGCCGCGCCGCGGCGGGACCATGGAGCAGTCCGGCTATTCTCTTAATAGGCCAGCTTTTCCGCCAGATATGCTTTCAGCTGGGAAATAGGAATCCGCACCTGCTCCATGGTGTCGCGCTCGCGGACGGTGACGCAGTTGTCGCCCGCCTTCTCCGCGTCGCCCACGGTGTCGAAGTCCACAGTGACGCAGAAGGGCGTGCCGATCTCGTCCTCCCGGCGGTAGCGCTTGCCGATGGAACCGGCGTCGTCAAAGTCCACCATCCAGTCCTTGGACAGCTCCCGCTGGAGTTCCAGCGCCTTGTCGCTGAGCTTCTTGCTCAGGGGTAGAACCGCCACCTTGAAGGGTGCCAGGGCGGGATGCAGATGGAGCACCACACGGACATCGTCCTTGCCGTTCTTGTCCTGACCCACGACCTCCTCGTCATAGGCCTCGCACAGGAAAGCCAGGGCCACACGGTCCGCGCCCAGGGAGGGCTCGATGACATAGGGGATATAGTGCTCGTTCTTCTCCTGGTCGAAGTAGGTCAGATCCTTGCCGGAGGCCTCCTGATGGCGGCCCAGATCGTAGTCGGTACGGTCGGCGATGCCCCACAGCTCGCCCCAGTCGGTGAACGGGAAGGCATACTCGATGTCGGTGGTGGCGCGGGAGTAGAAGGCCAGCTCGGCGGGCTCATGGTCGCGCAGCCGCAGGTTCTCCTCCTTGATGCCCAGGTCCAGCAGCCAGTTCTTGCAGAAGTCCTTCCAGTAGGCGAACCACTCCAGGTCCGTGCCGGGCTTGCAGAAGAACTCGCACTCCATCTGTTCAAATTCCCGGGTGCGGAAGGTGAAGTTGCCGGGGGTGATCTCGTTCCGGAAGGCCTTGCCCACCTGGCACACGCCGAAGGGCAGCTTGCGGCGGGTGGTGCGCTGGATATTGGAGAAGTTCACGAAAATGCCCTGGGCGGTCTCAGGCCGCAGATAGCAGGTGGAGGAGGAATCCTCGGTAACGCCGATGGCGGTCTTGAACATCAGGTTAAACTTGCGGATGGGGGTGAAGTCGTGCTTGCCGCAGACAGGGCAGACCACATCCTCATGCTCCGCGATGAACGCGTCCATCTCGTCAAAGCTCATGGCGTCCACGTTGACCTCAGGATGCTCCTCGCCGATCAGCTTGTCGGCCCGGTGGCGGGCCTTGCAGGCTTTGCAGTCCAACAGGGGGTCGGAGAAGCTGGCCACGTGTCCGGTGGTCACCCAGGTCTGGGGATTCATGATGATGGCCGCGTCCAGGCCCACGTTGTAGGGGTTCTCCTGGACGAATTTCTTCAGCCAGGCCTTCTTCACGTTGTTCTTGAACTCCACGCCCAGAGGGCCGTAGTCCCAGCTGTTGGCCAGGCCGCCGTAGATCTCGCTGCCGGCGTAGACAAAGCCGCGGTTTTTGCAGAGATTCACGATTTTTTCCAGGGTCTTTTCGCTGTTTTTCATATTGTTTTCTCCTTCTGTGGGCCCAGGGCAAAAAAACGCCCCGAGCCGGATTTCGGCTCAGGGCGAGTTAATCATAACCCGTGGTTCCACCTGAATTCGTATCTGGCTGATACGCACTCTCTCCCGGTAACGGCGGGGTCCGGCGGGGCATTTCCGCTCCGCGGCTCAAAGGGGCCTTCTCCCCCTCTCCGCAGGGACTTGCACCGACCGTCCCCTCTCTGATGCGGAGCTGATGAGGATACTGTTCCTTCTCACAGCCTTTTCTATCGTGGGTGAGAGTGTATCATGTTTTGGGCCGAATGTCAAGGGTATGACCTTCAAGTCCTCCCTGATATTTGCAGGATCGCAATCCATATCCTGGTTCCCCATCGATCCTCTCTTGATATTTTTCACCCAATCAGCTATGTCGGCCACAGAAGCCCCGCCGCTGTGGTCCGGTCTTGAAAACCGGCGCGGAGATGTTCTCCGCTTGCCCAGCGGCGGGGCTTTTTCTGCCATTTAGGAACCACTCTCAATGAAGGGAAGGCGGGCACGCCTGTGCCCGCCTTCCTTCTGCTTTGTTTACTTCCGCTGCTTTGTCAGTCTTCCTTCCCGTCCGGGAAATGGAAGGTGTCTCCCGCCTCGAGATATTCGAACTCCGAGTAGGTAATCGTTACCGCCGCGAAGTCCACTGTCGAGGTGTCGCCGCCGAAGGCGATGACGGCCTCCACCTTCGGTCTCGGATCCTCCGAGGTGAAGTACAGCATCCCGTCGCTCCGGTCGTATCGGAGGGCCGCCGTGCCCTCCAGCGTGGTCAGGCGGTAGAGGGAGATGGTGGCGTCGTAGGTGCCGTCCCCACGGTCAGCCAGCTCCAGACTGCTGTACACATCGGGCGTCCCCTGGGTGTCGACGTACACGCCGGCCACGTTCCTCCCCATGCCGCCGTAGCGGAGGCTGGTCCCCTCCGGGTTCTGGAGGGTGATGATCCCCGCCCTGCCGTCCTCCACCAGGGTGAACCATACCGCGCCGCCTGCCCCGGCAACGGAACCGTCGTGATAGAAGAGGTCCGCCCGTTCCTCCGTATATTGGTTCTCGGACATGGCGTCCTTCAAACCCTGGGTAATGACCTCATCGTAATGGGGCAGGAACTCCTCCGCCGTCATGATGAGGGTCTCCCCCTTCTCCGAGGCCAGTACCCGGGGCCAGGCAATCATGCCGGCGACATCCTCCCGGCGGTCCTCCTCCACGGCTTTGTAAAACTCACAGTAGAACGACTGGGCAAAGCTCTCCTCCATCCCGGTGGCGTTGTAGAAATCGTCCTCCGTGAACATCGGTTCCACCTCGGTGTCCCCGGTCATCTCCGGCTTCCGGACATCCTTCAAAACCGTAAAGTCAATGCCGTCGGCCAGGGCCTCCAGGTGCTCCCGGTCCAGGTTCCCCGGCCACAGGGGGTCGTCGGGGTTGGTGCCCGCCAGCACGTTCACCGCGATGAAGCAGTCCGGGAAGTCCCCCAGCACCAAGGCCTTCCCCGGCCCCAGGGCCAGCACCACCGTCTCGCCGGAGGCCGTCTCATACTGCCACTGGTTGTACTCGCTGACGTCGGTGATATTCAAGGTCACCTCGTCAAAGACACCCTTCACTGTCCGGCGGAGCTGATAGTCCACCTGACCGTAACCTTCCACATACGCGTTGCCGTCGAACTGGAAGGTGCCGTCGTCGTAAAGATAGGCCCAGTACTTCCCGTGCTCCTCCGACAGGAATTCGCCGCCGATCCTGCGGCACAGCTCGTCGTGCTCGATGATGTTGATCTCCCGGTGAACGTCAAGATCGTACTTCTCCGTGATCTCCTTCAGCTTCTCCACCATCTCACGGGTGTAGACGGAATACTGGCTGAACCGCTGGTAGTCCGGGTCGTCCTCCAGCCCGGTGGGGCCGTTGCCGATGGCCTCCAGCGCGCCGCCGTCGTCATAGGTCTCCAAAAACGCCTGCCATTCCGCCCCGGCCTGGTTCTCCGGGCTGTTCTGAAAGCCCGCCAGGCTGATGGTATCCACGCTGTTCTCCACCCGCTCCCCAGTCTCCGGGTCCAGCATGGTCACATCCTCTTTGCCCAGCAGCAGGTCCCGCAGGCCGAACAGGTCCGCCGCCACTGCCGCGGCGGACAGCGCCGCCAGCAGGGCGATCACCGCCGCCAGGGTCATGATATTTTTAGAGATACGCTTCTTTTTTGGTCTCATAGCCTCCATATCCTCCCATCGGATCACCGTGGAAGAATGGACCTGGGAAAAGGTCCGCCGGTACAGCTCACGCATCCTTCCACACCTCCTTCAGCTGCTTCTTCAACAGCTCCCGGGCCCGGGACAGGCGGGTCGTCACCGCCGACTGCCGCAGGCTCAGCAGAGCCGCGATCTCCTTGGTGGAGAGTTCCTCGTAGTAAAACAGGTCCAGCACTGTCCGGTATTTCTCCGGCAGGGCCATCACCGCCTGGTACAGTTCCCGTTCCTCCGGCTTGTCAAACACCGGCTGGTCCGGGACTGAATCCAAGGGTACCCGCCGCCTTCGCCAGGGACTTTTTAGGGCGTCCTTACAGACATTGATGGTCACCCGGATCAGCCACCGTCGCAGGTGCTCGCCGCCCTCAAAGGGCTTCTCCGCCGTGTAAAGGCGCAGAAACACCTCCTGCACCGCGTCCTCCGCATCCTGGGAAACGCCGAACTGGTGCAAGGCAATGCGGTATACCATGTCCTGGTACTGCCCGACGGCATTTTGAAATTCACTTTGTTCCATGGTTCTCTCCTGTTTTGAAAGCTTTCACTTATCATACGACAGAGCAGGGCGTTTTGTCACGAAAAGTAAAAAACCGCCCGGAAACTCCGGGCGGTTTTTCTAATCAACGGTATCTCACCGCTTCTCGCGGTCATAGGCCACGATCACGCGGCGGTTGGGCTCGGTGCCGGTGGAGTAGGTGGTCACACCGGGCACCTCCTGCAAAGCGGTGTGGATCACATGGCGCTCATAGGCGTTCATGGGCTCCAGCGTGACGCTGCGGCGGTACTTGACCACCTTGCCGGCCACCTTGCGGGCCAGGTTCTGCAAACTCTGCTCCCGCTTCTCCCGGTAGCCCTCGGCGTCCAGCTGCACGCGGACACGGCCGCCGGTGCGGTTGACGGCATAGCTGGTCAGCTGCTGGATGGCATCCAGGGTCTCGCCCCGGCGGCCGATCAGCGTGCCTAGGCTCTTTCCCTCCAGAATGACCTTATAGCGGCCTTTCTCCGGCAGATAGACCTTGACCTCGGCGGAGCTCTCCATCTGGGCCAGCAGGCCGGACAGGAACTTTTTGATGGCCTGGGCCTTCTCGTCGTCCACTTCCTCGCCCAGCTCCCGGACAGGGGCGGGCCTGCTCTCTACCTTTTCCTGCCGGGTGGGAGCGGGCTTCTCCGTCTTTTTCTCGGGCTTTGGAGCCTTCTTGGGCTGCTCAGGCTTCGGCTGGACCTTGGGAGCGGCAGGAGCCGCAGGGGCGGGCTCCTCTTCCTCTTCAGGGCCATAGCTCACCCGGACCTTGGCCGGGCAGCTGCCCAGTCCCAGGAATCCAGACTTGGCGCGTTCCAGAATCTCAACGGACACATCATCCCGGTCGAGACCAAGCTGTGCCAGAGCCTTGCTGATGGCCTCGTCCTCGGTTTTGCCCGTTACATCGATAAACTCTCTCATAACGGTCCCTCAATCCTTATCTTCATAACGGTCTTCCTTATAGGAGCGGCCGCGGGCGTAGGGGCGGTCGCCGACGCGGCCAGCCTCTGTGGTGCTGGTGCCGGCCTTCTTGGCCTTCAGCGCCTTGGCCTCCTGTGCGGCCTGCTTCTTCTCTTTCAGAGACTTCTTCTGCACGGACTGCTGGCGCTGCTGCTCCTGCTGCTTCTTTGCCTCTTCCATCCGTTTCTGACGGTCCGCCTGGCGGGCCTCATAGAGGGCATTCTCCTCCTCTTCCAGCTTCTTGTTGTAGAACTTTCCGAGGACAGCCTCCTGAATCGTGGAGAACACGCTCTGAGCGATCCAGTAGATACCCAGGGCGGCGGGCATGATGAACGCGATGTACACGGAGAACAGGGGCATCATATACATCATCATTTTGGTGGAGCCTGCGCCGGGGCCATTCTGCTGGGGCTGCTGCTTCATGGTGATGCGGGTCATCAGCAGCTGGAAGCCTCCTGCCAGGATTGGGATCAAGATCAATCCAATCACTGCCCAGGAAAAGCTGAAATTGGAAAAAGCACTGCTGGGCATTGCCGACAGATCCAATCCCAGGAATCCATAATCCAGATTGATCCATCCGTCGATGCCTGCCACGGCTTCCGGGACCTGTGAGGTAACGGCCTTGACCAAATTGATCTGACCATAGGACTGCAGCTGGGTGATACCGTTCTTCACAATGACGGCGCCGGTCTTGTCTGTCATGACGATGGTGGACATGTCCACACCGGCAGCGGTGACTTTTGCCACCAGCTCCTGCACCACGGAATTGGAGAGCAGCATGAAATGGGTGATGGGCTGGCGCATGATGGAGTACAGAGCCATCAGGATGGGCAGGGGCAAAAAGCTCCACAAACAGCCGCTCATGGGGCTGACGCCCTCCTCGGCATAGAGCTTCTGTACTTCCTCAGCATACTTCGCCTGGTTGTTGGCGTACTTCTTCTGCAGCTCCTGCATCTTGCCGGACAGCCGGGTCATACGCATCATGCTCTTCTTGGACTTCATCTGGAAGGGCAGCATGATGAGCTTGATCACCAGTGTGAACAGGATCAGAGCCGCGCCGTAAGAGCCTGTCAGACTGTAAAACAGGCGGACCAGCCACGCGAACGGGATACAAATATAGTATCCGAGAGTCGAAAACATAGGCGTTTCCTCCAAATTGTAGTCAAACCCGGCAACCTTGCCAGGTCAGCCGCCCGGGGCGGCATTTACCAGCCGAGCTGGTCGGGGGAATGCAAAGAGAGGCTCGTCCCCTCCTTGCCTTTCAGGGCACGGGGTCATATCCGCCCTTGTGAAACGGATTGCAGCGCAGGATGCGCCTGAACGCCAGCCAGCCGCCCTTCAGGGCGCCGTACTTTTCAATGGCCTCCAGGGCATATTGAGAGCAGGTGGGGATGTAGTTGCAGCAGCGGGGACGGTAGGGAGAGATGGCCTTCTGATAAAACCGGATCATGGCCTTCATGAGGTGCTTCATACGTCCTCCTTCAGGAGGTCCAGCTTCCGGCACAGCCGCAGGAAAGTGTCGTTCAGATCCTTCCAAGGGGCTGTCGTGGTCCGGCTTCTGGCCACCAGAATGATGTCATAGCCCTGCCGGAGCTTGTCCCCGTTGAGACGGTAGACCTCCCGCAGGCGCCGCCGGGCGCGGTTGCGCACCACCGCATGTCCCAGCTTCACGGAGACGGTGACGCCGAGACGGTTGTGCCCCAGCCTGTTTTTCCTGCAATAGAGCACCATCCCATTGCCAACCGCCGACGCGCCCTTCTGGTACAGCCGGCGAAACTCATAATTCTCTTTTAATGTCACCGCTCGCTTCATATGCTTCCCTGCCTTGCCATTTTGAACAGAAACTCTTTTAGGGACGGAGGAATCCAGAAAATTCCCGCCGTCCCTCAAGACGTCTGTTCAAGTGTCTCCCGCGCGTCCGTTTCGCTTAGTAGGACAGACGGGCGCGGCCCTTGGCGCGGCGACGGGCCAGGACCTTACGGCCGTTGGCGGTAGCCATTCTCTTGCGGAAGCCATGGACCTTCTGGCCGTGCAGCTTCTTGGGCTGATAGGTACGTTTCGTTGCCATGTTTGAGACACCTCCTGTCAGAATTCCGGCCGCCTTGCGGCGGCTCTTACTCGACACCATTTCTTTCAAAACGGCGCAGTAAACAATGATCAAACGCCCTTGCCTGCAAATACAAGCACAAAGCGCAGCGGCGCTTCTGCGCCGCGTGCCGTTCATTATAGCATATCCAAACAAAAGGTGTCAATAAAAACTTGAAACTTCCATAAAATTCACGATTTTTTCTCCTTTTCCGCACTAAAAAACAGAACGTCTCAAAATATAGTGTTCTAATTGCAAAAGATCATCTATATCTAGTTCTTTTTTTACCACTTTCTGTTACATCTTATTATTAGAATAAGTATTGCCTCTCCTCCGATTTTTTGGTATAATAAATCTGTATTGTTTTGCCCATTTTTTTACTAGAGAGAGGTGTTTCTTTTTGAATTCTGTCGCTGACGTGTGGGATAACGTCCTGCAACAGCTGAAGAAAGAGCTTTCGGATACCACCATTGCCACCTGGTTCGACGAACTGGAGGCTGTGGACATCCGGGGCAACACATGTATCCTCCACTGTGCCAACGACTTCAAAAAGGGCTACATCGAGTCCCTGTTTTTGAAGAACATCAAGGCCTCCCTCCACGACATTTTCTCCATGGATTTTGAAGTCCAGATCCTGGACGATGCGGCTTTTGCCGAGTTCAGCGGCGGCGCCAAAAAACAGGGCGACCGCTTTACATGCGCGGAGTTTACCTTTGACACCTTTGTGGTGGGTCCCTCCAATAAACTGGCCTATGCGGCCTCTGTGGCTGTTGCGGAGCACCCTGCTCAAAACTACAATCCGCTTTTGATCTACGGCGATTCCGGCCTGGGAAAGACCCATTTGATCTACGCCATCGCCAATGTCATCCGCCAAAACGATCCCCGCTCCAAGATCGCCTACGTCAAGGGCGACGATCTGACCAACGAGCTGGTGGATGCCATCCGGGAGGGTAAAACCGCTGAAATGCGGGAAAAATACCGGCAGGCGGATCTGCTGCTGGTGGATGACGTACAGTTCATCGCCGGCAAGAAGCAGACCCAGGAGGAATTCTTCCACACCTTCAACACCCTGTATGAATCCGGCCGCCAGATCGTCCTGACCTCTGACCGCCCGCCCTCTGAAATGACACAGCTGGAGGACCGGCTCCGCACCCGGTTTGAATGGGGCCTGCTGGTGGACGTGGCGCCGCCTGATTTCGAAACGCGGCTGGCCATCGTGAAAAATAAGGCCGCGCTCCTCGGCATGGAGCTGCCGGACAAGATCTCCGCCTACATCGCGGAGAACGTCACCGCCAACGTCCGCCAGCTGGAGGGAACCATCAACAAGATCCTGGCTTATAAAGACCTGCTGGGCAACGACGCCGACGAGGAGACCGTCACCCGCGCCATGCAGGACATTCTGAAGCGCAGCAACGAGTACATCCCCACCCCCGACGCAATCCTGGAATACATCAGCAAATATTACGGCCTGGAGGAATCCGTCATCCGGGGCCAGCAGCGGATCCGGGACGCGGTGGCCGCCCGGCAGATCGCCATGTACCTCATCCGCAGCATGACGAACCTCAGCTTGGACGACATCGGCAAGGTGTTTGACAACCGGGACCACTCCACAGTGCTGTACTCCATCCAGCAGGTGGAAAAGAAGATGAAAAAGGAGCCCTCCTTTGCCGAAACGGTGAAGGAAATCAAGACCAATATCAACTCCAAACGGTGATTACTTTTTTCCACATCTTTCGTGGAAAAGGAAAAAGATGCTGTGGAAAACCGGCAGAAAAAAGCAGCCGTGGAAAATCCGTACCATTCTTCCACAACCTCTGTGGAAGCCCAATTTCTTGAAAATACAAGAACTTTCTGTTTTTTCCACAAATTTTTATTCTATGGCTACTTTTCCTAAAGACGATTTATTTTTTCTTTTAAAAAAGACCATTCGTGACTATCAACACTCCATATAGAGAGGAAGCGTCTGAATATGATGAAATTCTCCTGTGAAAAAGTCCTGCTGCAAAGCGCCATCGCCATTACCAGCCGGGCCGTCGCGCAAAAAAGCTCCATCCCCGCGCTGGAGGGACTCCTTCTCCACACGGACCATCAGCTGACCATCTCCGGCTACAACATGCAGACCGGCATCCGCACCAAGGTCTCCGCCGACGTGACCGAGAGCGGTGACATCGTGCTGAATGCCCGCCTGTTCGGCGACATCATCCGCCGGATGCCCGACGATGTGGTGACCTTCACCGCCGACGACAAGCTCATGGTCCATCTCAGCTGCGGCGACGCGGATTTCGACATCCAGGGCCTCAGCGCCGCGGATTATCCCGACCTGCCCAACGTGGAGGATGAGTACTCCATGTCCATCCAGCAGAAAACCCTCCGGTCCATGATCGAAGAGGTGGCCTTTGCCGTCTCCACCAATGAGAGCCGCCCGGTACACACCGGAGCGCTGTTTGAGATCAATGAAAAGGGGCTTACCATGGTGGCTGTGGACGGCTTCCGCCTGGCCATCCGCCGGGAACCCTTGGAGAAGATCGAGGGCGGCGCATTCCGCTTCGTGGCGCCCAGTTCCGCCCTGAACGAGGTCAAGAGCATCTGCGGCGATGTGGAGGAATTCGCCGCCGTCACGCTGGGCAAACGGCATATCATGTTCGAGGTGAACGACACGGAGCTGATCTGCCGCCGTCTGGAGGGCGAGTTCCTGGACTATAAGAACGCCATTCCCCGGAAGAATCCCATCACGGTCATCGCGGACACCAAGGCGCTGATCGAGAGCATCGACCGTGTATCCGTGGTCATCTCTGATAAGCTGAAGAGCCCTGTCCGCTGCACCTTCGATCAGGACAAGGTCCTTTTGTCCGCCAAGACCGCAAACGGAGAGGGCAAGGACGTCTGCCGTGTCTCCGGTGACGGAGACGGACTGGAGATCGGCTTCAACAACCGCTATCTGATGGAGGCGCTGCGGTATGCTCCCGCTGACAGCGTAAAGATCGAGCTGAACACCAGCGTCTCCCCCGCTATCATCGTCCCCGTGGACGGTGAGGAAAATTTCCTGTACATGGTCCTTCCCGTGCGTCTGAAATCCGCGGAGTAATGGAGTTCTATGAAAACTGTTACAATCACAACTGAATTTATCAAGCTCCAGGACCTGCTGAAATTCGCCAATCTGGTGGAGACCGGCGGGGCGGCCAAGGAGTGCGTCCAGTCCGGCGAGGTCACGGTAAACGGGGAAGTCTGCACCATGCGGGGCAAGAAGATCCGCCCCGGCGACGACGTCTGCTTCGGCGGACAGCATTACATGGTGTCCTATGCGGATTGACCGCCTGGAGCTGGAGTGCTTTCGCAACTATGGCCGGCAGGCGGCGGATTTTGATTCCCGGTGCAACGTGATCTTCGGAGAGAACGCCCAGGGAAAGACCAACCTGCTGGAGGCGCTGGTCTACCTCTCCTGCGGCAGGTCTCCCCGGGCCAGAACGGACCGGGAGATGATCGGATTTGACGCGGTATCCGCCAGAATGTGCGCCCAGGTGTCTGCCCGGGACCGGGAGTTTCGGGTGCAGGTGGACCTGTTCCGGGACCGGAGGCGGAAGATGTCTGTCAACCAGGTCCCGGCCAAAAACAGCGCCGCTTTGAGCCAGGTCTACAACACCGTCTTTTTCTGTCCGGAGGACCTGTACCTGATTCGGGAGGGCGCCGCGGCCCGAAGAAAATTTATGGATACGGCGCTGTGTCAGCTCCGTCCCCGGTACGCCGCGGCCCTGGCTGAATATCACCGGACCTATGAGCACAAGACCCGCATCCTGCGGGACGGACAGGAGCGGCCGGACCTGCTGGCGGCTCTGCCGGATTTCAATGAGCATCTGGTGCGGTACGGCGCGGTGCTCATCCATTACCGCCAGCAGTTTGCCCGGCGGCTGAACGAGTACGCGGCGCTCCACCACTTGGAGTGCTCCGGCGGAAAGGAGCGTTTGGAGGTCCGGTATCAAACGGTGTCCTCCGTCACGGACCCCTCGGCGGACATGCGGGTTTTGACGGACCAGCTGCGGCGGCACATGGAATCCCATCAGGCCGCGGAGCTGGCGTCCCGACTGTGTCTGTCCGGCCCCCACAAGGACGATCTTCTGGTCAGCATCGACGGACGGGACGCAAAGGCTTACTCCTCCCAGGGGCAGACCAGGACAGCCGCTCTGGCTTTGAAACTGGCTGAACGGGAAATCTATAAAAACGCCACCGGAGAGTATCCGGTCCTGCTCCTGGATGATGTGCTTTCCGAGCTGGACCCCAAACGGCAGGAATTCGTTCTGAACCGCATCCAGGGCGGACAGGTGTTCATTACCTGCTGCGAGGATGACCGTTTGCCTCAGCTGCTAGGCGGCAAGGTGCTCCACGTCCATGCAGGGAAGCTGGTTTGAGAATAAAAAAATGTTTCATTCCGCTACCGCCAGTCATGGCCTGCATGGCGCTGGCCGCTGTGGGTGTTTGCGGGATGAGCGGTATTGTCCTATTTTGAAATACATTTTGCGTGTTATGAAACCAAAGAGGCCCAGATCAGCGGCGAGAGGATCTTGAAGGAGATGCCGGACATCGCCCTGACAGACGCGGATTTGGCGCTTGAAGAGACTCTTTTATCCGCGCCGGAGGTCATAGAGGCGATGAAATCCGGTGAGAGTATGTCTCTGCCGGATTTCCTGACGGAACAGCTGGCGAATGGATATCTGCCGGAAAATGCGGAGCTGTTTGATGTTTCCGTCTCGCTGAACACGGTGTATTTTGACTATTTTGAGACCCCGGAAAAGAGAGTCATGCTGGCGTTTTTCCAGGATGAAACCTATGGACAGCAAAAGACCATCGGCCTGTACAAGGTCAAAGGAGACGGCGTGGTGTGTAAGGCGGTTTATGAAAATGAAAACGGCGATTTGAAAAAATATACGGAATCCCGCCACTTGTTCGCTTATTCTCGGGACCGCCTATGGGAGGAATGAGAGATGTACCTTCATTTAGGACAAAACGAGATTGTCCCGGACCACCGGATCATCGGTATCTTCGACCTGGATAAATGCACCTACGGCAAGCGGACACGGGAGTATCTGGCCGCCGCTGAAAAAGAGGGCGTGGTGCTGGATATCTCCGGCGACATTCCAAAATCCTTTGTGATCTGCGACCACCCCTACCACCCGCAGATAGTCTACCTGTCCCAACTGAACGCCGCCACATTGCAGAAGCGGGCGGAGAGCCGGAAGATGGAATTATAAGGACAGGGAACATGAATATCGCGCTGCGGGAACTGTGGCAGATCGGCTTCCTCCATGTCCTGTTTTATCCGAGTCACTTCCTCTTTTATATTGGATGGGCGGCGGTGGTTTTGGGCGGACTGATCCAGTGGCTGCTTTTGAAGAAGGCAAAATGTACAGGAACAAAGTGGGTGTTTGCGGGACTGCTGCTGTTCGGACTCTTGGCCGGTGAGACGGGCTACCAGACGATTATCGGCTGGGATCAGCTGCTTCCGCTGTTTGGGTATTGGATTTGCCTGATGCTTCTGTTGGGCAGCGGCGCGGCCTGGGTCCTGCATCGCTTTTTCCAAAAAACGCATTCCATATAGTTCATTAACCTGAAAAACGCACGGGATTTTTCAAGAGGGCAATGCCCGCTGTGCGTAAAGCGAATTGTGATTGATTATAAAATCGTCACATTCAGGGCAAGGAGAAACGGGCCGGAAATGGCTCCGGCCCGGCTCTTCTTGCCTTGTATCAGGAAAACATTCCCTTGAAAGGAGAACCTACATGGCTGAAAATGAGATTCTAATGAGTTCCCAGACGGAACACGAGTATAACGCCTCGGAGATCCAGGTCCTGGAGGGCCTGGAGGCGGTGCGGAAGCGGCCGGGTATGTATATCGGCTCCACCTCCTCCTCCGGACTGCACCACCTGGTGTACGAGATCGTGGACAACGCCATCGACGAGGCTCTGGCGGGTTACTGCACGGATATCCTGGTGCAGATCAACGAGGGCGATACCATCACCGTGGTGGACAATGGCCGCGGCATTCCCGTGGATATCCAGGCCCAGACCGGAAAGCCCGCCCTGGAGGTGGTATACACCATCCTCCATGCGGGCGGCAAGTTCGGCGGCGGGGGCTACAAGGTATCAGGCGGTCTCCACGGCGTGGGCGCCTCCGTGGTCAACGCCCTGTCCGAATGGCTGGAGGTCCAGGTCCACAAGGACGGCAAGATCTATGAGATGAAGTTCTCCCGGGGCCATGTGACCCAGGAGATGACCGTCATCGGCACCACCGACCGCTCCGGCACCACCGTCACTTTCAAACCGGACCCGGAGATGTTCGAGGATACGGTGTACAATTATGAGACCCTCCACACCCGTATGCGGGAGGAGGCCTTCTTGAACGCGGGCCTGCGCATCCACACCGTGGACAAGCGTCCCGGCATGGAGCAGGACGACAGCATGTGCTTTGAGGGCGGCATCCGGGAATTCGTCACCTGGCTGAACAAAAAGAAGGACCCCCTGCACAACGGCGTTATCTATATGGCCGGACAGAAGGACGACTCCATGGCGGAGATCGCCATGCAGTATAACGACGGCTATAACGAGACCATCCTCTCCTTCGCCAACAACGTCCACACCCCGGAGGGCGGCATGCACGAGGAGGGCTTTAAGCGCGCCCTGACCACGGTGCTGAACAACTACGGCCGAAAGATCAAAATGTTGAAGGACGACGAGAAGGTCTCCGGCGAGGACTGCCGGGAGGGCCTGACCTGCGTCATCTCCGTGAAGCTGACCGAGGCCCAGTTCGAGGGCCAGACCAAGGCCAAGCTGGGAAACAGCGAGATCCGGACCCTGGTGAACAACATCGTGGCGGCCAAGCTGGACACCTTCCTGGAGGAAAATCCCCAGGTGGGCCGCATGATCCTGGACAAGGCCCTCACCGCCAACCGCGCCCGGGAAGCCGCGAAAAAGGCCCGGGAGTCCATCCGCCGCAAGACGGCGCTGGGCGGTGCGGCCATGCCGGACAAGCTGCGGGACTGCAACGAGAACAACCCCGAGCTCACCGAAATCTACATCGTCGAGGGCGACTCCGCAGGCGGCTCCGCCACTCAGGGCCGGGACTCCCGCTTCCAGGCCATCCTTCCCCTGTGGGGCAAGATGCTGAACGTGGAAAAGGCCCGGGCGGACAAGGTGTACGGCAACGACAAGCTCCAGCCGGTCATCACCGCCTTGGGCGCCGGCATCGGCGAGGAGTTCGACGCCGCGAAGCTCCGCTATCACAAGGTCATCATCATGGCGGATGCCGATGTGGACGGCTCCCATATCCGCACCCTGCTGCTGACCTTTTTCTTCCGCTTCATGCGGCCCCTGATCGAGCAGGGGTATGTGTATTCCGCCGTTCCCCCGCTGTATAAGCTGACCCGGGGCAAGACCACCCGTGTGGCCTATGATGATGATGAGCGGGACATGATCTCCGCGGAAATGCGGGGCGGTAACCCCAATGTGAAGATCGATATCAGCCGCTTCAAGGGTCTGGGCGAGATGAACCCCCATGAGCTGTGGGAGACCACCATGGACCCCGAGCGCCGCACCCTGCGCCGGATCACGCTGGACGACGCGGTCAAGGCCGACGAGACCTTCACCATCCTCATGGGCGAAAAGGTGGAGCCCCGTAAGGAATTCATTGAGAAAAACGCCCAGTACGCGGTGAATCTGGATTATTGACCTCATAAAGGAACTTTATTGTGGAAGAAATCGTTGAAAAAAGAGATGTCCCGGCAATGCCGGAAGACATTAAAATTCAGTTTGCCGCCCGGGGCAGTATGCCCTATCAGGAAATAAAGGATATTTCTGAGGAAGGGATCCTGGATATCCTTCAGAAGATCCGCGGCGGGCAGTATGCCAGCCTGCTTCTGGCGCCGGAAGAGGAGGATCTGGACAAATTCCTGATGATGGAATCCTCTTCTGATCTGATCTTCCTGCAAATCTGGGACGCGGAGACGGAAACCGCTTGGTCCTGCTTCGACCCCGCCTGGCTGGATTCTGACGAGGAAGCCCCGATTGAACCCAGCGACGGACAGTCGGTGTTCCAGATGCGGAACACCGTACCCAACACGCCGGAAAACCGGGAATTGATGGCCAAATGTGCGGAGTGGTATATCCACACACTTGAGCCTTATCCGGGCATGGACTGGCTGAAAATGACCCAGTGAACTTTTCATAAAAAACGAACCTCTTACGAAGGAGGAGTCAATGTACAATGAGTAAGAAACCCCAATATGACCCCGAGGAGATCCGCTATCCCGACCAAAAGATCGTGGAATCTCCCCTGGTCCCCGAGATGGAAAAATCCTACATCGAATACGCCATGAGCGTCATCGTGGGCCGCGCCCTGCCGGATGTGCGGGACGGCCTGAAGCCCGTGCACCGGCGCATCCTGTACGCCATGTACGAGGACAATCTGACCTCTGACCGCCCCTTTAAAAAGTCCGCCACCTGCGTGGGCGACGTGCTGGGCCGGTACCACCCCCACGGCGACGCCTCCGTCTATGACGCCCTGGTCCGCCTGGCCCAGGACTTCTCCATGCGCTACATGCTGGTGGACGGCCACGGCAACTTCGGCTCCGTGGATGGAGATCCCCCGGCGGCCTACCGTTATACCGAGGCCCGCATGAGCAAGATCTCCGACGAGATGCTGCGGGACATCGACAAGGACACCGTGGACTGGGACCCCAACTTCGACGAGAGCCGGAAGGAGCCCCGGGTCCTCCCCGCCCGGTTCCCCAACCTGCTGGTGAACGGCTCCAGCGGCATCGCCGTGGGTATGGCCACCAACATCCCGCCCCACAACCTGCGGGAGGTCATCGGCGCCTGCATCCATGTGCTGGACGATCCCAACGCCACTTTGGCGGACCTGATGCAGTACGTCAAGGGCCCGGACTTCCCCACCAGGGGCATCATCATGGGCCGGTCCGGCATCCGGGCGGCCTACGCCACCGGCCGGGGCCGCCTGGTCATCCGCGCCCGGCACGAGTTTGAGGAATTCGGCAAGGACCGCACCCGCATCGTCATCACGGAGATCCCCTATCAGGTCAACAAGCGGATGCTCATCAAGAACATGGCGGAACAGGTGGAGGATAAACGCCTGGAGGGCATCTCCGACATCCGCGACGAGTCCGACCGCAACGGCATGCGGGTGGTCATCGAGCTGAAGCGGGACGCCAATCCCCAGGTGGTGCTGAACCGCCTGTTCAACCAGACCCAATTGCAGACCACCTTTGCCATCAACATGCTGGCCCTGGTGGACAACCAGTCCCAGCCCAAGATCCTCTCCCTGCGGCACATCATCGACGAATATCTGACCTTCCAGGAGGAGATCATCGTCCGCCGGACCAAGTATGACCTGAAAAAGGCCATGGAGCGCGCCCACCTGCTGGAGGGCCTGCTGGTTGCCCAGGACAACATCGACGAGGTCATCAAGATCATCCGCACCAGCTACGATAATGCCAAGGAGAATTTGATGGCCCGCTTTGGCCTGGACGAGATCCAGGCCCAGGCCATCCTGGACATGCGCCTGAAAGCCTTGCAGGGCCTGGACCGGGAGAAGCTGGAAAACGAGTACAAGGAACTGGAAGAGCGGATCGCCTACTATAACCGCATCCTGTCCGATGACGGCTTGGTGCGCCAGATCCTGAAAGAGGAATTGCAGGCCATCTCCGACAAGTACGGCGACGACCGCATGACCGAGATCCAGGATGTGGAGGACGAAATCGACATCGAGGACCTCATCGAGGAGGAGGAGTGCGTCTTTACCCTGACCCAGGCGGGCTATATCAAGCGAACTCCCGTCAGCGAGTACACCGCTCAGTCCAAGGGCGGCATGGGGAAAAAGGGCATCACCACCCGGGAGGAGGACTATGTGGTGGATGTGTTCACCGCCTCAACCCACGACTATATCCTCTTCTTCACCGACACCGGCAAGGTCTACCGGAAGAAGGGCTACCAGATCCCCGAGTCCGGCAAGACCGCCAAGGGCACCAATATCATCAACATTCTCCAGGTGGAGCAGGGCGAGCGGGTCCAGACCATGATCCACACCCGCTCCATCGAGGACGACGGCCGGTTCCTGTTCATGGTGACGCGGAACGGCACGGTGAAGCGCCTGCCCGCCAACACCCTGAAGAACCTGCGGAACAACGGCATCCGGGCGCTGCGGATGGACGAGGGCGACCGGCTCATCACCGTCCGGGAGACCGACGGCAGGCAGAAGATCCTGATCGCCACCCACGACGGCATGGCCTGCTGCTTTGATGAGAACGACGTCCGCCCCATGGGCCGTGACGCCGTGGGCGTCCGGGGCATCCGCCTGCGGGAGGGCGACTATGTGGTGGGCGCCGCCCGGGCCACCGAGGGCAAATGCGTCCTCTCCATCACGGAGAGGGGCTACGGCAAGCGGACCCCTGTGGAGGAGTACCGCATCACCAACCGGGGCGGCATCGGCATCAAGAATTACATGGTGACGGAAAAGACAGGCCCCGTGGTGGGCATCAAGGTGGTGGACGGCACCGAGGACCTGCTCCTGGTCACCCAGGCGGGCATCCTGATCCGTACCGCGGTGGAGAATATCCGCACCGCCGGCCGGGCCACCCAGGGCGTCATTGTCATGCGCTTCAAGGAGGAGGGCGACCAGGTGATCTCCCTGGCGCTGACCGACCGGGAAGCGGCGGGAGAGACAGAGACCGTCGCGGAGCCGGAGGAATAAGCCATGCCCGGACTTGGGTCTGCCGTGGTGAAGCGGTTTCTTCTGAATGAGCCGCTTCTGGTCCCATATGGGAAACGGGTCATACAGTCCGGGAAGAGTGGGAGAGCAGCAGACAAAACCTCCGGGCGATCGGGAGAAAATGCTATGAGGCGAAATACCATCAACTGCCTGCGCTGCAATACGCCCATGGACTTTTTGGGACAGCGGCAAATACAGTTGGGAAAGACAGGCTGGCTCCTGGGAGACCTTCCCAATCTGTTTGCGGGCGCCATGGATGTGGCGGCCTTTAAGTGCCCGATGTGCGGAAAGCTGGAATTTTTCAGTGCGGAGCAGACCGGCACACCATGCAGAGGCAAAGGGGAAAGCTCCCGAAAAAGTTGCCCGGAGTGCGGCGCGGAGTATGACGGAGATTGCGGCTGCTGCCCCATCTGCGTGCATGGATCCATCAAATAGAGGTAAGAAATTTGAAAACAGTTACGATCTACACCGACGGGGCCTGCTCCGGAAATCCAGGCCCCGGCGGCTGGGGAGCGATCCTGATGTACGGCCCGCACAAAAAGGAGCTCTCCGGCGGCGAGGCGGACACCACCAACAACCGCATGGAGCTGACCGCCGTCATCCAGGCGCTGTCCCTGCTGAAGGAGCCGTGCGTCGTGGAGTTGTGGTCCGACTCCAAATATGTCATCGACGGCTTGGAAAAGGGCTGGGCCAGGGGCTGGAAGGCCAGGGGCTGGAAAAAGGCCGATAAAAAGCCCGCCCTGAATCCGGACCTGTGGGACCGGCTTTTGGAGCTGACGGACATCCACTCCCTGCGCTGCCACTGGGTCAAAGGCCACGCGGAGAACGAGTACAACAACCGCTGTGATGAACTGGCCGTGGAGGAGAGTCAAAAATACAGGTAAGTTCCCGCGCGGCCTGGGGCCCCGCAGGGCGGGGCGGCGCAAAAGCGCCGTACAAGCATTTTGCAGAGCAAAATCTTGGCGCAGGGCGAATTCATTTCGCCCGGAGCAAATCAAAATGAAAGGGCTCCCATCCGGCTAAGCCGGATGGGAAACCCACGCGGAGAACGAGTACAACAACCGCTGTGATGAACTGGCCGTGGAGGAGAGTCAAAAATACAGGTAAGCTCCCGCACGGCCTGGTGCCCCGCAAGGCGGGGCGGCGCAAAAGCGCCGTACAAGCATTTTGCAGAGCAAAATCTTGGCGCAGGGCGAATTCATTTCGCCCGGAGCAAATCAAAATGAAAGGGCTCCCATCCGGCTAAGCCGGATGGGAAACCCACGCGGAGAACGAGTATAACAACCGCTGTGACAAACTGGCTGTGGCGGAGAGTCAGAAATATAAATAGCCGGGAGAATGGGGAGATTTTGAGGCGGACTAGCCGCGAAATCGTTTTTCTGGAAAAGGTTCACAAACTGTTCATAGGAAAAACATAATTCCGCAAAATATCTCGGGTATCTTAATACTCAAGCAAAGGGTCCTCCCAGCCCGATGCGTTTTCTCCCTCCTAAAACACACACAGCAAAAAGGACCGCCATTGGCGGTCCTTTTTGTGCGTCCTTTTTCTTGTAAAAATGCAAACAGCGGTGTAAAATAACCGTAATATCAAGAATCCAAATAAGGAGATCTCGCTGATGAAAGATGGTTTTATTTCTGTCGCCTGCGGAACGCCCAAGCTGCGGCTGGCGGACTGCGACTACAACGCGGAGCAGACCTTCACCATGATGCGGGCCGCTGAAAAGGCCGGCGTGAAGGTGCTGGTGCTGCCGGAGCTGGGCCTGACGGGCTACACCTGCGGGGACCTGTTCTATCAGGATACCCTGCTGCAGGGCGCGGAGCAGGCCCTGTCCACGGTGCTGGCGGCCACCCGGAATCTGGAGGTGGTCACGGCGGTGGGCCTTCCGGTGCGGGTTAACAACAGATTGTATAACTGCGCGGCAATTATACAAAAAGGAAGGATTTTAGGCCTGGTGCCCAAGACCTACCTGCCCAATTACAGCGAATTTTATGAGAAGCGGCAGTTTACCACAGCGCCAAAGGCCAATGAGCCGGTCTGTGTCTACCTTTGCGGTGAAGAGTTCCTTATGGCGGCGGAGCAGGTGTTCCACTGTGAAAATATCCCGGAACTGAAGCTGGGCTTTGAAATCTGCGAGGACCTGTGGGCACCGGATTCCCCCTCTGTCCATATGGCCCAGGCGGGAGCCACCATCATCGGCAATCTGTCTGCCAGCAACGATATCATCGGCAAGGACAGTTACCGCCGCCAGCTGGTGACCATGCAGTCCGCAAAGCTCCTGTGCGGATATGTCTATGCCAGTGTCGGCGAGGGAGAGTCCACCTCCGACGTGGTGTTCGGCGCCCACCAGATGATCGCGGAGAACGGCGCGCTGCTGGCGGAGCGCCGGTTTGACGGCGGCCTTTTGATCTCCGAGATCGATGTGCAGAAGCTGGCCTATGAACGCCGCCGGACCCAGATGCTGGACACGCTGTCGGAGAGCAGGATGCCGGTACAGAGACTTTTCTCCCTGTCCCTGTCCCCCACCAAGCTGACCCGCTATGTGGCCCCCATGCCCTTCGTCCCCGAGGGGAAGGAGGACCGGGACGCCCGCTGCCGGGAGATTTTGCTGATCGCCTCCCTGGGCCTCAAGCAGCGGCTGGAGCACACCGGGGCCAAGACCGCCGTGGTGGGCCTCTCCGGCGGACTGGATTCCACGCTGGCGGTCCTCATCACCGGCCTTGCCATGAAGATGCTGGGCCGGCCCATGACGGACATCATCGCCGTCACCATGCCCTGTTTCGGCACCACGGACCGCACGAGGAACAACGCCGTCATCCTGGCGGAGCAGATGGGGGCCACCCTGCGGACCGTGGATATCTCCAACACCGTCCGCAGCCACTTCCGGGACATCGGCCACAGCATGGAGGACCATTCCGTCACCTTTGAAAACGGCCAGGCTCGGGAGCGGACCCAGGTCCTCATGGACATTGCCAATGCCAACGGCGGCCTGGTCATCGGCACCGGAGACCTTTCCGAGCTGGCCCTGGGCTGGTGCACCTACAACGGCGACCATATGAGCATGTACGGCGTTAACGCCTCTATCCCCAAGACCCTGGTGCGCCATCTGGTGGGCTATCTGGCCCGGGACAACGAGGGCAAGGACGAGGCGCTCCACGACGTGCTGGAGGATATTCTGGACACTCCGGTCTCCCCCGAGCTGCTGCCCGCCGTCAAGGGCGAGATCAGCCAGCGCACGGAGGACCTGGTGGGTCCCTACGAGCTTCACGATTTCTTCCTGTATTACGTCCTCCGTTGGGGCTTCTCCCCCGCCAAGGTCTACCGGCTGGCCCAGTATGCCCTGGACAGGCAGTACAGCAGCGAGGTCATTTTAAAGTGGCTCAAGACCTTCTACCGCCGCTTCTTCACCCAGCAGTTCAAGCGGAACTGCCTCCCAGACGGCCCCAAGGTGGGCACGGTGGCCCTCTCCCCCCGCGGCGACTGGCGGATGCCCAGTGACGCGAAGGTGAATCTATGGCAGGCGGAGCTGGAAACGCTGAAATAAGCGGAACCGAGGAGCCAGTCGCCTCTCCGGGGTCCCCGCGAAAACCCAGCGGAGCGGTTTTCGTGGGGTGAGGAGGAGCAAGGGAGCGAAAGGAGTTTTCGCCGCAGGCGGAAACGAAACGGAGAGGACTTTGCGACGACGAGGCGGATGCCCAGTGACGCGAAGATGAATCTATGGCAGGCAGAGCTGGAAACGCTGAAATAAGCGGAACAGAGGAGCCAGTCGCCTCTTGGGGGTCCCCGCGAAAACCCAGCGGAGCGGTTTTCGTGGGGAGAGGAGGAGCAAGGGAGCGAAGGGAGTTTTCGCCGCAGGCGGAAACGAAACGGAGAGGACTTTGCGACGACGAGGCGGATGCCCAGTGACGCGAAGATGAATCTGTGGCAGGCAGAGCTGGAAACGCTGAAATAATAGAAAATGAGGAACTAACGCCCTTCCCTGCAAAAATCCATCAGAGTGGTTTTTGCAGAGAAAGGGTGGCGCCCGCAGGCGCGTTTCGATGCCAACCTTTATTTTAGAAGAAATCAGATGCGAAATGGAAGAATGGAAAGCGGGCATTTTGGCTGCGGAGGCAGACAGCACCGGGAAAGAAGGAGAAGAATGCGTTTGAAACAATACATCGTGGACGCTTTTACGGACCAGGTGTTCCACGGCAATCCAGCGGCGATCTGTATTCTGGATGAATGGCTGCCGGAAAAACGGATGATGGATATGACTGCCGAGAACAACCTGTCGGAGACCGCCTTTGCGGTGAAGGAGGGCATCGGCTACCGTCTGCGCTGGTTTACCCCCGGCGGGGAAATTGACCTGTGTGGTCACGCTACCCTGGCCTGCGCCTATGTGCTCCTGCACTTTTACGAGCCGGAGGCCCAACGCATTCCCTTTCAGACGCTGAGCGGCGAATTGACGGTGGAAAAGCACGGGGACCTGTATGAGATGGACTTTCCGGCCTACGAGCTGAAACCAATCCCTGTGACGGAACAGATGATTGACGCCATCGGAGCCGCGCCCCGGGAGGCATACCTGGGCCGGGATCTGCTATGCGTCTTTGACAGTGAAGAGACCATACGGAGGATGCAGCCGGATCAGGAGAAGGTCAGAGTGTTGGATGGTCTGCTTCTTCAGGTCACAGCCCCTGGAACGGATACGGACTGCGTTTCTCGTACGTTCGCCCCCAAATGCGGCGTTGCGGAGGACCCGGTGTGTGGTTCTGGCCACTGTCACATCATCCCTTATTGGGCAAAAGCGTTTGGAAAACGTGAGTTGGTAGCATATCAAGCGTCCCGCCGGGGCGGTACGCTGTACTGCCGGATGGACGGAGACCGGGTGAAGCTGGCGGGGAAAGCAGCACTTTATTCAGTCTCGGAGTTGTTTATCTAATTCGTTTATATGTTCCCCTGACAAAAATTTAGAAACTAAATGGGGTGTCAGGCTATCTCAAAGTGATGAGATAGCCTGATTTATTTTCGGATTTCCATCACATGGATAAAGGTTTTTTTCAGGTAGTGAATGGTACCTGGCTGGACAGGGTATGCAGAAGTTCCCTCTTGACAATAGTTGATATCGCACTATAATATAGTCCGAAACCGTACTAAGGAGGCGCTGAATGCATATTCGCCAGCAGATGGAGCAGCTCTGTGCCTGCTTCTGCCGTCAGGAGGAATTATACCGTGAGTGGGCCAAGGCCCACAGCATGAGCTATAATGAGGTCATGACCCTGTACGCCCTGGACCTGGGGCGGTCCTATACCCAAAAGCAGATCTGCGAGGAATGGCTGATCCCCAAGCAAACGCTGAACACCATCGTCAAGGACCTGGAGCGCAAAGGCTGCGTGTGCATGGAGTCGCTGCCGGGAAAGCGGGAAAAGACGGTCCGGTTTACAGAAAGAGGCCACGCTTACGCCGGGGGACACCTGCGGGAGCTGTATCAAATGGAGGAACGGGCCATGGCGGCGCTGGACGGGGACATGCGCCGCGCCGTTGTGGAGGGGGCACAGCGCTTCACCGAGGCCTTTGCCCAAGAGGTGCGCCGTGGATAACGCCCTGGCAAGACAGTTCCGCACCGCTTCCCTGCTGCGGTTCGCCCTGCCCAATATCATCATGATGGTGTTCCTGTCTTTTTACACCATTGTGGACGGCATGTTCATCTCCCGTTTTGTGGGGACCTTGGCCCTGTCCGCCATCAACATGTCCTATCCGCTGAACTGTTTGGAGATGGCGGTGGGCATCATGCTGGCCTCCGGCGGCAGCGCCATCATCGCCAGGGAGCAGGGAGAGGGCAAAGAGGATATCGCGCGGCAGGATTTTTCCTGCATCATCGCGGTGTCCCTGCTGACCGGCGTGCTGTTTTTGGTGCTGGGGAACCTGTTCCTGGACCCGGTCCTGGAGCTGCTGGGCACCAGCGGGGCCCAGTTTCCCTACTGCCGGAGCTACACCCGGATTCTGCTGCTGTTTGCGCCAGCCTTTTTTTTGCAGACGGCCTTTCAAACCCTGTTCGTCACCGCCGGAAAGCCGGGACTTGGACTGGGCCTCACCCTGGCCGGCGGACTTTCCAACATTGTGCTGGACTGGCTCTTTATGGGGCCCTTGGGCATGGGTGTGGAGGGGGCGGCCGTGGCGACGGCCATTGGATACTGCATCCCCGCCGCCGTAGGCGTGATATTCTTTTTCCAAAATAAAAAAGGGACACTGTACTTTACGCCATTCCGTCCCAGGCGGCGGGTGCTGCTCCAGACCTGCGGGAACGGCGCTTCCGAGATGGTGACCAACATCGCCAACGCCGTCACCACATTTCTGTTCAACCTCCTCTTCCTGAAATTCTGGGGAGAGGACGGCGTGGCGTCCATCACCATCATCATGTATTTTCAATTTGTGTTCACAGCGGTATTTTTCGGCTTTTCCATGGGCGTTGCGCCGGTGGTCAGCTACAAATACGGCGCCCAGGACACGGACCAGCTGAAAAGGATCTTCCGGTCCTGCCTGGGATTCATAACGGCCTGTTCCGTGGGGATGTATGTCCTGGCCCGGCTGGTGATTGGGCGGTGCCTGACGCTCTTCACCGACGCAGACAGCGCGGTGTATGCCATCACCATGGAGGGCTTCCCCCTCTATGCGGTGAGTTTTCTGTTCATGGGGATCGGCATTTTTGCCTCCTCCCTGTTCACCGCGTTTTCCAACGGGACGGTCTCTGCCGCCATCTCCTTTGCCAGGACCTTTGTGTTCCTGGTGGGGATGCTCCTGATCCTGCCCGAACTGTGGGGCGAAACAGGCATCTGGCTGGCGGTCCCTGCGGCGGAGCTGCTGGGTCTGGCGGTGTCTGCTGGATTTTTGATCTGGGGGCGGAAGAGCTACCAGTATTGAAAAAATGGGTGCGGAATGGCTCCGCACCCATTTTTCTATCATTCTTTTTCAATCATGCGGGAGAACTTCTCTCAGAAAATTCTTCCACGGCTGGCCGCTTCGGCGCAGAGACAGGCCAGAGAATAGTAGAAGGAAATACGGGAGCTCTCTAATAAAGCGCGCATGTTAGATAAAGCGGCGTATAAAATAGACATGGCAGAAAACCACACGATTCCGTGTGAAAGCACCAAACGGCATTGCAGATCAAAGACGGCGGCATAAAACGCTGCCGTTCTCTACTACTCATTTCTCAAGATGAAATGTCAAAAACTCTTGACATATGTGCACTATTATAGTATATTAAGAATGTCAAAAGTATTTGACACAGGAAGAGAAACACAGAAGGGAGAAGCATTTATGCCGGTCGCTGCAATGATGTTTTTAGGGGTTGTCTTGGCGGTATTTGCTATTTTGGACATGATCATGTTGGTATCGCTTCTAAGACCGGGAGATGAGCGCAATCAAATCATTGTTTGGAAAGCCAGTTCCTTTACTTTATTGGCAACAGTTGGAGCAAAAATCATAGATGTGATTGAGAATTTTGCAAGAGCGCAGCCCATGACAGTCAATCCATTTATTCAACTGGAGGTTGCTGCTGTTATTTACTTTATGGCCCTTATGTATTATAAAAAAAGGCACAGTGGCTGATATGAAAAATATAATTAGAGACAGACGAAAAGAATTGGGCCTCTCACAAGAGGAATTGGCAAAAAAATGCGGTGTTTCCAGACAAACCGTGAATGCGATTGAAAACAACAAATATGACCCCACCTTGATGCTGGCGTTCAGTTTGGCGAGGGAGTTGGGCACAACTGTTGACGAGCTTTTCAATCCATAAGTGAACAGAAAACCAGTCAGAGCAGTCAACGGCCAGCTTGTCATATCCGCCGCAAAGACGGCGTTGAAAAGGACTGGACATGCTGGAGAAGAAGTCAAAGACCACCTTCCGGGGCCAGTCCGGCCAGTTGCTCTTTCGCGTATTCCGTCGTCACCATCCCTTTGAATGAAATCGCCATATTCCAGAGAAAAAGCCATCTGACAGGAGAGAAGCAGACCAGCCATGCGCATTTGCGCATGGCTGGTCTGCTGAGAAACTTATTTCCGGAACTCGTCCACCCGCAGGCACCGGGTGGCGTTGAGAATGGCGATAAAGGCCACGCCCACATCGGCAAATACCGCCTCCCACATGGTGGCCATATTGAACGCGCCCAGGATCATCACGCCGAATTTGACGATCAGGGCGAACCAGATGTTCTGGTTTACGATCCGCAGCGTCTTGCGGGAGATGCGCATGGCGGTGGCGATTTTGGAGGGCTTGTCGTCCATCAGCACGATGTCGGCGGCCTCGATGGCGGCGTCGGAGCCAAGGGCGCCCATGGCGATGCCGATGTCCACCCGGCTCAAGACGGGGGCGTCGTTGATGCCGTCTCCCACAAAGGCCACCTTGCCGTTCTGGGATCTTTCCGCCAGCAGTTTTTCCGTCAGGTCCACCTTGTCGGCGGGCAGCAGCTCCGCATGGTATTCATCCACGCCCAACTCCGCGGCCACCGCCTTGGCCACCGCATCGGTGTCGCCGGTGAGCATGACGATTTTCTTCACACCGCTGGCCTTCAGGTCCGCGATGGCGGCCTTGGCGTCCTCCTTGGGCAGGTCGGAGATGACAATGTGTCCGGCGTAGAAGCCGTCCACCGTCACATGGACGATGGTGCCCGGCAGTTCACAGGGCAGCCAGTTGACATTTTGGCGCTCCATCAGGCGGCTGTTGCCCACACAGACCGCCTTGCCGTCCACTTTGGCACAGACGCCATGACCGGCGATCTCCTCCACATCCGACACCCGGCCGGCGTCGAGACTGGCTTTGCAGGCGGCCCGCAGGGACAGGGAGATGGGATGGTCGGAGTAGTGCTCCGCCAGGGCGGCGTATTCCAGCACCTGCTCCGGGGTGTAGGCGGCCTCTGGATGGACCGCGGTGACGGTGAAGGTGCCCTTCGTCAGGGTGCCGGTCTTGTCGAACACCACGGTCTCCGTCTTTGCCAGAGCCTCTAAGTAGTTGCTGCCCTTCACCAGGATGCCGCATTTGCTGGCACCGCCGATGCCGCCGAAAAAGCTGAGGGGCACGGAGATGACCAGAGCGCAGGGACAGGAGATGACCAGGAAGATCAGCGCCCTGTGGAGCCAGTTGGCCCAGTCGGTGCCCAGCAGGAAGGCGGGCTGGCCGGCGGCGGGGATCAGGAATAGGGCGATGGTAGGGATCAGGAACAGCGCCAGGGCGGCAATGACCACGCAGGGTGTGTAATACCGGGCGAACCGGGTGATGAAATTCTCACTGGAGGCCTTCTTTTCGCTGGCGTTTTCCACCAGGTCCAGAATTTTGGACACCGTGGATTCCTCGCAGAGCTTGGTCACCCGGATGCGCAGCAGGCCGGACTGATTCACGCAGCCGCTGATGACCGCGTCGCCGGGGGCCACGTCCCGGGGAACGGACTCGCCGGTGAGGGCGGCGGTGTCCAGCGAAGAGCTGCCCTCCAGCACCACGCCGTCCAGGGGCACCCGCTCGCCGGGCTTTACCACGATGACAGCGCCCACTTCCACATCCTCCGGGTCCACCTCTTCCAGCTCGCCGTTCTCCCCCTCCAGGTTGGCGACGTCGGGGCGGATATCCATGAGGGAGGCGATGGACTGCCGGGACTTGCCCACAGCATAGTCCTGGAACAGCTCGCCCACCTGATAGAACAGCATGACGAACACCGCCTCGGCGTATTCCCCGGTGCCGAAGGCGCCCACGGTGGCCAGGGCCATCAGGAAGTTCTCGTCAAACACCTGTCCGTTGCGGATGTTGCGGACAGCCTTGTACAGGACATCCCAGCCGATGACGGCGTAAGGCGCCAGATAGCAGACCGCCGTCAGCAGGCCCTGTTCCGGCAGCACGGCGAATGCCGTCAGCAGCTTGACGATCACCAGCAGCACCGCTGAGGCGATGATGCGCCTCAGCATCTTCTTCTGTTTTTGAGTCATTTTGATCCCTCCGGGACGATTGGTTTTTGGATGACTGCCATCCCAACAGGCAAGCGCCCCGGGATGACGGTCAGTTGGCAGTCCGGCAGGCCAGCCCTCTCTAAAAAGGCCCGATAGCTCTGCCGGGTAAAAAGTTGTTTTTGCCGGAATCCCAGCAAGCGGTACAGGGAGATCAGCCTCTTCATTAGCGGACCCGCCTCCCCCATGAGAAACGTGGGCAGGAGCAGAACGCCGCCGGGGGCGGTGACCCGCCACAGTTCCGCCACGGCCTTTTCCGGCGCGTCCAGCAGGTGCAGGACGTTGGCGGCGCAGACGGCGCCGAAGGCGCCATCCGCGTCCGGGAGATGGAACAGGTCCCGCTGGGCAAATTCGATCTGGGAGAGTCCCCTGCGGGCGGCTTTCCGCCGGGCCTGTTCCAGCATGGGGAGGGACAGATCCGTACACAGGATCCGCCCGGCAAAAGGCGCGGCGGCCAGGGAAATCTCCCCAGTGCCCGCCGCGCACTCCAGCATATCAGAACCCACTGGGACACAGCGGGCCGCCTCCGCGGCCATTCCGCGGACCGCCCGGCGGTTGGCGAACTCCGCCAAGTCGTACAGGCCCGCGATCCTGTCCCAGAATGTCCGACTCATCTTAAACGGACAGCTCGCAGTCAGGCTCCACCTTCTTGGCGGTGGCGACGACCTCTTTCAGGATCTCGTCAAAAAGGGCGTCGTCGGCGTCCAGGACCATCTTCTGGGACATAAAGTTGATGGTGACGGAATGGACGCCGTCAATCTTTCTGACCGCATCCTCCACCTTGGCGGCGCAGTTGGCGCAGTCGATGACGAACTTGTAACGCTTTTTCATGATGATCTTCCTCCAATATGTATTAAAAATGTGGAAAACTTACTCTGAAACGTGTTCAAGACCCTGGTCGATGATGGTTTTCACATGGTCGTCCGCCAGCGAGTAGAAGACGGTCTTTCCCTCTCTGCGGGCCTTCACCAGCCGGGCGTTCTTCAAGGCCCGCAGCTGATGGGAGATGGCGGACTGGGTCATGCCCAGCAGCTGGGCGATGTCGCACACGCACATCTCCGCCTCAAACAGCACATACAGAATGCGGATGCGGGTGGAATCGCCGAAGATGCGGAACAGCTCCGTCAGATCGTATAAGGTGTCCTCGCTGGGCAGCTCCCGGCGCACCCTCTCCACGATCTCCTCATGGGCGTGGATGAAATCACAGCACTCCACATTGTAACGGTCCTCCATGGGTACCCTCCTTTCAATTGAACGATTGTTCATATGTTCAGTATACGCAATATCATGGATTTGTCAACCCCCTTTTAAAAAATGTGGAAAATTTTTTGCAGACATGATAAACTGTCCCTAAATCTCACAACAAGGAGCGTCCTATGAACGAACTAGAACAGCAGCTTTTGGAGCGGTACAAAAAAAACGCCTTTATGCGCCATAATCATATCGAGATGGAATCCGTGGAGCGGGACCGGGCGGTATTCCGGCTGGTGATCCGGCCGGAGAGCAAAAACCCCTACGGCATGGTCCACGGCGGAGCCATCTACACCATGGCGGACAATGCCAGCGGCACCGCGGCCCACACCGACGGGCGCTACTATGTTACCCAGACCAGCGCCCTCCACTTCCTGCGCAACCAGTCCGCGGGAACTGTCCGGGCGGAGGCCTATGTCCGGCACCGCGGCAAGTCCACCTGCCTGGTGGCGGTGGATATCACAGGAGAAGGCGGCAAGCTGATCGCCACCGGCGAATTCACATTTTTCTGCGTGGACAAGGCCCTGATGGACCAAAAGATAAGTCCGAATGAATGCCGGCCAAACACTGGGGCATGATATCGTCTGTGTACTGGAAAAACGGGAAAGCTCGGCGGATCGCGTGAGAAACAGCGGCGCTGCCCTCTTTGGCAGGCGTCGGCCCGCCTGCATCCCTTTTACACATTCTCAGACGCACCGGCCATATCCTATCAAATAAAAGCGTTCTAACCGGAAGGAGGCGTGGAATGACAGAGTGCAGATCCTTTCACAAGCCGGCGGAAGCACCCCTCCGGGCGCTTTTGGACCGGGAGTACGGGACCGCCGCGGGTACGGTCCTGCGGCTGGCCTGGCAGGCCGGATTGCAGAGAAAAGAGATCTCCGCCCTCACCTGGGCAGGCGTGTACCTGAATGAGGGCACGCTTCAGATCTCGGAGCGGGCCATCCCCCTGTCCGGGGAATTAAAGAGGTATTTAGAGGACCTGCGGGACTGCCAGGGCCGCGTGAGAGCCAGCGGCCGGGTGCTTCTGTCGGACAGCCGCCATAAGCCGCTGGCGGTCTACTCCGTCTCCAACCTGGCGCGGACGGCCCTCCAGGCCGAGGGGTTGGAGGGCGTCACCCTGGGGGACCTCCGCACGGATTACACCCTGCGGCAGATCGGCTCCGGCGGACTGGAGCACGCCGCCCGCGTCACCGGCATGAACGTCCACTGGCTGATGCGCTTGGCGGCGGAGGAGGACCTTCCCGCTGAAAAAATGCGTCCCGCAAAAGCCGGTCCCGTGGGCGAGCGCCCGGAGATCGACCGGGCGGCCCTGGAGGAACTGGCCCGCCGGGAGGGCAGTACAGACGGCGTTCTGGCCGTGTTTCTGGCGCTGGACGCCGGAGCGGACCTGCGGGAGATCGCGGAGCTCCGCTGGTCCGGCGTGGACCTGCCCGCCGGGACCTTGACACTGCCGTCCGGGACCATCCACCTCTCCCCCACCCTGCTGGATCTGCTTTCGGCCCGCCGCAGCAGGCCGAAAGCAAGGGTCCTGACCGCACCGAGAACAGGAAAAGCCTATCCCGCGGAGCGGATCTCCCGGCTGGCCCGGACGGCGCTGGTGCGGGCTGGGATGGACCGGCTGTCCCTGAAGGACCTGAACCGTGCTTACGCCCGAAGGGACGCCGGGGAAAAGCTCACCGCCTGGATCCGGCAAAACGGCCCCATCAAGCGGTCTGCGGCGGCAAAGCTGCTGGATCTGCCGGACCAGACGGCGGGCCACATGCTCCGCATTCTGTGTGAGGACGGCGTTTTGATGCCGGTGGGGATGAAATATTACCTTCCCGGTGCTGCGGTCCCGCCGGAGGAGCAGCGTGCCCGGGTGCTCCGCCTGCTGGAAAAGGAGCGCTCCGCCAGCTGCGCGGCCTTTGCGGTGGAGCTGGGGACCGACGTCCGCCAGTGCGGCACGCTTCTGCGCCGCATGGTCCAGGACGGCGACATCGTGCAGGTGGGCCGAAAGTACCAATTGCCTGATAAGTTATAAATGAATAGCAAAAAAATGTGAGAGTTGGTCATGTGTACCAGCTCTCTCGTTCTTTTAATTACGATTAGAATCAAATTTCAAAATCAAATTGACGAACGAGTTACAATGATGTAACAAAAGACAATAACTTATGGACATTTCGAAAGGAACGTTGTAGATTAACACCAGCGGGAGGCGATTCAGCCCGACAGGCCATTCCGAGCCTGATGCGGACACTTGCTAGCCGCCGCATGAAGCCCGGATCGGTTTCAACGGCAGAAGCGTCCTGACCGCAAAAATTTAAAGGAGGAAAATACCCCATGAAGAAGTTCCTTTCTATGGTTCTGGCTCTGGTGATGGTCATGTCTCTGGTCACCGTCAGCGCCGGCGCCAAGGGCTTCACCGATGACAGCAAGGTACAGTACAAAGAAGCTGTCGACGTGATGTCCGCAGTGAAGGTTATCGACGGTTATCCCGACGGTTCCTTCAATCCCCAGGGCACACTGACTCGTGGTGCCGCCGCCAAGATCATCTGCAACCTGATCTTGGGCCCCACCACTGCCTCTGCCCTGTCCGCCGACACGGCTCCCTACAAGGATGTCCCTGTCAACCACACCTTTGCCGGTTACATTGCTTACTGCCAGCAGCAGGGCATTATCTCCGGCTACGCTGACGGCTCCTTCCGTCCCGGCGCCACTCTGACGAACTATGCGTTCATGAAGATGCTGCTGGGCGCTCTGGGCTATGACGCCGACATCGAAGGTTATGTGGGCGACAACTGGTCCATCGCCGTTGCCAAGCGCGCTTTGAACATCGGCCTGACCGATGACATGGTGGAGGAGTTCGTGGGCACTGATTACGCCACCCGTGAGCAGGCCTGCCTGTACGCCCTGAACACCATGACCGCCGACATGGTCCAATATGACTCCCGCACCTCCGTAACCGTTGGCGGCGCTGAGGTCGTCATCGCTGGCTCCAAGGCCGAGGTCGTGAAGAACACCTCCAAGACCGACGGCAACATCTTCGCCGAGGACGGCGAGATGCAGTTCGCCGAGAAGTACTTCACCAATCTGAGCGTTACCAAGGGCTCCGACGACTTCGCCCGCCCCGCCAACGTTTGGAAGGTGAAGTCTGAGAAGATCGGCACCTATGCCGACAAGGCCGACGTGACCTACACCGGCAGCGTCAAGTCCAAGGACATCTACAAGGACCTGGACCTGGGCAGCACCATTGCCAAGGCTGACGTTGAGGTTTACAACAACGGCGTCGAGGCTGCCAGCATCGCCATCAAGAAGGGCAGCGAGGACAAGATCGCTGCCGCCGGCAACGGCGTTCTGACCGAGGTCTTCTACAACGATGATGATGACTCCGTTATCGTCACCAGCGTCCAGACCTATGTGGGCACCATCAACAAGTCCGTGGCCGCCAAGGGCGACAAGGACGCCTATGTTGAGATCGCTCCCGAGTCCGCGCCTAAGGGCGTGTCCGGCATCCTGAAGTTTGAGACCAACGAGGAGTTCGAGGACGACGCCTATGTCCTGTTTACTTACTCCGAGGATACTGACGAGGTCAAGTCCGTGGCCGTGGCCGAGGAAGTCTCCGGCACCGTCACCAAGGCCGAGAACTCCGACACCAACGTCACCGACAAGAAGGCCCTGACCATCGACGGCGAGCGCTACAAGGCCTCTGCCAACATCGCCGGTCAGAACCTGGGCGACGTCACCGTCAAGGAAGACTACACCATCTACCTGGATGCCTATGGCTACATGATCTACGTGGAGGAGAACGAGTCCACCGACTATGCTCTGGTCCGCGCTGCCGCTGACAAGGGCTCCTTTGTTGGCAAGAAGGCCGAGCTGGTCTTCGCTGACGGCACCTCCAAGGTCGTGGAGACTGAGAAGAATTACACCAGCCTGGTTGACGAGATTGTCACCTACAAGGTGGACGACGACGGCGTGTACACCCTGAAGGCTGTCAACACCACTGTTGCCAAGGCGAACCTAAGCACCTTTGAGATGACCAACGACAAGGCTGGCATCAAGATTGACGGCGATACTACGGTCACCGCCAACAGCGCTTCCGTCTTCGTGGTCGGCGAAGAGGGCAAGAAGATCGACGACATCGACGATTACACCGCCTACACCGGCATTAAGAACGCTCCTTCCATCAAGACGAGCGCCGCCGAAAATGACCAGGTCAACGTGTACTACTACTGCAAGAACGGCAAGATGGTCACCATCATGTTCGTTCTGCCCGAAGAGAACGTTGAAGTCACTGACGGCGTCAGCAAGACCGTGTTCCTGGCCAAGGAGTCTGTCTCCAACCTGATCCACGACGCTGACGGCGACTACTTCGAGTACAACGCTGTTGTGGACGACGAGATCACCACTGTCAAGGTGGCTGACGACGTTACCGTCGATGGCAAGAAGCTTGAGGTCGAAGGGGGCGATTCTTACAGCAAGACTGTCAAGAAGACCCTGAACGGCCTGTACAAGAGCTACTCTGTCGACAAGTACGGCATCATCACCGACCTGAAGACCTATGCCAGCGACACCTTCGATGGTGAGAAGGGCTATCTGGTCGATGAGGGTATCGACAAGGTCTCCAAGGAGTACACCGTTCTGGTTGGTAAGAATGGTTCTGCCTACGACTACACCATCACCTGCGATGAGGACGCCACCTACTACTATGTGGATAAGGACGGCGAAATCAGCGAGAGCTCCTACAAGGCTCTGTCCCAGGACGACAACGACGTTGTCTACCTGCGCGCTAAGGACTACATGGTCCAGGCCCTGTTCGTTGAGGAAGTGAAGGCCGCCGCTGCTACCTATGGTGTGACCATCGACTCTGCCGATAGAACCTATAACTATACGGTGGACGGCAAGAAGGTCACCAAGGCTGTCACCATCGAGGCTGATGAAAAGGGCGACGACGTGGACTTCACCATTGAGGCCGTTGAAGGCTATCAGATCGACAGCGTCAAGGCCGGCTCCACGACCCTGAAGGCAGACAAAAACGGCGTCTACACCGTCGAGAACGTGAAGAGCAATGTCGCTGTTACCGTGACTGTCAGCAAGATTCCCGGCGAGACCGTCAACGTGGCTGTGTACTATGTTACCACCAGTGGCGACAAGGGCACTGCGGTCGGCACTCAGGCTGTGAAGGCATCTGCTGAAGCCGGCGTGCTGGGAACCGTGGAACTGACTGATGTAACGATCCCCGCTGGTTACAAGTACAAATCAGGTCTGCCCGCTACCTTCACTGTCGGCAACGGCACCCCCGAGGTCCTGGTGGTTGTTGAGAAAAAGAGCAACCAAACCCAACCTAGTGTTGCTCAGGAAAGTATCTCCAACACGGGTTCTAATCCCTCAGCTACGGCGACAGTAAACGACTCCGGTATTTCTATCTCTGTCACGAACGGTAGCGGTGATAACAACGGTGATACCATCACTATGAAAGTGACCGCAGCCGCTCTGGGTTCCTGCAGCCCCGAACAAATTATTCTGACCTATGATGGTAGCAACTGGACTGCTGACGTCGAAACCGTAACCGGCACTGCCGAGGATGGTACTACCAAGGAATACACTGTAACGGTTAGCTAATCAAAAGCGATTTATCAAAACACATCTGTGTTGAGATAACAAAAGCCCCGCTCCTGAGGGAGCGGGGCTTTTGCGTCCACGTCAGTTTGGGAAACTCACTTGACGCCCCAGATGGTGACGGAGGTGCCGGGCTGAAAAGTGCCCTCATACGTGCTGATACTCAAAGACTTCACCTTCTGGAAGGAATCTTTGGAACAGAAGGTGCCGTAGGTCCTATTGAATGGATGGATAAAGCCGCCGATGGGCTGTGAGGGCGTGAAGCAGGGGCAGGCGATGACATGCCAGCAGGGGCCGATGTAGCTGTCGATATACATGGAGGAGCTTCCGTTGAATGAGATACTGCATTGGACAGAGGGATCCTCCGTCTGAAAGATGAAATGGACCTCCCGCCAGTCCGCCCAGTTGATGTCGTTCAGAGGCACGGGAAAACTGGTCGCCGCCTGATCCATGGTTTCCACCCGGATCAGCTGTGCCCCCGCCCGTTTGTCCAGCGCCGCCACCGCCGCCTCCCGGGCGGCTTTTTCCGCCTTGTCCCCGTTGATGCGGGCGGCTTCCTCCGCCGCCAGCGCGGTCTGCTCCGCCTTCTGGCTCACCTGGGCGGTCAGGCTGTTCACCGCGGAGGCGTCGGCCTTCTCCGCCACCTGCCCCGCCAGACCGTGCAGGGCCGCGTCGATTGTTTGGTTGTCGTGGTTGAAATCCGCCATGAGGATCGGGTCCTCAAAGTCCCATTGATTCAGTTGATAGTGTTCCGTTTGCAGCAAAACGAGTCTCTCCCTCTATTTTTTGATTTGTCACCCCCGCTGAAAACGGCTGAGGCGGGCCGCTTCCCCCGTCCGTCCGGCCCTCGCCAAGGCCCGCCGGACACGGCCCGCCCCCACCTGAGACTTGCAGGGCCTCCACCGGGACCGTCTGGGGCGGTCTCCATCGTTCTCCCCCGCTGTGTCCCCGCGGAAAAAAGCCCTACACTACCTCCGGTAGTGTAGGAAAAAGTTGCACGCCGCCGTGCGCCATGGGGCAAAAAAATTGTCCCGCTCCATTTGGAGCGGGACTTTTTTCAATCCGCCAGGGGGAAGGTCACCACGGCGGTAAACAGGTCCGCCACAGTCTCCACCCGGAATTCCCCGCCGCAGGCCTCGGTAAAGCTGCTTGCGATGGAGAGGCCCAGACCGCTGCCGCCGTCGGTGCGGCTCGCGTCTCCCCGGACGAACCGGGCGGTGAAGTCCACGCCCTGAGGCAGCTCCTCCCGGGAGACGTTGCGGAGGGAGGCCGCAGCCTTTCCCGCCTCCGTGGTCAGCGTCAGATGGACCCGGCTGCCCTCCAGGGCGTATTGCAGGGCGTTCTGGATCAGGTTCTGGAACACCCGGTACAGCCGTCTGCCGTCCGCCACGATCTCTACCGGCGCGTCCGGCAGGTCGATTTTGAAGGTCAGGTGACTGGCTTGGATGGGATCGTCCATGTCCGCCAGGGTCTGCCGCAGGAGCTTGGCCAGGTCCAGCCGCTCCAGCCGGACGGGCAGCTGGTCCGCCGCGGCCTTGCTGATGTCGAATACGTCCTGCACCATGGAGCGCAGGCGCTGGGCCTTCTCGTCGATGATGCGGGCGTAGTCCGCCGCCGCGCCCTCCAGCGGCTCCTGCCGCAGCAGCTCCGCGTAGGAGAGAATGGAGGTCAGGGGCGTTTTCAGGTCATGGGACACGTTGGACACCAGCTCCACCTTCATCCGCTCGCTGCGGGTCTGCTCCGCCAGAGCCGTGTGCAGCCCGGCCTGGATGTCGTTGAGGGCTTCGGCCGTCTGCCGCAGGTCTGCGTCCTCCGGCAGGTCCAGCGGCGTGGAGAGGTCGCCGTTCCGGATGGCCTCCACCTGGCCGGAGAGCAGGCCGATGTCCTGGGCCAGCGCCGCGTGTTTCCGCAGGATCAGCAGAAGCGCCGCGGCGGCGATGACCGGAAATGCCGCCATAAGCCAGAACAGCCAGTGCTGCGGGGAGAGACCCAGGCTGATCGTCAGCAGAACTCCCGCCGCAGGGAACACGCAGATCAGAACAAGCGCGGCGCGGTTCAGCCAATTCATACGCTTTTGGAACGTATACCGCGGAAGCCGGATGGAGATCAGGCGCCAAAGGCTTCGGTGCTTCTCCCTGGGGTTGTACCGGTGGTCGTTGTGAATGAGCCACAGCACCCACACCAGCCCCAGCAGGGCGGGGATATTGGACACTGGAAGGAGCAGGAGATACCGTCCCACAAGGCTGGCCCAATAGTCCCAGTTTTCAAAGATATCATAGCGGGACGCCCAGGCCAGCTCCGACGCCGCCGGATTTCCGGCGGTCATCCACAGCAGGCAGGCCGCCACAGCCAAAAGGCGCGGCTCTGTCCAGATATGGAGGGTCCAGGAGGCCAGCTTCTGATCCGCCAGCCTTTTCTCCCGCCGCAGGGCCAGCCACAAAAGCAGAAACAGAACGCCAACGCCCAGCAGCACCGCCTGCCGGAAATAGAACGCCCGGGCCTCCTGGAGGCGTTCATATACCCAGTACATCCGGGCGGTCTGCACGCCGTTTTGGGTGAAGTACTGGAGGGGCGTCTCCCGCACGGCCATGTATACGGATACGTCCTCCACGCCCTCCCCCGCCGGGAAGTTCTCATAGCCGGGAACGAACCAGTCGGAGTCCGCGTCATAGATGCCGTCGCCGTAGACGTCCAGCGTCTGGCCGTCCTTGACGATGGTGACCTTGCCATGGAGGAAGGCCAGCATGAAGTTGTAGCCCTCCGGCAGCTTGTTGTAGATGGACAGTGCCTGGCTGTCATCCACATTGCTGTAGTAGATATCCTTCTTTGCGTTGGTCACCCGGTACAGCACACTTTTGTCATTCCGGTAATAGAGATCCTTATCAGAGGGCACCGGGGAGCTTGAGGAAAAGTCCGAATCTGCCTCAATGGCATCCGAATAGGTCACCCCATACCACCGGGCCGAACCGTATCCGCCCTCCTGCACCACATTCGTGCCGTACCAGTTCAGATGCTCTCCGGCGCCCAAAGACAGAAAATCCTGCAAATAATCCGCTACCTCCGCACGAAAGGCCTCTGTCTCCTGCCAGTCGGACACCTGCCACTCCGGACTGCCCCGCTGGGCGATCAGCCGTCCCGCCATGGCGCCCAGGCTCCCCAGCACCAGGCTCACGCCCAGCACAAAGGCCAGAAAGGCGATGACCGCTTTGACATGCCGTCCCCTTTTCGGAACGCTGTCCCCTTCCTTTACCTCGTCCTGGATCGGCTCCGCCGCCTGTTCCAGGGGCTCTTCCGGCGCCCTATCCATGCTGTTCCATTTTGTATCCAATGCCCCACACCACCTTGATATAATCTGGCTCCTTGGGATTCAGCTCAATTTTTTCCCGAATGCGCCGGATGTGCACCATCACTGTGTTCTCGCAGGAATAGGCGTCCTCGCTCCACACCCGGCGGTAGATCTCCTCCGCCGGGAAGATGCGGCCGGGGTTCCGCATCAGCAGGTCCACGATCTTTGTCTCCGTGGGCGTCAGCCGCACCGCCTCCCCGTCCGCCTGCAGGACCAGACTGTCCGGATCGTAGGTCAGCCGCCCGTTGACGATGAGATGCTTCCGGCCCTCGGCGTGGATGTCCCCCAGAGACGTGTACCGCCGCAGCTGGCTCCGCACCCGGGCCGTCAGCTCCTGGGGATTGTAGGGCTTGGTGATGTAGTCGTCCGCCCCCATGGAGAGGCCCAGGATCTTGTCGGTGTCCTCGCTTTTGGCGGAGAGGACGATGATGGGCAGATTCCGCTTCTCCCGGATGCGGATGAGGGCGGACAGGCCGTCCAGCCTGGGCATCATCACGTCGATGAGGATGAGCCGCACCGCCGGGTCCAGGCACAGGTCCAGGGCCTCCATGCCGTTGCAGGCCCGGAGCACCCGGTAGCCCTCCCGCTCCAGAGTGATGGCGATGGCGCCCACGATCTCGGGGTCGTCGTCCACGACCAGGATGCATTCGTTCATGCTGTTTCCCTCCTAGCAGTTTCAGGATACCGGGAAATTCTGACGGGTCTCCTGACAAAATTCTTACAGATTTCTTAAGATTGCAGAAACAGCGCCAATGAAGCTCATTGGCGCTGTGCTCATTTTTTCAGGGGCATGGTGAAGATGAACCGTGTGGATATGGCGTCGCTCTCGGCTCTCAGGCTGCCGCCGTGCTCCTCCGCGATGGTCCGGGCGATGGGCAGGCCCAGCCCAAAGCCGGACTGCTCGCCCCGGGAGGCGTCCGCCCGGTAGAACCGCTCGAACAGGCGGCTCAGCTGCTGGGCGGGGATAGGCTCGCCGGGATTGGAGACCACCAGCCTTGCCTGCCGGTCCGTCTTTTGCAGGGAGAGGGTGACGGCGCCGGCGCCGTATTTGATGGCGTTGTCCAGCAGAACGCCAACCAGCTGCCGCAGCTTGTCCCGGTCGCCCAGGACGGTCACGTCCTCTGTGATTTGGTAATCTAAGGGCTTGCCTGCCTCAAAGGCCACCGGCTCAAAGGCCAGGGCGCAGTCGGCGGCCACGTCGGAGAGGGAGGTCTCGCTTAAAACGGCGGTGCGGACCATGTTGTCCGCCCGGGCCAGGGTGAGCATTTCCTCCACCAGGGATTTCATCTGAATGGCCTCGGAGCGGATGTTGTCCGCCCACCGGGCGGGCTTGTCCGAAAGCGGCGCGGTCTCCAGCAGCTCCGCGTTGGAGAGGATGACCGTCAAGGGCGTTTTCAGCTCATGGGAGGCGTCGGAGAGGAACTGGCGCTGCTGCCGCCAGGCCTTTTCCACCGGGCGGGTGGCCCACCAGGACAGCAAAATGGAGACGCCCAGCAGCAGCAAAAGCGCCGCGGCGCCGATGACCAGATAGCTGCCCATCATCTCCTGCAGCATGGCGCGTTCCATGGACATGTCCACAAAGGCCACCTTTTGATACAGGCCGTTGTCCCGCCGCAGATAGCGCAGATGATAGTCCTGGATGATGCCCTCGGATTCCGGCTGGCTCAGGCAGTCCTGCAAAATGGCGGTGAGCTCCTGGGTATTGTCCAGGTCCGCGTAGGTGCCGCCGGTGACATAGGCGGTATAGGTGCCGCCGCTGGGCCACACGTTCACGGTGAAGTAGGGCAGCAGGACGACCCGGTCCTCCCCGATGGCGATGCTGATATCCGGGCGGCGCTGACCGGAACCGGCGTCCTCCTGGGCGACGCGGTACAAAAGCTGGCGGCTCAGGTCCTCGATGTTCCGCTGCATGGAGAAAAACACGGAGAGGAAGATCACAGCCAGAACGGCGGTGACCATGGACATGCAGATGGCGACAAATTTCAGCCGCAGCTTTCGGATCATGACAGCCCCTCCTGTTGAAAAGTTTGTGGAAAACGTGGAAAAAAATGGTGGAAAACGTGGAAAAAGTCAATTTGCGGCAGTTTCCAGACAGTAGCCCACCATCCGGATGGTCTTGATTTTCACCTTGGAATGAAGGTGGTCCAGCTTCTTGCGGAGAAAGGAGATATAGACCTCCACGTTGTTGTCCTCCGCGTCGGATTCGTAGCCCCAGATCTTCAAAAGCAGGGTCTCCTTGGTGAGCACGATCTCCCGGTTCAGCATCAAAAGCTCCATCATGTCGAACTCCTTGCGGCTCAGGCGGACGGACCGCTCTCCGCAGGAGAGGGTGAAGGAGCTTTTCTCCAATTTCAGGTCGCCGTATTCCAGCAGGTCGGTGTTCCGCAGCTCCGGCTGGCGGCGGGTCAGCGCCCGGATGCAGGCCAGCAGCTCCTTGGGCTCAAAGGGCTTGGTGAGATAGTAGTCCGCGCCGCAGTCCAGTCCCTCCACCCGGTCCGCCACCTCGGAGCGGGCGGTGAGCAGCAGCACCGGCGTGGCGTTTCCGGCGGCCCGCAGGCGGCGGAGCACGGTGAAGCCGTCCAGCTTGGGCAGCATCACATCCAGGATCACCACATCATAAATGGCGGACAAGGCGTTGTCCAGGCCCGCCTCGCCGTCGTGGCAGGTGTCGGCGGTGTAGCCGTTCAGCTCCAGCAGGTCCTGGAGCGTGGCGGCCAGACGGATCTCGTCCTCAACGATCAATACCCGCATCAGGGACCCTCCTTTTATAATCAAATCACTTGAAAAGTGATCAATTCACTTTTCAAATGTCACAGCACATGTGCGCTGTGGCAGGCCGCGGACCGCGGTCTTGGTTTGCATTTCATAGGCAATCGCTGTGCGCTTTACGCACAGCGGGCATCGCCCGCTTGAAAAATCCTGTGCGATTTTTTAAGTGAATGGACTATAAAAGTGCTCATGTGGACAAGGGGACGTTTTCAACGCCCCCTGTCCCGTTTGGTCTATGCTTCCAGTCCGTTGACGGAGATCCGCATCAGCGGGTCCAGGGACGCTGTGGGCAGCAGGTAGATGGTGGTGTCGTCCTTCAGCTGCACGTAGCGGCCGTCGCCGCTGGCGGCCTTGATGCCGATATACAGCGTCAGGGTCTGGCTGGCGTCGGTGCCCGTGGTGTATTCCACTGTCAAAGTGGCGGCGGGGGAGTCAAAACCGCAGATGGAGAGGGCCTCGTCGGAGGGGCGGTAGTCCACGCACCGGTCGATGGACAGGCCGGTCAGGTCCTCCAGCAGGGCCTGCACGGTCTCATTGCCGGTGACGTCGCTGCCGCCGCAGCGCCAGGAGGTCTCCGTGGAATCCCCCTCCCCTGTGTGCCGGGCGTTCAGCACCGTGGAGAGAGCGGCGGTGCCGTCCTCTCCGGCAGTGCCCTGAATCGTGATGGATTGAATATTGCGCTCCGTCAGCTCCGGCAGTTCCGGTAGGACCATCATGTCGTAAATGGGCGTTTTCAGGTGGTTATACAGCGTGTCTGCGATGATATAGACCGTGGACTCGTCGCCGTTCATCAGCATGTAGTAGCTGTCTCCGTCGGTGGTGGCCTTGCCCAGGGACAGGGTCAGCACAGCGTCCTTGGCGGTGGTGGCGGTGAGGGCTGCCGTGGGATTGTCCAGGCCATAGCTCTCCAGCGTGTCGCCGTTGGTGATGGTCTGCTGGGGCTTCAGGGTGGACAGCTCGTCGATGATGGCGGTGATGACGGCGTCGTCCAGGGGGAAATCCGGATCGTCGCTCCAGATCCAATTCCCCGCCTCGTCCAGAGAGAAGGACAGCGACGCGCTGCCGTTGTCATAGGACAGTGCCGTGTATTCATGCTCCGCGGCGATCAGGGGGCCGGCGGTCTCTCCGTCCTCCCCGGTGTCCCCCCGGGACGCCTGGTATCGGATGCCGAGTACGATCAGCAGGGCGATGGACAAAACCGCCAGGATCGCGCTGAGGATGGTGATGGTCCGTCTCTCTTTCCAAGTCATGTGGATGATCCTCCTGTTGTGGTGATTTAAGAACCTGTATTCACAAGCGGGGAATGCCGGATGGACGCGGGATTTCCCCGGCAGACAAGGCGCTTTGACGCAGGAAGTTTGTGTATTTCAAGGAAAAGCAACGCAGTATGGCGGGAAAAGACCCACTCAGACGGTGTTAAACGCTTGTGAATACAGGTTCTAAAACTTGCGGCGGCGCATCCAGCGGACAAAGCCGAAAACCAGCAGTGCCCCGGGGATGACCGGGATGAACAGCAGCGCCCAGACGCCGCCGCCTGGCAGCAGGTTCACAGAGTCCGGGGCCATATGGGAGCGCTGCGGCTGTTCCGTCATATCGGCGGAGAGCGCGGCCTCCCTGTGACCGGAGGTCTGGCAGACCGTCCGGGCCGCCGCAGTGAGAACACCGTCCACCGCGGCGGTCAAAAGCCCCTCGCCGTCAAAGGCGGTCTCGTTGTAAACGCCATAGTAATCATAAGACATTATATCATATTCGATGATATCGTCAATCGAAAAGGATTTCTGCCGTCCGGTGGCCTCGCAGGTGACCACCACGGTGCCGCTGTCCGTCAGGCCGAACTGGATCCAGCGCTCCGGCAGCTGGGCCCCAGCAGGCCGAAGATCTGCCCGTCCTCCACTGTAAAGCTCAGGTGGTCCACCGCGAGGCGGCCGCCGTATTGCTTTACCAGATCCTTGACCTCGATCACAAAAATGCCCCCGTTTGACGCATGGTTCCCTTACCATACCCACAGAAACTGAAACGCACCTGAAACCGGGAGAAAAATAAAAAGCATTTCAAGGTTGGTTTCAGGCTTTTGCCGTATAGTGGCCACATCCTCTAAGGAGGTTGCTTTTTTCGCATTTTTTCTCCGAAACCGGAGACGCACGCCATGGCGCCGGACGCCGCGGCGTGCGTTTTCGGTTTTCCTGCGAAAATACTCCAAAAAAACACGGTTTCCAGGAACATATCCTTGCAAAAGAGCCGTCTGTTTATTATAATGAGAACGCCAATCATCCGGCATCACATAAAGTACCCGGAGCGGAATGCGACCGCCCGGTGAAAAATGGAGGAGAAAGCGATATGAGAGGAGTTCACAGCGCGGTAGACGATATCCGCCGCAATGTATTCACGGAGGTGGCACGCCTGGCCTATGAGGGCGGCGATCTGAGCCGCGTGGATACGATCCCCTATAAGATGATCCAGGGCGAGGTGGCCCACCACCGCCACGACGTGTTCCTGGAGCGTGCCATCGTGCAGGAGCGCCTGCGCCTGGCCCTGGGCATGAACCTGCAGCCCGCCGAGGAGCAGATGCCCATTTCCGCCAGTATCAACGAGGCGGCCACGGACCAGAAGTATTTTGAAAATCCCCTGGTCAACATCATCCCCTTTGCCTGCAACGCCTGTCCCCCCAAACAGATCCGCATCACGGACAGCTGCCAGGGCTGTATTTCCCACCCCTGCATGAACGTCTGTCCCAAGGACGCCATCTACCTGGACAAGGACAAGCACTGCCACATCGATCAGGACAAATGCATCAAGTGCGGCAAGTGCTTCAACCAGTGCCCCTACCGGGCCATCAGCAAGATCGAGCGCCCCTGTGCCGCCGCCTGCGGCATGGACGCCATCGGCTCCGACGAGCTGGGCCGGGCCAAGATCAACTATGACAAGTGCGTCTCCTGCGGCATGTGCCTGGTGAACTGCCCCTTTGCCGCCATCGCAGACAAGAGCCAGATCTTCCAGATCATCACCGCCATCAAGCGGGGCGAGAAGGTCATCGCCTGCGTGGCCCCTGCCTTTGTGGGCCAGTTCGGCAAGGAGGCCACCCCCGCCAAGCTGAAGGCCGCCATGCGGTCCCTGGGCTTTGCCGATGTGGTGGAGGTGGCCATCGGCGCGGACCTCTGCACCGTGGAGGAGGCCAACGACTTCCTGGAGGAGGTCCCGGCCAAGCAGCCCTGGATGGGCACCTCCTGCTGTCCCGCATGGTCCATGATGGCCAAGACCCTGTTCCCCGAGTTCAAGGACTACATCTCCATGGCCCTGACCCCCATGGTCATCACCGCCCGCATGGTGAAGAAGGGCCATCCGGACGCCCGCATCGTGTTCATCGGGCCCTGCGCCGCCAAGAAGCTGGAGGCCAACCGGAAGTCCGTCCGCTCCGACGTGGACTTTGTGCTGACCTTTGAAGAGCTCCAGGGCATGTTCGACGCCAAGGAGATCGATTTCTCCAAGGTGGAGGCCGACCCCACCGACAGCATGGACGAGGGCACCGGCATGGGCCGGGGCTTTGCCGTGGGCGGCGGCGTGGCCGCCGCTGTGGTGGAGGCCATCAGGCACATCGATCCGGACCGGGAGATCAAGATCGAGTACGGCGACGGCCTGCGGGAGTGCCGCAAGATGCTTGCCATGGCCAAGGCCGGCAAGCGGGACGGCTACCTGCTGGAGGGCATGGCCTGCCCCGGCGGCTGCGTGGCCGGCGCCGGCACCATCCAGCCGGTGAAGCAGAGCGCCATCAGTGTGGAGAAGTTCAAGAACGAGGCCACCGAGATGAGCTGTACCACCAGCCCCCACCTGGACCGCCTGAAAGAGGTCGAGGAATAAGCGGAAACAGAGAGCCAGGCCCCCGGCGAAAGCCGGGGGCCTGGCTTTGCGATAAGCGGTCAATCGTTGATCGGGTCGCAGCAGATCGTCGTCAAAAGCCGCTGGAGGTCCGCCGGGGTCTCGGCGCAATCCTTCACGCTGTCCGGCAAGACGGGACCGCAGGACGCGGCCTCCTCTGCATTCGCATAATAGGAAACCTGTTCCCGCAGCAGGTCCATGGCGTCCTCCACCGTGACAGTCCGGCTGTGAAAAGCGCCCTTGGTGTCCGTATAGGTCCAAGTGACCTGGTCCAGATTTTCCACCAGCGCCAGCATAATGACCGCCCGGGGCGTCAGGAGGAGGTTCATGCGGTTGGCCCGCGCCTCCGTCATGGGGGCCGAAAATTCCAGCGTCCAGTCATAGGGCTGCTCCGAGGTTTGGAGACTGTTGGTATAGTTGCCCAGCTTCAGGCGAATGCCCAGGGCCTCCGCGATTCCCCCCAGGGCGGGGGCGTTCCCCAGATAGGGCGTTTTCACTTGGTACAGGTCCCAGGCCTCCTTGGAAATGATCACGCCGTCCTGCCAGACGCTCCGTCCGCAGAGACGGACCTCCCGGATCCCCTCCAGGGGGATCTCCACCGTCCCGCCGCCTGTTTGGAACAGGGGCGACACCAGCACGGACCGGGCGTGGATGTCAGCCACACCATCGCTGATTTCCACCGTCCAGCCCCAGTGCGCTGTTCCGGAATAGGGCGTGGAGATGGCAAGGGAGAGCACACCGCCGTCCTCCGACCACTGGACCACAGCAAGCTCCTGCTCCTGAGCCGGGGTCCCGATGACAAACAGCTTGGCGGCAAAGCCCGCCGCCACCAGTGCCAGCGTGCAGAAAACAGCGCCCGCCGCCCATTTCCACCGCCGCCGCTTCACCTTTTTCAGATAGTCCACCTCTTTGACGGTCTCCGCCTGCTCCGGAGGCGTTTCAGGGGCCGTCATGGCCCGCTTCCGCGCCGCACAGTCAGCGCACGCCGACAGGTGGGCGTCCACCGCCCGGTTGGTCTCCGCAGAGGTCAGTCCCTCCACGTAGGATGGCAATAGGTCCCGCACCACCGCGCAGGTCAGATCATTTTTCATCGCTCGCTCCTCCGTTCCGCAGTTTTTCCTTGCTCCGGTAAAAAACCACCCGGGCCCAGGTCTCCGTCCGGCCCATCACATCGCCGATCTCCCGGAAGCTCAGGCCTCCAAAGGCCCGGAGATAGACCACCTCCCGGGCGTCGGGCGGTAGGTCATGGATCTGGCGCAGCAGCGATAGCTGCCCCTCCCGGGCCAGGAGGCCCTCCTCCGCCGAGGAGACCAGGCCTTTCGGGCCGTCCTCCGGCAGAGGCGCCTCCCGCCGGTGTCTGCGCAGATGCTGATACCACAGGTGCTTGGCAATCTGGCACAGCCAGACGGAGACCTTACAGCCGCCGTCGAACCGGCCGATGGAGCGGACCGCCTGGTAAAACGTCTCCTGGGTCAGCTCTTCCGCCAGGTCCTGGTCATGGGTCTGGGAGAGGAGAAACTTATAGACAGTCTGGGCATACTGCTGATAGATCCGGGCCATATCGTCCATGGTCTCCCCTCCTTTCACCTCATATATCCTCCTGGACGGGCATTCGTTACAAAAGCTCTGAAAAAAATCTGACGGCGCTCCGCCGTCAGATCCTTCGCGTTATTCCAGCGTCTCCGTCTCAAACATCTCCTCAAAGGACCGGATATAGTAGTCCGAGAGCCGGCGGATCTCCGCCTGGTCCGCCTCGGCGGAGGGATCGTACACCCCGCACACCCGGAATCCGGCCCTCTTGGCGGTCCGAATGGCGTGGACAGCGTCCTCAAAGATGACGGTATCCCGCTTGGTGGAGCGGAGGCGCGTCATGGCCCGCTCATAGATCTCCGGGCTGTCGTTTTTTCCCGCGCCGATCTCGGAGCAGGTCAGAAGCCCCCGGAAATACTGGTCGATCCCGGCGTGGCGCAGGGCGGCCTCCGCCAGATGCCGGTCCGTGTTGGTGGCCACGTACATCCACACGCCCTCCATTTTCAGCAGGGACAAAAACTTTTGAACGCCGGGCTTGGCCTGGACCTGATGCTCATAAAAATCGCACACCCGGTCCTCGATCTGCTGGATGATCTCGTCCACCGACAGGGGCAGGCCGTATTCCTCTTTGCACAGCTGCGCACCCTCTCGGAGCGTCAGCACCATCACCCGGTCCGCCAGGTCCGGGGCGGGCTCAATGCCCATGGAGCGGAGCATATTGGGTCCCAGGTCCTTCCAGATGGGCATGGAGTCCAGCAGGGTGCCGTCCATATCAAAAATCGCGCTTTGCAGTCTCATAAAAACCTCGCTTGTATTGCACAGAACTTGAAACTATTGTAACATGATGTCAGGATAGAATACAAAAAAAACCGATGAGAGGAGGCGCACCATGCGGCTGTTCGCTGCCATTCGGTTTTCTCCGGCGGTGCGGGCCTCCCTGCTGGAGGCGGCCGCCGCGCTACAAAGACAGGGCGCCGGCAGGTTCACCCGGCCGGAGAATTTTCATCTGACCCTGGCTTTTATCGGAGAGACGGAGAAGTTAGCGGAGGCTAAGGCCGCCCTGGAGGCCGCCTGCACAGGAGGGCCTGTCTCTCTCACCGTGGGCGGCCTGGGACATTTTGGAGACCTGTGGTGGACCGGCATTCGGGAAAATCCCAGATTGGCCGCACTGGCCCTGGGCGTCCAGCAGGCTTTGCGGGACCAGGGCTTTTCCGTCGAAAAACGCCCTTGGAAGCCCCATGTGACGCTGGTGCGCCAGTGGCGGGGGCCATGTCCCCGCCTGACGGTCCGAGAGGTCTCCATGCGGGCGGAACGGGTGTCCCTGATGAAGTCCGAGCGCATCCATGGAAAACTAACCTACACGGAGATTTACAGCGTCAGGCTGTGAGCGGACTGAAAAAGAGCCGCAGGCGATTTCGTCGCCTGCGGCTCTTGCCATATGGTATCATCAAATAACTTGAAAAGCGGCAAAACCACTTTTCAAGTTATTTGACTATATCATATCCTGCATGGGGAGCGGTCACCCCGGCATGGTCCATGCCTTCACCCCGTCGAAATAGGGGCTCTGCTTCCGGCGGCGGAAGTCGTCGGCATCCTTCTGGGACCAGTCGTACAGCCCCTCCCCCGCCGCCTGTCCGGTCTTGCCGCTGGCGAGGCCCGCTTTCACCAGGGACTGGATCTCCCTGGTGCCGCACAGGTCGGGATAGACGTTCCGGGCAATGGTGCTCTCCAGGTCAAACCCCACGGCGTCGAAGTACTCTAGCAGGCCGATAGAGGCATACCGCATCCCCATGGCGTATTTCACCGCCTTGTCAATGTCCGCGGCGGTGGTGACGTCCTGTTCGATGAGGTAGATGGCTTCCCGGAACAGCGCCTGGGCGAACCGGTTCACCAAAAAGCCCGGCACGCTGCGGTTCAGCACCACCACTTGGCGGTGAAGGGTTTCCAGCAGGGCCATGGTCCGGGAGACGCTCTCCTCGGAAGTCCTTTGGTGGCGGACCACCTCCACCAGCGGCAGCATGTGCACCGGCTGGAAGGGATGGGCGATCAAAAGCTGCTCCGGACGGCCGGTGAGCTTTGCCAGCACCTCTGCGTCGATGGAGGAGGTGCAGGAGGCAGTGACGGCCTCCGGGGTGGCATATCGTTCAATGGCCTGATATACTGCCTGCTTCTGCGCCGTGCCCTCGGCCACCGCCTCAAAGACAAAGGTGCAGCCCGCCAGGGCGGCGGGGTCGTTGGTGATGGTGAGAAGCGCCATGGCCGCCTGCTTGTTTTTCTCCGAGGCAAGGCCCTCGGCGATCAGATCGTCCCAATTCCGGGCAACGGCCCTGCGGCAGCGCTCCAATCCTGCCTCCGAATGGCCGATGACCACGCAGGGCAGGCCGTGGCCGATGATCAGCGTCGCCTGACAGGAGCCGATAGTGCCGGAGCCATAAACTGCGATCTTTTCCACGGCGCACCTCACATCATGGCCCAGCCATGGGTCAGGCGCAGGGACTGGCCGGTCAGGGCGCCCCGGTCATTGGACAGGAACACCAGCATATCGGCCACATCCTCCACCGTGGTGAACTGGCCGTCCACCGTGTCCCGCAGCATGATGTTTTTCACGACCTCCTCCTCGGTGATGCCCAGAGAGGCGGCCTGCTCGGGGATCTGCTTTTCCACCAGCGGGGTTTTGATGAAGCTGGGGCAGATGGTGTAGGTGTAGATGCCGTACTCCGCACCCTCCCGGGCAATGGCCTTGGCAAGGCCCGCCACGCCGTGCTTGGCGAAGTTGTAGGGCTCCTTGAGCTTGGAGCCCACGAAGGACTGGACGGAGCCGGTGAACACGATGCGTCCCCCCTTACCGGAGGCCTTCATGCGGCGGAACGCCGCCCGGGATACCAGAAACGCGCCGTCGGCATGGATGGCCATCATTTTTTTCCAGTCCGCGAAGGGATACTCGTCAAAGGGATGGACGATCTGGACACCGGCGTTGGACATCACCAGGTCGCAGGAACCGTAGGTCTCCACCATCTTGTCAAAACCGGCTTCCACCGCCTGCTCGTCGGAGACGTCCATGGGGACGGCGATGGCGGAGAGGCCGCCTCCGGTCAGCTCCCGGACCAGGGCCTCCGCGGCGGGCAGATTGACATCGGCCACCACAACGCCCCAGCCCTCCTCCGCCATGCGCCGGGCGCAGGCCCTTCCAATACCGGACGCGGCGCCGGTGATCAATGCGGATCTCATATCCAGATACCTCCTAAAGTCAGAGCGGTATTCTCCAATACCTGAAAATCTGTTTTTATTGTATCATGGGAGGCGGAGTTTGCAATTGATCGAATCCACAGACTTGATTTGTACGATTTATAAATAATGATAAATTATAATTATTTATTTTATATATAAATATATTTTATAAATCATCCGGCGGAAGATGCTTGGACAGGTGGCTGATAAAGGCCCGGCAGGAGGTGGACAGGCAGCGGTGGGGGTTCCGGGCCAGAACGATGTCCCAATGCTGCATCTCGTCCACCAGTGGGACGCAGGCCGCGTCCTCCACGATTTTTTGAAAGGGCTCCCTCAGCTGCTGGGCCGCCGGAGAAAAACTGTCCACCAGACAGAAAGAAAAAGCCCCGGAGGCGGCATTTGCCGCTTCCGGGACCTTTTTCATGCGATCAGCAGAGCTTTGCGCCTGCGGGGATGGCGTCGTCCACCATGATGAGGTTCAGCTTCTCCTCCCCCTGGGCGGTGTGGACGGCGGAGATCAGCATGCCGTTGCTCTCCAGGCCCATCATCTTCCGGGGCGGCAGGTTCACGATGGCGATCAGGGTCTTGCCCACCAGCTCCTCCGGCTCATACCAGGCATGGACGCCGGACAGGATCTGCCGGTCCATGCCGGTGCCGTCGTCCAGCGTGAACTTCAGCAGCTTGGCGCTCTTCTTCACAGCCTCGCAGGCCTTCACCTTCACGGCCCGGAAGTCGGACTTGCAGAAGGTGTCGAAGTCCACCTGCTCCTCCAGCTGGGGTTCGATTTCAATGGCGGGCAGCGCGGCCTTTTTCGCAGCGGCTTCCAGTGCCTCCAACTCCTCCAGGGCCTTGTCCATGTCGATGCGGGGGAACAGGTTCTCGCCCTTGGTGACGGCGGCGGTCTCCGGCAGGCGGCCCCAGACGGCAGCGGAATCCCAGGTCTGGCAGTCAGCGGGGGCGCCGATCTGGACGAAGAGCTTTTCCATGCTCTCCGGCATGAAAGGCGTCAGCAGGATACCGCAGATGCGGGTGGACTCCAGCAGGTTGTACAGCACATGGGCCAGCCGCGGGCCGTTGGCCTCCATGTCCTTGGCCAGCGTCCAGGGGGCGTTCTCGTCGATATACTTATTGGCCCGCTGGATGACCTTAAAGACCTCCTCCAGGGCCTTGTGGGGGGCAAAGACCTCCATCTGCGCCTCATAGGCGTCCCGCAGGCCGGAGGCCATGGCGGTCAGGTCCCGGTCATATTCCTCGGGTGCCTCCCAGCTCCGGCAGCCCCCAGGCAGCTGGCCGCCGAAGTACTTGCCCACCATGGCGGTGGTGCGGGACACCAGGTTGCCCAGGTCGTTGGCCAGATCGGTGTTGATGGTCTGGATCAGCAGCTCGTTGGAGAAGTTGCCGTCGGAGCCGAAGGGGAACGTCCGCATCAGGAAGAACCGCAGGGCGTCCACGCCGAACTGCTCCGCCAGGATATAGGGGTCCACCACGTTGCCCTTGGACTTGGACATCTTGCCGCCGTCCAGCAGCAGCCAGCCGTGGCCGAAGCACTTCTTGGGCACTGGCTCGCCCAAGCTCATCAGCATGGCGGGCCAGATGATGGAGTGGAACCGCACGATCTCCTTGCCCACGATGTTGATGCCGGGCCACCAGCCCTTGTCGTAGTCGTCATAGCGGTCGTTGCCGTAGCCCAGGGCGGTGATATAGTTGCTCAGGGCGTCCACCCACACATAGACCACGTGACCGGGGTCAAAGTCCACGGGCACGCCCCAGGAGAAGCTGGTGCGGGAGACGCACAGGTCCTCCAGACCGGGGTCGATGAAGTTCCGGACCATCTCATGCACCCGGGAGCGGGGCTGGAGGAAGTCGGTGTTTTCCAGCAGGTCCCGGATACGGTCGGCGTATTTGCTCAGCCGGAAAAAGTACGCCTCCTCCTCCGCATCCTTGACGGGGCGGCCGCAGTCGGGGCAGCAGCCGTCCTTCAGCTGGCTCTCTGTCCAGAAGGACTCGCAGGGTGTGCAGTATTTGCCCTTATAGGTGCCCTTGTAGATGTCGCCATTGTCGTACATCTTGCGGAAGATATATTGGATGGACTGGACATGATAGTCGTCGGTGGTGCGGATGAAGCGGTCGTTGGAGATGTTCATCAGCTTCCACAGGTCCCGCACGCCCCGGGGGCCGTCCACAATACGGTCCACGAACTCCTGGGGAGTGATGCCGGCTTCCTTGGCCTTCTCCTCAATCTTCTGGCCATGCTCGTCGGTGCCGGTGAGGAACATGACATCGTCGCCGGTGAGGCGGTGGTAGCGGGCCAGGGTATCGGTGGCCACGGTGCAGTAGGTGTGGCCGATGTGCAGCTTGTCCGAGGGATAGTAGATGGGGGTGGTGACATAAAACTTTTTCTTTTCCATGGGGACTCTCCTTTATCACGGCGCATCCGAATGAAAGAGCGCCGGTATTTGCTCGTAATCATTCATTATAACGGTATATTTCCCAAATTACAACACTTTAGCCGGGATTTTCCGGGCCAAGATGATCCATGTCCCGGTAACGGGTGAATTCCTCCCACACCGCCTGGACCTCTGGGGTATCCTCTCTGTCCCTGTAGTTTTCCACCGTAACGGTCCAGAGGACCGTCTCGCTGCCGGCCTGATGATCTATGACGGTAAAGGTCTTATCCTGAAAGTCAGAACTGCTTGCTATGGACAGTGACCGCAGCGGCGTCAGTTCCCCATCCACCCAGCGGAAGCAGGTGTCGCCCCAGTCCGCCGCGCTGAAATGCACATGTTCCCAGACCAGTTGGGTCTCCGGGGCGACGCTGGGCGACCACAGCCCGCTCAGGTCTGCATCATGCTGGAAAAGCCCGGTCTTTGGATCATAGAGCCAGAAGGATTCAGACCAGTTGGCGGCGCCCCTTGTCGAAGTATAGTGAAAGTCCAGATAGCCGTCAAAGTCCACATCTTCTACCGTGTAATTTTCCGGGTAATACGCCGTATCATCGGTAAAAGTCTGGATGACCTGACCGCTGGCGTCAGTGACGGTGCCGCCAATGTACACCGGCAGGAAAAACTCACTCAGTGCCGCCTCCCGCATCGGCAGCCTTTGCAGCGTCACCCGATACGCTCCCACGGCAAAGGTCTCCTCCCAGAACGGCGCGTCCGCCTGGGGCAGCGTGCTTTCAAAGCAGGCGGTCATGCTGGCGGGCAGCGGCTCACTCCATTGAACGTCCCAGGTCTGCTCCGCCTGCCCCCGCTCTGTATAGGCGAAGATGCCGTCAAAGGGGTCCTTTTCCCAGAAATGCCGCAGCTCCACCACTTGACCGTCCTCCACACCGTAGATGGAACGTCCGGTATAGCCGGGACCGGTCTGCGCGGTGTACAGCTCCCCAGTGTCCGGGTCCAGCGTATAGCTGTAATAGCCCTTCTCCGTGGAAGTGCTTAAAAGTCCCGCCTCGCCATACAGGGCCAGCAGCTCCGCTTCACTGGGCGAATTTGCGCCTGACTTGGGCGGCGCCAGCAGTCCGGCGGCACCCATCCACCCAAACAACAGGCCGCAGACCAGCAGAAAACCGAGCCTTTGCCGCATCATGAACGCCTCCCTGCGTTTAATTCTCCTCTGCCAGACTTCCCTTCCGTTTCCAGCGGCCGGAGAGATAATAGAGCACCGACAGCGTGAAGCCCAGCGTCCAGCCCACGCCCACGCCGTAGTACATATAGTCCGGGCCATAGTGGTCGGCAAACCAATAGACCGCCGGAACGCGGACCAGGATCAGGGACAGGACCACGTCGATCATGGGGAACAGGCTGTCGCCCGCGCCCCGCATGGCGTTGTTCAGGCAGAACATGACGGAGAACAGGAAGTAGAAGGGCATGATGCACTTCAGGTAGACCGTGCCGGCCTCAATGACCGCGGGGGTGCTGGAGAACATGCCCACCAGCGTGGGGCCCAGAGGGATCAGCACCAGCATCACCGCCGACCAGACGACGGCGGAGACCACGGTGATCCGAATGCCCTGCCGGGCGCGGTCCAGCCGCCGGGCGCCGATATTCTGCCCCACGAAGGCGGTGACGGCGTTGGAGAGGCTCTGCACCGGCAGGAACGCCAGCTGGTCCAGCTTGGAGCCCACGTTGTACGCCGCGGTGAACTCCTTGCCGTAGGAGTTGATCTTGCTCATGACCGCCATGGCGCCGATGGCCACCAGGGACATCTGAATGCCGGCGGGCAGGCCGATGCCCATGATCTGCCGGAACAGGTGCCTGTCGAACCGGCGGCAGAAGGGCCGGATGGCGATCTCCGGATACTTGCGGTTGATATAGAACAGCCCGAACAGCCAGGAGAAGGCCTGGGAGATGATGGTGCCCAGGGCCACGCCCAGAACGCCCATGCCGCAGGCCAGCACCAGGATCAGGTCCAGGGCGATGTTCATCCCCGCCGCAATGGCCAGGAACAGCAGCGTTGTCCGGCTGTTGCCGAGACCGCCCAGAATGCCGGCGTTTAAATTGTAGCCGATGGTGCCAACCAGACCCGCGCACACCACGATCAGGTACAGCCAGGCCTCATAATAGGCCCCGCTCTCCACCCGGAGGAGGGACAGGATCGGCTTCACCGCCGCCACCGCCAGCAGCGTCACAGGGATGGCGGAAAAGACGAAGGAGGTGTAGATCGTGTCCACCGCGTCCCGCACCCGGTCCATCTTTCCCGCGCCGTAAAACTGGGCGATGACCACCGTGCCGCCGTTGGACAGGCCCATAAAGAGGGACGAGAACATGAAGATCACCGGAAAGCCCATGCCCACGGCGGCAAGGGCGGCGTCCCCCACGTATTGGCCCACCACCCAGCTGTCCACCATATTGTAGAGCTGCTGGAGAAAGCTGCCCGCCAGCAGAGGCAGGGCAAAATAGAAAATGTGACCAGCGGGATTTCCCTCGGTCATGTTGCGGATCCCGCTGTTTGAAGAATTTTTAGCCATGAAAACACCCTTTTTTTATCATTAAGAACACTTTACTCTTTTTATGGGAGAAGAGCAATTGTTTTTTTGCAGAGAATCAGATACAATGTGGAAAAGCCATCACACTTCGGAGGGATTTTGCGATGAAACTGGTATCCTGGAATGTCAACGGCCTGCGGGCTTGCCTGGGAAAGGGCTTTTTGGATTTCTGCGCCGGGGCCGACGCGGATGTGATCTGCCTGCAGGAGACAAAGATGCGGCCGGAGCAGGCGGAATTCGACCTGCCGGGCTACATCCGCTTCTGGAACAGCGCCGACAAGGCGGGCTACTCCGGCACCGCCATCTTCACCCGGCGGGAACCGCTGAATGTGACATACGACTTTGGGGCCGATGAGCACCGCCATGAGGGTCGGGTCATCACGGCGGAGTATGAGGACTTTTACCTGGTCTGCTGTTACACGCCCAACTCCAAGGACCAACTGGCCCGCCTTCCCTACCGCATGACCTGGGAGGACGATATCCGGGCGTATCTCCAGGAGCTGGACGGTAAAAAGCCGGTGGTCTACTGCGGCGACCTGAACGTGGCCCACCAGGAGATCGACATCAAGAACCCCAAGAGCAACCGCATGAACCCCGGCTTTTCCGACGAGGAGCGGGCCAAGATGACGGAGCTGCTGGGAAGCGGTTTTGTGGATACCTTCCGGGCGCTGTACCCGGACAAGACCGGGGCCTATTCCTGGTGGAGCTATCGCTTCAATGCCCGGAAGAACAACGCTGGGTGGCGGATCGATTATTTCATCGTATCTGAGAGACTGCGGGAGAGGATCAAAAGCGCGGAGATCTTGAGCGATGTCATGGGCAGCGACCACTGCCCGGTGGTATTGGAATTGGATCTATCATAAAAGAAACGGCCAGCCCGTCAGGGCTGGCTGTCTAGTTCATCGATAAAATCCAGGACTTCTTTTTCAATTTCCTCGCCCATTTGCTGCGACAGTTTTGCGGTAACCAGAAAGTCGGCTCTGCAAAGGATGCGGTCGGCTTCCTCAATCGCGCGTGCAAGGGTTTCATAGGCGGTTTTATAATCTGGCTCATTGGGCATATTTTTCACCTCCAATTTCATTATAGGTCTAAATCACCCTAATTTCAATAGGTCATTGGGGCATAATTTTTACAGGTGATAATATGACTCCAATGAAAGAACGTCGAAAAGCACGCAAATATACACAAGTAAAAATGCAGATGCTAACGGGGATTGACCAGAGTGATTATTCAAAAATTGAAACTGGAAAACGGAATATGACATTTGAGCAATGTCGTCGGATTGCGATAGCACTGAAAACGAGTATGGACTATTTGGCGGGACTAACTGATGATCCCAATCCATATCCCCGAAAAAAGTAAGATCGGCCCTTGTCGGGGCCGGTCTATTTTTTGTAAGTGCCCACTTACGGGGGATGCGCCCCCATTTTCTTTGGGTCTTGCCCAAAGAAAACGGCCGCGCCCGGTCAAAAGAAAGGCGCTTTGGTGTCCACAGTTGGCCCGTTGGGCCAACTGTGGACGAGACGTGGGGTCCCAGAAAGAGACCGATGGAGGTCGATGCTGGATTCTGCGTTGGGCGCGGGCGCGGTTTTGCTGAATCTTTCGGTTTTTAGCCACGCGAATGGGAATTGCGAGGTCGGGCAAAGACTGAAAGGACCAGCGGTTCCTTTCGCTGCCGCTCTTTGATTCCTTGCGGAAGCGCCTGCGTGTGGGGCTTGTACGGGACCGGACATTGTTGAAAGCCTTTCGATATTTACCCCCAATTTGTACCCAAGCCCCCCAAATGCGGGCACGCACTCCTACCCTCGTACCCGGTATAGCGCACCCGGCAGAAGATTTCCGGGCTTGGTGGCACATCTAACCACCACCTCCCGTCCGTCCACAGTTGGCCCGATGGGCCAACTGTGGACACCAAAAAGCGTTTTTCTTTTGGACCGTGCACGGCCCGTTTTCTTTGGCGCAACCAAAGAAAATGGGGGGTGCATTCCCGTGCCGCAAAGCGGCACACCCCCCATCCCCGCCCCATGGGCGGGAACCATCCGGCAAAGTCACGACAACAGCGCGTTCATCTCCTCGATCTCCAGGTCCTGCAAGGCCCAATTGACCCCATACCCCACCACCTTGGAAAGGTCCCGCACCTGCTGGTCGATATCCCGGGGCGTCACCATCAGACTCTGCTTCCCATGACGCAGCTGTTTTTCGTCAAATTCCGTAATGCCGCTCTCCTCCAGCAGGTCCGCCGCAAGGGTGGCGGCATCCACCACAGTCGGGATACCGATGGCGAAGACCGGAACCCCCAGCGTCTCCCGGTTCAGCGCGGCCCGGTGATTCCCCACGCCGGAGCCGGGGATGATGCCGGTGTCCGAGAGCTGCACGGTGGTGCATACCCGGCCGCAGCGGCGGGAGGCCAGCGCGTCGATGGCAATGACCAGTGACGGCTGTACCTCCGCCACCAGGCCCCGCACCGCCTCGGCGGACTCCACGCCGGTGGTGCCCAGCACGCCCGTGCGGAACACCGCCACGGGCCGGAACCCAGCAAAGTGCTTGGGCATGGCGGAGATCAGGTGGCGGGTGACCAGAATATGGTCCGCCGCCAGCGGGCCCACCGCGTCCGGCGTCATGGCGGCGTTGCCCAGGCCGATGACCAGGGCGGGGCCCTCCGCCGGCAGCAGGGGTTTTAATTGGCTCCCCACGGCCCGGACGGCCCGTTCAAAAAAGTCCGCCTTCCGCTGCCAGAAGGTGGTGAGGTCGATGGTGAGGTAGCTGCCCTGTGGTTTTCCCAGTGCTTCTTCCCCCCGCTGGTCCAGAATGTCCACCCGGGTCACGGGATAGCCCTCCTGCTTCTGCTTCACGGCCTTCACGCCGGCCAGGCGGGTGGTCTTTTCCGCGGATTCCTGCCATAATTCCCGTGCCTCCAGGGCCAGGTCTGTGCGTTTTGCAAACAAAATGGTCTCCTCCCAACACAAAATCTTGTGGTCTTGCACCTAGGTTTTGCGCCGGGGGATACAATATACAAAAAATGAACAGAAATTGCAAAAAAACTCTTGCTTTTTGGGAAGTTCCCTGCTAAAATATCATTCTGCACGGTGGAAAATTCCGCCGCGTGAATTTGCCTAAGGAGGTGTTTGGTTTGCCGAATATCAAGTCTGCCAAGAAGCGCGTTCTGATCGGTGAAGTGAGAAACGCACGCAACAAGGCCGCGAAATCCGAGCTGAAGACCGCCATTAAGAAGTTCGAGGTTGCTGCCGCAGAAGGCAATCGCACCGAGGCCGATGGCGCTTACAAGGTTGCTGTGAAGAAAGTCGATCAGGCTGTTGCCAAGGGTGTTCTGCACAAGAACACGGCCGCTCACAGAAAGAGCGCCATGACCCTGAAGCTGAACAAGATCGGCTGATCGCGCTGATACGGTAAAGAGAGGACATCCGTTGGGATGTCCTTTTTTTCATGTGCGGCGCGAATAGCGGGAGCGTTGGGAGAGAAAATGGGGCGGAAATGTCCCCAAGTTTACTGGACCCACGGAAAATTTACAGACTGACCCTTTTTATTTGGAAAAACTATGGTATGATAGCCATACCAGAATTGATATGAGGTGACAGTATGCCGCTGTTCGATACCCACGCCCACTATGATTCCAACGCTTTTAACGCCGACCGGGACGAGGTGCTGTCCGCCCTTCCCGCCGCGGGCGTCGGCCTGGTGCTGGACCCCGGCTGTGACGTGGAGAGCTCCCGGGCCGCGGTGGCCCTGGCGGAACGGTATCCCCACGTCTACGCCGCCGTGGGCCTCCATCCCGAGGACTGCGCCGGAGCGGGCGAGGCGGAGTTTGATGCCATCCGGGAGCTGTGCCGGCATGAGAAGGTGGCGGCCATCGGCGAGATCGGATTGGACTATTACTGGGCGGAAAACCCGCCCAGGGAGTTTCAGCAGGAGGTGTTCCGCCGCCAGCTGGACCTGGCCCGGGAGCTGGACCTGCCGGTGATCGTCCACGACCGGGAGGCCCACGGGGATTCCCTGGCCATCGCGCTGGAATACCCGGAGGTCCGGGGCGTGTTCCACTGCTTCTCCGGCAGTCCGGAGATGGCGGCGGAGCTTTTAAAGCGGGGCTGGTATCTGGGCTTCGACGGCCCCATCACCTATAAAAACGCCAAGCGTGCCCCGGAGGTGGCGGCCATCACGCCATTGGACCGCATCGTGGTGGAGACGGACTCCCCCTACCTGACCCCGGTCCCCTTCCGGGGCAAGCGGAACGACAGCCGGTATCTGCCCTATGTGGTGGAGAAGCTGGCGGAATGGAAGGGCGTCACGCCCGAGGAAATGACGGAGATCACCTGGCGCAACGGCCTGCGGCTGTATGGGCTGGAGGGACGGATCTAACAGAGACAGAAAGAGGGAAAGCACTATGGAAAACAAAACTATCGACAAGATGATTGCCTGCATTGGGTGTCCCTGCCATCTGTTTCATCCCAGCGAGGAAAGGCAGGTTATCATGGCGGCGTATTGGGAGGCAAGGGAACGTGGGGAGCGAGAGGGCTTTATCCCTGTCTTTGTAGCCGCCGAGGACGTTACCCTGTTGGAGTGTTTGGAGATGAACCAAGAGGACGGCAGCGGGGCGGAGGCGGCCCGTCAGGCGGCACTGGCCGCTCCGGTGGAGGACGGCGAGTCCTACTTCGCCTCCCTGCTGGCAGGCAGGAAAGAGGAAGCGGCGGACGGCGGCTTCGATTGGCTGGAGGATGTGCTGGGGGAGCAGGGCGGCGGCGAGGCGATGGATGACTTCTACGGCATGGAGGAACCCATGCTCCTGGCGGAGATCCCTGTGAAAAATCCCTGGGAGGTATTTGCCTACCTGCCCTTCGGCGGCTGGAACGAATGCCCGGATACGCCGGGGCTGATGGCCGCCGCCAAACACTGGCATGAGAAATACGGCGCGGTGCCCGCGGTGATGACCCACGATGTTTTGCAGTTTGCAGTCCCCGCTCCCGTGGACCTGGAGCAGGCCATGGACCTGGCCCTGGAGCAGTACGCCTGGTGTCCCGATATTGTAGACCAGGGGTGTCAGAGCGTGGGGGCGCTGGCGGATGGGCTGGCCCAGTCCACGGTGTGGTTCTTCTGGTGGGACTGAGAGATCAAGTAAGGAGCGATACACATGAAAAAAGGCTTTACCATCACCTATGAATACGGCGGCAACCTGTATGTGAACCCCACCAACCGCTGTAATTTCAACTGTGAATTCTGCCTGCGGCACAACGGCCATGACGGCAGCATCTACACCCACAACCTCTGGCTGGAGCGGGAACCCACCAAGGAGGAGATCCTGGCCTCCATTGAGAGCTGGGACCTGAACCAATACCGGCAGCTGGTCTTTGTGGGCTTCGGAGAGCCCAGCTACCGCATAGACGACATCTGCTGGGTCATCGACCAGCTGAAGGCTCACGGCAAAAAAATATTCACCCGCATGGATACCAACGGCACCGGCAGCCTCATCCACGGCCGGGACATCTGCCCGGATTTCGCGGGGCGGTTCGACATGGTGTCCATCTCCCTGAACACCGACACGGCGGAGAAGTACGACGCCCTGTGCCACCCGGTGCAGGCGGGAGCCTATCAGGCCATGAAGGATTTCGCAAAGGAGATCCAAAAGTACGTGCCCAAGGTGATGATGACGGTGGTGGACACGATCCCCAAGGAGGAGATCGAGAACTGCCGGAGGATCTGTGAAGATGAGATCGGCGCCATCTATCGGGTGCGGGAGTATATCGAGGACTAAAGAGGACCGGCGCTGCCGGAAAGAAAGGAAGAGGACAGATGATCGGTGCATTGATCATGGGCGCCCTGGTGGGCTGGATCGCCGGAAAGCTGATGGGCGTGGAGGGCGGCCTTCTGCGGAATATCGTGGTGGGCGTCATCGGCTCCTTTGTGGGGAGCGCGGTGTTCCGAGCCGTGGGCTTTTACGCGTACGGCACATTCGCCAACCTGCTGGTTGGCGTGGTGGGCGCCTGCCTGTTTATCTGGGTGGGGCGGAAGCTGTTTCATGGTTGAAGGCCCTGTGGAGGGATCTATAAAAAAGAGACGCCGCAAGGCGTCTCTTTTGGATTTACAGCATTTTCAAAAGTTCGATCTGCTCCCCGGAGGGGCCGGTGAAAAACCAGTTCTCCAGCCCGCCGAACAGCGACGGCAGCACAGCTTTTTCCGGCGTCTTGAAGGTGTCCACTCCGGCGGCTTTGATGGCCGCGGCGGTCTGGTCGATGTCGTCCACATAGATGGCGAAGTGGGGGACATTGCCCTCGGTCATGGGCATGGGGGTGGGCGCTTGGATCAATTCCAGCGTGATGCCGCCGAAGGACACCAGCGCCAGCTTCTTCTCCCCCTCCGGCGTGGAGAGAGACGCCTGCTGGGACAGCGCGCCGCCGATCTTTTCATAGAACGCGATGCTCGCGTCCATGTCCGCAGTGTAGATGGCCACATGGCCCAGACCCTGGTAATGTTCTTTCATATGTATTTCCTCCTATATCAAGTGTGGAACAGCAGGGATTTCACAATGATGCTGACGCCGCCGAAAATAAACAGCACGATGGCGCCCTTTTGCAGCTTCCTCTCGTCCAGCCGGGGACCCAGCCAGTTGCCGAAAAACATGGAGAGAGCGGCGGCGGGGACAGATACAAGGCCAAACAGCAGCACGTCCCGGGTCAGCAGGCCGCCCACGGCGTAGGTACACAGGCGGAACAGGTTCTCCCCCAGAAAGAGGAAGCACATGCTGCCCTTGAATTCGCTGTAATCCCTGGCGGTCCGCTGTAAGTAGGCCACGATGAACATGTTGATGCCGAACAGCCCGGCACAGACGCCGGAGAAAAAGGCCACCACCAGCCGGAGCCAGGGGAGGTCCCACCCCGCGCGGACCGGGCGGTGGTCCCGGGTGGCCATTTCCAGGCCCAGAAACACCACCACGACGCCCAGGACAGTCTTGATGACCCAGGGCAGGGAGAACCGCAGCAGCAGGGCGCCGGGGATGACGCCGCACAGATTGGCCAGCAGCAGCGGCAGGATGCGGCGCCACTGAAAGCTGTGCCGGTTTTTCCAGGTGATGTATCCGTTGACCGGACAGTCCAGCAGCAGCGTGCCGGGGGTGATGACGATGTTGTCCAACCGCATGGACAGGATCGGCGCTGAGATCAGCGGATTGCCGAAGCCGATCAGGCCTTTGACCGTGTAGGCCAGGCACTGGGCCAGAAAAATGAACGCAATGATCCCGGGGGTAAAGGCCATAGAACACGTTTCCTCCCTTCTGGATTAACACCTATTGATATACCACGATTCCGCGGAAAAGGAAATCCTTTTTTTCAAAAATGCCTGGAGACAAACAGAGTCCTGCGGATCCGCAGATCAAATATCCATAAAATTTGAGGGTAAATGGAACAATGTTTTGTCCCATTTACCCTTTGTGTCGTTAAAACAGGGTACCGGCGGTTTTACGGACCGCAAATTGACGCTTGGAACTGGCTATGATAAAATCAGTGCGACAAATCATTTTTTAGAAAGGAGCCAGTTTCATGAGTACAGGCTATGAATTCTTAGCCGAAAAAGAAGCAATATGGGCGGAAATGCTTATACGGGTCTTAAAGAAAAATCATATTCCCTGTACCTCCATACCGGTATACGGCGCAGGACTGGTTTTGAGAGGAGGAATGCAGGAACGATTGAAAATTTATGTTCCAAATGAAGATAGGGCCAAAGCGGAAGAATTACTTGAAGAACTCTTTTCTGAAGGAAAAGAGTGAATCACGATCTATGGAGCTTTTAGATACGGGAAAAGCAATATTTGCGGCGGGCGTAACAGACGCAGCAAGCATTGCCGGTTTTCCGGTTGCCCTGTTTGATTCACGAACAGGAACTTGGCGTGGTAATTGCCGCTGCCGCCGCTCGATTTTTTAAATTCCCTGTTAAAATGACCAGACGGGCAGTTACCCACCATGGATAACTGCCCAACAAGCCGGAAGTTTTGTTATTATTTTTTCCACCATAAAAGGTATCTGTAAAATAGTCCGTATTTAATCTTGGACGAAGGCAACAAAATATCAGCAGTAGTCCGGATCTCATTCATTTCTTGAAAATGATATGATACCGATATATGATTGTCCTCGCTCGACTGCATATGCCTGATTTTAGACACAATCGTACAAGGGATAACACGAAACGCCTCCACCACCCAATCAAAAAAATTTGATGGTTTTGCAAGGCCGACGATCAGTATCATACCATCGGGTTTCAATATGGATTTTGCTTTATTCAGTGCCACTGTCATGTCCATATGATGAATAGAGGCGACAAAAACCACCGCGTCAAATTTCTTTTCAAAATTGTATGCTTCAAAGCGGTTATAAATAAATTGTGCGTTATTAGAACCAGATTCATTCAAAGCGCGTTTTATACATGCTTCATCACCATCAATACCAACAAGCGTTCGTTTCCCATCATCCAGATAGCGGACAAGCGAACCATCCCCGCATCCAACATCAAGTATATCCTTACACGCCATCGTAGAGTTCTTAATCCAGTCATAATACGCTACATTATGATTCCAATATGCCGGATGCCGTATGAGCCAGTCACCTCCCCTGAAAACTCGATTTGCCGTTCTGATAATAGCATATGGGCGGGAAACCGCTTACGCCGTCCGCTGTTTCCAGTCTGCAAACCGTCTGATTGTGGACGGGCGCGCCGGACGCTATACCGTCGCCGCGCTGGGCGGCGTGTGGGAAGGGTAACGCGCCGGGAAGGTGTAAATACTTGAACGCATGGGAAAGCCCCCACGCTGGCCTTGTGGCTGGCGTGGGGGCTTTTTTGTCGTTTATGGGGTTATTGCTTCCGGAAACGCAAGGTTATTTCCGCGCCGTAATTCCGGCCTTCGCCGCCGCCGTAAACGTCTATGTGCGTGATACCGTCGAGGCGGGCAAAGTTTTCTTCTACGAAGGGCGCGTGTTCGGCGGGAATGTTCCCGATTTGTTCACCGTTCACGAAAACGCCGAAGGCGGGCTTGCCTTCAAATTCGCCGCGTTCAACCGTCAATTCCATGTCGCCCTTGTCAAACGGCGCGTCATGGAAGTGCATTGCACGAAGGATCGTTTGCCGGGAACGTCGCCCGTTCTTGAAGGTTACGCCCGCAACCTTTGTTCGCAGGAAATCAAAGCCGCTTTGCGTATAAACGGCGGGCTTCCCTTCGCACACGCTGGCGGCGGGAGCGGGCGCGCTGGAAACGGGCGCGGCGGCTTCCTGCTTCGGCGGTGCGGCCTTTTTTCGGAAGCCGATAACGCCCAGCACGGCGGCGATCACAACGCCGCACACGCCCGCCGCAATGTCCCCTTGCGCGAACAACGTTGCCGCGGCAATGAGAAACAGCGCGGCAACGATCCACAGGATCAACACTGTTTTCTTCATGGTTTGAATAGCTCCTTTCATTTTGGGAAAAATTAAGGTTTAGTCACCTTTGGGATATTATATCGCATTTTTTGTGCTACCGTCAATATGCGGAATACTTATCTTTGGCATAAGGGAGCGGGACGCATGAAAATATACCGTTATGCCGGAAGGTGCAACGCTTCCGGGTTGAAAATAAAGAGGATCAGAGAAAAACGGGAGATCACGCAAGAACAGCTTGCGGCAAAAATGCAGATTGAGGGAATACCGTTAAATCAAAAAGCAATAAGCAGGATTGAAGCGGGAAGCCGTGTCGTTGCAGATTATGAATTGATGATATTTGCAAAGGTGCTGGGCGTTCCGGTTGCAGACCTTCTAAAAGAATAAAACGGCGGGGAAACCCGCCGATTTTTTATTTTTTTCGCATTTTTTTGTTAAAACCCCTTGACACTATACAACTAAAGTGGTATAATACAATCACAGGCAAGGGGAAGCCGAGTAAAGAAGAAAGGAGCGAAACACCACCGGAAAGGGGGTGAGCGGGTGAAGGAAGAGCAGATAAAAGAACTGCTTGAACTTCTACGGAAGGCTTTAGAGAGTGAAGCGGTGGAGCGCATCACAATCACGATAAAGCCGAAGCAAAAGCCCAAACAGTCCTAACGATCAAGGCGGCGGGAAATCCCCGCCCGTCGCCTATATTATAACCGGATAAACGCGAATTTGTCAAGGGGGCGCGCGAAAATGCAGATTGATATAAAAGTGTCCTACAAGAACGAAAGGCTTAAAACGCTTCGCACGGCGGCGGGGCTTTCGCAATCACAGCTTGCACGGGAAACGGGGCTAAACGTCCGGACGTTGCAACACTACGAACAGGGAACAAAGGATTTGAACGCGGCGCGGCTTTCCACGATCCTTAAATTGTGCGCCGCCCTGCATTGCAGGCTTCGGGACATTATCACAGAGCCGGAAACGCTGGAATTGCTGGAACAGTACGAAGGAGGGAAAGAAGAATGAACTTCAAGAAGGTAAAGAACGCGTTCATGTTTTCAAAATATGTCCGTGAAGACGGAAAGTACACAATAGAAAGCGTTGATAGAAGAATAAACGGGACATTGAAGAATGTGTTTGAAGTGTCGGACGAAACGGGGAAAGTAATTGACACGCTGGCGAGGCTGAAAGACGCAAAGGAAAAATACAAGGAGGCATAAGGCTTCGGAGAGGGGCGGCAGAAATGCCGCCCTTTCATCTTCTTTATGGAGGGCTGGACATGGGACACTTCTTTAGTCACCTGACAAAGACGGATCGTTACAAGATCGAAGCGTTGTTGAATGCGGGGCATTCCAAAAAGGAGATTGCCGCGGAAATTCATGTGCATATAAGCACGATATATCGGGAAATCAAGCGCGCCCGCATGATCCACCGTAATTCGGATTGGACGGAAGAAGAGCGTTACAATCCGGACGAAGCCGAACGAAGATACCGGGAAAACCTTGCGGCGAAGGGCGCGCCGTTGAAGATCGGAAGCGATTATGAGCTTGCGGACTATCTGGAAGGCAAAATGCTTGATAAAGAAAGCCCGCGTTCGCCCGCCGCCGCCCTTGCCGATATTGAGCTTGAAGGGAAGCAATTCAAGACCACAATTTGCGTGTCTACCCTTTACAGCTATATAACAAAGGGCGTGTTTCTGACGCTGACGAACGACGACTTGCCGGAAAAGCCGAAGCGCAAGCGGAAGTACAGAACCGTGAAGCAGGCCAAACGCGCGCCCCGCGGGGAAAGCATAGAGAAACGCCCAGCGGAAGCGGACGGGCGCGCCGTCTTCGGGTATTGGGAAATGGACACGGTTTACAGCGCGGCGAAGACTTCAAAGCGGGCGTTGCTGGTTTTGACGGAGCGGAAGACGCGGAAAGAGATCATAGAACCGATTTTTGACCGCACAAGCGAAAGCACCATTAAAGCACTTGACCGGATCGAACGGAGGTACGGCAAGATGTTCCGGAAGATATTCAAGGCGATCACCGTTGACAACGGCGGGGAATTTTCGGACGTGGAGCGGTTGGAGCGTTCCGCGATCCGGAAGGGAAAGCGGACGAAGTTTTATTATTGTCACCCGTACAGCAGTTTTGAACGCGGTTCCAACGAAAATCAAAACAAGATGATACGGCGGCAACACCCGAAGGGAACAGACTTCGGCAAGGTGTCCACCGCCGCGATCAAGAAAACGGAAGCGTGGATAAACAACTACCCGCGAAAGGTGCTGGGCTGGAAAACGGCTGACATGGCGTTCGCGGAATGCGTGGCCGCGCTGTAAAACGGCCTTCAAAAAAATTTTTCAAATTTTTTCGCATTTACTCTTGACATTTGGCACTCATTTTAAAAGGGATAATTTTTCTTGACATTTGCGCAGATTCATATATAATAATAAGGCTCGCAGTCTGCGGGCAATCCTTGCTCTCATCTGAGAATGAGGGCCATTTGTCCAAAAGGAGGTGCAAACATGGCAAAGGTTTCTGCCAATTATGAGGTCGTGTATATCATCGACCCTGCACAGGGTGAGGAGGGCATCGCCGCTCTGGTGGCGAAGTTCAAGACCCTGGCTGAGCAGAATGGTTCCGCCGTTGAGGTGGAAGAGTGGGGCAGCCGCAAGCTGGCTTATCCCATCAACTTCAAGACCGAGGGCTACTACGTGCTGATGAGCTTCACCAGCGAGCCTTCCTTCCCCAAGGAGCTGGACCGTGTCCTCGGTATCACCGACGGCATCATGCGTTCCCTGATCGTCTGCAAGGGCGAATAAGGAGGGGTATCCATGCTCAACAAGATCATCATCATGGGTCGGCTGACCCGTGACCCCGAGCTGCGCCGCACCGGAAGCGGCACGGCCGTCACATCCTTCTCCCTGGCCGTGGACCGAGACTTCAAGTCCCAGAACGGCGAGAAAGAGACGGATTTCATCGATGTGGTGGCCTGGCGCAGCACCGCGGAATTTGTCAGCAAGTACTTCACCAAGGGCCGCATGGCCGTGGTGGAGGGGCGGCTGCAGATCCGCGACTGGACGGACCAGAACGGCGGCAAGCGCAGAAGCGCGGAAGTCGTGGCTGAAAATGTCTACTTCGGGGATTCCAAGCGCGATGGTGCCGGAGATTACGGCGCCTCTCCCGCGTACAGTGCCCCTGCCGGACGGGCCCCTGCGGCTCCTGTGGGCGGGCACTCCGACTTCGCCGAGATCGGCGAAGAGGACGGCGACCTGCCGTTCTGATTGATTTTGATAAAGGAGGAACCATTTCATGGCTTTCGATCGTGAAGCGAGACCCGCTCGTCCCATGCGCGGCAAGCGCCGTAAGGTTTGCCAGTTCTGCGCTGAGAAGTGCGAGAGCATCGATTACAAGGACGCCGCCAAGCTGCGTCGTTTTGTCTCTGAGCGTTCCAAGATTCTGCCCCGCAGAACCACCGGTACCTGCGCCATGCATCAGCGTCAGCTGACTGAGGCCATCAAGCGTGCCCGTCAGATCGCTCTGCTGCCTTATGTCACCGATTGATTTGAAAAAGACCCCGAAAGGGGTCTTTTTTCTATGGAACGATCATGCAGAAGGCCCGTCCGGAAGGACGGGCTTTCCGATTATCTTACGTGGTTTGCGGCGGCTGAGGAGATACAGCTTTCATGGGGCCTCCGCCAGAGAGTGGCTGCCGTCCCAGCATGGGCGGCGTTTTCTATTTGCTGCGGGCCTCCAGGACCTCCACCATTCGCTCCGCGAACAGACGGCCCGCCAGCGCGGCCTCCTCCGGGGAGTTCCCGGCGGCCCCCACCTCCACCAGCAGGGAGCCGGTGGTGGCATGCTGATTATACCGGGAGTTCCGCAGCAGGATGGGCCGCATTAGGGAGGGGTACATTGTCAGCGCGTTCTGCTGGATGGCCACCGCCAGCTTCAAATTCTCCATCCAGTTGGGATGGGTCAGGCCGCTGCCGTCACTGCCCACCACCAGCGTCAGCTGGGCGGAGGTGCCGGTGCCGTCGATCTCGGAGACCACCTTGTACTCATTGCCCTGGGCGTCCTCAATGGCGTCCCGGTGAACATCCAGGATGAACCGGATGGAGGGATACTGGGCCAGATAGCTTTGGATGGCCGCCAGGGAGCGGTCATAGGCGCCGGTATAAGAGGGATAGTCGTACAGCGTCCGGTCGTGGAGCACGGAGATGCCGGCCTCGCCAAAGACCTCAGCCATTTCGTCCCCCACCTTGACCACGTTGTACCGGGAGTCGGTGGTGCGGTGGTCGCCGGACCAGACGACATCCGTATCCGCGGCGGGGGTGTAGGCCTCACTGCCGTGGGTGTGGAGGATCAGGACCTGTGGCTCCTCCGGCGTCAGCTCCGCCGCGAAAAGCTCCTGCAAAGCGGGAATGGACAGGGTATGGCTGGTGGAATTGCTGATATAGGCCCGCCCGCAGACGGTATAGCCGCTGGGGTCCGTGGGGATCAGCGTCTTGGCGGGGACGCCGTTGTCGGTGGCGGTAACGGTGTCCAGCGGGGTTTCCTCCACGGGAACAGTGACCACCTCTTCCTCCTCACTGTCCTGGGAGGGCTGTTCCGCCCGGTCCGAGGACCACAGCTCCGCCACAGCGGGCCGTGCCGCCAGCAGCAGCGGGGATTCGCCGATGGTCATCACCGCGGCGGGGGAAAGCGTGTCCTGGGTCCACAGGTCTCCCAGCTCCCACCGCAGAGCGCCGAGGGGCATGGACGCCCGCAGGGCGGAGAGGGCGGAAGCGGCGGTGTCGCTGCCCGCGGTGACACTCACCGCCCACAGCGTTCCTGCGGCCAGAACACCGGCCTCCAGCCGCCGCAGAAGGCCGGAGGCGAAGATCTTTTGTTTCATGCACGTCACCTCTGGGACAACCTATGCGAGAGGGAGAACAGATATGACTGCCGGGGACTCTATATTCCCTGCGGCGGGGGCCAGGGAGCGAATTTTCTGTTGACAACCATTTTTTTCGGGTATATAGTAGGAAAAAACAGGGGAGCTTGTAAGCGGGCTGAGAGGAAGTCATCAACTTCGACCCTTTAACCTGATGCGGGTAATGCCGCCGTAGGAAGTCATGCGATGATTCCCAGAGGCGCCTCGGTCAGGCGCCTCTGTTTTTTTATGAGATGAAAGGAAGTGAGTGCCGCTCCGCGTGGATGCGCGGCGGGCCGAGGGGGAGCGCCCTGGGTCTGACGATGGGCGATGGGAAGCCGTGTTCCGGCGTGAGAGGAGGCCAGGAAGCCTCGACCGTCCTGCTGCCAGGCAGGAACAACACACAGTGGCCCGCCTTTGCTTACGGCGGGTCCGCGGAACAAGGAGGAACTATGATGAACGCAAGTGTTGCCATTCAGGTATTGCCCAAAGTAGCGACCAACCAGGAGACCGTCCGCGCGGTGGACGAGGTCATCGCCTATATCAAGTCCTTTGGCCTGCACACAGAGGTGGGTCCCTTTGAGACCACCGTGGAGGGGGACTACGACACCTTGATGGAGATCGTCAAGGGCTGTTCCAAGGTCTGCGTGGAGGCCGGTGTGCCCGGCGTGATGACCTATGTGAAGATCAACTACGCCCCCGCCGGTGTGCTGACCATGGAGGAAAAGACCGCCAAGCACCGGGAGGAGGGACACGAATGAAGTATTCCACCCGGAAGCTGGTCCTGACGGCCATGCTGGCCTGTCTCTCTTTCGTGCTGTGCACCTTTGTCTACTTTCCCTCCATGGCGCCCTTTCAGCACTTCGTGGATGTGATCGCCGCCGTGCTGCTGGGGCCCTGGTACGCCTGTGCCGCCGCCTTTTTGTGCGGCGTGCTGCGGATGCTCAGCGGCCGGACCATCCAGGCGGTGGTGGGGGCCGTCTTCGGCCCCATCGTGGGCGGACTGCTGTATGAGAAGACCCACAGCGTCTGGATGGCGGCGGTGGGCGAGGTCTTTGGCACCGGGATCCTGGGCGCCCTGACCGCCTATCCGCTGATGAAGGCCTTTTACGGCCTGGATGCCCAGGAGTGGTATTACTACATCCCCTTCTATACCCCCTCCGCCGTTATGGGCGCGCTGATGGGCGTGGCGGTGGTCCTGATGCTGAAGCGCACCGGCGTGCTGGACCGGATGCAGCATGAGCTGGCAAGGTGAGGGGCCGGTATGGAGCTTTATGAATGTTTGAAGCGGGTCCGGGAGCGGGCTCCGCTGGTACAGTGCATTACCAATTTCGTCACCGTCAATGACTGCGCCAACATGCTGCTGGCAGTGGGGGCCTCCCCCACCATGGCCATGGACCCCCGTGAGGCGGCGGAGGCGGTGTCCGGCGCCAACGGCCTGGTCTGCAACCTGGGGGCCATCGAGCACGTGGACTCCATGGTCCTGGCGGGCAGGCGGGCCAACGAGCTGGGCATCCCCGTGGTGCTGGACCCGGTGGCCGCCGGGGGCACCACGCTGCGGCGGGAGCAGTCCGCCCGGCTGCTGCGGGAGGTCCGGTTCGCGGCGATCCGGGGCAACGCCTCTGAGATCCGGGGCCTGGCTCGGCAGGGCAGCGGCGGCAGCGGTGTGGATGTCACCGCTCTGGATGCCGTCACAGAGGAGAACCTGCCCCAGTCCGTGGAGTTGATGCGGCGTCTGGCGGCAAAGCTGCGGACGGTCATCGCGGTCTCCGGCGTGCTGGACGTGGTGTCCGACGGAGCGCGGACCGCCGTGCTGCGCAACGGCTGCGCCACCATGGCCCGGATCACCGGCAGCGGCTGCATGCTGACCACGCTGATGGGGGCCTTCTGTGCCGCTGCGCCGGAGGCGCCCTTTGACGCCGCCTGCGCCGCCATGGCCGCCATGGGCGTGGCCGGAGAGCTGGCAGAGGCCAGACGGCTGCAAAACGGCACCGGCAATGCCACGTTCCGCACCGACCTGATCGACGCGGTATTCAATCTGACGGAAACAGACATGAAGGAGAGGGTGCATTATGAGCTTTACCAGGGATGAGATTCGGAGCGCCATGCTGCTGTATGCGGTGACGGACCGCATGTGGCTGAAGGCGGGGGAGACCCTGCCGGAGGTGGTGGAGGCTGTGCTGGAAAACGGCGCGACCTTCTTGCAGATCCGGGAGAAGGACCTGGCAGCGGAGGCATTTGAGAGGGAGGCGGCGCAGCTGAAGGCGCTGTGCGCCCGCCATCACGTGCCTTTTGTAGTGAACGACAGCGTGGAGATCGCCCTGGCCTGCGGCGCCGACGGCGTCCATGTGGGCCAGTCCGATATCCGGGGCCGGGATATCCGGGCCATGATCGGCCCGGACAAAATTCTGGGCATTTCCGCCGGCACGGTGGAAGAGGCCGTGGCCGCGGAGAGGGCCGGGGCGGATTACATCGGTGTGGGCGCTGTTTTCGGCACCAGCACCAAAAAGGACGCCCGCTCCATGACCGTGGACCGCCTGCGGGAGATCGCGGCCTCCGTGGCCATCCCCGTGGTGGCCATCGGCGGCATCAGTGAAAGGAATATTTTGCGGCTGAAGGGCAGCGGCGTGGACGGCGCGGCGGTGGTCTCCGCCATCTTCGGCGCGGCTGAACCCGGTCCGGCCACGGCCCGGCTGCTGGCGCTGTCCCGGGAGATGGTGGGCGGCTGTGGATAAACGGTTTGCCATCTTTGATATGGACGGCACCCTGGTGGACTCCATGTCCTTCTGGCAGCGGCTGGGCCGGGAGTTCCTGGCCAGCCGGAATGTGACGGAGGGCGTGGAGTCCATTCTGGAGCGCATCAAGCCCATGACCATGACGGAGTCCTCCGCTCTGTTTATCCGGGAGTGCAACATCCCCGGCACGCCGGAGAGCGTGGCGGCGGAGATGAACGCCATCATGGACGGGCATTACCGCCGGGATATTCCGCTGAAAGCGGGGGCGGCCGGTTATCTGGACGGGCTGTGCCGCCGGGGCGTGCGGCTGTGCGTGGCCTCCGCCACGGCGGAGCCGCTGATGGCTGCCTGCCTGGAGCGGCTGGGCGTGGCGGACCGGTTTGAATTCCTGCTCTCCTGCGAGGAGGTGGGAACGGGGAAAGACCGGCCGGACGTGTATTTTGCCTGCGCACACCGCTTCGGCGCAGAGCCGGAGGACATCGCGGTATTTGAGGACGCGGTGTACGCCGCCAGGACCGCCAAGGCCGCCGGGTTCCACACGGTGGCGGTCTATGACTCCGCCGGCGCGGGAAACTGGGAGGAGCTGACGGCTCTGGCCGACGAGACGGTCCTCACCTGGACGGACGCCGCCCGGGCACTGTAATCGATTTCCGGAGGGGAGACCCTCCCCGCGGCACATTGGGGGCACCACCTTGCGCCGCGTAAAAAAACTTCAATGCAAAAGGGAGAAGCGATATGAGAACAGCATTGACGATCGCTGGGACCGATCCCAGCGGAGGCGCCGGTATCCAGGCGGATATCAAGACCATGACCATGAATGGCGTATTTGCCATGAGTGCCGTCACGGCCCTGGTAGCGCAGAATACGACCGGCGTGAAAAGCATCATGGAGGTCACACCGGACTTTCTGGCGGAGCAGATGGACTGCGTGTTTACCGACATCTTCCCCGACGCGGTAAAGACCGGCATGGTATCCAGCGTGCCGCTGATCGAGACCATCGCGGACAAGCTGCGGCAGTATGGTCCGCGGCACATCGTGGTGGACCCGGTGATGGTGGCGACCGCAGGCTCCAAGCTGCTGCGGGACGATGCCATCGACACCCTGAAAAAGCAGCTGCTGCCCCTGGCCTCCGTTGTCACGCCCAATATCCCGGAGGCGGAGATCCTCTCCGGCAGGAAGATCGAGAGCGCCGCCGACATGGAGGCCGCCGCCCGGAGCATCAGTGAGACATACGGCTGCGCGGTTTTGTGCAAGGGCGGCCACAACCTCAATGACGCCAACGACCTGCTGTGGCGGGACGGCGCGGGCAAGTGGTTCCAGGGCAGGCGTATACAGAACCCCAACACCCACGGCACCGGCTGCACCCTCTCCAGCGCCATTGCCGCCAACCTGGCCAAGGGATACGGCCTGGACGAGGCGGTGGAAAGGGCAAAGACCTATATCTCCGGCGCCCTGGCCGCCATGCTGGACCTGGGCCATGGCTCCGGTCCCATGGACCACGCCTTTGACCTCAAACCGGAATACCGGATCGAGAAGCAGTGACCAGATCAGGCAAAACCTCCGGCCCAGCCGGAGGTTTTGCCTGATCATATAGAAAGCAGAGGGACCGCCGGCGGCGGTCCCTCTGCTATTTCGGCTTCCGGGGCGTCCAGGAGGGACAGGTGCTGCCCTCCTCCCGGTCCTTTGTCCGCAGGCAGATGCAGTGGCCCATGGACAGGGAGATGTACCGGGAGCCATCCCGGACATAGTGGCGGAGAAAATGGGCGCAGTTTCCGCAGACGGTGTCGTCGTGCTTGGGATATCGCGGCATATTTATCACCTCATCTACAATAATATTCGTGACACAAATATTTGTCAATATTTGTGTTATAAATATTGTATGGTATCATCACGAGGTGATGGTATGTATTATCGCAGAATTGGAGAATTGCGCATCGACCGAGATATCAAGCAGATCGAAGTTGCAAAATATCTGGGAGTTGAGCAGGGGACATATTCTGGATATGAAAGTGGGAGAATCAGGATTCCTGTGGAAAAGGTCGTAATGCTGGCAAAATTTTATCATGTCACCGTAGACTATTTACTGGGCCTTTCAGACAAGCCGCAGTAAAACGGATCTTAGGAGAACGATGGAAGCCTATGGAACAACCAGCCTGCCGCAAGCCATTCGGCTCACGGCAGGCTTTCCCTTTACAGCGCCGCCCGCTCCCGCATGAGGGCGATCTCCCGCGCATATCCCGGCAGCTCGTTGGGCGTCTCCAGGCAGAACGGCAGGTCCCTCAGCGCCGGGTGCCGCACCACGGCGGACAGGGCCTCCAGGCCGATGCACCCCTCGCCGATGCGGGCGTGGCGGTCCTTGCGGGCGCCGGTGGGATTCAGGCTGTCGTTGAGGTGGATGGCCTTCAGCCGGTGGAGGCCGATGATTCGGTCAAACTCCGCCAGCACGCCGTCCAGGTCGTGGATGATGTCATAGCCGCCGTCGGAGACGTGGCAGGTGTCCAGGCACACGCCCATCTTGTCCGACAGCTCCACCCGGTCCAAAATGGCCCGCAGCTCCTCAAACCGGCCGCCCACCTCGCTGCCCTTCCCCGCCATGGTCTCCAGCAGGACCGTGGTGGACTGGTCCTCCCGCAGGATGGCGTTCAGACCCTTGGCGATGTAGGCAATGCCGGTCTCCGTCCCCTGCCCCACATGACTGCCGGGGTGAAAATTGTAGTACTGCCCGGGGATGTGCTCCATCCGGCGGAGGTCATCGGCCATGGTCTCCCGGGCAAAGACGCGGTTGGCCTCCTCCTTTCCGCAGAGGTTCAGGGTATAGGGCGCGTGGGCGATGATGGGGGCGAAGCGGCGCTCCCGCATCAGATCCGCCAGCGCCGCCGCATCGGCGGGGTCCAGGTCTTTGGCCCGGCTCCCCCGGGGATTCCGTGTGAAAAACTGAAAGGTGTCCGCCCCCAGCTCCAGAGCCTGCCGTCCCATGGCGGCAAACCCCTTGGAGGAGGACAGATGGCAGCCGATGTGCAGCATAAGATGCCTCCCATGTGTGATTTTTTTCAGTATACCAGAAAAAACGCCGCCTGTCCGGTGGAAATGCAACAAAACGTCCCCGCCGAAAACGGCGGGGACACTTTGGTCAGCTGGCCTCCTGCGTGACAGAGATCTCCTCTTCCAGAAAAAGATCCTCTGCCTGCTGCTGGATCTCGATCAGCCTGGTCCGCAGCTGGCACAAAGCCTCCTCCGTGTCGGTGATGGCGTTGAACAGCAAAAGATATTCTTTGGCGATAGACTTCATTTGGCATCATCCTTTCTGAATGACCACAAAATATGGGGAAGAACATCCTTATCATACACAAATATTTGGGCATATCCTGTCTGAATTTGTCGATGGCTCCGGAATTTTGAAAAGAATTGAAAAAACAGGGGGCGGCAGGGCGAAAAGACGGGATTTTCAGAAATTTATGCGGTTTTTCACCGGAGCGCCTGTCTGTCCCCCGGCGGAGGCCGGAGCCTTGAAAAAGGCGGGCGTGACCGGGAACTGGGAGAACAGCCCTCCGGGCGGTTCTTTTTTGTTGACAAGAGCCTCCTACAAGTGTAGTATAAATGCATGTACTACACTTGTAGGAGGAATACGCCATGACAAAGCTGTCTGAACGGGAGTGGGCGGTGCTGACGGCCCTGTGGAGCACCGGAGGCGCCACGCTGGGCGAGCTGTCGGACGCCCTGCGGCCGGATACCGGATGGAGCCGGAACACCGTGCTGACCTATCTCACCCGCATGGAGGCCAAGGGGCTGGTGACCATCGACAAGGAAGCCTGCCCCCACATCTACCGCGCGGCGCTGGACCGGGAGGCCTGTCAGGCCTGGGAGCGGCACAGCTTTCTGCGCCGGGTCTACCAAGGCTCCGCCGGGGACCTGGTGGCGGCTTTTCTGCGGGAGGAGCACATCTCTCCGGAGGAGCGGGACCGGCTGCGGAAGCTGCTGGACGAGATGGAGGTGTGAGGCTGTGACGGATCTTTGGGGCTTTCTCCTCCAAACACTGACGGCCTCCGGTGTGGCGGCGCTGCTTCTGGTGGTCAAGGCCATGTTCCGGGACCAGCTGCCGCCCCGGTGGCAGTTTGCCGCCTGGGGCGTTCTGGGACTGGTGCTGCTGGTCCCGGCGGGCATGGGGGGACGGTATGTGCTGCTCAACTGGCCTTGGCTGGTGGAGACGGTCAAGACGGTTTTCAGCGGGGACTATTCGCTGACGCGGGTCACTGCCCCCATTCCCCTGCCCCGTCTCCGTGTCCCGGAAACGGCGGCGGAGTGGCTGTACGCGGTCTACGCGGCGGGCGTGCTGGCGTTTTTGCTCCGGTATGCCGCCACCTATCTCCGCCTGCGGATGGCCCTCCGCCGGGGTACGCCCGCCGGAGAGGACCGCGCCGCCCAGATCGGGGCGGTGGCGGAGCGGTACGGCCTTCCGGTCTGCCCCGCGGTGGAGGTGCCGGGGCTGACCTCCGCCTTTATCTGCGGGGTGTTCCGGCCGGTGCTGGCCCTGCCCGCCGGGGAGGCGGTGGACGACAAGGTCCTTCTCCACGAGCTGCTGCACCTGAAGTACAGGGACGCCGCCTGGGGGCTGGTGATCTGCCTGTTCCGGTGCGTCCACTGGTGCAATCCCCTGCTTTGGATCTGCGCTGGCCGGGCGGGCAACGATCTGGAGGCCCGCTGTGACCAGAGGGTGCTGGAGCGGCTGGAGGGAGAGGCGCGCAGGGACTACGGCCGCATCCTGCTGTCCATGGCGGACGAGCGGTACGCCCGCGTCCCCGGCACCTCCTCCATGGCCAACGGCGGCAAAAATATCCGGCGGCGCATCCAGGCCATCGCCCGGTTCAAAAGATATCCGGCGGGGATGGCGCTGGTGTCGGTATGCGTGACGGTGACGCTGGCGGTGCCTCTGCTGCTGGGCGCCCGGGCCAAGGGCGTCTACGAGGGCGGCTATTCCGTCCCCTGGGGCATCGACATCTCCGCCGTCCTGGCCTCCGCACGGACCACCCCCTGCACCACCTATGCCGGAGCGCTGGACACCTATGCCAAGGCGGTGCTGGACCAGAACGCAGTCTACCGGGCCATGTGCGCTCCCCTGGAGGAACAGGCGGCGCTGGCGGAGGAATTGAAACAGGCGGCGGACCGCAGCGAGTGGCCCAACGTCCGGTGGGACTCCGGCCTCCCCTGCTGGCCCAATACCCAGGCCGGCTATTCGATCTACAATCTGGAGCCTGCGGACCGGGAGGCCTATGAGGGCCTTCTGGTGGTGGAGCTGAACTACCCGCCGAATGGCCTGCCAGCGGAAGAAAGCCGCACCTATCTGGGTACCCAGAGAGTGCGGGCGGAGAAACAGGCGGACCGCTGGGTGGTCCTGCCCCAGGAGCCGTTCCGAACCGTGGAGACGGCTAACGAACTGGGGTGGAGCTGGGGCTGCGAAGACCTGCCGGCCTATGTGTATCAGAGCACCGGCGGCGGGTTTATGGTGGTGGCCCGGTATCAACAGGTGTTTGTGGTGGACAACACCGTGGAAGAGGACCATGATATGAGCTGGCTCTCCGGCGCCTCCTCCCGGCTTGACACGACGCCCAAACCGAACGCGGAATTTGACAGGGTGAACTGGGCGCACCTTATCCAATGCCGCTATGTGGGGGAGCAGGCGGACAAGGCGGAGATCTGGCGGGTGGGCGTCAGCGCCGCGCCCACGGATTCCCTGTTGGAGCGGCCCCAGCTGCGCAGGTCATATGGAGAGGTGAGCGGTTCCGGCGGCGGAGAGCTTTGGGCCAGCCAGAGCATCAGCGGAGACTGGGAGGATACGGTCTTTATGGGTGGCGGAGGAAGCAGCGCCCCGTTTGACGGGAACAGCTTTGACCCGCCGCGGTTTTACGCGGCGGACCTCTATGTCAACGACAGGCTGGAGGCGGAATTGACGCTGCCCCTGCTGAAAGGAGGGCAGCCCCGATGGTAGCGCGAAGAGACATCTATGACGGCCTCTCCCGGGCCGCCTGGGGATATCTGTTCCTCTATCTGGATATCAACCTGGGCACCGTCAGCATCCTGCCCCGCTTCGTGGGCTGGCTGCTGTTCCTCTCCGCCATTGAAAAGCTGAAGGCGGAGCGGCGGGACCTGGCCCTTCTGCGGCCGCTGGGGATCCTGCTGCTGCTTTGGAGCGGCGCGGACTGGCTGGCGTCCTGGGCGGGGGTCGATGTGGACGGACACATTGTGCCCCTGGACCTGATCGTCACGGTGGCGCAGATGTATTTCCACTTCCAGTTCCTCACCGACTGCGCCGCCCTGGCGGAGCCATACAGCTATGCGGGCATCCACCGCCGTCTCCTCCGCTGGCGGACGCTCCAGACGCTCCTGCTGACCGGCATGGGGATTTTGATAGAGGCTGGAGCGTGGCTGGGGAGGATATCGGGGTACATGTTGGCGGCTTCCGCGGTGGTGTATCTCATCGCGGGCCTGTGCCTGATGGCGGCGCTGTTTGCCCTGCGAAAGTTTTATCAGGGGGATCCGGCGCCGGACGGAGCGCCTTAGGCGGGGCACGATCCCTCCAAAAGATGCGAAAAGGACAGCCGCAAGGCTGTCTTTTTCCGAATTTCCCGGAAAGATGAAAAGACTGTCGCCTCTTGACGAAAGGGAAATGCGCGAGGTATGCTTATAAAAATACCGGGCGGGAGGTGACCTATGCCAGTGGAGATCAGAGAAGACCGGACAAAGCATGGGCTGGACAGCGCCCTGCGGGAACTGCTGAAACGAAAGCCCCTGGATCAGATCCGGGTCCGGGAGCTGACGGACCTGTGCGCCATCCGGCGGCAGTCGTTTTATTACCATTTCACGGATGTATATGCACTGTTTGACTGGTCCCTCCGGCAGGAGCGGGCACGCCTGCTCCTGCGGCAGGAGAACTGCCTGACATGGCAGCAGGCCCTGCGGGACCTGCTGGCCTATACCCAGGAGCAGCGGAGCTATTATTTGGCCTTGCTGCAAAGCCGGGGCCGGAACGGCCTGCGGGAGGTCCTGAAGGACGCCGTCCTCCAGCTGCTGAAAAAAACCATGGCCTATTACCGGCAGCGCTGCGGTGTGTCCAGAGACCCGGAGGCAGAGCGGGCGCGGCTGGCCTGCGAGGAGACGATCATACTGGCGCTGATGGAGGGATGGCTCTGCGGAGACCTGGACCAGCCGCCGGAAAGTGTGATCGGGCTGATGGAGAGCGCCATCCAAAAAGAGGCCATAGGCGCCGTATGGCTGAGCATCCCGCAATGGGAGGCGCAAAATTGAAAACTACACAAAAAATGTCGGGCAAGGACAGGGATTTCCCCCTGTCCTTGTTTTTTATGCGATGACAGCGGACACACGGTATTTTGACAATTTTAAAATCTTGTCAAAAAACAGACGTTTTTGCAGAAATTGACCGTTTTTGAAAAAATTGGGCCACCATATAATGTGCCGCACAGGAGTGATGTTGTGAAAAAAGTTTGTTACACAGTGGTCCTGCAAAGCCAGTTGGGGCCTCGGGCCGGAGAACTGCTATTGCAGGAGAATGCGCAGGTGGTGTCCGGGTCCTTTAGCCTGCTGGGGCATTGCAGCCGCTTTTCCGGCAGTGTGCTGAAGAGCGGAAAGTACCTGATCTCAGGCACTTTGCGCTCGCCTGTGGATCAGGAGCCCTATGACGCGATCTTCACCGTACAGAACGGCCGGCTCACCGGCGGCCTTATCACCCGGCACGGCTGCTGGGACCTGACCGGCGTTCAGACTGTTCCTGCCGCATCACGCTTGAGACCTACCGAATGCTGAATAGGGCCGCGCTGCGGAAGTCAGGCGGATTTTTCCAAAAATCCGCCTGGTTTGTCATGCAATGATAACCAAACGGCGGCCCGGACAAAAGGGGGAACGTCGTGCGGGAATATGTTGTGAACCGGCCGGAGGAGGCCGCCATGCGCCGGATCCTGGAGCGGGAGCAGACCGGTCCGGAGGGCGTTGTCCTGCGGCTGGCCTGGCTGGAGGGCCTTTCCCGGGACGAGATCGCCGGCCTAACCTGGGAGCAGGTCTCCTTTTTGGACGACCGCCTGGAACTGCCGGACCGCATGGTCCCGCTGGCCCCAGAGATGCGGGGATGTCTTTGGCGGCTCCATGAGGCATATGGGGAACGGTCACAGTACGTGGTCCTGTCCTCCCGGAGCAGGAGGCCGATGCAGCCGGAGTCCATTTCCCGGCTGGCGCGGCAGGCGCTGGACCGGGGCGGCCAAAAGGAGGTCCGCCTGATGGACCTGCGCCATGACTGGATCATCCGCCAGCTGGAGACCCAGGACTGGCCCACGGTGGCCCGCGTCAGCGGCGTGGAGGTTCCGGCGCTGCAGGCCCGGTTTGCCGGCTATGTGCCGAAGCGCGCCGCCTGGGCCAGCCGGGAAGCCGCGCCCCAAGTGGATGAATTTAAGCTGTGGAAGATCCTTCAGGCGGAGCGGGACACCCCGGCGGGTCTCGCCCTGTGGCTGGCGTGGCAGATGGGCCTCCAGGCCCAGGAGATCGTGGCCCTCACCTGGGACCAGGTCGATTTTGCGCAGAACCGCCTGGTGCTGCCGGACCGGGAGATCCCCCTGACCAACGCGGTCCGCCGCCTGCTGGAGGACATCCAGGTCCGCCGCGTGCCGGCGGATGACGCCCACGTCCTGCTGACGGATCAGTCCCGCAGGCCGGTGGACCTGCCCCGGCTGTCCCGGATGACCCGGGCGGCGCTGATCCGAGGCGGCATGGAGCACATCCTCTTGCGGGACCTGCGGAAAAACGAGGGCCGGGAGAGCGAGGACGCCCGTATTCTGGAAAGGGTCCTGGAGGAGGGGCCTGTCTCCCGGGGAGACGTGATGGAGCTGCTGGGCCTGTCCAAGACCGCTGCCCACGCCCGGCTGCGGCGGCTAACGGAGCAGAAAAGGCTGGTCCGCGTGGGCGGAAAATACTACCTCCCCGGCACGGTGGTACCGCCGGAGCGGCATCTCACCGCCATCCGGGCGTATTTGGAGCGGGCGGGCTTCGCCTACCGCCAGGACATCGCGGAGCTGCTGCACATCCAGCCCAAGCAGTGCACGCTGGTGCTGCGGCGGCTGGTGGAGGCGGGCGAGCTGGTCCAGTCCGGCCAGCGGTATGCCCTGCCCACAGAGGAGACGCGAAGGGCGGAATAGCTTCCGGAAAAGGAGCCTTGCAAGACGGTTTGCAAGGCTCCTTCTTTTTGCGCGCCGCCGCATTACCGTGTTACAGTTGGACCACCCAAAAAATTCTGTCAGTTATTTCCTCCTGGCAAGCGGAAGTTACTTATTATATGCCGGTTTTCAGTTCCGTTAAAAGACAGCCGAAACCCTTGTGTATCAAGGATTTTTATCGTAGATTGACCTTGCAGAAAGCGGCGGACGCTTCCCTGCCTGTCCGGGACACCGGGGTTGGCTAGCCCCCGATTCCCTTTGCCGGGCAGGTGGGGAAGGCTGGCGCGTTTTGCAAAAATCTTAAAGGAGGAAAACACCCCATGAAGAAGTTCCTTTCTCTGGTTCTGGCTCTGGTGATGGTCATGTCCCTGGTCACCGTCAGCGCCGGCGCCAAGGACTTCACCGACGACAGCAAGATCAACTATGAAGAAGCTGTTGACGTGATGTCCGCCCTGAAGGTTATCGACGGTTATCCCGACGGTTCCTTCGCTCCCCAGGGCAGCCTGACCCGTGGTGCTGCCGCCAAGATCATCTGCAACCTGATCCTGGGCCCCACCACCGCCTCTGCCCTCCGCGCTGATACGGCCCCTTACAAGGATGTCCCTATCAACCACACCTTTGCCGGTTACATTGCCTACTGCGCACAGCAGGGCATCATCTCCGGCTACGCTGACGGTTCCTTCCGTCCCGCCGCTACTCTGACGAACTATGCGTTCCTGAAGATGCTGCTGGGCGCTCTGGGCTACAACGCCGAGATCGAGGGCTACATTGGCGACAACTGGTCCATCCAGGTCGCCAAGCGCGCTCTGAACATCGGCCTGACCAAGGGCCTGAAGGGCGACCTGAACGGCACCGACTATGCCACCCGTGAGCAGGCCTGCCTGTATGCGCTGAACACCCTGAAGGCCACCATGGTGGAGTATGACGCCAAGATCACCGCCAACGTGAACGGCGCTCAGGTCATCGTGGGCAACTCCGTCGCCAACGACGTGAAGTGGAACATCGCCTCCAAGACCGATGGCAACATCAAGGACGACGATTATGTCCAGTTCGCAGAGAAGTACTTCGAGAAGCTGGAGCTGGAGATCACCAACGGTATGTATGGCCGTCCTTCCAACACCTGGAAGCTGAAGAAGTCTGAGATCGGCACCTATCCCTCTATCGAGACCACCTATGTCTACACCGAGGGCACCGACAGCAAAGACGTCTACAAGGATCTGGGCAAGGCCATCGTGGAAGAGTACGATTGGGAAGCCTATGTCAACGGTGTTGAACAGAAGAAGCCTGTCCTGCCTGTGAAGGGCTCCGACGACGAGTGGGACTACACTGGTGAGGGCACTGTCACCGAGATCTATGTTGACAACGATACCGAGAAGGTGACCGTTGTTGAGATCAACCACTATCTGGGCCAGGTCACCAAGGTCAAGAGCGACGATGACGGCGAGTATATCACTGTCAAGACCCTGTCCAAGGGCGCTAAGGAGCTGGATGAAAAGACCTTCTATGTTGAGGGCTACAAGGAAGACGACTATGTTGCTTTCACCATTGACTGGAACGATGATGACGACGAGTATGTCATCGGCGAGGTCTATGAGCCCGAGACTGTGACCGCCGAAGTCACCCGCGTTGAGAACGATGCCGCTAAGGACGAGGTCACCAATGCGGTGTACGGCAATACCTATCTAAAGGCCGACGGCGAGAAGTACACCTACTCTGACGGTGATCATGCCGATAAGAAGAACGGCTCCGCTAAGTTTGTCCAGCAGGACCACATGGTCTATGACCTGGATGAGCCCTGCACCAGAGTCCATCCCGAGCTGAGCAAGGACTATGTCCTGTATCTGGATGCCAACGGCTATGTGCTGGCCTTCGAGCTGGCTGAAGAGGATGCCACCAGATACCTGTACGTCAAGGACTCCGACGAAGAGCTGAAGGACTGGGTCGCCAAGGCCGTTCTGGATGACGCCACCACCGCAAAGGTCGATGTGAAGAGCAAGTATAACTACACCAAGGCCGACGGCAAGAAGGATACCCAGTCTATCGTGTGGTGCGACGACGACTATATCAAGGACAACAAGAGCTCCATTGATGAACAAATCTGGAAATACAGCGCCAGCGACAAGGGTGTGTATACCCTGACCAAAGTCGAGCAGACCTTCTTGCCCGCCAAGGACGCTGACGGCAACTTCAAGGAGATCATCACCTCTGGCACAGCCGGGGATGGCGAGACCTACGGCACCAAGATTTTCAACGGCAAGGCTTACATCACCGCCAATGGCACCACCTTCATCGTGGACAACAAGACCATCTTTGTCGACATCGAAGGCGGCAAGGCTTACACTGGCTACAAGGAAGTTCCCAATGTGGAGAACGCCCAGCTGGCTGTTGTTACCAAAGACAGCAACAAGAAGAACTCCATCGCTGAGATCGTCTTTATCATCGAGGGTGACATCTACGATAAGGATTCCACCTACTTCATGCTGACCAAGAATACCCGTGAGTCCCTGAAGTATGACGGCGATTATTACTGGGAGTACTTTAACGCCTATACCAACGGTGAGAAGGGCTCCGTGTATGTCGCTTATGACGCCAGCAGCACTGTTCTGGAAAAGGGCGTCCTGTATAAGGCCACCAAGGTCGTCGATGAGCAGTACATCACCGGGATCGAGAAGATTACCGAGGAGAAAGTGCCCTTCGAGACCGTCTCCGCTGCTGGTATCGACGCCTTCTGGACTGAGGACGATGAGAAGAAGCCCAACCAGTATGACACCGATGAAAATACCATTTTCGTTCTGGTCGATGTTGAGCTGGACAAGGACGGCGATCTGGATAAGATCAGCATTTCCGATGGCAACATCAACGATATGAAGGATCAGGACGGCTATACCAAGTACGTCCGCGTCGTTGAAAAGGATGAAGAGACTGCTGAACTGGTCTACATCTACTCTGTCAATGTCGATGGCGGAGATGACGGGGAAGATCCTGAGGAGAAGCCTGAGTATGATATCCACGCCTGGGCGGGCAGCACCAAGGGCAATGTTCAGATCGCTGTCCTGAAGCACACCTATGGCGAGGATGGCAATCTGATCAAGGACGAGTGGCTGGATGTTGAGGAGCTGAATGCACTGAAAATCGGTGCGAAGGACATCTCCATGAAGACTGCCGGCCAGACCTTCGAGCCCACCACTGAAGAGGGCTATCCCATCGCCCTGAACATTCTGGACTATGATGCCGTTCATAAGGATCAGGATGGTTACAATGCCGACTTTGCTGGCGCTGGCTTCCTGAAGGTCCACTTCGAGAACGGTTCTGTGGTGATTGGTGGTTATGCTACTGTTGCCATTGACGGTATCGGCACCTGCAAGCTGACCTACTGATTCCCGCGCACATCAGATATGATCTGATATAAAAGCAAGCCCCCGGACTTACGTCCGGGGGCTTCTTTTACTTTTTCAGACCATACAGCAGCAGCCGGGAGCCTGCCGCTAGATTTGCATCTTTGCTGACTAGCTTGAAAATTGCAGAACCGCTGGGGTCAAAATTGTCAGTCATGGCCTTTTTGCTAATAGAGCGGGAGTATTCTCCATCGTTGCTCATGCCCTCCGTGCGAAACAGGGCTCCGGCTTTGCTGCACCGGATGACCTCTGCTGTACCGACGACCTGAATGGCAGGGTCGGTTAACGAGAGGATAGCATTGGTCCAATTGGCGCTGAAAAATTGAAGCTCTCGCGGACCAGCAGTCCTGTATTGGCAGTAAAAATAGTCGTAAAGCTCCGCATTGGGGACCGTGACGCTTAATTCGGCGGCCGCCTTAGTCAGCGTCGCTTCCCCCAGCTTGACCCACAGGTTTTCCGCCCGCAGGGCTGCCACATCCGCCGCCAATGCGGTTTTCTCCGCCTTTTTGCTCACCTGGGCGGTCAGGCTGTTCACTGTGGAGGCGTCGGCCTTCCCTGCGGTCTGTTCCGCCAAGCCGTGCAGGGCCGCCTCCACCTTCTGGTTGTCATGGTTGAAATCCTCCATCTGGATGCGGTCATCCAGTTCCCATTGGTTCAGTTGATAATGTTCTGTTTGCTGCAAAACGAGTCTCTCCTCTTCCTCCTTTTATTTACCAGACAGCTGCCGCAAAAGCCTCTTTCCAATTGGCGGGAACTGGGCGGATCTCACAAGAGCCTGTCGCGCTGGCTCCTTACGAGTGGTTCAGTGAACCAAACGAAATTTGACAGGCCTGGAAAAAGGCCCTCACAGCTCTCGCCCCAAGGCCCAAAGTTGCACGATGCGCGGCAACGTCCCAAAAGATTTTTACAGAAAAACAGAATGCATAAATACACATATTTTATAAAACGACTACCGGGGCCGGACAAACTCTGTATCATATATTTTCTACATGGGAAAACCTTCCCCCAGGGGAAGGGATTGGACATTCTGCACAACTTGAAAAGACAAACACGTTTGCCTTATAATACAATTATTCAAAGAACGATCCGGACGGGCTTTGAAAATCTATGTTATAGGAAAGGACTAGAATTATGGACGAAAACAAAAAAGTCAATGCGGAAGCTGCACAGGATGATGAATACAGTAAATCCGCGGTACCCATGTCCGCCCGCAAACCCTTTATGTCCGCCCTGATCATTTCTCTTGGCTACGTGTTTGTTGTCACCAGTATGCAGGCGGGCAGTACCATCGGTGTCGGTCTTTCCTTCAATAAGATGGTGGGAGCCGTGCTGGTCAGCAGCTTGATCCTGACGATCCTCTCCTGCATCATGGGCGTGATCGCCACCAAAAGCGGCCTGTCCTTTGGCCTCCTCAGCCGTTACAGCTTCGGCCGGGCCGGTACCTGGGTCCCCATCGTCATCGTCGCCATCACCACCATCGGCTGGTTCTCTATCGATGCTTACCTGATCGGTGACTCCGCCCATCGGCTGTTCACTGCCTTGCCCATCCTCCCCATCGCCATTCTGGGCGGCCTGGGCATGACCCTCACCGCCATGAAGGGTACCAAATGGATGAACATCCTCAGCAATATTGCCGTGCCGATCATTCTGATTTTCGGCGTGATCTCCATCGTCAGAGCGTTCCAGGACGTGGGCGGCATCGCCGGCATGAACGCCATTGTCAAGGAGGATACCCTGTCCTTCGCCAAGGCCGTCTCTCTGGGCGTCGGCTCCTACGCCGTCGGCTCCGTCATGTTCACCCCCGACATCATGCGTTTTGCCAAGGACGCCAAGACCTCCATCGTTGTCATGATCATCACCATCATGATCGGTAACTCCTTTATGGTATTCTTCGGCGCTATCGGCGCTGTGGTCTACAATGACCCCGACATCATGGGCGTTTTGGCTCTCCAGGGCCTGCTGGCTCCTGCCTTCATCGTCATGGTGTTGAACATTTGGTCCACCGCCCAGGGCTGCGTCTACTCCGGCTCCATGAGCTTGAGCAGCGTTATCAAGATGCCTCGGAAGACTCTGGTGGTTATCTTCGGCCTGCTGGGTATTGTCTTTGCCTGCATCGGCTTCTATAATATGTTCGGCACTTACATCAACTTCCTGTCCTCCACAGTGCCCCCGGTTGTCGGCATCATGCTGGCAGACTATGTGCTGAAATACAAGAATGGCTATCCTGACCTGGACAGCCTGCCCCCGGCGGATGTCGGCGGTTTTGTGGCCTGGATCGCCGGTTTCCTGGTGTCCTATATCAATATGGGCCTGCCCGCCATTAACTGTGTCGTGGCTGCCTTTATCGTGAAGGCTATTTTTGATGTTGCGCAGAACAAGAAGAACGCTTGAATTTGAAAGGAGAACAATTATCATGTCTGAAAAAGGATTTGCTGAACATTTTGTTGATGACGGCAGCGATTTTACCGTAGAAAAGCCCGCGGTCCTGATCGTGGATATGCTGAACGACTTCTGCAAAGAGGGCGGCTGCATGGTGCTGAAAGAGGGCGGGGAGGTCTATGACTCCATCGCGAACCTGATCGCCCAGGGCCGTAAACACGGCTATCCCATCATCTACGTCAACGACTGCCACCGGGCGGGCAAGTATGATAAGGAGTTCGACAAACGGATGCCTCACTGCATCGAAGGCACCTGGGGCGCCGAGGTCGTCGAGGAACTGGCCCCGCAGGAGGAGGACTACTGCATCAAGAAGCGCCGCTTCAGCGGGTTCTATCAGACAGACCTGGACCTGGTCCTGCGGGAGCTGGGCGTTAAGACCGTGGTGGTCACCGGCGTTGTGACCAACATCTGCGTCCGCTCCACCTGCCACGACGCCTTCTTCCTGGGCTATAACGTCATCGTCCCCAAGGACTGCGTGCGGGCCACCGGCCCCCGGGAGCAGGAATCCACCCTGTGGGATATCGAAACACACTTTGGCGCCGTCACCACCAGCGACAAAGTCATCGCCAAGTTTTGACCGCCTATGGGGGATAAGGGGGATTTAGTCACCATTCGGACGGCGGCAAAACTGACGGGATTGACACAGAAGGCCATCCGGCATTACGAGTCCATCGGGCTTTGTCCTCCCTCAGCCCGGTCGGATTCGGGTTACCGCCTGTACTCGCAGGAGGCGATCCAGCGGCTGCAGCAGATCCAGTATTTCCGCAAGCTGAAATTCGGCCTGCCCGAGATCGCGGCGCTGCTGGACGCGCCCTGGGACGTGCTTCGCGGGGAGATGCGGCGCCAGCGCGACTATGTGGAGACGCAGCTCCATGAATACCGCCAGGCCCTGGCGGTGCTCAACGCCGCCCTGTCCTCCGAAGAGGAGCCGCCTGCGGAAGCGGTCGATTCTCCGCAGGTGGCGGTGGTGGCCATCGATCTGCAAAACGACATCATGCAGGGCGGCGCGCTTCCCTGTAAGCGGATACTGGATATCCTGCCGCCGCTCAAGACGCTGTTCGCCGAAGCGCACGACCTGGGCGTGCCCGTCATCTATATTTGCGACTGCCATCGCAAGGGGGATCCAGAGCTGCAGCTTTGGAACGACCACATGATGGAGGGGACCTACGGGGCGCAGATCATCAGCGAGGTGGAGCCGCAGGCCGGAGACTACGTGGTACGGAAAAACCTGTTCAACGGTTTTGTCAATACCGATCTGCAAAGCGTCTTGGACACGCTGAATGTCCGCACCCTGCTCTTTGCGGGCTGGCGTACAGAGGTATGTGTGGCGCAGACTGCCATCGAGGCGTTCTACCGCGGCTACCATGTAGCCATCGCGGAGGACGGGACCAGCTCCACCACCCAGCGGGAGCATGATTATGGCATGACCCTCATGCAGATCAACTATGGGTTCGAAGCATATCCCTGCGCCGGTGCGCTGAAAACGCTGCTGGAGCAGGAGGCGTGACCAACGGCTTTCCTGTCCCCCAACGGACACACTGCAAACCTGCATAGAAAAACATCGAGGTTCGAAGCTCAAGAGCTTTCGGACCTCGATGCTTTTTATGTAATGGCTTGTGCGGGTCTCGGGACAACTCCCAAAACGCTTCGTTCAGATCAAAAGCGTCAGCAGCGGGATCGTGAGGATGGAAAAGAGCGTGGAGGTAAAGATGAGCTGGGAATAGAAGGGGGCGTCGCAGTCATACTGGTCCGCCAGGACCGCTCCGGTGCTGCCGGCAGGCATTCCGGTCATCAGCACGGCGATGCCGACCAGGATGCTGTCCAGATGGAACGGCAGCAGGGCCAGATAGACCAGGAGGGGCAGCGCCAGCAGGCGCAGGAAGGTGTAATAGAGGACCGACTTGGAGAAAAGGGATCTGATCGAGGCGTCCGCCAAGATCGATCCGATGACAAACATAGAGATGGGCGTCGTACACTTGCTGATGGCGGAAATGGTGTTGTCCAGAAAAGCTGGCAGCTGTATGGGGAGGACCATCATGAGGAGCCCGATAAAAATAGAGACGATGCATGGATGCCTGGCCAGCTTCCGGAAGGCGCCCTTTCTGTCAACACTGGTAAACAGGGCCAATCCCGCAGTCCATATGGTAAAGCGGATGGGAATCTGAAAGAAAGAGGTATACATGACGCCCAGACTGCCAAACAGGGTTTCCGCAATGGGCAGACCCACAAAGCTGGAATTTGAGCTGATCAGGCCATAGGAGAGGACGCTTTTCTGCTTGCGGGGATATTTTTTAAAAAGCAGCCTGCTCCCGTAAGTGGCCGCCACCTGGACCAGCGCGGAGATCACCACCATCAAAATGCAATTTCGTAAAAAATCGCCGGAGACCTGCGTGCCGCTCATAAAAGAGTGGACGATGTTGCAGGGCAGGATGACGTTGATCAAAAGGTCGGAGAGCACCTTCCTGCCGGCATCGCTGATGACACCAATTTTTTTGATCAAAATACCGGCGACGATCAGACAGAAGAGCATCAGCTGCACAGACAGCATATTCGTGAAAAAGTCCATGATCCCAGCACCCCAATAACATTCTCTGATACGTTTATTCTACAGGAAATCTGCGATTCCGCAAGAAGGGATTTCCCCAGACATTTCGGCCATTCGATATGTATATCTATACAAATTATCGGGCAAAACTTCGCGAAAAGTTAATAATCAAATTTTCGTACTATAATATAGAATAATAAATTGAAATATTGAACAAATTCATTTCGAAAAATTTGTCTTGATAGACAATTTTTCAGCAGTAAAAACAAAAAAGGTTCAAAAATCTCCTGCAAATAATCGGTTAATCAAAGAAAAAGAGAAAAGGGGATTGACAAGCGCTGCGGGAATGTGCTAATATGCAATTGTTCTTTAATACAGAATATAAAGCGGTAAAAAAGAACAGACTTCAAAGCGAAAAAAGGGAGGTCGCTTTGATATACGTGCCCCGCGCAAGTCACGAGCAATCAAAACATAGAAAAAGGAGAGAAAAAAATGTCTGCTGGCGTATTTATTGTCGTTTTGATCGCGGCGATCCTGCTTTTGATGCTGCTGATCATCAAGATGAACGTCCACCCTGTCATGGCCCTGTTCACCACCGCACTGATCACTGGCATCGTTCTTGGTTACGGTGTTTCCGGAACCGCTGATATGATCGGCAGTGGTTTTGGCGGTACTCTGGGCAGTGTCGGCATCACCATCATTCTCGGCGCCATTATTTCCATGGCCATCGAGGATACCGGCGCGGCGAAAGCGATCGCCAACTTCTTTATCAAGCTGTTCCGCGGTAAGAATATGGAGCTCGCTCCCTCTCTGACCGCTTTTATCATGTCCATCCCCGTGTTCGGCGACATCACCATGGTGCTCACCGCCCCCATTGCCTCCATGCTGTCCAAGCGGAAGCACATCTCCATGTCCACCATGGCTTCCTTCACCGGCCTGGGCCTGTTCCTGACCCACGGCCTGGTCCCGCCCACCCCCGGCATCCTGGCCATCGCCATCATGTTTGAGGCCGACCTGGGCATGACCATCGTCTGGGGCCTGATTATCTCCCTGATCGGCTTCTTCGGCACCTGGCTGATCCTGAAGAAATGGACCGAAAAGGAGTGGATCGATCCGAACCCCGATATGGTCAAGGGCCTGTCCGAGACCAGCGGCGACAGCATCGACGACATCCTCATCAAGGACGACACCCTGCCCAACACCTTCCTGGCCTTCCTGCCCCTGCTGCTGCCTGTGGCGCTGATCTCCCTGTCCTCCTTCGCCTCCATGTACGCGGACCCCGAGGGCATGGTCTACAAGGTCTGCACCACCATCGGCCACAAGGTCATCGCCCTGTTCATCGGCGTGCTGTACTCCCTCTGGCTGGGCTACAAGCAGCGCAAGGCTGTGGCGAAGGCCTATCAGGAGAGCTTCCCCGAGGAGGCTGACTCCAAGCTGTCCGACATCATGCTGCACAAGTGGGTGGCCCGGGGCCTGATCGTCTGCCTGTCTCCCCTGCTGATCACCGCCATGGGCGGCGCTTTCGGCACCATCCTGAAGAGCGCTCCCGCTCTGACGCCCCTGTCCGAGGCCATCGGCAACAGCCCCATCCCCGCCATCCTGGTGCCCTGGGCCGTGGCTGCCATCATGATGACCGCTGTCGGCTCCATGACCACCGCCGGTATGACTGCCGCCGGCATCGTTCTTCCCATGCTGCCCGCGCTGGGCCTGTCCCCCCTGGCCGCTGTTCTGGCCATCGGTGCCGGCACCCTGATGGTGGACCATGTGAACAACTCCGGCTTCTGGGTCATGGGCCAGTTCTTCCATCTGAACACCAAGCAGTCTCTGAAATATGTGACCTTCCCCAGCGTGGTCGCCTCCATCATCTGCATCATTGCCATCGCGATTGTCAATGCGGTGGGCCTGCTGGGATAATCCACGTATACATACCTCCCTGTTCCGGGGACACTCCATTCACCGGAGTGTCCCCAATTTTCATATAAGAGGTGGAATTTATGATGAATATTCGTTTTGACGGACAGACGGTCCTGATCACCGGCGGCTCCGCGGGCATCGGCCTTGCGGCCGCGGAGCTCTTTGGCTCCCTGGGGGCCAAGGTGGCCATCTGCGGCACCAGCGCCGGAAAGCTGGAGCAGGCGGTGGAGCACTTGAAAAGCAAAGGCATTGCCGTCCTGGGGGAGACCTGCGACGTCACCGACAGCGCGGCGCTGGAGCGCTTTGCCGCCCACGCGGAGGCCGCGCTGGGCCCCATTGACGTTTGGATCAGCAATGCCGGCATCTATCCCCAGTACAGCATCATCGACACGGAGGAGGCTCTGTGGGACCAGACGGTGGACACCAACATGAAGGCCGTCTATCTGGGCGCCCGCACCGCCTACCGCACCATGAAGGACCGGGGCGGCGTCATGCTGCTGGCCTCCTCCTTCGCGGCGGTGTTTCCCTCCGTGGGCAGCGGCGTGTACGCGGCCACCAAGTCCGCTGTCAGCTCTATGGTAAAGACGCTGGCGGCGGAGCTGGCGCCCTACGGCATCCGCGTCAACGGCTATATCCCGGGCGTGATCGATACCGATATGACCCGGGCGCTGACAGCGGCCAACGGCGAGGCCATGCGGAGCGCAATTGCCATGCGGTCCTTTGGGGAACCCATCGACGTGGCCTGGGCGATGGCCTTTCTGGCATCCGGCTATGCCCGGTATATCACCGGCACCACCCTGGAGATCACCGGCGGCAAGATGGGGGTCCAGAATCCCGGAAAGGCCTGGGCTGACAAAGAGCGCCGGAGCTGAAAACAAAAAGCAGCGAAGGCTTTAGCCTTCGCTGCTTCCCAAGCAAGATAGGGATCTCAAATGTCTCTGGAACAGTCGTAATCAAACGCGTTTTTGGAGATGGACGCGGCGATCCACTTCAGCTCGTTGACCAGGCCGTTTTCCTGGGCGATCCGAATACGGGAGGTCATGCCGGAGACGCTGATGGCGCAGGCCACCGTCTCCGGTCCGGAGAACACCGGCACTGCCACACAGGTCAGGCCGATGGAGATCTCCTCATTGTCCATGGCATATCCGGCCTGACGGACCTTGCGGATCTCCTCCCGGAGCTGCTCCGAGTTGGTGATGGTGTTGTAGGTCATGGTCTTCAGATTGCTGGCGTAGATGCGCTCCTGATCCTCCGGCGGCAGATAGGCCAGGATGCATTTGCCGACGCCGGTGCAGTGGAGGTCGTTCCGGGTGCCGATCTGGGTGCTGATGTAGATGGAGCCGGTGGCCTCGACCTTGTCAACATAGATGACGCCGTCGTTTTGGGCCACCGCGCAGTGCACGGTCTCCCCGTATTTGCGGTTGATCTGCTCCAGATAGGGATGGACCGCACGGATGATGATGTTCTGGACCTTGACGGTGTTGGAAAAGCTCAGCAGCTTCAGCCCCAGCGCATATTTCTGGTTTTCCACGTTCTGTTGGAGGTATCCCAGGTTGGTCAGGGTGTTGATCAGGCCGAAGGTGGTGCTTTTGTTGAGATCCAGGGCCTCGGAGATCTCTTTCACGCTGTGTTCGGCGCAGCCGGAGTGCTGGAACAATTCCAAAATGGAAAAGGCCCGTTCAATGGATTGGATATTTTTTGTGGTAGCCATAATCGCCTCTTTATATATTCTGCAATACAGAACAATTGTTTTAATCATTATAGAATATAGAAGAGACCCTGTCAATAAGCACGAAAAAATAAGTTTTTATTTTATATAAATGACTATCGTACGATATTGACAAATGAAAGGCGCGGTTTTATAATAAATTCAAGAATACCGGACAGTAATGTAGAACGGCAGACAGAGGACGGACCCGTTCAGCTGCCGGTCAAACGAGAACAGAAATAGATTTGAGGAGGATCTTTTCATGGCGCTTCGCAGTAAAACGATTCTGGGAGAAGAGGACAGCGCATTTGCCCGCTCTCTCTTCAAGTCCATGGGCTACACCGACAGCGAGCTGAAAGAGGGAAAGCCCCTGATCGGCATCGCCAACACTTGGAACACAGTCGTCCCCGGCCACTACAACCTGGACAAGGTGGCAGAGTATGTGAAAAACGGCATTTACGCAGGCGGCGGCACCCCTGTGGAATTCGGGACCATCGCCGCCTGTGACGGCGTGGCCCAGGGCCACGAGGGAATGCATTACATCCTGCCCTCCCGTGAGATCATCTGCAACTCCGTGGAGATCATGGCCCAGGCCCACCGGCTGGACGGCCTGGTGCTCCTGGCCTCCTGCGACAAGATCGTGCCCGCCATGCTGATGGCCGCGGCCCGTCTGGACATCCCCTGCATCGTCTGTGTGGGCGGACCCATGCTGGGCGGCATCGAGTTCGACGGCCGCAAGTCCGATCTGACCTCTATCTCCGAGGCCCTGGGCATGGTGAAGGCCGGCAAAATCACTGAGTGCGAGTACGCCGCCCTGGAGAACACCGCCTGCCCCGGCTGCGGCTCCTGCTCCTTCTACGGCACCGCCAACACCATGTGCTGCGTGTCCGAGGCCCTGGGCATGTCCCTGCCCGGCAGCGCCCTGATCCCTGCCGCCTACGCCGCCCGCCTGCGCAGCTCCTTTGAGGCCGGCCGGGCCATCGTGGACCTGTGCAAAAAGGGCATCACCGCCCGGCAGATCATGACCCCCGCCGCCATCCGCAACGCCATCAAGGTCACCATGGCCACCTGCGGCTCCACCAACGCCGTTCTGCACCTGTCCGCCATCGCCAACGAGGCAGAGCTGGACATGAACGTGGTGGAGGAGTTCGAGGAGCTGAGCAAGACCACCCCCCAGATCGCCAAGGTCAACCCCGCCGCCAAGCCCGAGATGGAGGCGTTCTTCCGCGCCGGCGGCATCCCCAAGGTGGAGGAGCGGCTGGGCGATATCCTGGACACCTCTGTGATGACCGTCAGCGGCAAGACCCTGAAGGAAAACCTGGCCGAGTACGTGTATGAGTATCCCGAGGATCCCGCCATCATCAAGACCGTGGAGGAGCCCTTCTCCAAGACCGGCGGCGTGGCCGTGCTCCACGGCAACCTGTGCCCAAACACCGCTGTGACCAAGCCCGGCGCCATCGACCCCGCCATGCACCGCTTTGTGGGCAGGGCCAAGTGCTACAACAGTGAGGAGGAGGCGGAGGAGGCCATCCTGGGCGGCAAAATCCGGGCCGGCGATGTGGTGGTCATCCGCTATGAGGGCCCCAAGGGCGGTCCCGGCATGCGGGAGATGTTCAAGGCCATGAAGTACATGTACGGCGTGGGCCTGAGCAAGTCCGCCGCCTTGATCACCGACGGCCGTTTCTCCGGCACCAACAACGGCTGCTTTGTGGGCCATATTTCCCCCGAGGCCGCGGAGGGCGGCCCCCTGGCCATCGTTCAGGACGGCGACGAGATCCTGATCGACGTCAACGAGGGCAGACTGGAGCTGCATGTGTCCGACGAGGAGATCGCGGAGCGCTATAAGACCTGGAAAATGCCCGAAAAGCACATTCCCAACGGCTACCTGCGGCTGTACGCCAAGACGGACACTTCCGCCGACCAGGGCGCCATCATCAAGATGTAAGCTGCCTCTCCGGCGGGGAGCGCTTCCCCGCCGGAGGAGACATTAGGAGGATCGATATGTCTGAGAAAAAGATCATGAGAACCATGGACGGCAACGAGGCCTGCGCCACCGTTGCCTACCATTTTACAGAAGTTGCCGGCATCTTCCCCATCACCCCCTCCTCCCCCATGAGCGAGAAGGTGGACGAGTGGGCCGCCGCCGGACGCAGGAATATGTTCGGCCAGCCTGTCACCCTGGTGGAGATGCAGTCTGAGGGCGGCGCCTCCGGCGCCCTCCATGGCGCCGCCGAGGCAGGCGCCATGGCCACCACCTTCACCTCTTCCCAGGGCCTGCTGCTGATGATCCCCAATATGTACATCATGGCTGGCCACCGGATGCCCGCTGTGTTCCATGTGGCCGCCCGGTCCGTCGCCCAGCACGCCAACAACATCTTCGGCGACCACCAGGATGTGATGAGCTGCCGCACCACCGGCGTCACCATGATGTCCACTGCCAGTGTGCAGGAGGTCATGGACCTGGCCGCTGTGGCCCACCTGACCACCGTCAAGAGCCGGGTGCCCTTTGTGCACTTCTTCGACGGCTTCCGCACCTCCCACGAGATCCAGAAGATCGAGATGCTGGATCTGGACGCCGCGGCGAAGCTGATGGACCAGGACGCCCTGGAGGCCTATCACCAGATCGCCATGAACCCGGAGCATCCCCTGCACCGCACCACCGTACAGGGCCCTGATGTCTACTTCCAGAGCCAGGAGGCCAACAACGCCACCTATGATGCCATCCCCGGCATCGTGGAAGGGTATATGCAGGGCATCAACCAGATCACCGGCCGGGACTATCACATTTTCAATTACTATGGCGCCGAGGATGCCGAGCGGGTCATCGTCCTGATGGGCTCTGCCTGCGAGGCCGCCAAGGAAGTGGTGGACTACCTGAATGCCCAGGGCGAGAAGGTGGGCATGCTGCAGATCCATCTGTTCCGCCCCTTCGATATGAAATATTTCCTGAACGCCATGCCCAAGACGGTGAAAAAGGTCACCGCCATGGACCGCTCCAAGGAGCCCGGCGCCATCGCCGGCGCCGTGTACCTGGACGTCTGTGCCGCATACGCCAACGACAAAAACGCCCCTGCGATCTACGGCGGCCGCTATGGCCTGGCCTGCAAGGATGTGACCCCCGCCCAGATCAAGAGCGTCTTTGACAATATGCAGGCTCCCGATGGCAAGCAGCTTTTCACGATCGGCATCAATGACGACGTGACCCATCTGTCCCTGCATGTGGACGAGCCTCTGGTCACGGAGTCCGCCGACACGGTGTCCTGCAAATTCTGGGGCCTGGGCTCCGACGGTACCGTGGGCGCCAACAAGAACTCCGCCAAGATCATCGGCGACCACGCCGGTATGTACACCCAGGCGTACTTCGAGTACGACTCCAAGAAGTCCTACGGCATTACCAAGAGCCACCTGCGGTTCAGCAAGAGCCCCATCCGCTCCACCTATCTCATCAAGGCGGCGGACTTCCTGGCCTGCCATTCCCAGTCCTACGTTGCGAAGTATGACATGATCCACGAGATCAAGGACGGCGGCACCTTCCTGCTGAACACCTCCTGGAGCGGGGAGGAACTGGAGAAGAACCTGCCCGGCGATGTGAAGAAGTACATTGCCGACCACAACGTCCAGTTCTATACCGTGGATGCCAACAAAATTGCCCGTGATCTGGGCCTGGGCAACCACGCCAACCTGATCCTGCAGGCCGCTTTCTTCAAGCTCTCCGGCGTCATGCCTGTGGAGGATGCCGTCCGCTACATGAAGGAGGCCGCCCAGAAGACCTACGCCAAGAAGGGTGAGAAGGTCGTCAACATGAACCTGGCCGCCGTGGACGCCGGCATCAACAGCCCCGTCAAGGTGACGGTCCCCGCCTCCTGGTCCGACGCCAGGGACGAGCGCGTGGTGGATGAGGGCCTGCCCGACGTGGTGAAGAATATCGTGATCCCCTGCAACCGTCAGCGCGGCGACGATCTGCCAGTTTCCGCTCTGGTGCCTTATCAGGACGGTACATATCCCATGGGCACTTCCAAGTACGACAAGCGGGGCATTGCCAGCGCGCTGCCCTCCTGGGATCCTGCCAAGTGCCTGCAGTGCAACCAGTGCACCTTTGTCTGCCCCCATGCCGCCATCCGTGCGTATCTGGTAAACGAGGAGGAGGCGAAGGCCGCTCCCGCCGGTTTTGAGATGGTGGACGCCAAGGGTGCTCAGGGCATGAAGTACCGCATTCAGGTCAGCACCATGGACTGCACCGGCTGCGGCTCCTGCGCCGCCTCCTGCCTGGCCAAGGACAAGGCCCTGACCATGAAGCCCGTGGATGAGACCATGTACGACGAGACCAACTGGAACTACGCCCTGTCCCTCAGCGACAAGCCCGGCGTGTTCAACCGCAAGACCCTCAAGGGCAGCCAATTCTACCAGCCCCTGGTGGAGTTCTCCGGCGCCTGCGCCGGCTGCGGCGAGACCCCCTACGCAAAGCTCCTGACGCAGCTCTATGGCGAGAAGACCTACTGGGTCAACGGCGTGGGCTGCTCCACGGCATGGGCCGGCGCATTCCCCTCTCTGGCCTATACGGTGAACAAGGAAGGCCGCGGTCCCTCCTGGTATGCAACGCTCTTTGAGGACCAGGCGGAGAACGGTCTGGGTGTGGTGCTGGCTGTGAAGCAGCGCCGCAGCAATGTGAAGATGCGTGTGGAGCAGCTGCTTCCCATGGTGGACGGCGCTCTGGCAGACGCCTGCAGTCAGTGGCTGGCCTCCTTTGATGATCTGGACGCCAACTTCGAGGACACCAAGGTTCTGGTCAAGGAACTGGAGCAGGCGGCGCTCTCCGGCGAGGCGAAGGCTCTGGCCGACGAGCTGCTGCTGCATAAGGACCAGCTGAGCAAGAAAGTCGTGTGGCTGTTCGGCGGCGACGGCTGGGCCTACGACATCGGCTACGGCGGTCTGGACCACGTGATGGCCTCCGGCGAGGACATCAACGTCTTTGTGGTGGATACCGAGGTGTACTCCAACACCGGCGGACAGTCCTCCAAGGCCACCCCTGTGGGTGCCTCCGCCAAGTTTGCCGACGGCGGCAAAAAGACCGCCAAGAAGGACCTGGGCCGTTTGATGATGACCTATCCCAACGTGTACGTGGCCTCCGTGGCCATGGGCGCCAACCCCGGCCAGCTGATGAAGGCTGTCACCGAGGCCGTGGACCACAAAGGCCCCTCCATCATCATCGCTTACGCACCCTGCATCAACCACGGCATCAAGGCCGGCATGAACAATGTCCAGGCCGAGATGAAGAAGGCCGTGGACTGCGGCCTGTGGCCCCTGTACCGCTACAATCCCGACAAGGCGGAGAAGCCCTTCTCCCTGGATTACAAGCAGCCCAGCGTGCCTGTCAGTGAATTTCTGAACGGCGAGGTCCGCTATGCCGGACTGAAGGTGAAGTATCCCGAGATTGCCGAACAGCTTTTTGCCGAGGCCCAGCGTCAGGCCGACGCACGCTATCAAACTTACGTCCGGCTGGAAAAGAGCTATAACGAAGCTTGATTTTTCTCTTACCCCCTTTCTCTGTTTTGGCCCGCGGCGGAAGAAGCCTTCTGCCGCGGGCCGAAGCAATATCCTGAAAATGACACGGAGGAACAGACGATGGCAAAAATTATCGTTCCGGTGGTGACGGTGTTTGACCACGATGGAAAACCGGATCATGAGGCCAATCAGAAGGTCATCGACTATCTGATCGGGAACGGCGTGGATGGAATCCTGGTCCTTGGCTCCACAGGAGAGTTTACAGAGCTGTCCGTGACGGAGAAAAAGGACTTTCTGAAATTCTATGCCGACTATACCGGCGGCCGCGTGGAACTGTATGCGGGAACGGGGAGCATCACCTTCCACCAGACGCTGGAGCTCTCCAACTGCGTCTATGAAATGGGTTACCGCGCCCCTCTGGTGATCGGGCCTTTCTATTACAGCATGGATCAGGAGAAGATCTTCACCTATTATGACACCCTGGCCAAACGGCTGGACGGCGGCATGTATATCTACAACTATCCCGCCCGCAGCGGCCATTCCGTCGCCGCGGAGACGGTCCGGCGTCTGGTGGACGCGAATCCCAACATCATCGGCATGAAGGACACGGTCAGCGAGCCGTCCCACACCAATCAGGTCTGCCGGGCCATGGAGGGAACCGGATTTGAGGTCTACTCCGGCTTTGACGACCAGTTCCTTTATAACATGGCCTCCGGCGGCGCAGGCTCTATCGGCGGGCTTGCCAACATCGTTCCGGACATCTGGAGCGATCTGATCTCCTCGGCAAACGCGGGGGACTTTTCCCGCACGATGCGCTTGTCCCGGCTGCTGCATAAGCTGATGCCGATCTATGAGATGGGTTCCAGCTGCTCCCTGCTGTTCAAAAAGCTGCTGGCCTACCGGGGCGTTGAGATCTCACCAAAAGCGATATTTCCCTTTGATGAGGCGGATAACGCGGCGTTCAGCACGGTCCGGCATATTCTGCAGGAAGTTCTTGCGGAATATGAAAAGATGTCCCGCTGAACATCTCACCGGAAACCGTTATTTAATATTTAAATAGAGAAATAAAGAGCAAAGAGTGATCGGAAGAGGAAAACCCCTTCCGATCACTCTTTTTCTTCGCGTGGACCAAATATCCGAACGCTTCGCTGACAGGAGCGCCGGCTTTTAGAGCGCCCCGGACCTACTGCTGGCGTTCCGCCGTCTGACGGTACAGGCCGCCCTAGGCCATCAGCTCTTCCGGGCTGCCCTGCGGGGCCGCGCCGCCATCGGCCGGGACGACCACTTTGCCGGCCCCGGCCACGGTCCGCATCCGGTGGGGCGATGATGAGGACGGTTTTGCTTTTCACCAGCCGGGAAATAGCCTCCTGTACGGCGGACTCGTTTTCCACATCCAAAGACGCGGCGGCCTCATCCAACAAGATCACCGGAGCGTTCTTCAGCAGCACCCGGGCAATGGAAATCCGCTGGCGCTCGCCGCCGGAATCGGCTGGATAAAGCTGTTGCCGCTAACGGTGGAAGAAGCCGGCATTCTTGCCGATCTGCCGCAGCCAGAAACCCACAAAAGTTCCAGCCCCCAGATTCCTGGATAGCCGCTAGGTGGATTTTTTCAGTGTCGTGTATTTCTTCTGCTTCATGATGACCTCCTCTGAATCTAACAGTGCTGAAAAACTGATTTTCCCACATCGTCAAGGGGCAAAGTGATTTTCTTCCAGCCAGAGGGCTGTGCACCTTGCATAGCGGGCACCCGTTCAGGCAAAATACAAGCACTATGATTGTTCGGAGGCGTTTGAAATGGATGGATATGACCTGACTCATGCGCAGATATCGGCATTTGGGGCCCATTTGCTGGAGGAGGAGCGCGCGCCCGGTACCGTGGAGAAATATCTGCGGGACCTGGAGGCGTTCCACCGCTGGCTGGGCGGCAGACCCGTGACCAGAGAATCGGCGGCGGCCTGGAAGGAGGCCCTGTTGTCCACAGGCCACGCGCCGGTGACAGTCAACTCCATGGTGGCGGCCCTCAACGGACTGCTGGGGTTTCTGGACTGGGGATTTAAAGTGAAGTTTCTGAAGATCCAGCGCCGGGTCTTTCGGGACCAGCGCCGGGAGTTGACACGGGAGGAGTACGGCCTGCTGGTAAAAGCGGCACAGGAGCACGGCAAGGAGTGGCTGGCCCTGCTGATGGAGACCATCTGCGGCACCGGCATCCGCGTGAGCGAGGTCCCCTATATCACCGTGGAGGCCGCCAGGCAGGGCCGGGCTGAGGTTGCCCTGAAGGGGAAGATCCGGGTGATCCTGCTGCCTGGAAAGCTCTGCCGGAAGCTCCTGAAGCACGCCCATAAACAGAAAATCGCCTCCGGTGAGATCTTTGTCACCAGAAGCGGGAAGGGTTTGTCCAGAAAACAGATCTGGGCGGAGATGAAACGGCTTTGCGCCTGGGCCGGGGTGCCGCCGGAGAAGGTGTTTCCCCATAATCTCCGCCACCTGTTTGCCAGGGTGTTTTACAGGGCGTGCAGGGACATCGTGCGCCTGGCCGATGTGCTGGGACACAGCTCCATTGAGACGACCCGCATCTACCTCCTGACCACCGGCGCGGAGCACCGGAGGCAGTTGGAGAGACTGGGGCTGATATCCTAGGACAAAATTAATAATTTGTTCTCAAAATTGCCAAAAGCAAATCACATTTGCATACATATTTGTCCTAATTATAACACTTCGCATCGCAGAACACAAGATATTTGACAATTTTTAAGCGCAAAAAGCAGAGCCGCATCACAGTTGTTTTTCGGCTCCGGATTTTCGCGCCCAGTTTCCCCGGTGGTGGGGAGCTGGGCGCGTTATTTTTTTGCGCCCAAACGGTTTTCCTGCCGTTATGGAGGAGGTCTCACGGACAAATTATTAATTTTGTCTGTGAGAGGAACGCCCCTTTCACAGCGGTAAGGAGCGCGAACATGCGAATATTGCGGTTTCACACGACGGTCAAAAACCGGTACCAGGAGACACAGGGGGAATTGACCCTGCAAATTGACAGGGCCGACATCTTTGGCAGTTTGACGCTGGACGGCCGCCAGAGCTATTTCCAAGGGAAGATGCTCCGAAAAAACCGGTACGCCGCCTCCCTGCGGTTCAAAACAGAGGTCTGCGAGGAGGACTGCGACATGCTGCTGCGCGTTCGGGAAAACGGCAGCATCCGCGGCTCCATCATCGGCGATTGGGAGGACTGGTCGCTGAAAGGGACCGCTGCCGCTGCGGAGCCGTTCCTGCGGGCGGAGGAAAATGCCTTGCTGGAAAGAAATCAGTAACATAGTTGTGATATTGGAGCGTGAAATTTTATGGAAGCCTATACCGTACATCGTCCGGAGGAGGCCGCGGTACGGCGGCTCCTGGAAAAACACCCCTGGGACGCCGTTGGCGCGGCGGTGCGCCTGGCCTGGCTGGCCGGCCTCATGCGGGGCGAGATCGTGTCCCTGCGGTGGAGCGCCGTCAACTTTTTGAACCAGGCCATCGACCTGCCGGACCGGAGCGTCCCCCTCTGTCCGGAGCTGGAGGAATATCTGCTGCGGATGAGCGAGCGGCTGGACTGGGGAGACGACCATGTGCTGCTGTCGGACCGGCTCCATAAGCCCATGCAGCCGCAGCCCATCTCCCGTATTGTGCGGAAGGCGTTGGACGAAGAGGGCCAGACGGAGGTCCGCCTGATTGACCTGCGGCACGATTTCGTCATCCGTCAGCTTTTGGAGCACGACTGGCAGTATGTGTCCCGCATCGCCGGGATCGAGGCGGTGGCGCTGAACCAGCATTTTTCCGCCTACCTCCCCCAGGGGCGGGTGTCCACAAAGATCCAGGCGGAAAGGACGCCGGACGTCGATGAGATCCGGCTGTGGAGGCTGCTCCAACTGGAGGGGACCTCGGCGGCGGGGATCACCCTGCAGCTCACCTGGCAGGCGGGCCTCACGCTGGAGGAGATCGCGGCGCTCACGTGGGAGCAGGTCGACCGGCAGCGGTGCGTGCTGCTGCCCGGCCCCGGAAAGGAGGTCCCCATCAGCGATGCGCTCCTCCAGTTTTTGGAACTTGTGCGGGCGGAGCGCGGCGGGGCTGTTGACCCGGCGGAAACGGTGATCCGCGCGCCCCGCTCCGGCATGCCCATGCGGCCCGACAGGCTCTCCCGCGTGGTCCGGGCGGCGCTGATCAAGGCCGGGATCGATGACATCACCCTCCGGGACCTGCGCCAGGACTACGCGCTTCGGGCCGGCGGCGAGACCAGGATCCTGCAATACGCCCACCAGCACGGATACATCACCCGCAACGACCTCATGGAGCTTTTGCAGGTCTCCAAGACCACGGCCTATCACCGTCTGGCGGCGCTGATTGAGCGGGGCCGCCTTGTCCGGGTGGGGACGCGGTACTATCTGCCCGCGGCAGTGGTCCCGCCGGAGCGGCAATTTGAGGTCATCCGGGACTATCTGCAGGCGGAGGGCCCCGCGTACCGGCAGGACATCGCCAAGGTGCTGCGCATCGCGCCGAAGCAGTGCACGGTGATTTTGAAGCATCTGGTGGAGGCGGGAAAATTGAAGCGGGACAAGTACCGCTATATGCTGCGGGACGCCTGAAAGACGGCCCCCCGGCGCCCCGTTCCCACTCAAACAAAAAATTTGAAAATCACAACTTTGTTACTGAAAAACTGCATCAATTTTACACGTTTTTCGCTTTTGTAACACTTCCGCCAAAAGTATTTACATTCCCCGAAATGGGATGTTACAGTAACGCCAGCAGCAGAGCGGTGCGGTCTGGATGATGTTTTCTATGGAAGTATGGCTAGCATTTCCATAGGCAACATCCGCCGGGCCGCCTGCAAAGCTGACAATCTAAAAGGAGGAAAACACCCTATGAAGAAGTTCCTTTCTCTGGTTCTGGCTCTGGTGATGGTCATGTCCCTGGTCACCGTCAGCGCCGGCGCCAAGGACTTCACCGACGACAGCAAGATCAACTATGAAGAAGCTGTTGACGTGATGTCCGCCCTGAAGGTTATCGACGGTTATCCCGACGGTTCCTTCGCTCCCCAGGGCAGCCTGACCCGTGGTGCTGCCGCCAAGATCATCTGCAACCTGATCCTTGGCCCCACCACCGCTTCCGCGCTGTCCGCCGACACGGCTCCCTACAAGGATGTCCCTGTCAACCACACCTTTGCCGGTTACATTGCCTACTGCCAGGAGCAGGGCATCATCTCCGGCTACGCTGACGGTTCCTTCCGTCCCGGCGCCACCCTCACGAACTATGCGTTCCTGAAGATGCTGCTGGGCGCTCTGGGCTACAACGCCGAGATCGAGGGCTACGTTGGCGACAACTGGTCCATCGCCGTTGCCAAGCAGGCCCTGCACATCGGCCTGACCAAGGGCCTGGACGGTGAGCTGAACGGCACCGACTACGCCACCCGTGAGGAGGCCTGCCTGTATGCTCTGAACACCCTGAAGGCCACCATGGTGGACTACGAGGCCAAGATCACCGCCAACGTGAACGGCGCTCAGGTCATCGTGGGCAACTCCGTGGCCAACGACGTGAAGTGGAACATCGCCTCCAAGACCGACGGCAACATCAAGGACGACGACTATGTCCAGTTCGCCGAGAAGTACTTCAAGAATCTGGAGCTGGAAGTGGGCAATGGCATCTATGGCCGTCCCGCCAACACCTGGAAGCTGAAGAAGTCCGAGATCGGCACCTACACCACCATCGATCCCACCTATGTCTACACCGAGGGCACCGAGTCCCAGGATGTTTACAAGGATCTGGGCAAGGTCCTCTGCGACCCCAAGGGCGATTATGACTGGACCGTTTTCGTGAACGGCAAGGAAGTCGCCGCCAAGGAGATCGTCCTGCCCGAGAAGTCCAATGACGACGATTATGTCTACACCGGCAGCGGCACGGTCACCGAGGTCTATGTGGACGAGGACGCTGAGACCGTCACTGTCTGCGCGATCAACTACTATCTGGGCCAGGTCACCAAGGTCAAGAGCGATGACGACGGCGAGTACATCAATATCAACGTTCTGTCCAAGGAGCCCAAGCTGAACGACAAGACCTTCTATGTTGAGGGCTACTCTGAGGACGACTATGTTGTCTTCACCGTTGACTTCAACGATGACGACGAGTATGTCATCGGCGAGGTCTGCGAGCCTGAGACCGTTAGCGGCGACGTTGCCCGCGTGGAGCTGGATAAGGATAAGGACGTTGTCGATCCTGAGTATGGCAAGACCTACCTGAAGATCGACGGCTCCAAGTACACCTACTCCGCCGTCGGCCACATCGTCTATGATCTGGATGATGTCAACACCAAGGCCCACCCCGCTCTGAACGAGGATTACACCCTGTACATGGATCCCAACGGCTTTGTCCTGGCCTTCGAGAAGACCGAGGAGGACGCTGACCAGTATCTGTATGTCAAGGACTCCGATGAGGAGCTGAAGGATTGGATCGCCAAGGTCGTTCTGATCGACGCTACCTCTGCTAAGGTCGACGTGAAGGACGAGCTGAAGAAGGTTCCCACGGACTTCCCCGGCTACGTTGCCAAGGATAAGACCGCTGATATCGTCTGGCTCGATAAGACTGGCGCTGCGGTCGATGACGAGCAGGATGCCAAGATCAAGACCAACATCGATGAGCGCGTTTGGAAGTATTCCGCCAGCGACAAGGGCGTCTACACCCTGACCTGGGTCGACCAGGTGGAACTGGGCACTCTCAAGGTGAAGAATGAGTACACCGCTGAGATCCACAACGGCAAGGCTTATATCACTGACGGCGGCAACGACTACATCGTTGACAAGAAGACCGTGTTTGTGGACGTGGACGGCGGCAAGGCCTACACCGGCTACAACGAGGTCCCCAATGTTGAGAACGCCCACCTGATCGTGGTTGGCGGCAAGGTCGCTGACGTGGTGTTCATCCTGGATGGCGACATCTATGATGAGAACAGCACCTACTTCGTGCTGGAGAAGGATACCCGTGAGTCCCTGAAGTATGACGGCGACTATTACTGGGATTACAGCAAGGCCTATGTGGACGGCGTCAAGCAGAACGTGATCGTGGACTATGACGCCTTCGGCGGCAGCAAGCTGGCCAAGGTCACCTGGGACAACAAGACTGTGTACAAGGCCACCAAGACCGTTGACGAGCAGTACATCAGCGAGGTCGTTGAGGCTGTTGCGAAGAAGGAAGGCGTCCCCACCGCTGTGGGCGACGACGCTTTCTGGATCACCTCCACGAAGAACCAGAAGTATAAGTTCGACACCGACGAGGAGACCGTCTTTGTCACCGTCGAGTTCGACGAAAAGGGCAAGCTGGACAGCATCTATGATGGCGACATCAAGGATATGGATCTGGATGCCGATGACTATGACGTCTACGTCAAGGTCCTGAAGGCCAGCGACGATGACGAGCACGCTGATCTGGTCTACATCTTCATTATGGAGAAGGGCGAGGTCGTGGTTCCCGGCCTGGGCGGCTCTGACGAGTGGGCCAAGATCACCAACACCAGCTCCTCCGACCTGACCGCTGAGATCGTCGGCGTTGATATGGTGGGCACTGGTTACAGCGCTCTGGAGCTGTGCAAGCGGGCCATGGAGGATGCCGGCTATACCTACAAGTATACCGACGCTGACGGCAAGCTGATCGGCATGATGGGCGACCGTATCTACACCTTCACCGACAAGCTCTCCAAAGCTTATGAGGTCACGCTGACCGAAAAGAATGCTATTGTTTCCATCACCAGCGAGACCAAGGCCTATGTGGTCGAGGGTACCAAGCTGACCGTCACTCTGGAGAATAAGAATGATTGGAAACAACAGGGCGAGGACAAATACACCGTGACTGCTAGTGGCTTTACCGCTTCCGGTGTGAAGACTGAGGGCAAAATCATGACCGTCACCCTGACCTGCAATGCGGACCTGAGCGAGGATACCGCTGTTGAGCTGACTTGGACAACGGCATGACTTAAGGCAGTATGTGATTCTGCTAAACAGTTCATATCTGCATGAAAATCCCCCCAGACTTTTGTCTGGGGGGATTTTTTCATGTTCATACCTTCAAACCATACACCACAAAGCTGGCGCCGGCGTTGAGCGGATACTCTCCACTGCTGGAGGCCACCGACAGAGTGACCGGACCGGTGCAGATACAGGCTTGGGAAAAAAGAGCGTCGCTGGAATTGCCATATCCTCCGGTATTGACGCCGAAGGAGTACCGGATGGCGCTCCCCTCCGTTTTCAGGGGGATGATTTCCAAAACGCCGATGATCCGGTCCGCTAAATAGTCCCTGTTTGCGCCGGGCAGTCCCACGATGGAAACGCCGTTCCATTTGAGACTGCACCGAAAACCGCCGGAGCAGTCCACAAATACCCGAAGCTCCCGGTACTGGCCAGGGTTCTGGATGGTAACGCCTGCGGATTCCGCCGCTTTGGTGGTGGTCACCTCTGTGATCTTCACCCAGGGGATCGCCGCCGCCAGCTCCGCGTGGCTGGTCTTGGTGTCCAGTTCCGCCGCCTGCGCTGTGAGGGCGGCTTCTATTTTTTGGTTGTCGCTGTTGAAGTCCGCCATTTGAATGCGGTCCTCCCGTTCCCATTGATTCAGTTGATAGTGTTCCGTTTGCTGCAAAACGAGTCTCTCTCCTTTTATGTTCTTATAATCAAATAACTTGAAAAGCAGCAAAACTGCTTTTCAAGTGCCGCAGCGCGTATGCGCTGTGACAGGCCGCGGCACACGGCCTGTATTTAGATTTCATCGTCAATTACTGTGTGCTTTGCACACGACGGGCGAAGCCCGCCTGAAAAATCATCTGTGATTTTTCAGGTTCATTGACGATACTTGTCACACCCTCTGTCGCAAAAGGGTCTTGGACAGGCGCGGTCCCTTGCGGCCCGAAGCGCGCTTCCGCTGGCGATGACCCGGTGGGGTCAAACGAAAACACTTCCCCGGTTCCCCTGCCGCGCTGCCCTGCCCCGGCCAAGGCCGGACACGGTCCGCGCCTGTCCCGGAAACGACTGCCGCCGCTCCCTGTGTAATACGATTTTCCCATGAAAAACAGATATTTTTCATGGGAACCGCTGTGCTTCGCACATCGGTACGTCTCATAAGAATTCAACGCGCCTTCGGCGCTATAAAAAGCAGCCGTTGTCTGCTTTTTCATGAATTCTAGTATAAGGAGGATATACCCCTCCCAGCCGGTGCCGTCCGGGGCGGTCCTCCATCGTTCTCCCCCGCTGTGCCCCGGCTGGATCTTGCAGGACTGCAAAAAGCCCTACACTACCTCCGGTAGTGTAGGAAAAAGTTGCACGCCTCCATGCACCCGGCGGCAAAAAAATTTTTGCTTCCAATTTGGACAGATGCTCCGGATGTAAAACAGATGTGTCCCTGGAGCATCTATCGGTCAAAGAAAATTTTATAATAAAAGGTCCTGAAATCTCACGATTTCAGGGCCTTTTGAATCAGATGGACAAAAAGAAGAAAAATGTTTGCACGCTATGGTCAAAATCGTGCCGCTGGGTAAAATAGTGCCATACCTTGTGAAACGGAGGAACTTAACATGAACGAACGCACATTGGGGCGGGAGGAGATCGTATCCTATGCCCGCTGGCTCCGGCAGGAAGACCGTGCCCCCGGCACAGTGGAGAAATATCTGCGGGACGTGCAGGCCTTTGCCGCGTGGCTGGATGGCCGTCCGGCGGAAAAGGAGGCGGTGACGGAGTGGAAGGAACACCTTCTGTCCCAGCAGTATGCGCCCACGACGGTCAATGCGGCGCTGGCCGCCCTCAACGGCCTGTTCGGCTTCCTGGGCTGGGAGGACTGCCGAGCAAAATTTCTGAAAGTCCAGCGGCGGCTGTTCCGGGACTCCTCCCGGGAACTGACCCGAAATGAGTATGAGGCGTTGGTCTCCACCGCCCGGGAGCGGGGGCAGGAGCGGCTTGCCCTGCTGATGGAGACTATCTGCGCCACAGGCATCCGGGTGAGCGAGGTGCGGTATATCACGGTGGAGGCCGCCCAGCGGGGCCGGACGGAGATCTCCCTCAAGGGCAAGATCCGCGCCATCATGCTCCCCGCCAAACTGTGCTGCAAGCTGTTGAAATACGCCAGGAAACAAAAAATCGCTTCCGGCGGGATCTTCCTCACCAAAAACGAAAAACTGCTGACCCGCCGCCAGATCTGGGCGGAGATGAAAGCGCTGTGCAGATACGCGGGCATAGCGCCCACAAAGGTGTTTCCCCACAACCTGCGCCACCTGTTCGCATCTGCCTTCTATAAGGCCTGCCGGGATATTGCGAAGCTGGCGGACGTGCTGGGCCACTCCTCCATCGAGACCACCCGGATCTATCTGCTGACTTCCGGCGCGGAGCACCAACGGGAGTTGGACCGGCTGGGGCTTGTCACATAGAGAACAGGATCAATATTCCACAGAAATAATGAAACGCCGGTATTCCCGGCGCAGAACAGAATCAATATTCCG
>NZ_CANRMB010000008.1 GCF_947631635.1 uncultured Dysosmobacter sp.
GGTGGGTCGCCTCCAGCACGCTTTATCGCTTCCAACTTCCAGCCGCAGACGGCAGCCGGGAGGCCTGCGAACCACGGACTGATCTGGCATCCCGTATAACGAAATGTGGGTTAAAAAAAGATCTATCACAAACCCCGCAGGGCACTTTCAAATTATCACATCCGGGTCTGGATTGCAAGAGGGGGGATCAATCTTCCTCCTCGCTGAAAAGCGCCTCGGTGAAGAGGTCGTAGACCGCGTCCAGCTCCTCGTCGGAGTCCAGGGTGGAGAGGAGGTCCTCGCCGTCCTCGTGGATGACCTTCAAGATCACCAGGCCGTTATCCGGATCGTCCTCATCCTCGCCCTCCGTTTCAGCGGGGAAGAAGGCCTGATACATCTGGCCGTTGTATTCCAAAGCATCCACGAACTCAAGAACGATCTCATTGCCGTCCTCATCCGTGACGGTGATAAAAGTGGGGCCGAAGTCTTCACGCATTGGGAAAGTCCTCCTTTTTCCTCGGTACGGTCATTGTACCTGAATTTCCGCCGGAATGCAAGCGGAGAAGATGTGAAAAAGAGGAAAAGAACGCCTCTGTAATGAAGCATATCCTGCCCAAAACGAAAAAAGTCATACAAAGTTGGAACTTTTTTTCGGAAAAATACGACATTTTCAATGTTGACAGGGGATGGTACAATAGAAAGTATTATGGTGTATTGTTGTCTTTCGGCTCACGGGCTGTCTCCTGTGGGGCGGAGGCATTGCCAAATCTATGCGAAGGAGGTGCCCCTCATTGGAGCACGGAAGAAGAGCTGAACAGCAGCCCCGCCGCCCGGCGAAGAAACGGGGCGGCGTTGCTGGAAAAGTGTTCGGCGTTTTGGGAACGCTGATTTTGATCGGCATCTGTACAGCCGCGATGATCGCGGGCATTTTCATGAAGTATGTGGAGACCACGCTGGCCCCGTCTCTGGAGGTCAACGCGGACGACTACACCCTGAACCTCAGCTCCTTTATCTACTATGAGGACAAGGAGACAGGGGAGTGGGTGAACTTCCAGACAGTACATGGGGAGGAAAACCGTGTGCTGGTGACCTATGACCAGATCCCGGACCACCTGTGGCAGGCCGCCGTGGCCATTGAGGACGAGCGCTTTTTTCAGCACCACGGCGTGGACTGGAAGCGAACCGCCTCAGCGACGCTGAACGTATTCAAGGGTGGCGATACCTTTGGCGGCTCCACCATCACTCAGCAGGTGCTGAAAAACATGACCGGCGATAAGGCGGGCACCATCAACCGGAAGGTCCGGGAGATCTTCCGGGCGTTGGAATTCGAGAAGAACAACACCAAGGAACAGATCCTGACCATGTATCTGAACTTCATCTATCTGGGCAAGGGCTGCTACGGCGTCCAGACAGCGGCGGAGTACTACTTTGGCAAGGATGTGTCCGAACTGGACCTGGCGGAGTGCGCCTGCCTGGTGGCGATCACCAACAACCCGTCGATGTACGGGCCGATGTACGATATTACGATCACCCGGGAGGACGGCACCACGACCACGCCCCGGGAGGCGAACAAGAGGCGGCAGGGCTGGATCCTGGATAAGATGACCGAGATCGTCGACCCCAGTACGGGAGAGCCCTTCATCACAAAGGAGGAGGCGGAGGCCGCCAAGGCGGAGGTCCTGCAATTCACAGACGGCGACGACACTGCCACCGCCAAGGAGCTGGTGGAGCGGGCCACCGGCGGTGTGGAGGTCAACTCCTGGTTTGTGGACGAGGTGATCCGGGATGTGAGCAGCGACCTGGCGGAAGAGCTGAAGATCTCTGTGGAGGAAGCCCGCCTGAAGCTCTACAACAGCGGCTATCACATCTACACCACCCTGGACCCCAAGATCCAGGAGATTGCCGAGAGCGTCTACGCGGACCGGGGCAACCTGAACAACCTGACCAGCCGGGACGGACAGCTGATCCACTCCGGCATCACCATCATCGACCCCTACACCGGCAACATTGTGGCCCAGGTGGGCGACATGGGCGGGGACAAGCAGGGCAACCTGCTCACCAGCTATGCCACCATCCACCGGCAGGTGGGCTCCTCCATGAAGCCCCTAACGGCCTATGCCCCGGCGCTGGACGCCGGCGTCATCACCCCGGGCACGGTCTTTGACAACTATCCGGTCCAGGAGCTGAACGGCAGTCCCTGGCCCAAGAACTCCCCCAGCGGTTACACGGGTATGACCACGGTGGCGGAGGGCGTCAAGCGCTCCATCAACACCATCGCCGTGCAGGCCCTGCAGTCGGTGGGCACTGCCGAGGCGTTCGCCTTTGCCACGGAGAAGCTGAACCTGCCCCTGGTGGCGGACGACATGAACCTGTCGGCTCTGGGCATGGGCGGTTTGACCTACGGTTTGAACACCGTGGAGATGGCGGCGGCCTATGCGGCCTTTGCCAACAACGGTATCTATAACTCCCCCAAGACCTATCTGCGGGTGGAGGATTCCGAGGGCAATGTGATCCTGGAGAACGAGGGCGAGAGCCACGTGGCCATGAAGGAGAGCACCGCCTATCTGATGACCAAGATGCTGAAGGACGCCGTTGCCAGCGGTACCGGCGGCAGCGCGAATTTCAGCGGCATGGCCATCGCCGGCAAGACCGGCACCACCAGCGACAACTACGACCGCTATTTCGTGGGCTACACGCCCTACTATGTGGCCGCGGTGTGGACGGGCTATAAGTACAACGCCAAGATCAGCTACTCCGGCAACCCGGCCATCACCATGTGGAAGAAGGTCATGCAGCAGGTCCACGCGGACCTGCCATACAAGGACTTTGAAAAGCCCTCCAGCGGTCTGGAGACTGTGCGGATCTGTCTGGACAGCGGTATGGCACCCACGGAGGCCTGTTCGGCGGACTCCCGCGGCAGCCGCGTCGCCACGGTGACGGTGGCGGCCGGTACAGGCCCCAAGGAGTCGTGCAGCCGCCATGTGCTCCGGGACTACTGCACGGAGGGCCAGTGCCTGGCCACAGAGAACTGCCCAGTGGAGTCCGTGGCGCAGAAGGCGTTCCTGGACTATGAGCGTACGGACTACGGTCCCAATATCAAGGCCGATGACGATCCCTATCTGATCGTCAATATGGAAAAGGCCCTGGAGCCCACGGAGGAGAGCCCCGGCGGCTGTCCGGTGCACCACGACGGATACGTGCCGGAGGACCCCGATAACCCGGCTCTTCCCCCAGAGAATGATCCCAACGACCCCAATTATATCCCGCCTGTTCCCAGTGAGGGCGGCAATACGGGCGATCCCAACGGCGGCACGGGTGTGGAGCCGGCGGAACCCACAACACCCACGGAACCCTCCGAGCCCACCGACCCCAGTGGAGGCGAAGACTGGTGGAACGACCTGTGGGGGACCACAGGACAACCGCAATAAAGCAATGAGCGCCAGGAGAAGTTCTCCTGGCGCTCATTGTTTTATGATGAGAGGATTGATTTTCCGGTCAGGCCATGTGCTTGTAAATACGGCGCTGCGAGCTTCGTATGCGGCCTTCTGTGCTTAACTTTATTAGGAAACGCACACGCGCTTAATGCGTCGGCAGACCATTGGTCCGCCGGTTGAAAAGGAGTACAAGCTCCTTTTCAACTGTGTTGACTATAACAGAGTGCCTGTCCCATGGCCGGGAAGCACTTGGGGTCAGTCCGCCAGTTTTGCACAGTCTGCGGGCCTGCCGGAGAGCATCTCCAGACCGTGGGACAGGGCAGGGAGGATGGCCTCCAGATTTTCCCTGGCGGCTTTGGGAGAGCCGGGGAGATTGAGGATCAGGGTCCCCTTCCGAATGCCCGCCTGGGCCCGGGACAGCATGGCGCGGCTCGTCACTTGCATGGAGGCGTACCGCATGGCCTCCGGGATGCCGGGGGTCATCCGGTCGCAGACGGCCAGGGTGGCCTCCGGCGTCACGTCCCGGGGCGCGAATCCGGTGCCGCCGGTGGTCACCAACAGCTGGACATCTCCCGCGTCGGCAATGGCTTTCAGAGCCGCCTCGATCTCCGGCTGTTCGTCCGGGACGATGGCGGTTTTGGCGACCTCGTATCCGGCGGCGCTCAGAAGCTCCGCCACCAGGGGGCCGCCCGCGTCGGGGCGCTCTCCCCGGAAACTGCGGTCACTGACGGTCAAAACAGCGGCTTGATACATGACGATCTCTCCTTACTTCAACAATAAAATATCTCTCGGCTGGATGGCGATCCAGACATGGCGTTTGTCCGCTGCGGCGTACCAGGCCTCCCGGCTCAGCTCCATCCGCAGGGGCGGCGCGTCCGGCGCAGCGGTTTCCGGCCGCAGCAGGACGATGGTGTTGAATACATCCTGGACCACCCGCAGCACATCACAGGGGAAGGCTCCGGGGGCATGAGGCGCTGACAGGGCGACATGGTGCGCCCGGACGCCGATGCGCCGGATGTCCGGTGGAATAGGCTTCCCACAGTCCAAGGTGAGCCCCCACTCCGGCAGGGACACGGCGCTGCCCGCTGGAACCGCGTCTGCATAATTCTTGCAGCCGGAGAGGCGGGCGGCCGCCTCCGTCACCGGCTCATGGAACAGCTCCCGCAGAGTGAAGAGCCCCTGAGAGCGCCCCTGGTCCATCACACAGACCTGGCGGCAGTTGCGGAACACCTCGCCCCGGTCGTGGGAGACCCACAGGACCGTGCCGGGGAACTGTTCCAGCGTCTCCGCCAGCTCCGCCTCCAGCTGGTATTTCAAATAGCTGTCCAGCGCGGAGAAGGGCTCGTCCAGGAGGATGGCTTTCGGCTTCGATGCCAGGATGCGGGCCAGAGCGGTCCGCTGCTGCTGCCCGCCGGAGAGCTGCCAGGGTTTCTGGTCCGCCACGGCTTCCAATTGGAACTGCCGCAGCTTTTCCGCTGTCACGGTTTGACGGCGGGCCCTGTCCCGCACTGCCGCGGCAATGTTCTGCCGGACCGTCATGTTGGGAAACAGGGCATACTGCTGGAAGAGATACCCGACCTGCCTCTTCTGCGGCGGCAGGTCGATCCTGGCGGCGCTGTCGTAGAGGACAGTGCCATCCAGCACGATTTTTCCCTCGTCCGGCGTCAAAATGCCTGCGATACACCGCAGGGTCACGGACTTGCCGCAGCCCGAGGCCCCCAGCAGGGCCAGCACCGTATTTTCCACCGTGAAGCTGGTCTCCAGACAAAAGTCTCCCAGCTGTTTTTTGATGTCAACGGAGAGTGCCATCAGCGGACGCCTCCTTTCCGTGCCTGCCGCTGCCGGGTCTCCAGCAGGTTCACCGCCAGCAGGAACACAGCGGAGATGGCGACGTTCACCAGCACCCAGCGCAGGGCACCCGCATCGTCGTTGGTGCGCCACAGCTGATAGACCGTGGTGGAGATGGTGGCGGTGCGGCCCGGGGTATAACCCGCGATCATGGAGGTGGCGCCGTATTCGCCCAGCGCCCGGGCAAAGGCCAGCACTGTGCCCGCCAAAATGCCCTGCCGGCAGACGGGCATCTGCACCCTCCAGAAAACCCAGGTGTTGGAACGGCCCAGGGTCCGCCCGGCATCCGCCAGATTTTGGTCGAAGCTCTCAAAAGCGCCCCGGGCGGTGCGGTACATCAGGGGGAAGGCCACCACCACCGTGGCGAAGATAGCGGACCACCAGGTCATCACCAGCTTGATGCCGAAAGTGCTCTGCGCCCAAGCGCCCACAGGCCGCTTGGGCCCCAGCAGTACCAGCAGCAGCCAGCCCACCACTGTGGGCGGCAGGACCAGCGGCAGTGTCAGCACCACATCCAGGACGCCCTTTGCCAGCCGTGGCAGCTTCGCGATATAGTGCGCGGCCGCGATCCCCAGAAAAAAGACGGCCACGGTGGAGATCGCCGCGATCCGCAGGGAGTTGAAAAGAGGATACCAATCCATGGACATGACCTCCGGAAACGTTAATCGAGGAGACAGGGGCGGGATGACCTCCCCGCCCCTGTACGGTAAGTGATTTACTGAAGAGCGGTGAAGCCGACACTCTCGAAGACGGCGCTGGCCTCGCTGCCGGTCAGGTAGTCCAGGAAAGCCTGGGCCTCGTCCAAATGCTGACTGCCATTCAGGACAGCGGCGGGATAGATGACCTGGCCGCACATCTCGGCGGCAGCCGCGTCCACCACGGTCAGACCGGCAGAGAAGGCGTCGGTGGCGTAGATGATGCCGCAGTCCACAGTGCCCTCGCTGACCTGGGTGGTGACTTCCTTCACGTTGGAGCCATAGGTCAGCTTGCTGGCGATGGCGGCCTCGTCGATCTCATAGGAAGCGAAGATCTTCTGGGTGTACTGCCCCACGGGCACGTCGCTGTTGCCCATGGCCAGCATCACATCGCCGCTCTTCAGCAGCTCCGCCAGCTGGTCAAAGGTCTCGATGCCCTTGGGATTGCCCTCGGGAACCACCAGGGTGACCTTGTTTTCCAGCAGGTCCAGACGGCTGTCCTGAACGATCATATCCAAACCGTCGGGGTTCTTGTCCGCGTCGTCCTTCAGGGAGCCGTCCAGCGCGTTGATCTGCTTGGGGGCGGCGGAGATGAACAGGTCGCAGTCAGCGCCCTCCTTGATCTGGGTCAGCAGGGTGCCGGAGGAGTCGTAAGTAGGTGTGATGGTCACGTTGGGGGCAACGGACTTGTACAGCTCGATGATCTGATCCATGGTTTCGGTCATGGAGGCAGCGGCGAAGACGAACAGCTCCACAGGTTCCGCAGCGGGTTCCTCCATCTCAGGAGTTTTGCCTTCAACAGGGGCGGGCATGTCCTTCTGTCCGCCGCAGGCGGCCAGAGACAGAACCATGCAGAGGCTCAGCAGCAGGGTAAACAGCTTTTTCATCAGATTTCTTCCTTTCGTATTATATATGATTGATTTGTATCCCGCAAGGGGCAATCCAACGTGATACTCGGTTAAGATTAACGCTTTTTAAAAAGCGACGCCGGAGGGTCCGGCGCTTGCGCTTTATTTTCCAAAGGGACAGACGGGCCAGTGGCAGGGCTTGCAGCCCAGGCACAGACCGCCCTCGCCCATCACGGCGAAGTCCGCCCGGGTCATCTCCACGCCCGCCGCGATCCGAGGCAGGGCCAGGTCGAAGATGGTGGCTCCGGCGTACATGACGCAGCCGGGCAGGCCGCAGACCACGGTGCCGTCATCATAGTAGCCCAGCAGGAACATGGCACCGGGCAGGACCGGCGCGCCGTAGGTGACGATGCGGGCACCGCTGGCCTTGATGCCGCCGGGGGTGTTGTCGTCCGGGTCCACGCTCATGCCGCCGGTGCAGAGGATGATCTCCGCTCCGGTCTTCCGAGCCTCGGCGATGGTGTTTGCCACGTTCTCCACGCCGTCGCCGGAGTAGGTGATGGAGACAGTCTGAATGCCGTAGGCCGCCAGCTTGTCTCTCACCACCGGGGTGAAGGTGTCCTGGATCAGACCCTTTTTCACCTCGCTGCCGGTGGCCACGATGGCGGCGGTTTTTTTCACATAGGGCAGCAGCTCCAGCAGGGGGGCGTTTCCCGCGGCCTTTTCGGCGGCCTGGAGCTTTTCCTCTTCAATAATGAGAGGGATGACCCGCATGCCCGCCAATTTATCGCCCTTGCGGACAGCGGTGCCGCCGTGGCGGGTGGCGATCATGATGTCCTCCAGGGAGTTGACGGCGATGAGCTTTTCGCTGTTCACCCGGAAAAAGCCGTCACAGGCGGCGGTCAGCTCGATCTTGCCCTCCTTGACAGCGCTGCGGTCCATGTGTTCATTGGCGCACAGGGCGTACAGCCGCTCCGCCGCGTCGTTCTCGTGGACCATGCCTGGGGTCATCTCCCAGACATAGAGGTGCTCCTTGCCCATGGAGAGAAGCACGGGGATATCCTCCGCCGTCACCACATGGCCCTTTCGGAAGCGGGCGTCCTTGTAGGTATCCTTGATGATCTGGGTCATGTCGTGGCAGAGCACGTGGCCCACGGCCTCTTCGGTTTTGATGAGCTTCATGTGTTCGCCTCCAGAATTTCGATCTCATCCCCGGGGCGGACGGTCCCCTCCCGGACCACCACGGCAAAGATGCCCTCCGTGGGCATGACGCACTTGCCCACGGCCTTTTTGATGGCGCAGTCGCTGTGGCACTCCTTGCCGATCTGGGTGACCTCTACCTCCGTCTCACCGATGCGGAGATGGGTGCCGATGGGCAGGTTCTTCAGGTCGATGCCCACCGTGTTGATGTTCTCCGCGAACACCCCGGCATTCAGGGGGATGGGGCAGGCGGCCCGCATGGTGTCCACGCTCTCCTCCGCCAGCAGGGAGATCTGCCGGTGCCAGTCCCCGGCATGGGCGTCTCCCACGATGCCGTGCCGGAGCTTCAGCTGGATCTCCGGCAGCGGGTGCTTCTGCTCGCCTTTTTTTTCACTGATATTCACTGATACCACATTTGCCATGATCTATTCCTCCGCTTGATATAGCCAATGAACTTGAAAAATCGCACAGGATTTTTCAAGCGGGCAATGCCCGCTGTGCGGAAAGCGCACAGGGATCGACTATGAAATGCAAATCAAGGCCGCGGACCGCGGCCTGTCACAGCGCACATGCGCTGTGACACTTGAAAAGTGAATGGATCGCTTTTCAGGTTATTTGATTATAATCGCCGCTCTTGCCGCCGGATTTTTTCAGCAGGCGGATGTTGGTGATCTTCATATTTTTCTGGACCGCCTTGCACATGTCATAGATGGTCAGCGCCGCCACGGACACGGCGGTGAGGGCCTCCATCTCCACACCGGTCACACCGGTGCAGGTGACGCGGGCCGAGATCTCCACCATGCAGGGCTCGTCGGACAGCGCAAAGGTGATGTCGATGCCCGTCAGGGGCAGGGGGTGGCACATGGGGATCAGCTCCCAGTTGTGCTTGGCGGCCTGAATGCCCGCCACCTGGGCCACCGCCAGCACATCGCCCTTTTTCATGGTGCCGGCTCTGATCTTTTCCAGGGTCTCCGGCGCCATATGGATCTCACCGGCGGCCACCGCCGTCCGGTGGGTGACGGCCTTCTCCGTCACATCCACCATTTTCGCCCGGCCCTGTTCATTGAAATGGGTCAACTCCGCCATCGGTCAGCCTCCGATCTGATTCATGGTTCGGGGCGTGTCACTGGCCCGCTCCGACAGGTGATGCCGCAGGGGTTTTTGCAGGATGCCCCTGCGAATGGCCGCTTCCAGCTCCCCGCCATGGAGGCCCCGAAGGGAGATCTCCTCCCGGGCATGGAGACAGCCCTTCAGCTTGCCGTCCGCCGTCACACGGATGCGGCGGCATTGGCCGCAGAATTCATGGCTCACCGGGGAAATAAGGCCGATGGCGCCTTTTGCGCCGGGAAGCTGGAACCGCAGGGCCACGCCTTGCGGTTCGACCTGCCGCAGGGCCGGGAACCGCTCCAGGATCGTGTTTCCGGGGAGGAAACAGCGCTTATCCCAGCCAGTGCAGGGCCCCATGGGCATCAGCTCGATAAAGCGGATCTCCCAGGGATGCTCCCGTGTCAGCTCGATAAAATCTCCCACCTCATCGTCATTGAATCCGCCGATCAGCACAACATCAAACTTCAGGCCGGAAAAGCCCGCCCGCTCCGCGGCGGCCACGCCCTCCAGAACGTCGGAGAGGCGGCCCCGGCGGGTCATGTGGGCGAAACGCTCCGGGCGCAGGGTATCCAGGCTGATGTTCAGCCGGTCCACGCCAGCCTCCCGCAGAGGCTTTGCCAGTTCTGGAAGCAGAGCGCCGTTGGTGGTGATGCACAGCTCCTCCAGGCCCGGGATCTGACGGATTCCACGGCAGATCTCCAGAAATCCCTGCCGGACCAATGGCTCTCCACCTGTTAAGCGAATCTTCTTTACACCGCATCGGACAGAAGCCTCCGCAATCTCGATGCATTCCTCTACGGACAGGATCTCCCGGTGGTCCCGCTTGCAGACGCCCTCCTCCGGCATACAGTACCGGCAGCGGTAGTTGCACAGGTCTGTCACCGACAGCCGCAGATAATCAATTGTCCGGCCACAGCCGTCCTGCATGGGAAAATCCTCCTAACCGTGATCCTTGATTGAGATTAACGATAATAACATCATATCATGTTCAGCGGAAAAGTCAAGGAAAAAGAAAACATTTCCAGTCTGCGGGCTTGACGGCAGAAGCAGCCAGGTGCTATTCTATGAAAAGAAGAACGAAGGGAGGCGGCGCAGTGGAGCTTGCGGCACTGTTGGAGATCCGTCCCGGCGTTACCGCAGTGATCGGCGGCGGGGGAAAGACCACCCTGCTGCGGACGCTGGGAGAGGAGCTTGCGCGGGAGCACCGGGTGCTGCTGTGCACCACCACCAAAATATTTCCGTTTCCGCAGATGCCGTGCGCCGGGACGCTGGCGGAGCTGGACGCGCTGCGGGAGAGGCACCGTCTGCTCTGCGGCGGGAGAGCCGTTCCCGGGACCGGAAAACTGGCGGCGCTGGACGCCTCCATGGCGGAACTGCGGCTCCGCTTCGACTATGTGCTGGTGGAGGCCGACGGCTCGGCCCAGCGGCCGCTGAAAGCCCATGCGGGCCATGAGCCGGTGATCCCGGCCGAGGCGGACCAGACCATCTGCGTGGTGGGCGCGTCTGGGTTTGGACGGCCCATTTGTGAGGCGGCCCACCGGCCGGAGCTGTATGCCCGACTGGCAGGCGTTTCAGAGGAGGCCCCTGCCTCGCCGGAGACGGAGGCGCGGGTTTTGAGCGCGGAAGACCTGCATAGCCGGGTCTATGTCAATCAGGCGGAGACGCAGGCGGACCGGGAGCGGGCCAGGGAGCTGGCGGTGCTGCTGGACTGCCCGGTATTGGCGGGAAGTTTGTACAGAGGGGAGTATTTTTCATGTTAACAGTGATTCGAGGCGCCGGGGACCTGGCCACGGGGATCGCCCTGCGGCTGTGGAGGGCCCACATCCGGGTGGTCATGACGGAGATCGCAAATCCCACGGCCATCCGCCGGACGGTGTGCTTTTCCCAGGCCATCGTCCATGGGGAGACCAGGGTGGAGGATGTCACGGCCCGAAAGGCGGAGACGCCGGAACAGGCGCTGGCGCTGCTGGAGGACGGCATCATTCCGGTGCTGGCAGATCCGGAGGGCGCCTGCATCCCGGCATTGCGGCCGGACGCGGTGGTGGACGCCATCCTTGCAAAGAAAAACCTGGGTACCAAAATCACCGACGCCCCGGTAGTCATCGGTGTGGGGCCCGGCTTTACCGCGGGGGAGGACTGCCACGCGGTGGTGGAGACCATGCGGGGCCACTATCTGGGCCGGGTCATCCATGAGGGCGGCGCCATTCCCAACACGGGCGTCCCGGGGCTGATCGGCGGCTTCGCGGGGGAGCGGGTGCTCCGGGCCCCGGCGGACGGCGTGTTCCACCAGCTGCTGGACATCGGCGCCCAGGTGAAGATGGGCGACATCGCCGCCACCGTGAACGGAGAACCCATGGCCTGCACGCTGGACGGCGTTCTGCGGGGCATCCTGGCGGAGGGAACGCCGGTGTTCAAGGGCATGAAGGCCGGAGATATCGATCCCCGGTGCAAGATCGAGCACTGCTACTGCGCCAGCGACAAGGCCCTGGCGGTGGGTGGCGGCGTGCTGGAGGCGGTGCTGGCTCTGTCGGGGGTGCTGACAGAGCAGAAATGAGGTATTAGAATTTGGCTGGAGTCCTGATCGAAAACAGGGGCGTTTTACCGGAGATCCTGCGTCAATTGGGGGCGGAGCATTGGGACTGCAACTGGCTGCTGACCGGACTGGAAGTCGTAGACCGGGAGGATGGGCGCGATTGGGAAGAGCCTGTGCTCCTCTCCCATGCAGAACTGCTGCGGGACGCGGAGGGGGTACAGTTTATCTGGGGCATTCTGTCCGCAATCCCGGCGGGCTATCCGCGGGAACAGGTGTTGGAGCACCCGCTTCCGGCCTTTTTTGAGGATGAAAACGGGGAGAGCTGTTATCTGGCAGATGTGCTCCGGCCGCAGCATCCGCTGGCGTTTCTGGAGATCATGTCGGAGGACAGCAGCAGCGTCACGGTGATCGCGGAGGACCGGGCGCTTTTGGAGCCCCTGTTCCATCTTCCGGAATGGACGGAGGACGCGGAGGCCTCTAACCGGCGCTGGCATGAGACTGTGCGTCAGGGAGAAGCGGCGCTGGCAGCGCTGGGCCTGTCCCGGTGGCAATACCGGACTTGCCCGGGCGTCCCCCAGCGGATACGAAATGACCGGCTGGCGGCGGTTTGGCGTCACTTATACCACCGCCAGCCGGAGAAATTGATCTGCGTGGAGGATATCCGCGCGGAGCTGATCCATCTATTGGAATCGGAAAGGAAGAGCGAACATGCCTGAAAATGAAGTAAAGCTGACCAAACTGGCAAAGTGCGCCGGGTGCGGCGCAAAGGTGGGCGCAGGCGTTCTGGCCCAGCTGCTGGACGGCATCCGTGTCCACCAGGACCCAAACCTGCTGGTGGGCTTTGACAAGAGCGACGACGCGTCGGTCTACAAGGTCTCCGACGAGCTGGCTCTGGTGCAGACGGTGGACTTTTTCCCGCCCATTGCCGACGATCCGTACCTCTTCGGACAGATCGCCGCCACCAACGCCCTGTCGGATGTATACGCCATGGGCGGCGAGCCCAAGCTGTGCCTGAACATCATGGCGATCCCCGCCTCCATGCCGAAGGAGGCGGTCCACCAGCTGCTGCGGGGAGGATACGATAAGGTATACGAGGCCGGAGCGCTGATCACCGGCGGCCACAGCATTTTGGATGACGAGCCGAAGTACGGACTGGCGGTGACGGGCTTCGTCCATCCGGACCGGGTGCTGACCAATTCCGGGGCGAAGCCGGGAGATGTGCTGCTGTTCACCAAGCCTCTGGGGATCGGCGTGCTGACCACCGCCGCCAAGGCGGAGATGGCCTCTCCTGCGGGGATAGCGCTGGCGAACCAGCTGATGACGATGCTGAACAAGGCCGCCCGGGACGCCATGGTGAAATACCGCGTCCACGCCTGCACGGACGTGACGGGCTTTGGCATGCTGGGACACACCTTTGAGATGGCCCAGGGAAGCGATGTGGAGATCGAGCTTCATGTGGCGGACATTGCCTTTATTCCGGAGGCGGTGGAGTTTGCCAAAATGGGGATCCTGCCGGAGGGCATGTACCGGAACCGCAGCTTTGCTGAGAGCGGCGTGGATGCCGGGGAGACGGAGCTCTGCAAGCAGGATCTTCTGTACGATCCCCAGACCGCCGGGGGGCTGCTGATGGCGGTGGACCCGGCGGATGCCGGCGCGCTGTATGAAGAGCTGAAGGACGTTGTGCCAAACGCCCAGCGGATCGGGGTGGTCCGGGATTACCGGGGCGGCAAGCGGATCTTCCTGCGATAAGAAAACAAGGCCGGTCCCATGGGGACCGGCCTTGCTGCGTCCTTACGCGGCGGTTTCTTCCGTTGGCTTTGCCAGCGGCGGGACCTGGAAGCGGAAATAGTCGAAGTTGTACAGGCGGTTCCCATCCACCGTATCCTGAAAGCGGAGCGTGATCAGCTCGCTGACGGTCACCAGCTGATAGCCCTGCTCCTCCAGCCAGGGGACCAGGAACCGTGCGGCCTCCACAGTGCTTTCATAGGTACTGTGGAGCAGGATCACCTGCCCGTCCAGATCTTCAAAGCGCTGGATGTGGGCGATCACCTTCTCCGCGTTCCGGCATTTCCAGTCCTCCGGATCGATGGACCAGGTGACGATGACACGGCCGCAGGCGGTTTTCAGCGCCTTGTTGGTGGAGCCGTAGGGCGGGCGCAGCAGCGTGGGAGCGGCGCCCAGCACATCGATAAAGGCCGCGTCCGCCGCCGCCAGATCCGCCTGCAGAGCTTCCAGCTTCATCTTGCCCAGATTGGCGTGGCGGTAGGAGTGGCTGCCGATCTCGCAGCCCATCTCCGCCGCCCGGCGGACGGCATCCGGATCGTTGGAGAGGTTTTTCGCCACCTCGAAAAACGTGGCCACGGCGTTATGCTCCTCCAGGATATCCAGGAGCTGGTCTGTGTACTGGGCGTGGGGACCGTCATCAAAGGTCAGAGCCACCATGGGGCGGCTGGGATCGACCGTACGAACGGGGGCAGGCGCTTCCTCCACCGGCGGCTCCGGTGTGTCGGCAGGAGGGGACTGGACAGAGTACGATACCGTTTGTATGGCGCCGCCTGTGCTGCAAGCGGTGGCAAGGGAGAGGACAAGGAGGAGGGAGAGGAAGGATTTCATAGCGGATGCCCTGCTTTCTGGTATATTTTCTGATATGCTTATTTTGACGGAAAGCGGGGAAAAAGTCAGTATCAGTTTGATTGCAAATAGAAACAAAATGGTAACAGCCATGACGGACGATGCATGGAGCCCTTCAGCCGGTCAGGACGGCCATGGCTCCGGGGAGGATGGCCCCGGATGACCAGAGGCCTCCGCCGCTTGCGGCTCCGCCCCAGTAGGACGCCTTCCGCATGGCGCCCGCGCTTTTGATGCCCTCATGATAAAAAACTTCTCACTGCAGAAAAAACCGGCGGAGGCATCCGCCGGTTTTTAGATATTTATGCAATGCGCTCCAGCCATTTCAAATCATAGGGCTCAAAAATGACCTTTTCATAGGCGTCCACATCCAGAAGAACGCCAGTCCAGTCGGAATGGATGTCACCGTTCTGCTTGATCAGGATATCATACAGGATGTCATAGGTCACGCCGTCGGCGGGGTCCGTTTCCTCAATGGTGGAGTAGGGCAGGGTCTTGTGGTAGGTCAGCTCCATGCCCTTGTAGTCAAAGTGGAAGCCGCAGCGCATCCGGCAGCCGTCGAGGCCCGTGTAGCGGGCGATCTTTTTCAGGTCCTGCAGGATCTTGTCGCCCTTTTCCTCATAGAGGTTTTCCGAGGTGGTAGCGGTGTAGTCAAAGCGGAACTGGATGGAGGCGCCGGGGATCTTATGGAACCGCTCCATAAAGGGGACCAGGCTCTCGGCGGGATAATCCTTGTACAGCACGCAGTTCACCCGGAAGGGCACCGGCAGGCGGGCCAGCAGACCGTCGTTGGACTCCACCACGTATTTCTGCATGTGGCGGGACACGTTGATGCAGGTGATCTTGTGCTTATTCTTCTCCACAAACGCCAGAATGTCCGCCTCGGACTGGTGCTCGGACACGGGAAGGGTGGTGTTGATATAGACCTTGTGGGTGGTGGGGATCTTGTCCAGCATCATCTGGAGGGATTCCAGATTGGCAAAGGGTTCGCCGCCGGTAAATACAAAATCACAGTAGGGAGTGATGGCGTCCATCCGCTCGATGCTCTTGCAGATCTTCTCCGCGGAGAAGCCCGTCAGGTCCGCGTACTCGCCTTTGTTGATGCAGAAGGGGCAGTGGTTTTTGCAGTCATAGGGAACAAAGATCGTCACTGTGGCGCCGCCCTCACGCGTCTTGTAGGGATGTTTCATATCGTTGATCGGCCTTTCGTAAAGTGGATAGGGACATACGTTGAAGCGGCCGAAAATGCCGCCTGGTAAATTTCATGTACAGTAGAACATTTTAATGGATTTTTAACAGAAGGTCAAGAGAAAATGAAAAATTTGAAAAGAATTGTGCCAGGGTAATTTTTGAAAACATGGGACCTCTGTACAGAAGAACGGAAAAGTGATATACTAAAACCCATATTTAAAAAAGGAGGCGGACGATATGGAACAGCTGACAGCTCCCATCCGGAAACTTCTGGATCAGGCGGCGGCCCTGCTGGCGGAGCACCCGATGGCAGGCGAGTGGTACACGGCCTTTGTCCGCTTTCTCTTCCCGGTGCTGGCGGTGCTGATCCTATTCCGGGCGGTGCGTTCGCTTTTGAAGATCCCCCACACGCCGGAGATCTGGGGCCAGCTGAGCCTGCCCAACGGCGCGCCGATCCTGCTGACGCACTGGGAGAACATCATCGGCCGGGGAAGGACCGCCGACGTCTGTTTGAGCTATCCCAGCATCTCCCGGCAGCACGCAGCGCTGTGCCGGGGAGAGGATGAAAACTGGATCGTCTACGACCTGGGCTCCAAGGGCGGGACTCTGGTGAACGGGGAGAAGGTGGAGTATTCCGCCCCGGTGAAGCTGGGGGACACCATCACCCTGGGAGGCGTTCCCCTGGTGTTCCTGCCGCAGACGGTGACGGAGCGGGAGGAACTGGAGGAAAAGCGCCGGGCGGAACGGCCCGCCGCCATCTGGCCGTCCTTTCTGTGGCTGACGGTGTTCCAGGTCCTGACCTGTCTGCAGCTGATCGTGGCGGCGGGGGAGGAGGTGTCCCCGTCCATCCCCCTGGCGTTTCTGGGCTTGACGGTTTTGATGTGGCTGTATGTGGTCATCCTGCGGTGCACCCGGTGCGTGGGCTTTGAGATGGAGACCATCGCCTTTTTCCTCTCCACACTGTGCCTGGCGGTGACGGCCTCCAGCGCGCCGGCCAGCCTTTTCAAGCAGTTCCTGGCGGTCCTGCTGGGCCTAGTCCTGTTTCTGGTGCTGGGCCTGTTCCTGCGGGACCTGGGCCGGGTGCAGAAGAACCGCTGGCTCATGGCCGCCATGGCCATCGGACTGCTGGGCATCACGCTGGTGATCGGCCAATCCAAATACGGAGCCGTCAACTGGATCGCCATTGGTCCTTTGTCCTTCCAGCCGTCGGAGATCGCCAAGATCTGCTATATCTTTGCCGGCTCCGCCACGCTGGAGCGCCTGTTCCACCGGCGGAACCTGACGCTGTTCATCCTGCTGACCGGCGTTTGTATCGGGTGTCTGGGCCTTATGAGCGACTTCGGAACGGCGGCGATCTTTTTTGTCACCTTCCTGGTCATCGCCTATCTGCGCTCCGGTGATTTTGCCACCCTGTCCCTGATCTGCGGCGCGGCGGTGTTCGGCGCGGGCATCATCGTAAAATTCAAACCCTACATTTTGAGCCGTTTTGCCTCCTGGGGCCACGCCTGGGAGAGCGCCTCCACCACCGGCTACCAGCAGACCCGCACCATGTCGGCGGCGGCCTCCGGCGGCCTGCTGGGCATGGGAGCCGGAAACGGCTGGCTCCATCGGGTCCCGGCGGCGGACACCGATCTGGTGTTCGGCATGCTGTGCGAGGAGTGGGGGCTGCTGATCGCGGTATTGGCGGTGGCCGCCATCATCACCCTGGCCTTTTTCACGGTTCGGACCTGCCGGGTGGGGCGGTCCAGCTTTTACACCATCGCCGCCTGCGCGGCGGGGTCTCTGCTGGTGTTCCAGACCTGCCTGAACGTGTTTGGCTCCGTGGACCTGCTGCCTCTCACAGGCGTGACCTTCCCCTTTGTTTCCAACGGCGGCTCGGCCATGATGTCCGCCTGGGGCCTGCTGGCCTTTCTAAAGGCCACGGATACCCGGGAGAACGCCAGCTTTGCCATCCGGCGAAGCTCCCAGCGGAAGCTGACCGAGGCGGCCCGTTGCCGGACAGAGCCGGTGAGGGACCCCTTCGGCTCGGAAAAGGAGGCCAGGGATGAAGAAGATTGAACGCCGGGCCATCGTGTGCAGCATTTTGGCGCTGCTGCTGGCGGCGGGGCTGGGGGTATTTCTGGTGAAGTATCTGACCAGCGGTGGGGACTGGGCGTCCTCCGCCTTCAACCGCCACCTCTATAACAGCGACGGCGTGCTGTCCACCGGCACGGTGCTGGACCGGGACGGCGATGTGCTGTCCACAGCAGAGAACGGAAAACGCACCTATTACGACAGCGAGACGGTCCGGAAGGCCACGCTGCACGCGGTGGGCGACCTCCAGGGCAGCATCGGCACCGGGGCGCTGAACGCCTTTGCCGACAAGCTGACGGGATACAGCCTGCTGAACGGCGCCTTCGGCGCGGACCGGGGCAGCCAGCTGTATCTGACCATCGATGCCCGGTACAACTACGAGGCATACCAGGCCCTGAACGGCCACGCGGGGACGGTGGCGGTGTATAACTATAAGACCGGAGAGGTCCTGTGCATGGTCTCGGCTCCCAGCTATGATCCCCTGCATGTGCCCGCCGACATCGAGAGCAACGACCGCTACAAGGGCGCTTACCTGAACCGCTTCCTCTCCTCCACCTTTACGCCCGGCTCCGTCTATAAGACCGTGACGCTGGCGGCGGCTCTGGAAAATCTCCCGGATTTGGAGGAGCGGACCTGGACCTGTGACGGCTCCATCCAGATCGGGGAGGAAACCATCGTGTGCTCCGGCACCCACGGGGAACAGCACATCGGCGACGCCTTTGCCAACTCCTGCAACGTGGCCTTTGCCCAAATCGCCGTGGAGCTGGGCGCGGATACCCTGAAAAAGTATACGGAGAAAGCGGGACTGACGGACAGCTATGACCTGGACGGCCTGCCCACCGCCAAAGGGACCTTTGACTGGGGATCTGTCTCCGACGGGGCGCTGGGCTGGGCCGGCGTGGGCCAGTACAGGGATCTGGTGAATCCCTGCGCCCTGATGGTGTACATGGGGGCCATTGCCAGCGGCGGCAGGGCAGCGGAGCCGTATTTGATCCAAAAGACCGTCTCCGCACTGGGGCTGCCGTCCCTGCCGCACCTGCCCCGAAAGACCGGGACCCTGGTGTCCGGCGGCACGGCAGAGACCCTGGCGGACCTGATGGCCGCCAATGTGGAAAAGACCTATGGCACTAAACGATTCCCCAACATGGACATCTGCGCCAAATCCGGCACCGCCGAGGTGGGGGAGGGGCAGGCGCCCCACGCCTGGTTCGCGGGCTTTCTGCGGAATGAGGACGCGCCCTACGCCTTTGTGGTGATGGTGGAAAACGGCGGCGGCGGAAATTCTGTGGCCGGCACCGTGGCGGGAAGGGTACTGGATATTATGGTCAATGGATACTAAGCCCGGGAGCGCCGTGCAGCGCGTACATCCGCTGTGACAGGCCGCGGACCGCGGCCTTGCTTTGCATTTCATCGTCAATCGCTGCGCGTTTTTCGCACAGTGGGCATCGCCTGCTTGAAAAATCCATTCAATTTTTCAAATAAATGAACGATATCAAATTGGTATTTTGATTTGAGGAGACCGGAATATGAACGACAAGAAAAAGGGACCGCTGTTCCAGACCACCAGACAGATCAGCATCGGAGCAGGGGTCTCCGGCGTGGGATTTTTGCTGTATTTGGCGCTCTCTGCCATTGGACAGCAGTTGATAGCGGATATTGCAGTCATCGCCTTTGCGGCGGTGGCGGTGTGGACCTTTGCATCCGCCGCGGCCGTCCGGAACCGGGACAAGGAGGCTGTGAGTTACAGCCTGCTGTGGGGCACAGGCGCCCTGGCACTGATGCTGGGCGGCTGCGCGGTGCTGACCATCAAGCTGTGGCTGGGCCTGTGAGTCTGTGAGCATGGAGAAAAACGCTGCGCACCTCAATTGGTGCGCAGCGTTTGATTTGTTTCCAGATGCTGTTTTAAGCGCCGCATGGCCCAGAAATAGCAGATCAGATGGGTCAGAAATGTAACGGTCCAGGAGAGGGGATAGGACCAATAGACCGTCTGGATCGTGTGGAACGCCGGGCTCTGGAAGATCGTGGCGATCCAGACCAGCCGAAAGACGCAGGCCCCCATCAGAGAGACCAGCATGGGCATCACGGAATAGCCCAATCCCCGCAGGGAGCCCACCATCACATCCATCATGCCGCAGATGGCATAGAGGGGAAAGAGGATCCAAACGCGGGACATCCCGGCGCTGATGACCGCGGGGCTCTTGGAGTAGATCTGCAGCAGCTGGGGGCCGAACAGGGTGGCCGCTCCGCCCAGCATGATGCCGAGGACAACGACGCATCCCTGCGCCCGCAGGAGGATGGGGCGGATGCGGTCATAGCGTCCGGCGCCGTAGTTCTGACTGGTAAAGGAGACGTTGGCCTGATAGAAGGCGTTCATGGAGGCGTAGATAAAATTCTCGATGTTGGCCGCGGCGGAGTTTCCGGCCACAATGATCTCTCCAAAGGAGTTGATGGAGGACTGGATGACCACATTGGACAGGGAGAACAGCATGCCCTGGAACCCGGCGGGAAGGCCCACCTGCAGGATCTGCTTCAGCCGGACCTTCCAGATGCGCAGCTCCCGCAGCTCCAGGTGCACCGCGCCCTGCTCCCGCATCATGCACCGGACCACCAGGATGGCGGAGATGCACTGGGAGACCACGGTGGCAATGGCGACGCCCGCCACATCCAGGTGGCAGACGATGACGAAGAACAGGTTCAGGACCACATTCACCACACCGGCGATGGACAGGTAGTACAGGGGCCGCCGGGTGTCGCCCACCGCCCGCAGCAGGGCGGCGCCGAAGTTGTAGAGCATGGTGGCGGGCATGTCTAGGAAGTAGACGCGGAGATAGAGGGTGGCAAGGCCCCGGACATTGGCGGGGGACTGCATCCAGATGAGGATGGTCCGGGCGCCGAAAACGCCCACCGCCGTCAGGAAGAACCCGCTGATGATGCTCAGCAGCATGGCAGTGTGCACCGTCTGGCGGAGCCCCTCTTTTTCATTGGCGCCGTAAAACCGGGCGGCCAGGATATTGGCGCCCACGGACAGGCCGATGAAGAGATTGATCAGCAGATTGATCAGGGAGGTGGTGGAACCCACCGCCGCCAGGGAGTTGTCCCCGGCCCAGCGTCCCACCACGATGATATCCGCCGCATTGAACAGCAGCTGCAAAATGCTGGAGCACATCAGCGGCACCGCAAATTGCAGCATCTTCGGCAGAATCCGGCCGCTGCACATGTCGATCTCATAATTTTTTCCCGGCTTCAGCGCCATATGGATCAGCCCTCCGTTGGACTTGGATCTTGCTCACATCTGTGGGCAGCGCTCCCATTTTAACACGGTCTTTACGGAAATGCTACCGTATCCGACGAAAATTTTGCGGAAAAAAGAGTCCAGGACATGTCCTGGACTCTTGTGCATATCGCAGAGATCGATGTCTTAGAACGCGGGGACCACGGCGCCGTCGTACTTCTCGGTGATGAAGTCGCGGACGGTATCGGAGTGCAGGGCTTCCACCAGGGCTTTGACGGCGGCGTTTTCCTCATTGCCCTCCTTGACCACCAGGATGTTCACATAGGGGGAATCGCTGGATTCGATGGCCAGGGAGTCCGCCACGGGGTTCAGACCGGCCTGCAGGGCAAAGTTGGAGTTGATAACGGCGATATCCACCTCGGTGAGGACGGTGGGGACCATGGCGGCCTCCAGCTCGGTAAAGACCAGGTTCTTGGGGTTCTCCGCGATGTCGTTGGGCGTGGCCTCCAGACCGGCGCCCTCCTTCAGCTTGATGAGGCCCTGGGATTCCAGCAGCAGCAGGGCGCGGGCCTCGTTGGTCACATCGTTGGGAACGGCCACGGAGGCGCCGTCGGCCAGTGCGTCCAGAGAATCGGTCTTACCGGCATAGATCGCCATGGGCTCGATGTGGACGCCGGCCATGCTCACCAGGTGGGTGCCGTTCTCGACATTGAAGTTATCCAGGTAGGGGATATGCTGGAAGTAGTTGGCGTCCTCGTCACCATCCTCCACAGCGGTGTTGGGGATGACATAGTCGCCGTACTCGTGGATCTGCAAATCGATGCCCTGCTCGGCCAGGATGGGCACGCACTGCTCCAGGATCTCGGCGTGGGGGGTGGGGGAGGCGGCCACATTCAGGGTGACGGTTTCGGCGGGTGTTTCATTTTCAGCGGGGGCGGGGTCCTTCTTGCCGCCGCAGGCGGCCAGGGACAGGCACAGGACCAGAGCCAGTGCCAGGGCCAGGTACTTCTTTTTCATGTTTGTTTCCTCCAATAAAACTTTCAGATTTTTGAACCAATGGTTCGGGTATTTCAAAACGCTTGCCGGAATTCCAGAGACAGGCGATGAAAACACAGGGGATTACTTGGTATGGGCGAAGCGGGAGAGCAGGTCCAGGCCCTTGAAGCTCCGGGCGGTGGGGTCCAGGCGCTTGTCGATATGGTTCGACACGTGACTGAAAATGAATTGAATGACCTGCACCAGCACGATGAGGAAGATGATGGTCACCAGCATCATCGAGGGGACCTTGCGCTGGTAGCCGTAGCGGATGGCCAGGTCGCCCAGGCCGCCCGCGCCCACGGCACCGGCGATGGCGGTATAGGCCAGGATGGTGACGATGGAGATGGCGCCGCCCAGGACGAGGGAGGGCTTCGCCTCCGGCAGGTAGACCTTCCAGACGATCTGGAAGGTGGACGCGCCCATGGACTGGGCCGCCTCCACCACACCGGCGTCCACCTCCGCCAGGGAGGTCTCCACCATGCGGGCGATGAAGGGGGCGGCGGACACCACCAGGGGAACGATGGCGCCCCTGACGCCGATCTTGGTGCCCACGATGAGCTTGGTGAAATCCATGATGGCGATCATCAGGATGATGAAGGGAAGGGAGCGGCCCACATTGATGATCCAGCCCAGGATGCGGTTGACGGCCCGGTTGGGACGGATGCCGTGGGCCTGGGTCAGGATCAGCGCCACCCCCAGGGGCAGGCCCAGGATATAGGCGAACACCGTGGAGATGCCCACCATGACGAGGGTGTCCACCGTGCCGTCCCACAGCAGGGGACCGTATTGGCTCCAGAAATCAGCGGTAAAGATCTCAAGCATGGTATTCCACCTCCTCCGCGGTAACGTTGGGCTGTGCCCGGATGTAAGAGAGGGCCTTGGCGGCCTCGTTGGGATCGTCTGGGAGGCCCAGCAGCATCGTGCCGAAGGCCCTGCCGTCGATGTTGCGGGTGTCGGCGCCCAGGATGTTGACCTTCACACCGCAGTCGATGGCGAGGGAGGCGATGAGGGGCTGATAGGCCGTCCCGCCGTTGAAGGCCACGCGGACCGCGCGGGTGCCGGCGGGGTACTGCTCCACGCTGGCGCCGCCGGGATACACCAGGCGGCGGGCCGCGTCGGTGGAGGGATGGGAGAAGATATCCTCCACATTGCCCTGCTCCGCCACCACGCCGCCGTCCAGAATGGCGACCTGGGAGCAGATCTCCTCGATCACGCTCATCTGGTGGGTGATGACCACCACGGTGACGCCCAGCTTCTGGTTCAGGTCCTTCAAAAGGCCCAGGATGGAGGCGGTGGTGGTGGGGTCCAGGGCGGAGGTGGCCTCGTCGCACAGAAGCACCTTGGGGTCCGTGGCCAGGGCGCGGGCGATGGCCACCCGCTGCTTTTGCCCGCCGGACAGCTGGGCGGGATAGGCGTCCGCCTTGTCCCGCAGGCCCACGATGTCCAACAGCTCCAGCGCCCGCTTTTTCGCCTGGGCGGCAGGGGTGCCGCTGAGTTCCATGGGGAAGCAGACGTTTTTCAAACAGGTGCGCTGCATCAGCAGGTTGAAGCTCTGGAAGATCATGGTGACTTCCCGCCGGGCCAGCCGCAGTTCTTTTTCACTGACGAAGGCCGGCGTTTCCCCATCGCCGTCCGGCTCCATCCAGGCCAGGCGGCGGCCGTTGACAGTCACGCTGCCGGAGGTGGGGCGCTCCAGCAGGTTCATGCAGCGGACCAGCGTGGACTTACCCGCGCCGGACAGGCCGATGATGCCGAAGATCTCACCCTGCTTGATATCCAGATTGATATCCTCCAGGGCGTGGACGGCGCTCTCGCCGGTGCCGAAGGTCTTGGTCAGATGCTGAATTTGAATGATCGATTCACTCACAGGATCGTAACTCCTTTTCGGATGATTTTTGACAACAAAAAAGTCCTTGAAGCAAATGCTTCAAGGACGAACGTAACTTTACGCCGTGGTACCACCTTGGTTCGCCGTCTCCTCGCGAAAACGGCCTTTGAGAGTGCCAACACACCCCTGCGCTGTGACGTGCGCACACGTCGTAACCTATGCCTCCGCAGTCGGCCACGCAACTCCGAGACCATGTTCGGCAAGCCCTTCCGTACCTCTTCCCACCAACCGAGGCTCTCTGTGACATATCTGCCTGCGTACTCTTCTCTTCATCGTCTTTGCAATATGCAGTTGTTTGTTATCTGTTTTGCAGTTTACACGTTATCACTTAATATGTCAACCGGTGAAACAACTCAAAAAGTCGGAGATACAGCAGGAGAGATATGGACAGGATGCACAATCCGCTGGAAACCACCGGCATTTTTTACAAATAAAGATACAGTATCGGATTGAAACGGGCGGGCAAAACTGCTATCATAAATAAGATCAAACCGGTGGAGGGAGCAGCAGATGAGGCGGCCGCGGAGCAAAAACTTTATGATGCATTGGCTGCGGGACCTGCTCTGCGGTGCGCTGATCGGCGCAGGGGCGATCCTGCCGGGGGTCTCCGGCGGCGTGCTTGCGGTGGTGTTCGACATCTACCGCCCCTTCATGGAGCTTCTGACCCATCCCCGGACCGCTGTGAAAAAATATTGGAAATGGTTCCCGCCCATTGCGCTGGGCTGGTGCGCCGGGTTTCTGGGCTTTGCCAAGGGGATCGCGGCGGCCATTGACAGCTCCAGCACCGTGACCACCTGGCTGTTCATCGGACTGATCGTCGGGACGGGACCATCCCTCTTTCGGGAGGCCGGGAAGGAGGGGCGCGGCGCTTCGGCCTGGGTGAGCCTTGTGTTGTGCGCGCTGGCCGTGTTTGGGGGACTGTTTTACATCAGCCGGATCGTCTGCGTCTGCGTGGAGCCCAACTTCTGGTGGTATAATTTCTGCGGTGTCCTCTGGGGCATGAGCATCGTGATCCCCGGCATGACGTCCTCCTCCGTGATGATGGCGCTGGGCCTGTACCAGCCCATGCTGGAGGGACTGGCGAATCTGGACCTGCTGGTGCTGTCCGCATGCCTTCCCGGGATGTTCCTGTCGATCATCCTGCTGGCCCGGCTGGTGACCTGGTTCTTCCGGACCCATTACGCTGTGGCGTTCCACGGCATTCTGGGCTTTGTGCTGGCGTCCACGCTGGTCATCATTCCCACGGCGTACAGAAGCGGCGGAGAGGTCCTTCTCTCCATCCTCTGCTGCCTGGGCGGGTTCCTGCTGGCCTTTTTCCTGGACCGCATGGACCGGCGGCTCCAGGATGCCGCCTGAAAAAAGAACTCCCTGCGCCGCGGCACAGGGAGATTTTTTACATGGGGAGCTTCACCAGTCCGGCCTCCACCAGCTTTTGCAGGCTCATGAGGATGCCCAGCTTGGCGTGATACCAGGTCAGGCCACCCTGGAAGTAGACGGCGTAGGGCGGGCGGATGGGACCGTCGGCGGACAGCTCGATGGAGCTGCCCTGAACAAAGGCGCCTGCCGCCATGATAACGTCGGAGTCATATCCGGGCATGGCCCAGGGCTCGGGGGTGACATAGCTGTCCACCGGAGCGGCGGCCTGGATGCCCTTGCAGAAGGCCACCATGGCCTCCCGGCTGCCCAGCGTCACGGCCTGGATGATGTCGTGGCGGTCCTCCGCGGCGTTGGGGACGCAGGCGAAGCCCAGCTTTTCATAGACGTTGGCGGCAAAGATGGCCCCCTTCAAAGCGCCGGAGACCACCGTAGGGGAGAGGAAGAGGCCCTGATAGAAGGCGGGCATCAGTCCCAGGTTGGCGCCCACCTCCTGGCCCAGACCGGGGGCGGAGAGGCGGTAGGCGCAGCGCTCCACGCATTCCCTGGTGCCGCAGATATAGCCGCCGATGGGGGCCAGACCGCCGCCGGGGTTCTTGATAAGGCTGCCAACCACCATGTCGGCGCCCAGGTCCGAGGGCTCTATTGTCTCCACGAATTCGCCGTAGCAGTTGTCCACCATGACCTTTACATCCGGCTTTACGGACTTGCAGAAGGCGGTCAGCTGGCCGATCTGCGCCACGGAGAAGGAGGGCCGGGTGGCATAGCCCTTGGAGCGCTGGATGGTGATGAGCTTGGTCCGGCCATTGATGGCGGCCCGGATGGCGTCATAGTCAAAGGTGCCGTCGGCCTTCAGGTCCGCCTGGGCATAGGTGACGCCGTACTCCTTCAAGGAGCATTTGCTCTCCCGGATGCCGATGACCTCCTCCAGCGTGTCATAGGGAGCGCCCACAGGGGAGAGCAGCTCGTCCCCCGGCAGCAGGTTGGCGGAGAGAGCCACGGTCAGGGCGTGGGTGCCGCAGGTGATCTGAGGGCGGACCAGGGCGGCCTCGGTGTGGAACACGTCGGCGTAGACCCGCTCCAGGTTGTCCCGGCCCTCGTCGTCGTAGCCGTAGCCGGTGGTGGCGGCAAAGTGGGTGGCGTTCACCCGGTTTTTCTGCATGGCGGCGATGACCTTGGCCTGGTTGTACTCCGCCGTCTGGTCGATGGCGTCAAACCGGGGCCGCAGGTCCCGCAGCACCGCTTCGCCGAATCCATACACGGCCCGGCTGATGCCCAGCTGTTCATACATGCTTTCCAGTTCCATAAATTCCATCCTTTTTCTGTATTTCTCACACAAATGCGAATTATAGCAGGCTCTTGGAGAAATAGCAAGCGGTATCTCCCCAAAATCATGTGCAGCAAGTATGGGGAAACCTGTGAAACAGGCAGACGCTGCCGCTGCTCCGCCTGCCTGCAAACGTGTCCGGCATGATTGTCATTTTAGCGCGGGGCAAAAAAAGCCGCATGTCATACCATGCGGCACAGGAGGTCGTTGCGATGAAATTCCATACACTTGTACTTGAAGGGGATCAAAAAGCTGAAAAGAAAAAGGAACACCTGCCCGTGTACACGAAACAAGAGTACCTGCGCCGCAAATGGCGAGAGGACCGGCCGCCCCTGCGCAATAGAAGCTTCTATTTGTGCCGTATGATCGAGGAGGCGCTCAAAGGTGTCACCTTGGATGGAAGCGGAAAAATAACGGTCTGTGCCCACCGGGATGGTCTTGTTCCAGGGAGAGAAAAATACATTTGCGATCAAAAGTTTCATGTCTCGATCTATTATCTGGAACAAGCGGAGATCCGGCAAATTGAAGAGGCGGACAAAGATACGGAGCCGATGGTCGTTTTGGGAATTTTGAGAAACGCCTTGTTGGATATCGCGCGGCGAAATCAGTGTCCCGAAAATACGGTTGAAAAGATCAGGCGGGCGTTTGAAGAGATCGTCAGCAGTCGTTTTGTACGGGAGGAACGCATTGACAAGCTGACCAAACGCTCCCAGAGCACCGGATTGACCGCACATGTTTATCGGGTCCTCTCCGCTGAAGTGGGGGAGGGGTGGTATCTCAAGATTACGGACCGAAAGGGGAACATTTTCTCTCAGGAGATGATCGGCGGTGGTATTCGATATGTAGACCGGCTGAACAGCCGCCTGTATGCAAAGGCGGAGTGGCGCGGAAACACGTTTGTGCTGCTTGAGCGATTTGGCAGGGAGGTTTTCAGCATAAGTGTGCCATATTTAGATGTGAATACACCGGGAGACCGGCAAAAGACCGCAGTGAAGCGGGTATAAAAAACGCGGCACGCATTGCGTGCCGCGTTTATGTATTGAAATTCAGACGTGGATCCCGCCCACAAAGTACTGGTTGTAATAACCGCTGGTCAGGTCACTGATGATGACGCCGTTGCTCCGGGAAGAGGAGGCGTGGATGTGCTGGCCGTTGCCGATGTAGATACCGGCGTGGGAGCAGGCCTTTCCGGCGTTGCGGCTGGGATCGTTGAAGAACACCAGATCGCCGGGCTGCAGCTCGCTGATGCTGTAGACCCTGGTGCCGATGCCGCTCTGCCACTGGCCGGTGGCGGTGTGGGGCAGGTTATAGCCCAACTGCTTATAGATGTACATCGTGAAGCCGGAGCAGTCAAAGCCGCTGGGGGAGGAGCCGCCGTAGGAATAGCGGGTGCCCAGGAACTGCTTGGCATAGTCCACGATGCCGCTGGCGGCAGAGCTGGAGCTGGAGGAGGTCAGATCCACGAAATCACTGCGGATGTACCCTTCGGTCCCGTATTCACAGGTGACCGCGTACCAGCCGTCCACCAACTCGGTGACGGTGACGATCTCGCCGCTGTCCAGGGCGGCCAGCTTATCGCTGTCGGTAGAGGCCTCGGAGCGGACATTCACGCCGTCGCCGTTGATGCGGCCATAGGATTCAAAGACATTGTCCCGATCAATGATGAGGAAATCAGCGGACACGAAGCCCCGATTGCCGTTGTAGCTGACCTCGTACCAGCCGTCCAGGGTGTCGTCCAAAACGGCGACGGCTACGTTCTTGTCCAGCATTGTGACGACAGAGGCGGAGGTAGAGGCCTCCGCACGCATTCTCAGAGAGGAGCCGGTGGTGGCGCCCACGGCAACGGCCTGTTCACTTTCAGCGGCCAGAGCGGAGGCGGACAGCAACAAAACTGTGATAGCAGAGAGGACAACAGCCTTTGCTGCTTTTCCTGCGAAGTGTGTCATAAGTGGATGCTTCCTTTCGTTTGATCTTTTGTGTACGGGAAGTACGCTTATTTCTCCTTGCCGGCCAGCGCACGGTTGAGCCAGATGGCGGCGATATCCATTGCCGCGTAGAGGCTTTCCTTTTCGCTCTTCTTGATGATACGGTCCCGGGACCGCAGATTGGAGTCGGTCAGCTGTAACTGAACGGAGACTCTGGTGGCCATGTCCAGATCCTGCTCCTTCTTGGTGTCCAGAACCTGCATCATGATGATATATTTTTCGGCCATCGACCCGTAGTAGATCAGATTGTCTACCCGGCGGAGAGGGTGGCCCTTGTAGATCAAGCCTTCCGCTTTTGCGGCTTTGGATTCTGCCATGGAAACACTCCTTTGAAAAATTGTAACCAAATTGTAACAGAATTTTTCCGCTTTGTCAATGATACGACCTCGAGAATTTGCGGAAAAAATTCGCCAATTCTCTGAAAAGTGCACAAAAAACGCAAAAAAATTCCGCAGATACAAGCATTTGCCCTAAAAAAGGCCGACTTGAGACCTGCGGAATTGCCGTCTGAAAAAATGACAAATTGTAACTTTTGTTACTGACCCAGGTATTTGCGCACCAATACCTGCAATAATTCGTCCCGGTCGATCTTGCGGATCAGGGTCCGCGCGTTGTTGTGATTGGTGATATAGGTGGGGTCCTCAGAGAGAATATACCCCACGATCTGGTTGATGGGGTTATAGCCTTTTTCCTCCAATGCCTGATAGACAGTGGACAGGATCTGGTGAATCTCCGCGTCCTTTTCCATCGCAATGCTGAATTTCCGGGTAAAATCGTCCATACAGACACCACCTTTCTTTCTCTGTGGATCAGCTTACAGCAATATAAAGATAGTATACTCGCTTTTTTAAAAACTGTAAAGCTTTTCGTTGGGAATTTTACAAAAGATTTTTACTGGCCCATGCCGAAAGGGCATGCAGCATGGGCCAGACGGAGGTGCCGGGTCAGCCTCAGCGCAGAACGGCGCTCAGCTCGTCTTTCAGCAGCTCCAGAATATTCCTGACATCCTCGTCCGCTTCCTGGGCGGTGAGGCTGCGGTCGTCGGAGCGGAGGGTGAGGTTGAAGGCCACGGACTTCTTGCCCGCGTCCACGCCCTTGCCGCGGTAGATATCGAACAGGGACACGTCCTTCAGCAGGCCCTTGGCGCCGCGGCGGATGCAGTCCTCCAGCGCGCCCACCGTGATGGCCTCGTCGCAGACCACGGCGATGTCCCGGGTGACGGCGGGGAATTTGGGCAGGGGCACGTACTCGGGATCGGCGCCCCGGGCGTTCATCAGCGCGTCGAAGCTCAGCTCGGCGCAGTAGAACTCGCTGTCCACACCGTAGTTCTTGCCCACCAGGGGATGGATCTGGCCGAACACACCGATGCAGCCGCTGCCGCTCCACACGGTGGCGCAGCGGCCGGGGTGGTAGGACTGGTACTGGGGCAGGGTGGGATCGGCGGGTTCAAAGTGCACGTCCCCGGCCCGGATCTCGGTCAGCAGGGCCTCAACGACGCCCTTCATGGCGAAGAAGTCCATGTCCGCGCCATAGGCGCTCATGGACAGCACCTTGGCCTCGTTGGCCAGACCGTCCTCACCGCCGGGCAGATAGACGCGGCCCACCTCATACAGCTTGGCGGACTTGTTGCGGTAGTTGTAATTTCTGGTCAGGATCTCCAGCATGGAGGGCAGGACCGTGGTGCGCATGATGGAGGTATCCTCGCCCAGGGGGTTCAGGATCTTGAAGCTCTTGCGCCGGACAAAGTCCTCCGGCCAGCGGATCTTGTCGTAGTAGGCGGGGGAGATGAAGGAGTAGGTGATGATCTCGTCATATCCGCAGGCGCGGCACACGCTGCCCAGGGTCTGCTCCAGCTTCTGGGCGGGGGAGTAGCCGCCCCGGGTGGTCTCGCCCCGGATCAGGGTAGAGGGAATGTTGTTGTAGCCGTGGAACCGGGCCACCTCCTCGGCCAGGTCCGCCATCCGCTGCACGTCGCCGCGCCAGGAGGGCACGGTGACCTGGTCGCCGTCCACCTGGAAGTCCAGCTTCTCCAGAATGCGGACCATCTCCTCACGGGATACGTCGGTGCCCAGCAGGGCGTTGATCTTCTCCGGCTCCAGTTTCAGCACCGTGGGCTGGGGCACATAGTTCAGAATATCGATGACGCCGTCCAGCACCTCGCCGGCGCCCAGCAGCTCCACCAGCTCGCAGGCCCGGTTGACGGCGGGCAGGGTGTTCAGGGGGTCCAGGCCCTTTTCAAACTTGGCGCTGGCCTCGGTGCGCATGCCCAGGGCCAGGGCACCCTTGCGGATGCAGGTGCCGTCGAAGCAGGCGGACTCAAACACCACGTCGGTGGTGTCGGCCACAATCTCGCTGTTCAATCCGCCCATGATACCCGCCAGGCCCACGGCCCGGGTCTCGTCGGCGATGACCAGGTGGCCCGCGGTGAGGGTGTGCTCCTTGCCATCCAGGGTGGTGAGCTTTTCACCCTCCTCCGCCCGGCGGACGATGATCTTGCCGCCCTTCACATAGCGGTAGTCAAAGGCGTGCATGGGCTGGCCGTATTCCAGCATGACATAGTTGGTGATGTCCACGATGTTGTTGATGGGGCGCACGCCCATGGCCCGGAGCCGCTCCCGCATCCACTTGGGGGAGGGGGCGATCTTCACGTTGCGGACCATCCGGGCGGTATACCGGGGCACCAGGTCGGCGGCGGGGGTCTCCACGTCCAGCAGTTCAGGCAGAGTCCGGGCCAGGGGGTTGTCCGCGTCCTCGGGGCAGCCCTTCACCACCGGCTCATGGAGGTGCAGGGGGACGTTGAAGGTGGCCGCTGCCTCCCGAGCCAGGCCGATGACGCTCAGGCAGTCGGGCCGGTTGGGGGTGATCTCAAACTCCACCACATGGTCGTCCAGCCCGGTGATAGATTTGATGTCGTCGCCGGGCTTGCAGTCCTCGTGGAGGACGAAAATACCGTCGGTGATGCAATGGGGGAACTCCCGCTGTTCGGCGTGGAGGTCCGCCAGGGTGCAGATCATGCCGGTTTTGGTATTGTAAGCCACCAGATCGCCCTTGTGGACGTTTTGAAGCCGGGTCTGGTGGACATTGCCGCTGCCGCTGCCCCAGTTCAGGGCGATGGTCCAGTAGCCGCCGCCGTCGTTGAGCACCACCTGGACCTCAGCGGCTACCACCGGTCCGAAAACCTTATCGCCGGGCTTGATATCCGCGGGGATGGAGGGCTTTTCCGGATCGATGGGGTGATAGTCGTTCAGCAGGGCGGCAGCCTCGATGACGGCATAGGGGAAGTCCCGCTCGTCCAGGCCCAGCTCCTTCAGGGAGCAGAGCATGCCGTTGGACAGCACCCCCCGCAGCTTGCCCTTCTCGATCTTCTTGCCGCCGGGCAGGGTGGACTTGTGCAGGGCCACGGGCACCAGGTCCCCCTCGTGGATGTTCCAGGCCCCGGTGACGATCTGGACCAGTTCTGGCTGGCCCACATCCACCTGGCACACCCACATATGGTCGGAGTCGGGGTGGCGCTCCATTTTCTTAATGCGGCCCACCACCACGTTGGAGATTTCAGCGCCCAGGTCCACAGTGACCTCCACCTTGGAGCCGGACAGCGTCATAGCCTCGGAGAAATCCTTGTCATTGGCGTCAACGGTGACGAATTCGCTGAGCCATTTACGAGATAGATTCATATTCAAAACCCTTTCTGTTTCAGGTCGTGTTTTTCGTCGTAGGGGGCGGTCTCTGCGCCGCCCCGTGCTGCGTTCATGGAGACGGCAGCCTCTGCGCCGCCCCGCGCTGCATTCATGGAGACGGCAGCCTCTGCGCCGCCCCGCGCTGCATTCATGGAGACGGCAGCCTCTGCGCGCCGCCCTGTGCTGCATTCGTGGAGACAACGGTCTCTGCCGCCCTGTGTCTTGCCCTGCGGGAGCGGGACGGTGCGAATGCCGCCCCCGGCACATCAGAACTGCTCCAGGAACCGCACGTCGTTTTCAAAGATCAGCCGCAGGTCGGCAATCTTGAACCGGCGCATGGCGGTGCGCTCCAAGCCCATGCCGAAGGCCCAGCCGGAGTAGACCTCCGGGTCGATGCCGGCCATCTCCAGCACCCGGGGATGGATCATACCGGCGCCCAGCAGCTCGATCCACCCTTCGCCCTTGCAGGTGGGGCAGCCCACGCCGCCGCACTTGTGGCACTGGACGTCCATCTCACAGGAGGGCTCGGTGAAGGGGAAGTGGTGGGGGCGGAAGCGGGTGACGGTGTTCTCACCGTACAGCTGCTTGACCACGGTGTTCAGGGTGCCCTTCAGGTCCGCCATGGTGATCCCCTTGTCGATGGCCATGCCCTCCACCTGGTGGAACATGGGGGAGTGGGTGGCGTCCACCTCGTCCTTGCGGTACACCCGGCCGGGGGCGATGATGCGGATGGGCAGGGGCATGGAGTCCATGGCCCGGACCTGCATGGGGCTGGTCTGGCTGCGGAGCATCACCCGGCTGTCCTCGTCGAAATAAAAGGTGTCGGACCAGTCCCGGGAGGGATGGCCCTCCTCGGCGTTCAGGCGGTCGAAGTTCAGCTCGGCCAGCTCCACCTCGGGGCCGTCCAGCACGGTGAAGCCCATGCCCACGAAGATGTCCTTGATCTCGTCCAGAGCCAGGTACATGGGATGCTTGTGGCCCAGCTTCACAGCTTTGCCGGGAATGGTCACGTCCACGGTCTCCATGTCCAGCTTGGCCTCCATGGCCTTCTCCGCCAGGATGGCGGACTGGGTCTCGATGGCCTTTTCCACGCTGGCGCGGACCTCGTTGGCCATCTGGCCCATGACGGGCCGCAGCTCGGCAGACAGACTGCCCATCTGCTTCAAAACAGCGGTCAGCTCGCCCTTTTTGCCCAGGTACTTGACCCGGAGGGCCTCCAGGTCGGCCCCCGCCTGGGTGCCGGCGATGGATTCCAGCGCACTCTTGCGAATGGCTTCCAGTTGTTCTTTCATTTCTAAAACTCCTTTTATGGATGGATTTTATTTCATATTTGGACGGTATCTATCGGTCATCGGTTATAATCCTATGGAAGAAGCGGAAGCACGTCCGGGTTTTTCAGCACCCATGCCACCGCGTAGGCGCACAGTTTTTCCGGCTCGTCCCAGCCCCGGCCGTTCCGAAGGGCGCGGGTCAGGCGGCTCACGTCGGCCAGGGCCTCTTCGGGCAGGGGATTGCCCAGCTTGAAATACTCCGGCAGGACCCGCAGCATTTTGGGAAAATCACTGTCCCAGTTCATGCCGCCGTTGTCCAGGATCTCATGGGAGACCCGGCCCACGATGCGGATGGCCTCGCCCTGGGCGGTCCTGGCCCGGCCGCGGGGCGGCACCAAATAGTCCCACAGCTTTTGGTACTGCCGGGCAAACCCCTCCTCCGTGATCACGATGGGGGAGACCCCGTCGTGGATCTCCACCGGTTTTGCCGGCGCCACATCGAAGATCTCGTAGAGCCGCTGTAATGATTTTGTCTGCTGGGCCAGAAACTCCGGGTTTTGGATGCCAGGCTTGACCCGCTCAAACTGCTCACCGATCCCAGCCACAGACTTTCGGGCCGCCTCGGTGATCTTCCCACCGCGCTCCAGCAGCAGGTCGCAGACCTCTAAAAGCGTGGCAAAGGGCACGCGGTTTTGCTCCAGGGCCATCTCCAGAGGGGACTGCCGCGTGTGAAAGAGCTTATCCTCGGGCCGGGCCTCCACATCCGCCCCGGCGTCCAGCAGGGCTTGCGCCGCCTTGGGGCGGCCATACATGGCAGCATAGTGCAGGGGCGTGACGCCGCCCGCGGCTACCCGGACCTCCGCGCCCAAATCAATGAGCAGCTGCACCTCGCCCCGCCAGGAGCCGGCCTGATGGAAAATGGGCGTTTTGCCGTAGTAGTCCACAAAATTCACATCCGCGCCCTGCTCCCTGGCCCAGAAAGCGAAGTCACGGGGGAGCGGCGTTTTGGAGAAGATGTTGGAGCCGTAGGTCCTGCTGGTCAAGGCGTTGGGCTCGCACCGGGCAAAGAGGGTTTTCAGCCCCTCGATATCCCCGGCCTCCAGCAGAGCGTCCAGCTCCTTAGGCAGCGTCGATCGTTTTTTTGCCATCCGATTTCACTCCTGACACAATAAAAAAGCCCTCCGTCCCAACAGTTGGGACGAAAGGCATGCCTTCCGCGGTACCACCCAAATTCACGCCCTTGTCCGGCGCGCACTTGAAGCCCCTGTAACGGTGGGCCTCCGGCCATGTCTCCATGGCGGCTCCCGGGCGAACCAAACGAAACACCGCGGACTGGCTTTCAGCCGGTGGCCTGTCCTCTCTTGGCGGCGCGAACTCGTTATTTTCCCGTTCATCGCTGATATCAAATACCACTTATACCATAGAAAACCGGGAAATGCAAGAGAAAAATCCCCCATTCCGCCGATTTCGGCGGCCTGGGGGAAAATTTCAGTCCTCGCCCTTATAGGGATTCAGAATGACGCTCACCGCGCCGCAGAGAATGCCGCCCACAGCGAACAGCCACACGGATTCCGTCCCCCAGCGTCCGAAGCCCAGGCCCAGGGCCACGTAGATGGCGGTGGCCGCCAGCATGATGACGGCGCAGCATACGCCGATGAGGTCCAGCTTTTTCTTAGCCTCCGGCGTGGGATTGTTGTCCCGGTTGTACTTCCAGATCTTGTACTTGTCATCCATGATACCGCCGTAGATAAAGCAGTATACCGCTCCCGCCGTCAACAGCAGAAAAAGGCCGGTGCTGAGGGTCTCATAGGGCTGCTTTTCCTCTCCAAAGACGGTGGCGAACAGAAATATCAGTACCACGCCGAAGAGAATGGCCCCCACACCCCCGGCGATGTACCAGACAAATTTCTGGTGGAAGGCGTCCTTCTCTGCCTGGGTATAGAAATCCGCCAGAACGGGATAGCGCTTGCGGAAATTCCCGTGCTGGATGCCGGTGGCTACCAGAACGACTACGGAGACCGTGACCACCAGCATGAATAGCGTCCCCGCCAGCAGCTCGGCGGTGCTGCCGCCCCACAGCTCCGAGGTGGGGAAGAACACGCCCACGGCTGCGATGATGGCGGCGACGGCCCCGGCGATCCGCTTGGCGAAACGGTTCATGAAGGCGTCGTACTGGGCAGTGTCGCTGACCCGGCTCTCCTCCACGCTGCCCCGCAGCAGGGTGTCCAGATTCACGTCATAGAGATCGCAGATGCGCAGCAGGGTGTCCATCTCGGGAAAGCTCTGTCCGCCCTCCCACTTGCTCACGGATTGGCGGGAGACTTCCAGCTGCTCCGCCAGCTGTTCCTGTGTAACACCCGCCTGGGTGCGGATAAATTGCAGATTTTCAGAAAATGCCATGGGAGACCTCCTAAAATTTGATGGGGCTATTCTACAGCTGTGCCGGACGCAATTCCAGCGATTTTGTGTTGCGTTTGAAGAAAAGCGTGTACAGTTTCGGTTGCACAGCATCATGATATAGTCAATGAACTTGAAAAATAGCAAAGCTATTTTTCAAACGGGCGATGCCCGCTGTGCGCGAAGCGCACGGTTATTGACTATGAAATCCAAATCATGGCCGCTTTCGCGGCCTGTTACAGCGCATACGCGCTGTGACGTTTGAAAAGTGGGTTTACCACTTTTCAAGTTATTTGATTATAACACATTTTTGGGGAAAAGAAAGGGAAAATCGGATTGCAATACCGAAGCATTCCCCCTATAATGAGAAAAAACGACACAGGAGGCGTGGACGATGAAATTGGCGACAGCGGCACAGATGTGGGAACTGGACCGGCAGGCCATTGAGAAACGGGGCATTCCCTCCATTGACCTGATGGAGCGGGCGGCGGAGGGCGTGGCCCAGGCGGCGCTGGACCTTTTGCCAGACAGGCCGGGGAAGTGCCGGGCGGCGGTGTTCTGCGGCGCGGGCAACAACGGCGGAGACGGCATCGCCGCGGCACGCCTTTTGTTTTTGAAAGGTGTAAAGGTAAGAGCCTTTCTGGTTGGAACGTATGAAAAGCTGACGCCGGACGCCCTGGAGGAGACCCGGCGGCTTTCCGAGTGCGGCGTGGAGCTGGAGCCTTTTGACCCAAAGAACGGGGACCAGACCGCCTGGGTCAGGAGCTGTCATGTGCTGGTGGACGCCATCTTCGGCGTGGGCCTCTCCCGGGAGATCGCTTCGGATTCCGCCTTTGCCTCTGCCATCCGCCTGGTGAACGAATGCCGGGGCAAGGTGGTGGCGGCGGATATCGCCAGCGGCGTGGAAACGGACACAGGACGGGTTTTGGGCTGCGGGATAAAAGCTGACAGGACAGTTACCTTTACAGCGAAAAAGATCGGCCAGGCGGTGGGAGACGGTTTCCTGCTGTCCGGCGAGGTGGAGGTGCGGGACATCGGCATCCCCGCCGATTTGATCAAGAAGGCGGCCTGCCCGGTGCAGACGGTGGAGGCTGATTTTGTAAGGACCGCTCTGCCGCCCCGAAAGACCGACGGCCACAAGGGGGATTTCGGCAAGCTTCTGATCGTCGGCGGCGCGGAGGGATACACCGGCGCGCCCTATCTCACGGCCTCGGCGGCGGCCCGCTCCGGCTGCGGACTGGTGTATCTGGGGGTCCCGGCGGGCATCTGGGCGGTGGAGGCGGCAAAGTGCGTCTCCGCCATGCCGTTCCCCCTGCCGGGAAAGCTCTCGTATCTGGGGAAGAAAGCCCTGCCCGCCATTTTGGAAAAGCTGTCCGCCTGTGACGTGCTGGCCCTGGGGCCTGGTCTTGGGCGGAACGAGCAGACGGCCTGGATGGTCCGGGAGCTTTTGCTCCGGACGGAAAAGCCGGTGGTCCTGGACGCCGACGGCATAAATGCCCTGGCGGGACATATAGATGTCTTGGACCAGCGGCGGGGCCGGGTCACCATCCTGACGCCCCATGACGGAGAATTCGCCCGGATCGGCGGGGAGCTGTCCCAGACGGGCCGGGTACAGGCGGCCGGGGACTTTGCAAAGACCCACGGCTGCACCCTGGTGCTGAAGGGCCACCGGACCGTGACCGCCGCACCGCAGGGAAATGTGCTGGTGAACACCACCGGGAACTCCGGATTGGCAAAGGGCGGCAGCGGCGATGTGCTGACGGGCGTCATTGCGTCCCTGCTGGCCCAGGGAGCCACAGCGGTCCAGGCGGCGGCAGCCGGAGTCTGGCTCCACGGCCGGGCCGGAGACCTGGCGGCCCAGGCGCTGACGGCCTACGGCATGACGCCGGAGGACGTGATCCGAAAAATGCCGGAGGCATTTTGGGAGATATTGGGATAGCAGCAGATAGGAGCCATGGATCGCTTCTATCTGGATTTGGAGGTGCGTCGATGCGTAAACTGCTGAAGTACGTACCAATGATGACCCTGTGCCTGCTGCTCACCGCCTGCGGCGGGAGCGGGGAGGCGGAGGCGGCGAACTTGCGGGACCTCTATCACGATATGACCGGCTGCACCATGGAGGCCCTGGTCTCCTGCGACCAGGAGGGGCTTGCGTGGGAGGCGGAACTGCGGTGCGGCTACATCCCGGGCGGGGAGAGCACCGTGGAGGTCCTGGCGCCGGAGACCATCGCCGGGGTGAAAGCGGTGCTGAACGACACGGACTGGCGGCTGGAATATGAGGATCTGTGTCTCAACGCCGGGACGCTCAGCCAGGAGGAGATCAGCCCGGCCATGTGCCTGCCCCGGCTGATGAACGCCCTGCGGGACGGCTGGCTGCTGGAGGAGAATGAGGAGGAATGGAACGATGTGCCCTGCCTGCGGGTCACCGTGGACCAAAGCGGCGCCCAGGACGGCAAGATCGTCTCCACAGTCTGGCTCCGGCGGGATGACGGCACGCCGCTGCGGGGGGAGATCGCCGTGGACGGAGAAATTATTTTGACAGCGGAGTTTACGAGTTTTGCCTTTTATGATACAATGGAAACTCAAGAGAATTGACCCCTGCGGAACAGGAGAGGGGAGCGATCCATGGAAGACACGGTTTTGCGGCGGACCTGGGCGGAGATCGATCTGGATGCCCTGGCCCACAATTATCAACAGGCCCGGCGGCTCACCGGACCACAGACGAAATATCTGGGCGTGGTGAAGGCGGATGCCTACGGCCACGGCGCGGTCCAGGTCTCCCGAAAGCTGGAGGCGCTGGGGGCGGACTATCTGGCGGTCTCCAGCCTGGATGAGGCCCGGGAACTGCGGCACGGTGGCATTGAGATGCCCATCCTGATCCTGGGGCACACGCCGCCGGAGATGGTGCCGCAGCTCATTCGATACCACATCACACAGACCGTCTCCGCCCAGGCCAAGGCGGAGGCGTACAGCGCCGCCGCGACAGAATGCGGCGGCACCCTGAAGGTCCACATCAAGGTGGACACCGGCATGTCCCGCCTGGGCTTCCTGGTTCGGGGCAGGCACTTTGACGGCGGCGTGGAGGCCATCTGCGCCTCCTGCGCCCTGCCTCATCTGGAGCCGGAGGGGATCTTCACCCACTTTGCCGCTGCCGATGAGGACGGCGAGGAGGATGAAGCCTATACCCGGGAGCAGTTCGCGGTGTTTACCGGCGTCATCAGCGCGCTGGCGGACAGAGGCCGGACCTTCGCCATCCGGCACTGCGCCAACAGCGGCGCCCTGGCCCGGTATCCGGAGATGTATCTGGACATGGTGCGCCCCGGCATTGCCCTGTACGGCGTGGGTGCAGACGCCCGGCGGCTGGACCTGCGGCCTGTGATGGCCCTGAAGTCCTGCGTCTCCACCATCAAGGTGTTCGACCCGGAGACCGATGTGAGCTATGGGCGGACGTTCCGCACAGCGGACAGGACGCGGATGGGCGTGCTGCCCATCGGCTACGCGGACGGACTGTTCCGGGGTCTCTCCAACCGCATGGCGGTCCAGACCAGCCAGGGAGGGGCGCCTGTCCGGGGCAGGATCTGCATGGATATGACCATGGTGGACCTTACGGATAAGCCGGATGTCCACGTTGGGGACACGGTGGAGCTGTTTGGGCCCTGCCAGCGTGTGGACGATCTGGCGGATATCCTGGGCACCATCCCGTACGAATTGACCTGCGCGGTCAGCAAGCGGGTGCCCCGCCTGTACATGGAGGCGGAAGAAGTGGTGGAGCGGAGCCTGCGGCTGTTATAGGCCCAATACACTCATGCCCTGTCCCATGCATAGGATAGTACGGGGCAAGGACGCCGGAATTTTGCCTTCCCGACAGCGTATAAATTCCGAAACTGCGTGGGAGAATGAAAGTGGCCTCACCGAACGAGCCTTCGGTGACGGGTACTTCTTTCGGCGGAGTGTGAACTTTGTGGATACGAGTGTCAAGCGCGGCGATATTTACTATGCCGATCTCTCCCCGGTGGTGGGCAGCGAACAGGGCGGCGTCCGGCCCGTTCTGATCATTCAGAACGACACCGGCAACCGTTACAGCCCCACTGTGATCGCGGCGGCCATTACCTCCCAGACGGGCAAGGCACGGCTGCCGACACATATCGACCTTCCCGTGGACCAGAACTGCGGCCTGAGCCGGGATTCCGTCGTTCTGCTGGAGCAGATCCGGACCCTGGACAAAAAGCGGCTGCGGGAGCGGATGGGCCATGTGGAGGAGACCGTGATGGGAAAAGTCGATACCGCGATCGCGGTGAGTTTTGGCCTGCCTCACGACCAGCTGGTCTGACAGGTGGATTTGATGGGCGGTTCTCCCGGAAGGGGCTTCTTTCCGGGAGAACAGTTTTCCAACACAGAGGATAACGGAGGTACATATGAAAAAGAACAGATGGGTGCTGCGGATGGTGGTATTGCTGCTGGTCTGCGGCATACTGAATACGACGGTGTCGCTGGCGGCGGAGGCGGGCTCCTCCAGCGACCCGCTGGTCACCTTGAGCTATCTGAACGATACGTTCATGAACACCATCATGCAGCGTGTGGACCAGAAGATCGCCGTTCGGAACAGCCAGCTGGCCCAGGAGGGCGGCCTGGTCTTAAACGGCGGGACAGGCACCTCCGCCACCTTTACGGTGGTGACCTTGTCCAGCGGGCAGATCCTCACCGGAGACATTGGCTGCGAGGTGATGCTGCGGGTGGGCGGCGCCGCGTGCGTGTCACCCTCCAGTCCGGGCCTGATCGACGAGACCACAGCCGGGACCCTGAACAACGGCGGGGCGCTGGCGCAGAACCACCTGTATATGATGACCATTGAGGGCCGCGGCGTGAAAGCCACCTCCGCCACCACCAAGCTGCTGGTGCGGGGGACCTATACCATCACCTGACTCACATAAAAAAGCCCGTCTGCGCATAGTCTTGCGCAGGCGGGCTTTTTTTGAAAGGGGGCCAGGGGGCATGGACAAGTTTCCTCTGCTGTGGGATGGCAAGGCGCTGGGAGAGCTGACAATAGAGCGGGAGGCGCTCTACACCTGGTTTTCCGCCCGCTGTCAGCTGCCCCGGGCGGGCCTGTGGTGCGCCTGGGTGGTGGGGGACCGGGGCGAGCTGCGCCTGGGGCTGCTGGAACCCGACGGCAGGCAGGCGTCTATCCGCCGGCGGTTTTCAGGCCAGATGACGGCGCCCCTGGGACGGGTCCTGCGGGGCGAGCTGCGGCTGGCCGGCGGGCGGCCGGAGGCGGAGAGGTGGGAGGCGGCGCCAAAGCCGGAGGAGCTGTTCCGGGCCGGATGGCTGCGGCAGCGGCTGCGGGGCAGGGAAGGAGCCTTGACGCGGACAGCGCGCGGATGCCGGTATCTAGCACTTCCGTATGACAAGGGAAAACCCTTTCCCATAACGACGCTGTTTTGCTTTGCGCGGATCAAGTGCATACGGGGAGAGGCTTATGCCGTATTCGCCTTCGATGACCGGGAGACGCCGGTGTTCTGGTGAGAACACCTTCTGACGGGGTGACGGATAACGGTCCGCCACTTTTCAGGCGGCACTTTCCGGGCGTCGGAGAGGTAGATCTCATGGTGCAGGCGGCAGTCGGAGAAGTCGTTTTCATATCCGTTTTCCCGCAAATAAGCGTCCATGACGGCGACTGTGGCGGGCTCCCGTTCAAAGGGCCCCCTGTGCATCATCTGTACACAGAGGCCCTCCTCCAGGGGCCAGAATTCCGCGGCGGAGCAGTCCAGCTTCTTTTTCTGCGCCGCGGCTTCAACGGCCCAGGCGAAATGGGCCTCCGTCACGAAATCCGGCAGGCGGATCACCGATATCCAGCGGAACGATTCTTTGCGGCCGTAGTCCACGTCCGCGGTGCCGTCCTGCTGCCAGAACCCCTCCAGCGGCGGCACCACGTAGTCATAGAAGCCCTCTATCTCCCGGCCTTTTTTCCAGCTGGTTTTCAGCGCATAGGAGGCCGCGTACAGAATGGCGACGGCCTGCTGGTAGGCCCCGCCTTCCGCGTTGGGGTCCCCGGCCCCGCGGACTGCCGCGAAGCGCATCCGGGGAACTGTTATGATCTCCGGTTTCTCCGCCGGGACATACAGTTCTTTATATTCTTTTTTAAAGTCAAATGCCATGGTGGTCATCTCCTTCCTCTGTGGATATAGTCCATTCACTTGAAAAATCCCATGGGATTTTTCAAGCGGGCGATGCCCGCTGTGCGTAAAGCACACAGTGATGGACTATGAAATGCAAATCGAGGCCGCGGTCCGCGGCCTGTCACAGCACATGTGCGCTGCGACACTTGAAAAGTGGATTTACCACTTTTCAAGTTATTTGATTATAAGACCATGATAGAGCCTCACACGATGGGAGAGTCAAGAGTGATCAAGCCCGTGCCGGAACGGCACGGGCTTGTGCGTTATTCCACGGTGACGGATTTCGCCAGGTTCCGGGGCTTGTCGATATCGCATCCGCGCTGCAGCGCCACATAGTAGGCAAACAATTGCAGCGGCACCACGCCCAGAGAGGGCTGGAGGATCAGGTGGGTATCCGGGATCACGATGGTGGAGTCCGCGGTCTTTTCCATCTTCTCCTGGAATGCCTCCGTGGTGACGGCCAGGACCTCCGCGCCCCGGGCCTTCACCTCCACCACATTGCTCATGGCCTTGTCGAACAGGGGAGTGTAGGTCCCCAGGGCCACCACCAGGGTGCCAGGCTCGATCAGGGAGATGGTGCCGTGCTTCAGCTCGCCGGAGGCGTAGGCCTCGGAGTGGATATAGCTGATCTCCTTCAGCTTCAGGGAACCCTCCAGGCCCAGGGCGTAATCCAGGTTCCGGCCGATGAAGAAGATGGAGTTGTGGTTGAAATACCGGGAGGCAAAATACTGCACATCCTCGAAGTGTTCCAGGAAGTGCTCCATCTTCTCCGGCAGCCTCTGGACCTCCGCCAGGATGGCGTCGTATTCCTGGTGCTCCACGGTCCCCAGCAGGTCCGCCAGATACAGGCCCACCAGATCCATCAGCACCAGCTGGGTGGAATAGGCCTTGGTGGTGGCCACAGCGATCTCCGGGCCCGCCCAGGTGTACAGCACATCGTGGGCCTCCCGGGCAATGGAGCTGCCCACCACGTTGACCACGGCCAGCGTCCGGGCGCCCCGGCGCTTGGCCTCCCGCATGGCGGCCATGGTGTCCAGCGTCTCGCCGGACTGGCTGATGACGATGACCAGGGTGTTTTCATCCACCAGCGGGTCGCTGTACCGGAACTCGGAGGCCAGCTCCACCTGCACCGGGCGGCGCAGCAGGCGCTCCCAGTTGTATTTGCTGACCATGCCCACATGGTAGGACGAGCCGCAGGCGATGATGAAGATGCGGGAGATGTTTTTCACATATTCCGCCGTCATCGCCACATCGTCCAGGACCACCCGGCCATCCCGGATGCGGGGGGAGACGGTTTTGCGGATGGCCTCCGGCTGCTCCATGATCTCCTTGAACATGAAGTGGGCGTAGCCGCCCTTTTCCGCGGCGGAGACGTCCCAGTCCACCAGCGCGTGCTGCTTTTCCACCGGGACCAGCTCGTCGTCGAACACATCCACGCTGTCGGACGTCACCACGGCGATCTCGCCGTCATCCATGTAGACCACGTCCCGGGTGTATTTGATGACCGCCGTCACATCGGAGGCGATGAAGTTGCCGGTTTCGCCAAAGCCCAGGATCAGCGGACTGTCCTTCCGGGCGGCGATGAGGGCGTTGGGATAGTCGGAGCAGATGATGCCGAAGGCGTAGGAACCCTTGATGCGCCGCAGGACGCGGCCCACGGCCTCCAGCATGCTGTGGCATTCGTTGTAGTGGAATTCCAGCAGCTGGGCCACCACCTCGGAGTCCGTGTCCGAGGTGAAGGTGACGCCCCGCTGGATCAGATGCTCCTTGATCTCCAGATAGTTTTCGATGATGCCGTTGTGCACCAGGGCGATGCTGCCGTTTTCGCTGATATGGGGGTGGGCGTTGATGTCGTTGGGCTCGCCGTGGGTGGCCCAGCGGGTGTGTCCGATGCCAAGCGTCCCCTTCAGGTCGGCGCCGCCGTGGGTCAGGTCCGCCAGGACCTGCAAACGGCCCTTGGCCTTTTTCACCTGCAGCCCTGCCTGTTCGGAGCGCACCGCAATGCCGGCGGAGTCATAGCCCCGGTATTCCATCCGGGCCAATCCGTCCAGCAAGATCGGGGCCGCCTGTTCGCTGCCCACAAATCCAATGATTCCGCACATAAAAGATCCTCCTGATGATCTATGATATCAAAAGGACAAACGCGCAGTCATTTGTCACTTTTACCGCGGTCACAGCCTCTCTGTTTTGCGGTCGCCCGCATATTTGCCGACTGTGTCACATGCCCGCGGGCACGGAGGGACATCCGCCGAATGCTTCGATCCCACAGGCCGCCTGCCGGAAATTTTTCCGCGGCTTCCAAGACCTGTGTGACAGCACGCGTCCCACCGGACTGCGGCCGCAAAAGGGCGGCCGCGGCGCTGGATGCCGTGCTGTGCTTCCCTCACCTCGTCGTCCTGCCGGACCGTCCGTCCGGCAGGCACATGGCGCTTATGATGGGATCTCTCCCATGAGCCTCCTTTCACCTCTGCGATTTCAATGTAGTATATGATAAAACTCCCCCGTGGGAGCATTATCCACGTATGGAACGGCGGAAAAAGGCAGATACTTCTTCAATGGAGGAGACTGCCTATGATAACCGCCTTTACGCGCACTGTGATACTCTATTTTCTCATTATGATCGGCCTGCGCCTGATGGGCAAGCGGCAGATCGGCGAGCTGGAGCCCAGCGAGCTGGTCCTGACCATGATGCTCTCGGACCTGGCCGCCGTTCCCATGCAGGATTTCGGCATCCCGCTGCTGGCGGGCATCATCCCCATCCTGACGCTGCTGTCCCTCTCCATGCTCTTGAGCCAGCTGTCCCTGCACAACCTGCGCTTCCGGGCGCTGGTGTGCGGCACGCCGTCCATCCTGATCCGCAACGGCCAGCTCCAGCAGGAGGCCATGCGGAAAAACCGCTACACACTGGATGAGCTGCTGGAGGAGCTGCGGGGCCAGGGCATCTCCGGCATCGAGGATGTGAAATACGCGATCCTGGAGAATTCCGGTCAGCTGTCCATCCTGCCCTGGACGCGGCAGAAGCCGCCCACTGCCAGCCAGCTGGGACTGAAGTTGGAGGATGACGTCACGTTGCCGGTGGTCCTTGTCAACGACGGCCGCGCCCTGCGGAAAAACCTCATTTCCTGCGGGAAGGACGAGCAGTGGCTCCAGGAGGAGCTGCGAAAACGGCACCTGTCCTCGCCCAAAGAGGTCTTTCTCCTCACACTGGACGAACACGGACAGGTGATCTGCGTCAAAAAGGAGAGACCGGCATGAGAAAAGCGTTTCTGCCCCCCATCGCCGTTCTGGCGGCGATCCTGGCCTTTGCCCTTTGGAACAGCGGCAGGATGTCCGCGCACACAGAGCGCTGGCGGGAACAGCTCCAACAGGCGGATGCGCTGGCCCAGGCGGAGGATTGGTCCCAGGCCCTCTCCGCCCTCTCGGACAGCTACGCGGACTGGTCTGACCGCCAAACGTATCTCCACATCGTCTCCGAACACGACGCGGTGGAGGACGCGGAGGCCATGTACCGCCGCGCCATGGCCTTTGCCGCCACCCGGGAGATCACGGAATTCCGGGCGGAGATCTCCGACCTGCGGGATCAGCTGCGCCTGCTGGCGGATATGGAGCGGTTCAGCGTCAAAAACGTGCTGTAAAGGATATTTACTTTTCGGCCAGAAGCTTGTTCAGCTCCGCCATGAAGGTGTCGATGTCTTTGAACTGACGGTACACGGAGGCAAAGCGGACATAGGCAACCTGATCCACCGTCCGCAGGCGGTCCATGACCTTCTCGCCGATGGTCTCCGTTCTGATCTCCCGCTCCATGGAGTTTTGCAGGTCCTGCTCGATCTCCTCGGCGATGCGCTCCAGCTCCGCCAGGGGAACAGGCCGCTTTTCACAGGCCCGGATCATGCCGCCCAGCACCTTCCGGCGGTCAAAGCTCTGCCGGCTGCCGTCCTTTTTCACCACTACCATGGGCAGGCTCTCCACCGTCTCATATGTGGTGAACCGCTTGGAACAGGAGAGGCACTCCCTCCTGCGGCGAATGCTGGCGCCCTCATCTGCGGGGCGGGAATCGATGACCTTGCTCTCACTGTATCCGCAAAACGGACATTTCATAGCGGGACCTCCCAATTTTCCGCCGGGGATACCCGGCGGTTTTTCATATGCGGCGACAATTCCAGACACATTCCGGAATTGGGGATATTATATCATAGCACCACAAAATATGGTATACATAATTCTCATATTTACAAAAATTTTTCAAGTTTCAGCGCCCTGCTGCCAAGACGGACCAGCGGGCCGGAGAAAAAATTTGAAGTTCCCCCTTGACTCTCTCATGGAGGGAGGGCGTATGCTGTACCTGAGCTCAAGAATCACATCGATGTGGAGGGAACCCATGCTGAAGATCGGCGAATTTTCAAAACTGTCCAGAGTCAGCATCCGCATGCTGCGCCATTACGACGAGATCGGCCTTCTGGCCCGGAGAGCATCGACCTTTTCACCGGCTACCGCTATTACAGTGAGGCCCAGCTCATCACGGCCAATCGGATCACCGCACTGAAAAACATGGGCTTTTCCCTGGCGGGCATTGCAGAGCTGCTGGCCTGCTGGGACGACCGGGCGGCGTTGGAGGGGCGCCTGCTGAAAAAGCGGGCGGAGGCGGAGGAAGAGGCGGCGGAGGCGGCACGGCGCCTGCGGCTCCTGGACACAGCCATTGAACGGCTGAGAAAGGACAAGACAGCCATGAAGTATGATGTGACGATCAAGACCCTGCCGGAGCGGTATGTGGCCAGCGTCCGGCAGATCATCCCCAGCTATGACCGGGAGGGCGACCTGTGGCATATCTTTGTGAGGGAGACCGCCCACATGGACATCCAGGAGGGCGACCCGGCCCTGTGCACCGGCATCTACCACGACGGCGAGTTCAAGGAGGGCGACGTGGATGTGGAGATCCAGAAGAGCGTGAAGGGGACGTATCCCGACACCGAGCACGTGAGATTCAAGACCGTCCCCGCGGTCCAGGTGGCCTCCGCCACCTTCCGGGGCAGCTACGGCCAGATCAGCGAGGTCAACGAGGCGGTGGCCGCCTGGGTGAGGGACAACGGCTATGTCTTTGACGGCCTGTTTTTCAACATCTACCATGTCAGCCCCCACGAGACCCGGGACCCTGATCAGTTCGTCACCGAGGTCTGCTACCCGGTGCGGCGCAAGTGAGAAAAACGGCGGACCTTTCGTACGCCGTTTTTTTCCTTGACATATATAGGATATCGATATATAATCCGATATATAGATGATCTATATAAGGAGGAAGCGGTATGGAACTGGACAAGAGCCTGGTCAGCGGCAGTATGGCGCTGCTGGTGCTGAAGCTGCTGGAGGATGGGGACAAGTACGGCTATCAGATGATCGAGGAATTGAAGCGGCGCAGCGATGACACCTTCCACTTGAAGGCCGGAACGCTGTATCCGCTGCTCCACGGCCTGGAGGAGAAGGGCTTCGTCACAGCCTATGAGCGGGAGGCCGCCGCGGGAAAGCCCCGGCGGTACTATCATCTGACGAAGGAGGGCGGCGCGGCCCTGCGGGAGAAGGAGGAATCCTGGAACGCCTATGCCCGCGCCGTGGGCCGGGTCCTGAAAGGAGGTGCCTGCTGTGCCGGAGCGTAAAACGATACAGGAATATCTGGCGGCCGTGGAGGAACAGATCCGCTGGAAGCGGGCAAGGCCTGTGGTGGCGCTGGAATTGAAGCGGCATCTGGAGGACCAGCGGGACGCCTTTGCGGAGGAGGGAAGCGCCCCGGAAGAGGCGGAGCGCCTGGCTGTGGAGGAGATGGGGGACCCGGTATCCGTGGGCACGGAGCTGGACCGCATCCACCGCCCCCGGCCCCAGTGGGGGCTGCTGCTGTTGACGGTGGCGCTGGCTGTGACCGGAGCCTTGCTGCGGGTGCTGCTGGAACGGGCGGGCGTCTTTTCTCATATTTACGCCGCAGACCCCGTCCGGACAGCGGCGGCCCTGCTTCTGGGAACCGCCTGTCTGCTGGGCGCTTATTTCCTGGACTACACCTGGCTGGTCCGCCACGCGGGGGTGGTGTACGTTGGCACGCTGCTGCTGACCGGGGCCGGCCTGCTGCTGACACCGCGTTATTCCGGCGGGCGGAACTACTATGCCGGTTATCTGGTACTGCTGTTCCCGGTGGTCTATGCCGCCTGGCTGTATATTTGCAGGGGAAAGGGCTGGAAAGGAATTTTACTTGCGGCCCTTGGCGGCGTGCTGCTGGCGGCTTTGACCGTCGTGGTACCGACCACGGCGGGACTGCTGACGCTGCTCCTGGCGGGCTTTGCCCTGATGGTCTGCGCCGCCGGGATGGACTGGTTCGGCGTGGGACGGAAAAAGACTGTCAAAGCGACTCTGGGGGTGACGGCGGCGCTGGCCATATTCTCGATCTGGAGGGGAGGCCTGTCCCTGGCGGAGAGGCTGACACAGCTGCTCCACCCGGAGCTGGACGCATCTGGTGCTGGTTATCTGTCGATGTCCGTCAAAACCAGCCTGGGGCTTTCCCATCTGCTGGGCAGCGCCGACCGGGAGACGGTTTCACCGTATGCCCTGGGTGTGTTGGACTGGCCACAGGATTTCCTGCTCAGCGAGATGGTCTATAAGCTGGGCTGGCTGCCCTTCCTGGCGCTGGCCGCCGCCATCGCTGCCCTGCTGGTGTGGCTGTTCCGGCGCTGCCTGCGCCAACGGAACCAGGCGGGGCGGCTGATTGCCCTGGCCGTGGTGATGACGCTCACTATCCAAGCGGTATTCAGCCTTTTCATGAATATGGGCTATATAATAGTAGCAAACGTCTGTATGCCCCTGTTAGGCGGCAATTTACATACTGTGATCGACATGGCCCTGATCGGCCTGGCCCTCTCTGTATTCCGCGGCAGTTCCATTGTTCGGGAGAGCTGCCCGGAAAGCACTGCGCCATCCATGGGGGAGGGGAGGTGGCCCCATTGGCTTGCAGCACCATTCAGGAATATCTGACAGCGGTGGAGGAACAGATCCGCTGGAAGCGGGCAGGGCCCGTAGTGGCGCTGGAACTCAAGGGGCACTTAGAGGACCAGCGGGACGCTTTCGCGGAGGAGGGAAGCACCCCGGAGGAGGCGGAGCGCCTGGCTATGGAGGAGATGGGAGACCCGGTATCCGTGGGCACGGAGCTGGACCGCATCCACCGCCCCCGGCCCAGCTGGGGGATCTTTATCCCGGCACTGCTTTCCTTGGCGGTCTGGCTGGGCTTCCGGGTGTTCCAGCACTGGGGCGTGAGCGCGCTCACGGGCTATTATTTCCCCCGCTGGGGCGGCACTCTGGCTCTGGCGCTGGGGGTCATGGCACTGCTGTATTTTCTGGACTATACCTTTCTGGGAAAAAGGCCGCTGCTGGCGGCAATGCTGCTGACCGCGGCGGTATTCGGCCGACCTCTTCTGGAGATCACCATGGATTATCCGCTTGACGTGGGGGATTATCTGCCCCTGCTGCTGCCGCTTGCCATGGCGCTGTCCATCTACGCCCTGCGGGAAAAGGGGAGCAGGGGACTTGCGGCCTGCTGCGCCCTGGGGCTTGCGCCCGCGCTTCCGTGGATCGCCCTGGGGTGGGTGCAGATGCTCTGGCCCACGCTGCTGTGCGGCACGGCGCTGCTGGCCCTAGCCGTGAAGAGCGGCTGGTTCGGCGGACAGAAGCGGAACTGGCTGCTGGTGGCGGGCTATGCCCTGGCAGCGCTGGGAGCCATCCTGCTGGCGCTGACGGTCCTGGCTGACGGAGCGCCCTATTCCCTGATCGACGCCGTTCTGCGGGCGCAGGGGGGAAATGATGACTATATCATCTGGCAGAAGCAGTATGTCCGGGAGCTTGTGTCCAACGCCGGTCTTGTGGACATGGCCGATATCCCGGAGGGCGTGGAGAATCCGGCGCAATGGCTGGAGGACCTGCGCTGGCTGCTCCGCTATGAAATGTATGATGGTATGCTGCTGGCGATTTTGGCGAACTTCGGCTGGCTGGCTTTTCTGGCGGTGCAGGCCCCCATGGCGGTCCTGCTGGCCGTTGGCTGGAGGAAGTGCCGCCGCCAGACGGCGGCGCTGGGGCGGCTGCTGGCCGCTGCCATCCTGCTGACGCTGACCTGGCAGGCCGCCGCGTATGTGATCCAGACGCTGACAGGCCTCTTGGGTTATCAGGGACTGCTGACGCCCTTCCCATACCCGTTGATCTCCGACGGCGGCACGGCTCTGGCTGCGGACTGCGCCCTGCTGGGGCTGCTGGCGTCGGTGTTCCGCAATGGCTCCATCGTCCGGGAGGACAGCCGGAGACGGTCGTACATTCCCCGAGAAACCACATAGCTTTATTGGGCAAAACCCTCCAAAAAGGAAAACTTTTTTGGGGGTTTTGCCAGTTTTTCTTGCAGGGTGAAACAAAACCCGGCGTCCATTCGTCTTACAGATGGAGGCAGGAGAGGCAGACCTCCCCTGTATTGGGAGACATAACATTATTTGACAAATCCCCACATGCGGCTTGACCGGAGCAGCAACCTCCGTTATAATAAAAAAAGGCGCTGCCAAATAGGTGACATAACACCGCAGCCCAAGTACGGGCTGCGGCGTTTTTTAACATCCGAACCGACAAAAAACGACAGAAAGGAACTGCCATGCATCACATTCGACTGCCGAAACGGCTGGCATCCGCGGCACTGGCCGCTGCTCTGGCGCTGACGCCCGTAGCCGCGTTTTCCGATACCGCCGGACACTGGGCCGAGAACTCCATCGCCAAGTGGAGCGAGGAGTACAGCATCATCCAAGGATATGAGGATGGGACCTTCCGCCCGGACAACTCCATCACCCGGGGCGCTTTCGCGGGCATCATGGACCGCTTTTTGCAGTTCCAGACCATCTCCGGGGCGGAAACCTTCTCCGACATCCGGGGGAATTACTGGGAGAGCGCCATTTTGAAGCTCCATGCTGCGGGGGTCTACCTAGGCAACAACGGCAAGGCCCTGGCGGGGGACACCATCACCCGCCAGCAGGCTGTGACGATGATCGCCCGTGCCTTCCGCATCGACGCCTCCACCACCGACCTGCCCTACGGCGACGCGGAGCAGTTCGCGGAGTACGCGAAGGGGCCGGTGGCAGAGATGACGGTCCGGGGTTATATCACGGACTGCTGGGACGGCAATTTCCGCCCTCAGGAGCCCATCACCCGGGCGGAGATCGTCAACATCCTGGGCAATATGATCCAGACCCTGATCCATACCTCCGGGACCTATTCGGAGGATGTCCATGGGACGCTGATGATCAACGCCGCCGACGGCGCGGCCCTGGAGGACATGACCATTTACGGCGATTTGATTTTGGCCCCCGGTGTTGTGGGAGATGTGACGCTCTCCAACGTGACGGTCATGGGACACACCCGGAATTTCAGCGCCATCCTGCCGACGACGATCACGGACCCCGTTATCCCGGAGGAGCCTGAGGACCCGATGGACCCGGAGGAGCCTGAGGACCCGGTGGTGCCGGGCATCCAGCCCAGCGAGGTCTATACGCCCGGAGAGACCACAGGGGAGTACATCGAATACAGCGGCAAGCGCATCCCGGTCTATGAGGAGGCGGACCCCATCCGGCTGGGCGAGGGGGACTTCGTGTGGGAGGACGACCGTCTGGTCTATGTGGGGGACCGCTTTGACACCCGCTTCGGCATCGACGTCTCCTCCTTCCAGAACCAGTCCTGCCCCGACAAGACCATCGACTGGGAGGCCGTGGCGGCGGACGGCGTGGACTTTGTCATGGTGCGCGCGGGCTTCCGGGGATACAGCTCAGGCTCTCTGAACACGGACGCCTTCTACGGAAAGAACATCGAGGGCGCCATGGATGCGGGCATCGAGACCGGCGTGTACTTCTTCGCCCAGGCCATCACCGTGGAGGAGGCCATTGAGGAGGCGGATTACGTCATCGAGCTTCTGCGGGACTATGACATCGACGGCCCTGTTGCCTACGACTGGGAGATGCACGACGCCTCCTATCGGGTCTACGGCACCACGCCGGAGATGGCCACGGCCTGCGCCATCGCCTTCTGTGAGCGCGTGGCGGAGGCGGGCTATGAGCCGATGATCTACGCTGGACAGTATGTCAGCTACATCAAATATGACCAGGGCGCCATGGCTCCCTATCTCTACTGGTATCCGGAGTACAAGAACGAGACCTCCGAAAAGCAGTATCCCACCTTCTATTACCAGATGGACTATTGGCAGTTCTCCAGCAGCTGTTCCATCGACGGCATCACGGGCCGGGTGGACGCAAATATCCAATTCATCCGCTGAGTCTGGGATATGAAATATGAAAAAGCTGTGCCGGTCATCCGGCACAGCTTTTTTCTGTCTCCTGTTTTGCGGGACGCTGGGAAATCACAACGCCCAGGGTGATGAGGGCCGCACCCAGCAGGGCCAGGGGAGAGATCGGCTCGTTTAAAAACAGCTTGGCGGTCACGATGGTGACAAAGGGGTTCAAATAGATGAAGTTGTTGGTGGCCACCACGCCCAGCAGGCGGAAGGCCTTGTTCCACAGCACATAGCAGAGGCCGCTGCCGATGAGGCCCAAAAAGAGGAAGTTTCCGGCCACCACCGGCGTCAGCAGCGGCGCGGCGGGGAAGGGCGCTCCCCCCAGCACCGCAAGGGGAATGGCAGTCACCGCACCCCAAAACAGGGTACGCCGGGTCACCAGGACCGGGTCCAGTCCCTGGCCCATGCGCCGCAGCAGGATGGAGTACACCGCCCAGCAGGCGGCGGCCGCCAGGGCCAGCAGATCCCCCCGGGGATTCAGCTTCAGCACAAAGGTGCCGTTGCACACCACCAGCACCACGCCGGAAAAGGCGGTCAGAAAGCCCCAGAGGGTGCCGCGGTGAAAGCGCTCCTCTCCGGTGAAGTGGGCCAGGATGGCGGTGAGGATGGGGGCGGCGGCCACGATGATGCTGACATTGGAGGCCAGCGTGTAGGTCAGCGCCGTGTTCTCCGTGTAGAAATAGACGGAGCATCCCGTCAGGCCCATCAGAAAGAAAACGGCCTCCTGCTTCCGCGTGAGGGCAAGCCTCCTGGGCCGCAGCAGCCACAGCGCGCAGTACGCCAGCAGAAAGCGGGTCAGCATGATCTGGGCTGGCGTATAGATGGCCAGCAGCTTTTTGCTGGAGATAAAGGTGGAGCCCCAGACCGTGATGGTGAAGAGGGCGAACAGGCGCCCGATGTGTTTTTGACGTGTTTCCATGTTGATTCGACCGCTCCTGGGAAAATTTGATATCAGTGGCTATGATAGCACACTTCAAGGGGGAGCGCAACCAACGATTTGTACATGTCCGGCAGGGGATTGCGCAGACTTTTTCCCCACTCCTTACATGCCGCCGGAGGACTGGAGTTTTGACCTTTTCCAATTTGCGCGGTCTATTGTACACGCCTTCGATCTTCGATCCGCCTTTTCGCCTGCATCAAGGATCCTCTAAGTATGGCAATGACAGCGAAGTCCTGCACTTAGGCAGGCAGTCCGGTGCAGCTGCGGTACATCGATCAGGTGCAGCTCGCTGCGGTATAGATCCCGCAGGCATTCCTCTGTAACGAGTTCGCGTGTGTACCCGACATGCAGGACGCCGTCCCTGTCCAATATCGCCGCTTTGCCGCCAAGCAGGATCGCGTGGTTGGGATCATGGGTGGTCATAATGATGGAATATCCGCTGGCGCTCATGTTCTGCACAAGCTCAAGGATGTATGTGGAACGGCCAAAATCCAGATGAGATGTGGGCTCGTCCAGCAGGATGGCCTGGGGCTGCTGGGTGAGTGCCCTGGCGATCAAAACCAGCTGCCGCTCTCCGCCGCTGATCTCGGTATAAGGTTTTTCCGCCAAATGCGCGATATGCAGTGTCTCCAGTGACTGCATGGCTATCCGGCGGTCCTCTTCTTTGGGCTTGGAAAAGACCCCTATTTTAGCGGCACGACCCATCATCACAAAATAAAGCACGGTATAGTCGAATACCGGGATGTGAGACTGCTGCACATATCCGATCACGCCGGCGATCTCCCGCACAGACATTTCAGCCATGGGCTTTCCGTTCAAGAGGATCGTGCCGGAGCTGGGAGAGCGAATGTTTGCAAGGCAGTTGAAGAGCGTGCTTTTCCCAGCCCCGTTGGGACCTAAAATAGTCAGTACTTCTCCTTTGTCCAATGTGAATGAGGCGTCCTTTATAACGGTGCGTCCGCCAGGGTAAGCGAACCGCAAACCTCGTACATCGTATATCACTGCAGTTCTCCTTTTTGGCGTTTCATCAGCATAATATAAAATGGGGCCCCGATAAGGCTGGTCAGGATGCTGACGGGGAGTTCCACTCCGGCTATATTACGGGAACAGGTGTCCACTACGATCATAAATATAGCGCCCAGCAGGCATGCCACCGGCATCAGTTTCGTGCTGTTTGGCCCTACCAGCATACGCGCAAAGTGGGGGATCACCAAACCGACCCAACTGATGGTCCCGCATAAGCAGACAGCGCTTGCTGTCAAGATGGAAGAACACAGGATGGCGACATTTCTGATGGGCCTTGCATTGGCGCCCAAAAGCTTTGCTTCCGTCTCACCCATGGAAAGGATATCGATCCACCATGAAATGAGAAGCAGAATGACCGTCCCGACAGCCATGGGAGCAAGAACGCTCCCGATCTCATCGTATTTCACATATGCGAAACTGCCCATCTGCCAGAAGGTGATGGCCTGCAGCTGACTCTGTGGATCGGCCACATATTTGATCATGCCCATGACCGAACTCATCAGGCCGGAAACGATCACCCCGGAGAGCACAAGCATGATGTTGGAGGTGCTGCCCAGCATTTTGGGGATCAGGAGTGTGAGGCCAACGGACAGCAGGCCGGTGCCAAAAGCCATCACCTGCTGGATCCACGTTCCATTTAATCCCATCAATATGGCCAGCGCGGCGCCCACGCAGGCGCCGGAGGAAACGCCCAGGAGATCAGGGGATACCAGGGGATTCCTGAAAATGCCCTGGTATGCCGAGCCTGACAGAGCCAGCGAGGCCCCAACCAGTCCGGCGGCGATGATCCTGGGGAGCCTTAGATAGAATATGACCTTCTCCATCATGGGCTTCCAGGTCACTTGGGTGTGCAGCATCTTTCCAAAAAGGACCTGTATGCTTTCCCCCATCGTCATGGAATATTGCCCCAGACACAGGCAGACCAGCGATATAAACAGAAGCAGCACTGCCAGAATAAGTACCCAAATGAGAGTGGGCAGAGCATACTTTCTGCCCACTCTATTTGATTTCAGATCTGCGGCCTTATCTTTGCTGTACATATCAGAAGCCCAGTTCTTCTCTCGTCAGAGTCAGACCGTAAACAGTGTCGTAATATTCCAGCGCGATTTCCTCCAGTTCCGCATCGCTCAAGCGGTCGGGATACATGGTGTGGATAAGCCACAATGTACCCAGAGAAATGACAAAGCCGGGATACATCCACAGGTCGATATCAGCGGGAGATTCATATACATGGCCATTCTGAACGGCCTTGAGGCTTGCATTGGCAGGGTCATTGATGAAGCTCTCCAGGGTATAGTCTCTGCTGGTCAGATCGTTGGCCATAAAGATATAATCCGGGTCCCACTCCATGATCTGTTCCATGCCGACCTGCGCCCAGAGCTCACCTCTGCCGACTGCGGCAGCGGGATTGACGGCACCGGCTTTTTCGAGAGCCATGCCCTGCAGCATCGTATCCGGGGCCGTAGAACCCACATATTCGCCAAGGAAGATGGCGGTCGGCTTTTCGGAGTCAGGAATGTCCGCCACCAGGTCCTCCGCCATGCCCGTCAGCTTTTCATAATAATCGATCAGCTCCTTGGCGCGCTCCTCTTTGCCAAAAGCCTTGCCGAACATATCGATTGCATACAGGACCTCTTCCTCCGTCTCCATCCTGAGCGCGAGAGTAGGAATACCAAGCTCATCAAGCGTGTCGATCAGCTTGCTGTTCCACTTCATGATGACCACATCCGGCTCCAGGTCCGCAATGGCCTCGGCGCTGGTAGTTCCGTCTCTTTTGATAGAGCCTCTGTTGGCCAGATCAGGGTTGATCATCAGGCAGAAATCGTCTGTTGTCGAATTGACGATCTTGTCGTCCACATCCATGCAGATGTAGTTTTTGATGCCCCATCCCGCCACGATCCGCTGTACATCCCGGGGGACCTCAACTTCGCGGTCGTTAAAATCTACGATGGTAATGGTATCCGAGGAACTCTCCTGTTGGGGGGCCTCGGCGGGATCGGCGGCTGCTTCGGAAGGCGGTTCCGGGGATGATTCACCGGCCGTACAGCCGGCCATAGACAGGACCATGGCCAGAGCCAGAAGTATACAGAGGATCTTTTTTGCAGTTTTCATGTTTATTTCTCCTTTTGTTTTTTATATCACCGCAAAAAAAATACTGCTTTCCAAAAGCGGAAAGCAGTCCAAAGCAACGCAAATACAGGCGCACAGCGCACCCCTGGTCCAGTCACTTCAGATGAGCTACTTTCTGCGGAAGATACCTCATCGTTCCTCTTAAGCAGGTTTCCTGGCTTTGGGAATAGCGCTTGCCGCACCTTCTCGTCCATCGACAATGGTGTTTTGCAGCAAACTACCCTCTCACAGTGACCGGATCGCTCGGGATTTTCACCCGATTCCCTTTTACCCCCTCTTCCGAGGGGCACTCAAGAAGTATTTGTACTAATTTTATACACCGTGTATAAAAAAGTCAAGTGTCAATGATACCTTTCTGCCGGATACGATTGCAGGGGATCCGAAAATCAAGCGGCAGCGCATAAAACGGGGAAAGGGGAAAAGCGGCGGATAACAGGCAGTTTCGGTATCGGAGGTCCTATGCCGGCTCCGGGCAGACAACATCGCCCTGCCGGTTAAAAGAAGAAATCTGCGGGAACTTTGGGAACTTTTGGGCGGGACGCGCCGTCTAAAAAGTAAATGACTGAAAGGGGAATCTGACGATGCGGAGAGCTGTTTGCGTGACGGCCCTGCTCTGCCTTCTTTTGCTGACGGGGTGCGGCGCGGAGACCAAAACAGGGGAGAAGTTCGAGGGCGAGGTCAACACCTACGAGGGCGTGACCATGACCGTGGTGGAGGGAACGGCCTATCCCGGCGCCGTCACCGTGGAGATCGTGAACACCACGGATGCGGAGATTGACAGCGGCAACGAGCATGACTTCGGCCTGCAGAAAGAGGTGGACGGGACCTGGTACTGGCTGGAGACCCAAAAAGGCGAGTACGCCAACACCGCCGAGGCGCTGATCTATCCAAAGGACGAGACGGTGACGCAGGAGCTGACCTGGGCCAACCGGTATGGCTCGCTCCCGGAGGGCCATTACCGGGTGGCGAAATGGTTTTTTGAGTACCGGGAGCCGGGGGACACCGAGGACTTTCTGCTGACTGCCGAGTTTGACATCGCGCCATAAAAAATGCGCGGCGGGTACTGCGTCCCGCCGCGTATTCGTAAATCCCAGGATCCGCCGCTTATTTGCGGTTTTCCTTCTGGTTGCGCTGCTCGTTCTGCTGCTTGTTCTCGCGCTGGTTCTGATTCTGGTTCTGATTGCGCTCATTCTGGTTGTTCTCACGGTTCTGCATAAAGGTACCTCCTTTCGCTTCACGGATACAGTCCCTATTGTGGCCAGGAGGGCTTTCAAATATACATAAAAAACCTGAAAAATACGGTTGACAAACCCCGGCGGGGCTGGTATACTAATCAGGCAAAACAAAGAAGGCTGATCGCATCCGCCTCACCTCCAGCCAACGGGCAAAGAGGTCAACAGCGTCGTATCCAGACTGCCGCAAGGGGCAGTTTGTTGTTGCGCGGATGCCAGTGTATGGTGTCCGCGTTTTGTGATTTTATGGATGGAGGTGCTTCGACCATTAGTAAGCAAGTGCATGAACTGAATGAGGAGATCCGCGACAAGGAGATCCGTTTGATCGGTTCCGGAGGTGAGCAGCTCGGCATCATGGCCCCCGCGGAGGCCCTGAAGATCGCCGACGAGCAGGGCCTGGACCTGGTCAAGATTTCGCCCCAGGCCGTTCCGCCGGTCTGTAAGCTGATGAATTACGGCAAATTCCGGTTCGAGCAGAGCAAGAAGGAAAAAGAAGCCAGAAAGAACCAGCACGTGGTCGAGATCAAGGAGATCCGGATGTCCCCGGGCATCGACATCGGAGATTTCAACACGAAACTGAAAAACGCCCAGAAGTTCATCGCTGACGGAAACCGCGTCAAGGTCTCCGTCCGCTTCCGCGGCCGTGAGATGGCCCATACCGATATCGGCAAGGAGCTGCTGGGCCGGTTCGCTGAACAGTGTGCCGAAACCGCCAACCTGGACAAAGCCGCCAAGCTGGAGGGCCGGATGATGTCCATCTTCCTGTCCCCCAAATCCGGCAAGTAATATCGAAGATTTTCAAATACACGGAAGGAGCTACTACTATGCCTAAGCTGAAAACCCATAGCGGTGCCAAGAAGAGATTCAACCTGACCAAGACCGGTAAGGTCAAGCGCGCCAAGGCTTTCAAGAGCCACATCCTGACCAAGAAGGATACCAAGCGTACTCGTCGTCTGCGCGCCGGCGGCTATGCGGACGTCACCAATGTGGATGCTGTCCGCAAGATGATCCCCTACAAGTAAGATTACGAGACGTTGAAATAGGAGGTATACACAAATGGCTAGAGTCAAAGGCGCGATGATGACGCGCAAGAGAAGAAATAAGACCCTGAAGATGGCGAAGGGCTATTGGGGTTCCAAGTCCAAGCATTTCCGCGTTGCCAACCAGGCGGTGATGAAGTCCCTGACCTACGCTTACACCGGCCGCCGGCTGAAGAAGCGTGACTTCCGCTCCCTGTGGATCACCCGCATCTCCGCCGCCTGCAAGATGAACGGCATGAACTACTCCACCTTCATGCACGGCCTGAAGGCCGCCGGCATTGAGATCAACCGCAAGATGCTGGCCGAGCTGGCTGTCAGCGACGCCGCCGCCTTCACCCAGCTGACCGAGATCGCCAAGAAGGCCTGATCTCCGCATATCAAAAGGAACCGCTCCAGGGCGGTTCCTTTTTTGCATATCTGATGGGAGATTTGGGATTTTCCTTGTGTTTTCCGCAGCGGTTTGGTATAATCAAATAACTTGAAAAGTGGTAAACCCACTTTTCAAGTGTCACAGCGCGTACGCGCTGTGACAGGCCGCGAAAGCGGCCTTGATTTAGATTTCATAGTCATTCACCGTGCGCTTCGCGCACAGCGGGCATTGCCCGCTTGAAAAACAGCTTTGCTATTTTTCAAATGAATTGACTATATAATGACTGTATATTTTGGGTCATTATGTCTGGAGAGAGCTATGCTGCATTATCTGCAAGAATTATTTCGCGCCCTGAACTTTGCCTCCATGGGAGAGGCGGCTCTCCGGGTGGCTGCTGTTTTTTTATGCCTGACCGTCCACGAGACCTGCCATGGCCTGGCGGCCTATGTGCTGGGAGACCCCACGGCCAAGTCGATGCACCGGCTGTCCCTGAATCCGCTGCGGCACATCGACTGGCTGGGCCTTGCGATGATGTTCGCGGTCGGCTTTGGCTGGGCCAAGCCGGTGCCGGTGGACCCGCGGTACTTCAAAAAGCCCAAGCAGGGGATGGCACTCACGGCTCTGGCGGGTCCGGTCTCCAATTTTCTGCTGACATGCTTGCTGCTGGCTGCTTATAAGGCGATTTTACTTTATGGACCTGACAGCGCTGCCATGGGGATCTTGTTTTACTTTCTGGTGGTCACGGCCCGCCTCTCTCTGGGCCTGGGGGTGTTCAATCTGATCCCCATCCCGCCGCTGGACGGCTCCAAGGTGCTGGCGGTGCTGCTGCCGGACCAGACCTACGGCCGCCTGATGCGGTATGAGCGATATGGAATTTTCGTACTGCTGGCGCTGTCGTTCCTGGGGATCGGGGACGGCTTTATGGGACTCCTGATATCCCGCGCATGGATGGCCGTGCTGAAGCTCTTTGGTTTTTGAGGTGTTCAATTGGAAAATCCTGTCTACAAATTGGAAAAAGTGGTCCGCTCCCGGTCGGAGGAGATGCAGGACTTTGAGGGCCCCCTGGATCTGATCCTGTTCCTGCTGGGCAAAAATAAGATGGAGATCCAGGATATCTCCATCTCCCTGATCTGCGACCAGTATATCACCTGGCTGGAACAGCGGCAGAAGATGGACCTGGAGGTGGCCAGCGAGTTCGTCACCATGGCGTCCCATCTGGTCTATCTCAAGACCCGGATGCTGCTGTCCATCGAGGATGAAGAGGCCCAGAGCGAGATGGACGCCCTGATCCAGTCCCTGGAGGAGCGCCGCCGGAACGAGAACTACGCCCGCATCAAGGCGCTGACGGTCAAGCTGGGCCCCATGGGGGAATTTGGCCGGAATATCATCACCAGGAACCCGGAGCCCATGGAGCGGGGGAAGATCTACGAGTACAGCCAGGAGAAGGCGGACCTGGTCCTGGCCATGGCGGAGATCCAAAACCGGGCGGAGCGGACGCTGCCGCCGCCCAGAACGTCCTTTCAGGAGATCGTTCAGCATGAGCCGTACCCGGTGGAGAGCAAGGCCCGGGAGATCATCCGCCAGCTGAAGGAGCACGGCATCACCCGGTTCCGCCTGCTCTTCCGGGGAAACCGCAGCCGCAGCGAGGTGGTAGCCACCTTTCTGGCGGTGCTGGAGCTGTGCCGCGCCCACATCCTGCATCTGGCAGGGTCCGAGACGGACTGCACCGTCCGGCAGGAGAGGGAACTGCCGGAGAATTTGACTTTATGATCGCACAAGGAGAGACCGGCCATGGAGACCATGGAGATGAGAGAAATAGAATCCGCCATTGAGGGCATCTTATTCGCGTCCGGCGAGCCGGTGAATGTGGACCGCATCTGTGTGGCCCTGGAGATGGACCGGCCCACTGTGGAGCAGGTGCTCCAAAAGCTGATGGACTACTACGCCTATGAGCGCCGGGGCGTCCGCCTGCTGCACATCGAGGACAGCTGGCAGCTCTGCTCCGCGCCGGACTACGCCGACGTGATCCGCAAGGCATTTGAGATCCGGAAGCCCGCCAAATTGAGCCAGCCGGCGTTGGAGGTCCTGACCATCATCGCCTACTACCAGCCCACCACCCGGGCGTTTGTGGACCAGATCCGGGGCGTGGACAGCGCCTACACCATGGGGCTTTTGCAGGAGCGGAAGCTCATTGAGGAGTGCGGCCGCCTGCAGGTGCCGGGCCGCCCCCACCTGTACCGCACCACCAAGCAGTTCCTGAGGGCCTTCCACCTGACCAGCCTGGAGGACCTGCCGGAGATGCCGGACCTGGGCGGCGAGGGCCAGATGCGCCTGAACGAAAACGGGGAGATCATCGACCCTGTGGAGGAGACGGAGATCACCGGCGCCGACACGCCGGAGACCGCGGATTTCCCGACAGAGGCATAACACCGCTTCCGCCGCAGGCGGCAGCGAGGGACATGAAGGGGGGACGGCCTTGCTCTGGCTTTGGATATTGGGCATTTTAGCGGCGCTGATCCTGCTGCTGTGCCGGACCCGCGTGGGCATCCATGTGGGGCTTCACGGCGGGGAGACCACGGCGGACGTAAAGCTCGGCCCCTTCCGCATCCGGGTCCTGCCTGCGAAGAAGAAGCCGAAAAAGGCGGAGAAGCCGCCGAAGGAGCCGAAAGAGGGGAAAGAGGAAAAACCGAAAAAGGCTTTTCCCAAGATCGCATTTGCGGATGTCAAGGACGCCGTCCGCACCCTGGCGCCGCCGCTGAAAAAGGCGCTGGCCCGGACACGGCGGGGCATCCGCGTCCAGCCGCTGGACCTGCGGATCACGCTGGGCGGCAGCGAGGACCCGGCCGCCGCCGCGGAGCAGTACGGCTATTTCCACGCCGGGGTATGGACCGTGATGCCGGTGCTGGAACAGCTGCTGGTCATCCCGGACCCGTACATCCATGTGGGGATCGATTTTGACGCCCCAAAGACGGTGCTGGAGGGAGAAGCCGGGATCTCGATCCGCATTGGGACCCTGCTGGCCGTGGGCTTTGGCGTGGGCATCCCGGCGCTGCGGTGGTTCCTCCGCTTTCAGAAAAAGCAGAAGCAGCAGCCAAAGGCGGAAACGGCGGAGGCCGCGGAAACCGCGGCCACATGATATCACGAACAGGAAAACGCCGCACTGAAAACAGTGCATGGCATCAGAAAGGATGAGCAGAATGGATAATACGATGGAAAAGAAAAGCCCCCTGTGCGACCTGATGCGCTCTACCATGGAAAAGATCCACGAGATGGTGGACACCAACACCATTGTGGGACAGCCCATCACCACCCCTGACGGCGTGACGCTGATCCCCATCTCCAAGGTCAGCTTCGGCTTTGGCAGCGGCGGCGGAGACTACGGCAAGGCCCCCAAGGAGAATTTCGGCGGCGGCAGCGGCGCCGGCGTGAAGATCGACCCGGTGGCGTTCCTGGTCATCAAGGACGGCGCCACCCGCGTTCTGCCTGTGGCGGTGCCTCCCGTATCCACGCTGGACCGCGTGGTGGAGATGGTTCCCGATATCATGGATAAGGTGGAAAAATATTTCGACAAGAAGGAAGCAAAAGAAACCGACTGATGGGGGTATACTACCATCACTGCAAATGATGAGGTGATGGTTTTGCCAAGAAGATTTGGCTGCTTTTTTGCGGCTTTTCTGGTGCTGTTTCGTATATTTCCTTGTCAGGCCCGCGCTGTGGGCACCTCCGCCACGTCGGCGATCCTGATGGACGTGGACAGCGGACGGGTGCTGTATGAGCAGAATGCTGACGCGAAGATGCTGATCGCCAGCACCACCAAAATTCTGACGGCGCTGGTGGCGATCCGGGAGGGAGACCTGAACGCTGTGGTCACGGTGAAACGGGAGGCCGCGCTGACGGAGGGCTCCTCCATGTACCTGAAGGAGGGGGAGCAGCTGACGCTGGAGACCCTGCTCTACGGACTGCTGCTCTGCTCCGGCAATGACGCCGCCGTGGCCATCGCGGACGCGGTGGGCGGCAGTCAGGCGGAGTTCGTGGAGATGATGAACGCCACGGCTCAGGAGCTGGGGATGGAGCATTCCTCCTTCGCCAATCCCAATGGCCTGGACCACGAGATGCACTATTCCACCGCCCGGGATATGGCCCGTCTTGCCTGCGCGGCCATGGAGAACGAGACCCTGATGCGGATCGCCTCCACCCGCAGCGTGACCATCGGCGGGCGCACCATGACCAACCACAACAAGCTCCTGACCTACATGGATGGGTGCATCGGCTTGAAAACGGGCTATACCCGGGCCGCGGGGCGGACGCTGGTCAGCTGCGCGGAACGGAACGGACAGCGGCTGGTGGCGGTGACGCTCCAGGACGGCAACGACTGGGCGGATCACCAGGCGCTGTATGACTACGGCTTTTCCAACTATCCCGCCCAGCGGACGGCGGTGATGGGACAGGCGGTCAAACAGGCCAGCGTACAGGGCGGCCTGCGGGCCACTGTGCCGCTGGTGGCGGCGGAGAGCTTTGCCTGGCCGGTGGCCGCAGGGGAACGCCTGGAGACCCGCGTCGAACTGGACGGTCCTCTGACGGCCCCGGTGACTGCCGGGACCAAAGTGGGACAGGCCGTGTTTACACTGAACGGTGCCGAGGTGGGCCGGATCGACCTGCTGTGCGGGGAAACGGTGCAGCCAAAGCTGGAATCGGCCCTGAAAACACTGAAGCTGGGGCTGCCTGCGTAAGGAATAAAACCATGGAAGAAAGATTACAGAAATTGCTCTCCGCCGCCGGGGTGTGTTCCCGCCGGGCGGCGGAGGGGTACATCACCGCCGGACGGGTGACGGTCAACGGCGCCCCGGCGGAATTGGGACAGCGGGCCGACCCGGACCGGGACGAGGTCTGTGTGGACGGAAAGCCTCTGGCACCCAGGGCAGAGCCGGTCTGTCTGCTGCTGAATAAGCCCCGGGGCTATGTGACGACCCTGTCTGACGAGCAGGGCCGCCGGACGGTGGCGGACCTGGTGGCGGACTGCGGCGTGCGGGTCTACCCCGTGGGGCGGCTGGACCTGGACTCCGAGGGCCTGCTGCTGCTGACCAACGACGGGGCGCTGGCGCAGCATCTGATGCACCCCAGCCATGAGGTGTCCAAGACCTACCACGTCTCCGTCTATGGCCCGGTGGCGGGAGCGGCGGAGCGGCTCGCAGCCCTGACGGATCTGGAGGGGGAGGCCATCCGCCCCGCCCAGGTGGAGGTCCTGCGCGGGACTAAACAGACGGCGGAGCTGGCCGTTACCATCCACGAGGGAAAGAACCGGCAGATCCGCCGGATGTGCGCCGCCTGCGGCCTGACGGTGAAGCGCCTGCGCCGGGTGCGGGAGCACAGCCTGGAGCTGGGGGACCTGCCGCCGGGGAAGTGGCGTTTTTTGACGCCGGAGGAGGTCGCGGCGCTGAGAGACGCATCAGAGAAGCCTTCATGAAAAGACGGCTTCTGCATCATCATCAGCAGTGCCTGCCGGAGTTTCCGGGAGCCATGGAGCGGGCGCTTTCTGTTTTGAGAATTTTGCCGGTGACGGTTGATTTGGGTTCCTTTTATACAATGGGATGCCGCAACTGGTTCCGGATATAAACGGCAGAAAGCGGCGGCAAAAAACGTCAAATGAAAAGGACCTGGAAGAAGATCGTGATTGCGGAACTGCTCGTGGGCGGGATCTGCGCCCTGCTTCGGCACCTCCGCCGGCTGACTTCGGCGCGGGAGGTCCTGCTCCTGTTCGGAATATTAGCGGCGGTGACCGCATGTGCCCTGCCGCTGGACCGGCTAAAAGGAAAACTTCTGGAGCGCGGACAGCGCTTCAGCTCTTGGAGCGGCTTTGAAAGGATATCTCTGGCGGGACGGTATGCCGTTCCGCCTTTTTGCAAGCTAAAGAAAAAAACTTGCAAAAACCATTTGAATCCAGGGGGATTTGTGGTACAATACGGCAGGATAAACACACCGGGCGCGGTGGGCCGTTAGGGCCGGACACGCGGAGGAAAGGCATATGGCGAAAAGCATGTTACATACCATTGAGCGCAATATGGACAGCTTCTCCAAGGGGCAGAAGCGGATTGCGGGGTATATCCTGGAGAATTACGACAAAGCGGCTTTTATGACCGCCAGCAAGCTGGGCAAGCTGGTGGGCGTCAGCGAATCCACGGTGGTCCGCTTCGCCTCGGAGCTGGGCTATGACGGCTACCCCAGCATGCAGCGGGCTTTGCAGGAGATGATCCGCAGCCGCCTGACCTCCACCCAGCGCATCCAGGCGGCGGGGGACCAGTTCGCGGGACAGGATATCCTGGGGGCGGTTCTGCAGTCGGATATCGACAAGCTGCGGGAGGTGGTCAGCGGGGCTGACCGGCAGGAGTTTGACAAGGTGGTGGACCGCATCCAGGGCGCCCGCCACATCTATATCCTGGGGGCACGCTCCTCCACCTTTGTGGCGGGGTATCTGAATTTCTACCTGCACCTGCTGTTTGAGAACGTGACGCTGGTGCAGACTACCGCCGCCGGAGAGATCCTGGAGCAGCTGTTCCGCATCGGGCCGGGGGACGTGATGATCGCCATCAGCTTCCCCCGGTACTCCAAGGTCACGATGAACACGGTGAAATTCGCCCAGGGCCGGGGGGCCACCATCGTGGCCATCACGGACAACGAGCTGTCCCCGGTCTACCAGATGTCCGACGCGGCGCTGCTGGCACCCTGTGAGATGATCTCCTTCGTGGACTCCATGGTGGCGCCGCTGTCCCTGATCAACGCCCTGCTGGTGGCGCTGGCCTACCGGATGGGGACGGACGTGTCCGCCACCTTCGCGGAGCTGGAGGGCATCTGGAACGAATTCGGCGTGTTTGGAAAGATGGATGATGAGTAAACGGATCGTGGTGATCGGCGGCGGGGCCGCCGGAATGATGGCCGCCATCTGCGCGGCTGAGCAGGGGGGAGCCGTGACCCTGCTGGAACCCAATGAGCGGCTGGGGAAAAAGCTGAACATCACCGGCAAGGGCCGGTGCAATGTGACCAACAACGCGGACCTGGAGACCCTGCTGGCCAATACGCCCCGGAACGGAAAGTTTCTGTACAGCGCGTTCTCCCGCTTTGACGGGCGGGACGCCATGGCCTTTTTCCAGGGCCTGGGCGTGCCGCTGAAAACGGAGCGGGGGAACCGGGTGTTCCCGGTGTCCGACCGGGCCTTTGACATCAGCGGCGCGCTGGAACGGCGGCTGAAGGCCCTGAAGGTGGTCCTGGTCCGGGACCGGGCGCTGTCGCTGGAGCTGGCGGACGGCGCAGTCCGCGGCGTTTTGGGGGAGAGGCGGGCCTACCCGGCGGAGGCGGTGATCTTGGCCACCGGAGGCGTCTCGTATCCCGCCACCGGCTCCACCGGAGACGGCCACCGCATGGCGGCGGAGGCCGGACACACCGTGACGCCGCTGCAGGGCTCCCTGGTGCCCCTGCAGGGCGTTTTGGAAAAAGGCGGCCCCTGTGTGCGGTTACAGGGCTTGAGCCTGCGGAACATCGGTTTGACGGTGTTTGAAAATCAAAAAAAGATCTACACGGACTTCGGCGAGCTGCTGTTCACCCACTTCGGGGTCAGCGGCCCGCTGGTGCTGTCCGCCTCCGCCCACATGCGGCACTTTGACAAAAAGACCTACCGTCTGGAGATCGATTTGAAACCGGCCCTGGACGAGCAGACGCTGGACAGGCGGCTGCTGTCGGACTTTGAAAAGCACGCCAACAGCGATTTCCGCAACGCGCTGGACGACCTGCTGCCCCAAAAGCTGATCCCGGCGGTGGTGGAGGGGAGCGGCATCCCGCCCCACCAGAAGGTCCACGAGATCACCAGGGAGCAGCGGCGGGAGCTTCTGCACCTGCTGAAGCATTTTTCCGTGGTGATATCAGCGCCCTGCCCGGTGTCTGACGCCATCGTCACCTCCGGCGGCGTCAAGGTGGGGGAGATCAATCCGACCACCATGGAGTCAAAGCTTGTAAAGGGATTATACTTTGCGGGAGAACTGATCGATGTGGACGCCTACACCGGCGGCTTCAATCTGCAGATCGCCTGGGCGACAGGCCGGACCGCCGGCATCGCGGCGGCGCAACAAGAACTGTGACAGGAGAGAATTTTATGAGACCCATCAGTATCGCCATCGACGGCCCCTCCGGCGCGGGGAAGAGCACCCTGGCCCGCAGCATGGCCGCAAAGTTGGGATTTTTATATGTGGACACCGGAGCCATCTACCGCACCATCGGCTATTTTGCCCATGAGCGCGGCGTTGACCCCAAGGACGAGCAGGCGGTGGCGGCGCTGCTGCCCCAGGTCCATGTGGAGCTGACCTATGGGGAGGACGGCTTGCAGCACATGCTGCTGAACGGCCGGGATGTGACGAGGGAGATCCGCCTGCCGGAGATCTCCCTCTGCGCCTCGGCGGTCTCCGCCCATCCCAGCGTGCGGGCGTTCCTGCTGGAGATGCAGCGGGAGCTGGCCCGCAGCCACAGCGTCATCATGGACGGACGGGACATCGGCACCGTGGTGCTGCCGGAGGCGGATGTGAAGGTGTTCCTCACCGCCTCCGCTGAGGTCCGGGCCAGACGGCGGATGCTGGAATTGGAGCAGCGGGGAACGCCGGAGCCCTTTGAGAAGATCCTGCGGGAGATCGAGGAGCGGGACTGGAACGACTCCCACCGGGCGGCGGCGCCGCTGCGGCAGGCGGAGGACGCCGTGCTGCTGGACACCTCGGCGCTGGATTTCCGGCAGAGTGAGGACGCGCTTCTGCGTATCATCCGGGAAAGGACGGGCCTATGAGACCGCTGAACGGATTTTTTGTATTGGTATATTATGTGGTGGGCTTTATCGCGAGGATCCTGCACCCCACCACGGTGATCGGCATGGAGAAGCTGCCCAAGAGCGGCGCGCTGCTGTGTCCCAACCACTCCAGCAACTGGGACCCTGTCCTGCTGGGCACGAGGCTGCCAGTGAACTACCGGCTCCACGCCATGGCAAAGGCGGAGCTGTTTGAAAATCCGGTCCTGGGATGGATCATCCGCAAGCTGGGCGCTTTTCCCGTCAGCCGGGGCAGCAACGACATCAGCACCGTGCGGACCTCCATCCAGGCCATCAAGGAGGGCGACAACCTGCTGATCTTTCCCGAGGGGACCGTGGTCCGCAACGGCGTGGGCTATGTGGACGGCCTGCCCGCCCATGCCAAGGCGGGCGTGGCCATGATCGGCGTGCGGACCGGCGCGAAGCTGATCCCGGTGTTCATGGATGGGGAGAAGAAGCTGTTTCACCGGACCCGCATCATCTTTGGGGACCCCTACCAGCCGGTTTACACCGGCCGCCACGGCACGTCGGAGGAGATGCAGAAGATCGCGGACGACATCCTGGCGGCGGCCTACGCCCTGGGCGGACAGTCCGTGGGAGGGACGCCGCTGTGAGGGAACATGTGATCCTGGCGGAGAGCGCCGGATTCTGCTACGGCGTTCAGCGTGCGGTGGACCTGGCCCAAAGGACCGCGGAGGAGACCCGCGGCTGCTGGATGCTGGGGGACCTGATCCACAATGCCCATGTGGTGGAGGACCTGGCCCGGCGGGGCGTCCGAAAGACGGCGGACGCCGGCGCGCTGGGGAAGGGAGACACCGTTATCATCCGCTCCCACGGGGAGCTGAAAGAGGTGCTGGACGCCCTGGAGGAACAGGGGGTGGCCTGTGTCAACGCCACCTGCCCAAATGTGTGCCGCATCCAGAAGCTGGTGGCGCAGGCGGAGCAGGAGGGACGGCAGCCAGTCATCATCGGGGAGCCCCACCACCCGGAGGTCCGGGGACTTGCCAGCTGGTGCGCCCATCCCCTGGTTTTTGACGGTCCGGAGGCAGTAAAAATGTGGCTTGCCGAAAATCCGAAAAACCGGGAAACCCCTGTCACAGTAGTATCGCAGACCACCTGTATTCGTGAACTTTTTGAAACTTCTTGGAAAATCATAAAAAAAGAGTGTACAAACGCAAAAAAATTTGATACAATATGCAATGCTACGCATAAACGTCAGACCGAGGCGGCATCCATTGCCGGCAAAGTGGACGTGATGGTCGTGGTGGGAGACCGTAAAAGCGCCAACACCAAACATTTGACAGAAATTTGCATGAGGAGATGCCCCCGTGTCCTCCAGATCGAGAACGCGGACGAGCTCTCGCCGGATTTTTTCGATGGTTGTTCTGTTGCGGGCCTTACGGCCGGAGCCTCCACGCCTGCGGGCATCATTAAGGAGGTATATGCAACGATGAGCGAAGAAATCAAAGCGGCCGAGGGCAAAGAGGAGTCCTTCGAGGAATTACTGAATCAGTCTATCAAAACTTTAAATACAGGGGAGAAGGTCACCGGCATTGTCACGGCCATCACGCCGACTGAGGTACAGGTGGACGTGGGCGCAAAGCAGGCCGCTTACATCAAGCTGAGCGAGCTGAGCGACGATCCCACCGCCAAGCCCGAGGATATCGTCAAGGTCGGCGACGAGATCGAGACTTACATCGTCCGCGTCAACGACGTGGAGGGTTATGCCGAACTGAGCAAGAAGCGCCTGGACGCCCAGAAGGTCTGGGAGAACATCGAGAACGCTGTGGAGGAAAAGACCGTGCTGGAGGGCACCGTCACCGAGGAGAACAAGGGCGGCATCGTGGTGTCCGTCAAGGGCATCCGCGTGTTCGTGCCCGCCTCCCAGAGTGGTCAGCCCCGCGGCGCCGACCTGTCTGCCATGATCAAGCAGAAGGTCCAGCTGCGCATCACTGAGGTCAACCGTGCCCGCCGCCGCGTGGTGGGCTCCATCCGCTCCGTCACTGACGAGGCCCGCAGAGCCGCCCAGGAGGAGGTCTGGAACAACATCGAGGTGGGCAAGCACTACACCGGCACCGTGAAGTCCATGACTTCCTACGGCGTGTTTGTGGACATCGGCGGCGTGGACGGTATGGTACATATCTCCGAGCTGAGCTGGAGCCGCATCAAGACCCCCTCCGAGGTCTGCAAGGTGGGCGACACTCTGGAGGTGTATGTCATCGGCTTTGACGCCGAGAAGCGCAAGATCTCCCTGGGCGTGAAGGACCACAGCGTGGAGCCCTGGGACGTCTTTATGGGCAAGTACAGCGTGGGCGACGTGGCCAATGTCCGCATCGTCAAGCTGATGACCTTCGGTGCCTTTGCCGAGGTTGTTCCCGGCGTGGACGGCCTGATCCATATCTCCCAGATCGCGGACCGCCGCATCGAGAAGCCCGAGGACGTCCTGTCCGAGGGTCAGATGGTGGATGCGAAGATCACCGCCATTGACGAGGAGAAGAAAAAGATCTCCCTGTCCATCCGCGCTCTGCTGGCTCCCGCTGTGGAGGAAGCCGAGGAGGAAGCTCCTGTCGAGGAGTAAGACCGCTCAAAGAGGAGACAGACCAGTGATGGCCTGTCTCCTTTTTTGAAATTTTGTGATTTTTTTCACGTTTTCCGTTGCAATCCCATACTGCATCTGTTATAATCTTGACAAAGTGTGCAATATAGTCAGGCACAGAGGGCCGTATACGCAGCCTGCGGCGCTGCACAGCAGCATTGCATGGAAAAGAACTCCTTGGAATTCTTTTTAACTGTGCCGGCTATAACGACAGATTACCAATCATAACATATTATATATCAGGGAGGAAGAAACATGAGCTATCAGGAAGAATACCGGCAGAAGCTGACCACCGCGGAAGAGGCGGTCAAGGTCGTAAAATCCGGTGACTGGGTGGATTACACCTGGTGCACCTGCCATCCCGTGGCACTGGACAAGGCGCTGGCCGCCCGGAAGGACGAGCTGACGGACGTGAAGGTCCGCGGCGGCGTGACCATGTGGATGCCGGAGATCTGCAAGGCGGAGGACGCGGGCGAGCATTTTACCTGGCATTCCTGGCATTGCAGCGGCATCGACCGCAAGATCATCGGCAAGGGCATGGGCTATTTTGGCCCCATGCGCTATTCCGAGCTGCCCCGCTTCTACCGGGAGGAGCTGGACCCGGTGGATGTGGTGATGCTCCAGACCACCCCCATGGACGCTTTCGGCAACTTTAACTTTGGCCTGAGCTGCTCCCACCTGGCGGAGATCATCGCCCGCGCCAAGTGCGTCATCGTGGAAGTCAACCAGAACATGCCCTGGGTCTATGGCCTGACCGGCACGGAAGTCAACATCAAGGACGTTGCCATGGTGGTGGAGGGCGAGAACCCGCCCATCGCGCAGCTGGGCGGCGGCGGAGCGCCCACCGACGTGGACATCGCCGTGGCGAACCTGGTGGTGGAGCAGATCCCCAACGGCGCCTGTTTGCAGCTGGGCATCGGCGGAATGCCCAACACCATCGGCAGCATGATCGCCCAGTCCGACCTGAAGGACCTCTCCGTACATACCGAGATGTACGTGGACGCTTTCGTGGACATGGCCGCGGCCGGCAAGATCACCGGCCGCCACAAGGCGCTGGACAGAGGCCGCCAGGTCTTTGCCTTCGCCGCCGGTTCCCAGAAGCTCTATGACTATGTGAACAGAAACCCCGACGTCATGGCCGCGCCTGTGGAGTACACCAACGACGTCCACGCCATGAGCCAGATCGACAACTTCATCTCCATCAACAACGCTGTGGATATGGACCTCTTCGGCCAGATCAACGCCGAGTCCGCCGGCATCAAGCACATCTCCGGCACCGGCGGCCAGTTGGACTTTGCCATGGGCGCCTACCTGTCCAAGGGCGGCAAGAGCTTCATCTGCATGTCCTCCACCATGACCGACAAGCAGGGCAACGTGAAGAGCCGCATCCTGCCCACGCTGACCTCCGGCTCCATCGTCACCGATCCCCGCTCCTGCGTCCACTATGTGGTCACGGAGTACGGCATGGTGAACATGAAGGGCCTGTCCACCTGGGAGCGCGCGGAGGCGCTGATCAACATCGCCCATCCCCAGTTCCGGGAGGAGCTGATCGCCGAGGCGGAAAAGATGCACATCTGGCGCCGCTCCAACAAGTGAGCGACCACAGATTTTCTGTTATGACGGACGGCTTTTTGGCCGTCCGTCGCATTTTTCTGCGGATTTTTTCTTAAAATGGTTGCAAAACCTCCGAAAAATGCTTGTAAACCCCAAAAGAAGCGTCTATAATAAATTTGTATTAAAGAATTCTCAAAAAAGACCAGAAAAGGCGGGAACCAGGCACCGCACGGACCGGAAAGGGAAGGGGTTTGCCATGTTCAGCATTGGGGATCTGGTGGTGCATCCCATGCACGGTGCCGGGGTGATCGACGGCATTGTGCAGGAAAAGGTTGCGGGGACCACGAAGGAATATTATGTGTTCAAAATGCCTGTGGGAGGGCTTGTGCTGAAGATCCCGGTGACCAACAGTCAGGCGATCGGGGTCCGGGGGATCATCTCCAGGGAGGAGGCGGAGCATCTACTTGCGGCCATTCCATCTTTGGAGACCGAATCCAACAGCAATTGGAACAAGCGCTATCAGGAAAATATGCTGCGCCTGAAAAGCGGCGACCTCTATGAGGTGGCCCGGGTCATCAAGTCCCTGATGAGTCGGGAGAGCCGCCGCGGGCTCTCCACAGGGGAGCGGAAGATGCTCCACAACGCAAAGCAGATCATGATCTCCGAGCTGGTATTGGTGGAGGAGATGGATTATAATAAGATGGAGGAACGGCTGGACCGGGCGGTCACACAGCGCTCCGTTGTCCAGGCCTGATGTTCAGGAGAGGGGTTGCCATGTTTCCGTTTTTGAAAAAGATGCGGGAGGCCCGCCGCCCCCGCTGTGCCGCCCTGGTGGCAGCCGCCGGAAGTTCCAGCCGGATGGGCGGCGTCAACAAGCTGCTGGAACCGCTGGACGGGACGCCGGTCCTGGCGCGGACGCTGACGGCTTTGCAGCAGTCGGAGCAGGTGGATGAGATCATCGTCGCCACACGGGAAGAGGACCTGGTGGAGATCTCCCGCCTGTGCCATACATACGGTATCACGAAATGCACCAAGGTGGTCCGGGGCGGCGAGAGCCGCGCCCATTCCGTTCTGCTGGCGGCGCTGGAGGCGTCCCCGGAGATGGAGCTGCTGGCGGTGCAGGACGGCGCCCGCCCGCTGGTGACGCCGGAGCTGATCGGCCGGGTCATCACTGCTGCCGCCCGGTGCGGGGCCGCCGCCCCGGCGGTCCCGGTGAAGGACACCGTTAAGGCGGTCCGGGAGGACGGCGCGGTGGAGCGGACGCTGGACCGGGATGCCCTGCGGGCCGTCCAGACGCCCCAGGTCTTTGAGGCGGACCTCCTGAAGGCCGCCTTGCAGGCCGCCCTGGAGGGCAATATCCCCGTCACCGACGACTGCTCCGCCGTGGAACGGCTGGGCAAGGTGGCCTTTCTGGTGGAGGGCGACGAGGAGAATCTGAAGATCACCACCCCGACAGACCTGATCCTGGCGGAGGCCCTTTTACAGGCGAGGGAGGACAGACGATGACGAACCTGCGCATTGGACACGGCTATGACGTCCACCAGCTGGTGGAGGGCAGAAAGCTGATCCTGGGGGGCGTGGAGATCCCCTGGGAGCGGGGGCTTCTGGGCCATTCGGACGCCGACGTGCTGACCCACGCCGTGATGGACGCCCTGAGCGGAGCCGCCCGGCTGGGGGATATCGGCAGGCTGTTTCCGGACACGGACCCGGCCTATGCGGGGATCTCCAGCATGAAGCTGCTGGCGGAGGTGGGACGGCTTTTGAAAGAGCAGGGCTGTGCGGTGGTGAACATCGACGCCACCCTGTTGGCCCAGGCACCGAAGGTGGGGCCCTACCGGCAGAAGATGGCGGAGAACATGGCCGCCGCCCTGGACATCGATCCGGAACAGGTCAACATCAAGGCCACCACGGAGGAGGGGCTGGGCTTTACCGGCGAGGGCACCGGTATGGCGGCCCACGCGGTGGTCCTGTTGGAGAAAACAGCATAAGGATAGGAGGACGCGCCGGGGGCGCGTCCTTTTTTGCACCCGCCGGGAGCTGGACCATAGGATGGGTAGAGAGGAGGAGTGTCTATGGAGCACTATTTGATCATCGCCCGCTCCGTTACCTTTGCCCAGCGGATGCAGCGGGCGCTGAGCCGGACGGGTATTCGCTGCCAAATCTTTCGGGCGCCCAGGGAATTGACGGACCTGGGCTGCGCCTATGTCGTGCGGATCGCAGTTTCAGATCTGTCACCGGCTTTGATGACGCTTCGCAGGGAGTCCTTGAACCCTGTTCAGATATTTTTATACCAGCGGGGCCTGTACCAGGAGGTGAAGGCATGATCTACTTTGACAGCGCGGCCACCACATTTCAAAAGCCCGCTTCCGTGGCGGCCGCCATGCAGAACGCCCTGCGGACCATGAGCTCTCCGGGCCGCGGCGGGCACCACGCGGCCATGCGGGCCGCCGAGACGGCCTTCACCTGCCGGAACGAGCTGGCAGAGCTGTACCGCCTGCCGAATCCGGAGTGCGTGGTGTTTACCCTCAACGCGACCCACGCCCTGAATATCGCCATCAAGAGCCTGGTGAGGCCGGGGGACCGGGTGGTGATCTCCGGCTATGAGCACAATGCCGTCACCCGGCCCCTGGCGGCGCTGGGGGCGGAGATCGCTGTGGCGGATGGGCCGCTGTTCCACCCGGAGGAGGTCACGGCGGCGTTCCGGCACCAGATCACGCCGGAGACCCGCGCCGTGGTCTGCAACCATGTGTCCAATGTCTTTGGCTTCATCCAGCCGGTGGAGGAGATCGCAGCCATCTGCCGGAGCCGCAGAGTGCCCCTGATCATCGACGCGTCCCAGTCGGCGGGCGTCCTGCCGCTGGATATGACGGCGCTGGGGGCGGCCTTCATCGCCATGCCCGGCCATAAGGGATTATATGGCCCCCAGGGCACCGGCGTTTTGCTGTGCGGTGGGGAGCAGCAGCCCCGCACCCTGCTGGAGGGAGGGACCGGAAGCCTCTCCATGCAGCAGGAGATGCCGGACTTCCTGCCGGACCGGCTGGAGGCCGGCACCCACAACATGCCGGGCATCGCCGGACTGCTGGCCGGCGTCCGGTTCGTCCGCCGCCGGGGCGTGGAGAACATCTGTGAGCGGGAGCGGCGGCTGGCGCTGCTGGCGGCGGAAGGCCTGCGGGCCATCCCGGGCGTGGAGGTTTACGCCCTGCCGGGCCTTCGGAACCAGGCAGGCGTCCTGTCCTTCACCGTGCAGGGCCGGGACGTGGAGGAGGTGGGCGCGGCGCTGGCCGAGCGGGATATCGCCACTCGCACCGGGCTCCACTGCGCGCCCCTGGCCCACCGCAGCGCCGGGACGCTGGAGGGCGGCACTGTCCGGCTGAGCTTCTCCGATTTCAACACACCGGAGGAGGTGTACCGCTTCCTGCGGACACTGGAGCGGGAATTGCGCTGATTTTTCTGAACAGTCCGTGAATTTTCGCCCGGTTAACCTTGCATTCTACTGGTATATTTTATATAATCAAAGTATTCATGGCCTGAAAGGGATGATGACGTCGAAATGAAGGGATTGAATGTTGCAGAGCTGCCCGCCACCCTTGTGCGGTATCTGCTGATGTTCCAGGTCACCGATCTTCTGGATATCGCCATCATGGTGTTCGTGCTCTACAAGGTCCTGACCTTGGTGCGGAGCACCAAGGCAGCCAGCCTGCTGAAGGGACTGATGGTCTTTTTCGCGGCGCTGATGCTGTCCTATGCGTTCCAGCTCCATGGCATCTACTATATTCTGAGCCGCTTGGTGAATTGGGGCGTTCTGGCGCTCATCATCCTGTTCCAGCCGGAGATCCGGCGAATCCTGGAGCAGATGGGCAGCCGCCGCTTTATCGCCTTCTTCACCCACACGGAGGCCGCCAGCGTCATGGAACAGATGATCGGCCAGACGGTCCTGGCCTGTACGGAAATGTCCCAGTCCCGGACCGGCGCGCTGATCGTGTTCGAGCGGGAGATCCTGCTGGACGACATGGTGCGCAGCGGAACGGTGCTGGACGCGGCAGTGTCCAGCGAGCTTTTGAAAAATATCTTTTTCGTGAAGGCACCCATGCATGACGGCGCCGTCATCGTCCGCCACGGACGTGTGCTTGGCGCCGGCTGCATGCTGCCTCTGAGCAAAAACGTGAACCTCAGCCGGGACCTGGGCATGCGGCACCGGGCCGGTATCGGCATGAGCGAGAACTCCGACGCGGTGGTGGTCATCGTATCGGAGGAGACCGGCTCCATCTCCGTGGCCATCGGCGGAATGCTGAAGCGCCATTTGAAGCCGGAGACGCTGGAAAATCTCCTGCGGAACGAACTGCTCCCCCAGGAGGACACGGAGTCGGACAAGCAGAAGCTCCATCCGCTGAAAATGCTGCTGCGCGCCGGAAAGATGGGAGGCGATGACGATGGAGAATAAGCCGAACACCCGAAAGGTGCTGTACATGGCCCTTTCCATCCTGGCGGCCCTGGTCATCTGGGTCTTTGTGGACCAGACGGGAAACTACGGCAGCCCCATGATCCGGGAAAAGGAGTTTACGGACCTGCCCATCGTCTATGACAATGAGGAGGATCTGGCGGACCAGGGACTGATGCTGCTGTCGGACGGCACGGACACCACCCTGGACCTGAAGCTGGAGGGGACCCGGTGGGACCTGGCCAAGGTGGACCGGGACGACATCCGGGTGTCGGTGGACCTGGGGAACATCACCACCACCGGACTTCGGAAGGCCACCGTGACCTGCCTGTTCCCGGACAGCGGAAAATTTGACAAGACGCTCTCCTCAGTGACCATCCATATCGCGGAGCTGTACCGGAAAACCGTGGACGTGCGGTGCGAGCTGACCGGCACGGTGGCGGAGGGCTATACCGGCGAACAGCTCCAGCTGTCCCATACCTCCATCGAGATCCGGGGACAGAAGGAGGACATCGATCCAGTCAGCTATGTCAAGACGACCCTGGATCTGGGCAAGGACGCGGAGGCCACGGTCTCCCAGGATCTGACGTACCAGTTCTACGACAAGAATAACCAGGTCATCGACAACAGCGACGGCCGCATCCATGCCACGGTGGAGACCATTCAGGCGACGGTGATGGTCACCGTCGCCAAGGAGCTGCCGCTGAAGATCAACTTCATCGAAGCCCCCGGCGCACGTCTGGACAATATGAAGTGGGAGATCTCGCCCAAGAGCATCACCGTCTCCGGCGACGCAGCCAAGCTGAAAAACGTGAACGCCATCACCCTGGGAGACCTGGACCTGCTGACTTTGGACGAGGGCACCGGCACATACAACTTCGCCATCACGGTGCCGGATGGGTGCAAAAACCTCAGCGGCGTGACCCGGGCGAAGCTGGAGATCTCCTACGGCGACAGGTCCAGCGCGGAGGCCGTCACGGAGAACTTCCGCTGCGAGAACGTCCCGGATGGAAAAACGGTGGATATCCTGACGCAGGAGATGACCGTGCACTTCTTCGGCACGGCTGAGGACGTGGCGGCGGTCACAGGCGAGGACATCATCCTGGTGGCGGACCTGAGCGATTACAGCGCGGTCTCCGGCAGCTATACGGTCCCGGCCGCCGTCAAGGTCACATCCGGCGGCGACATCGGCGTCTCCGGCAGCTACCAGATCCAGATCACCATTCGGGAACAGGAACCAGAGCCGGAACCGGAACCGGAGGGACCGGACCTGCCCGAGGAGTAACACAGGAGAATCACTATGACCCAAATTGCAACGGTTGAACGTATCATTGACGCTGACCACGCCGAGATCTCAGTCCCCCGGAAATCCGCCTGCGGCCACGACTGTGAGGAGTGCGCCGGCTGCGGCGTCTCCGGCGCGGCGGTCCACGCGAAAGCAGTCAACCCCATCGGAGCGCAGCCCGGCCAGAAGGTGGTGGTGGAGAGCAGCACCCAAAAGATGCTGTATATCGTGGTGCTGGTCTATCTCATCCCGGTGGCGCTGTTTATGGCGGGATACCTCATCACCGCCTTTCTGACGCCGGTGGTCGGTTTGCAGTATTTCGTGGGCATTCTGGGCTTTGCCGCGGGGATCGCGGCGGCCATCGCCTATGACCGCCGCCTGCGGGCGAGAGGCGGATTGTCCTTCACCATCGTGCGGCTGTTCTGAGGTGTTCGGCTATGTGAGACCGCCGCTCCAGGACCTTTCGCAGGAGGAGGCTGAGCGGTTCCGGCGCATCTACTGCGGGCTGTGCCACACCTTGGGACAACGCTGCGGCCCGGCGGCCCGGTTTATTTTGAATTACGATTTCACCTATCTGGCGATCCTCCTGTCCGCGGGACGGGAAGGGGAGCCGCATAGGGCGAGATGCATCGTCAGCCCCATCCATGGCCGGACATACCTGGAGGCAGACCCGGCCATGGAGACGGCGGCGGATGAGAGCGTCATTCTGGCCTACTGGCAGCTGCGGGACGGCGTGGCGGACCACGACTGGTTCCACGGTTTGAAGTATCGGAGCCTCTCCGCTGCATTGGAGCCCGCCTACCGCCGTGCGGCGGCGGCCCGGCCGGGCTTTGATGAGAGCACCCGGCATCAGCTGCGCCTGCTGGCGGAGCTGGAGGCGGAGCGGTGCGGTTCTGTGGACAGGGCGGCGGATGCCTTCGCGGTTTTGCTGAGCGGCGCCGCCCGGGAGGTGGACGAGCCTGTCCGGCGGCGGGTGCTGGAGCAGCTGCTCTACCACCTGGGCCGGTGGGTCTATCTGGTGGATGCGGCGGACGACTTGAAAAAAGACGCCGCTTCCGGGAACTATAACCCCGTGGCCCTGCGGTTCGGCCTGACGGACGGTGTTTGGACGCCGGAGGCCCGGCGGGAATTCACCGCCACCCTGGACCACTCCATCCACATGATGACCACGGCCTTTGAGCTGTGGGATTTCGGCGTTTGGACGCCGGTATTGGAAGCTACGCTCTATAACGGCCTTTTCCAGGTGGGCAGGGCGGTGCTGGACGGCACCTTCCAGGCAGCCCGGCGGGGCGAAGATAGAAAGAAAAGCAAGAATGTTGAGGGGACTACATGAACGATCCTTATCAGGTCCTGGGCGTATCGGAAAGCGCCACAGATGAAGAAATCAAGCGGGCCTATCGGGAGCTGGCCAGAAAGTACCATCCGGATAATTACCACGACAATCCCCTGGCGGACCTGGCCCAGGAGAAGATGAAGGAGATCAACGCCGCCTATGAGGAGATCACCAAGATGCGCAGCGGCGGCAGCCGGTCTGGCTCTGCCGGCGGATACGGCGGCTATCAGGGCGGATACCAGCAGTACCGGCAGCAGTCGGGCAGCTCCGTCCTCCAGCAGGTGCGCATCGCCATCAACAGCGGCGACATCAGCCGCGCGGAATCCCTGCTGGCCAATTACAGCGACCACAACGCCGAGTGGAACTTCCTGCGGGGCGCGGTTTGTTACCGGCGGGGCTGGATGGACGAGGCGAAGCGGTACTATCAGACCGCCTGTCAGATGGACCCCGGCAACATGGAGTACCGTCAGGCTCTGGCGTTTATGGAGAACGGCACCCGGCAGGCCTACCGCCCCGGCGGCGGGCAGTTTGGGACAGACCTCTGCGGCGGCAACATCTGCCTGCCGCTGTGCTGCGCGTACAGCCTCTGCAACGGCGGCTATTTCTGCTGTCCCATCTGGTGAGTGGATAAAATAGGGGGAGAGAACTGTGATCAAAAGCATGACCGGCTATGGCCGGGCGCGAGAGACATTGAACAAGCGGGACATCACCGTGGAGGTGCGTTCCGTCAACAACCGCTATCTGGACTGCACTGTGAAGATGCCCCGGATGTACGCCTTTGCCGAGGACGCGGTGAAGCGCCGTGTGCAGAAGGCCATCTCCCGGGGCAAGGTGGACGTGTTCATCACCGTGGACGCCTCCGCCGCCGACGTGGCGAAGGTGGCGGTGAACCGGGAGCTGGCGGCGCAGTACGCCGCGGCTCTGAACGAATTGGCGGAGGTCTGCGGACCCACGGCGTACAAGGTGACGCCGGAGCAGCTGGCCCGGTTCCCGGACGTCCTCACCGTGACAAAGGCGGACGAAGACCTGGAGACCGTCAGCGCGGACCTCTGCGCGGTCTTGGACGAGGCCCTGGCTGCGTACAATACCATGCGGGCCGTGGAGGGCGCCAAGCTGGCGGAGGACATCGGGAACCGCCTGACCAACATCGAAAACTATACCGCCCAGGTGGAGGCCCGCTCGCCGGAGACGGTGGCGGAGTACCGCCAGAAGCTGACCGCCCGGATGCAGGAGGTGCTGCAGAGCACCACCATCGACGAGCAGCGCATCCTCACCGAGGCCGCCATCTACGCCGACAAGGTGGCCGTGGACGAGGAGACCGTCCGCCTGCGGAGCCATGTGGCCCAGCTGCGGACCATGATCGCCTCCGACGAGCCCATGGGCCGGAAGATGGACTTTTTGATCCAGGAGGTCAACCGGGAGTCCAACACCATCGGCTCCAAGTGCAACGATGTGGCCATCGCCCAGGTGGTGGTGGGCCTGAAGGCCGAGGTGGAGAAGATGCGCGAGCAGGTCCAGAACGTGGAGTGACGGTATGAAGCTCATCAATATCGGATTTGGGAACCTGGTGTCTCAGGAGCGGCTGGTGGCCATCGTCAGTCCGGATTCCGCGCCCATCAAGCGCATGGTCCAGGAGACCCGGGAGCGGGGAATGCTGATCGACGCCACCTATGGCCGCAAGACCGCCTCCATTTTTATCATGGACAGCGACCATGTGATCCTGTCCGCCCTGCCGCCGGAGCGGTTCGGGGAACATACAGAGGAGAGAGAACAGGCATGAGAAAAGGCAAGACCTTTATCGTTTCCGGCCCTTCCGGCGTCGGAAAGAGCACGGTGCTGAACGCGCTGCTGGAGAAGCGGAAAAATTTGTATTTTTCCGTCTCCGCCACCACACGGGAACCCCGTCCCGGCGAGCTGGACGGCATCCATTACCACTTTATGAATGTGGAGTCCTTCCGCAAGTGGATCGCCATGGAGCAGTTTTTGGAGTACGCCGAGTACGTGGGCAACTTCTACGGCACCCCGAAGCGCTATGTGGACGAGGCCATGGAGCAGGGGAAGGACGTGATCCTGGACATCGAGGTCCAGGGCGCCATCCAGGTCACCAGCAAGCGGCCGGAGACGGTGCGCATCTTCATCGCTCCCCCCAGCTGGGCGGAGCTGGAGCGCCGTCTCACGGAGCGGGGCACCGACAGCCAGGAGAAGATCCAAAAGCGGCTTCTGCGGGCCAAGGTGGAGTTCCAGACGGCCCACACCTATGACTATTTCGTTATCAACGACACGGTGGAGAACGCGGTGAAGGAGCTGGACGCCATCATGACGGCGGAGCACTGCAAGCCCAAGGACCGGATGGAGATCATCAGCGGCAGATGAGCCGCGCGGACCGATTTCTCCCATGTCCTTCAAGCGGACGTGCGGATCAAATATCAAAAAATTTAGCCGGGACCCGGCAGAATGGAAGTAGAGATTTATGTCAATGTTGTATCCTGCGATGAACAAGCTGAACGCCTATGTGCCGAACCGCTATATGCTGGTGAACGTGGTGGCCCGCCGGGCCCGCCAGATCGCTGAAAACGCCGAGGACACCGGCGAGCATCTGACGGAGAAGCCTGTGACGCTGGCCATCCATGAGGTGGCGGACGGCAAGCTGGATGCCAGCCATATGGATCTGACCATCGAGGAAGAAGCGTAAGACGCGAAGCACACAAAGGGAGGGGCGAGGCATGGAGACCGCTGTGATCACAAAAGTCGCGGTCAGCGCCGCGCCCTATTCCATTGATAAGCCCTATGACTATCTGGTGCCGGAGCCACTGCTGGCGGCGGCGGTCCCCGGCGTCCGGGTGACCGTGCCCTTTGGCCGGGGGAACCGGGACGCCGAGGGCATCATCCTGGCCCGCGGCTCCGGCGAAAAGCTGCCGGGGCTGAAGCCGCTGAAAGCGGTGCTGGACCGGGAGCCGGTGCTGGACCGGGCGGGGATCGAGCTGGCCCTCTGGATGCGGCAGCGGTACTTCTGCACGCTGTTCGAGGCGGTCAAGACCATCCTGCCCGCCGGACTGTGGTATCAGTTCCGGGAGGTCTGGCACCTGGCGGAGGGCATGGACCGCATCCGCGCGGACGAGGCCTCCGCCAAGCTCAAAAAGGCCCCGGCGGTGCTGGACGTGCTGTTCGCAAACGGCGGCAGCGCCGATCTGGACACCCTGCGGGATACCTGCGGCGAGGACGTGGGAACGACGCTGAAGGCGCTGCAAAAGGCGGGCGTGGCAATCTGCGAGACCGCCGCCAAGCGGAAGATCAGCGACAAGACCCGGCGGATGGTGGAACTGGCTGTCAGCGCCGAGGACGCCCTGGCGGCAGCGGAGGCAAAAAAGCGGACCGCGCCCCAGCGGTACGAGGTCGTGCGCCTGCTGGCCTCCACCGGAAGGGCCTCCGCCGCCGACGTCTGCTATTTTACCGGAGCGTCCATGCAGACTCTGCGGGGACTGGAAAAGACCGGGCTCGTGGCCTTCTCCGAGGAGGAGGAGCTGCGCGTTCCCCTGCATACAGAGACCGAGCCGGGGCCGCCCATCGTTCTGAACGGGGAGCAGCAGGCGGCATTCGACGCCATCCTGGCGCTGACCCGGGCCGGGCGGCCGGAGGCGGCGCTTTTGCAGGGGGTCACCGGCAGCGGAAAGACCCAGGTCTATCTGCGGCTGGTCCAGGAGGTCCTGGACCGGGGAAAGAGCGCCATCGTCCTGGTGCCGGAGATCGTTCTGACGCCGCAGATGATGCGGAAGTTCTCCTCGTACTTTGGTAGTAAAGTGGCAATGCTTCACAGCTCTCTCCGCATGACGGAGCGCTATGACCAGTGGAAGCGCATCCGCCGGGGCGAGGTGCAGGTGGTGATGGGGACCCGGTCCGCCATTTTCGCGCCCCTGCGGGACTTGGGCCTTGTGATCCTGGACGAGGAGCAGGAGGGCAGCTATCAATCCGAAAATCCGCCCCGGTATCACACCCGGGACATCGCCAAATATCTCTGCGCCCGGAACAGGGCCACGCTGATCCTGGGGTCCGCCACCCCCGCGGTGGAGACCGCCTGGGCGGCGGAGGAGGGCGTGTACCACCGGGCGGTGCTGCGCCGCCGGTACAATGACCGCACTCTGCCCCGCGTCATCCTGGCGGACCTCCGGCAGGAGGTTCGGGAGGGCAATCCGGGCCTGGTCAGCGGCATTTTGCGGGCGGAGCTGGAGCAGAATCTGGCCCGGGGCGAACAGAGCATCCTGTTTTTGAACCGCCGGGGAAACAGCCGCTATGTGCTGTGCGGAGAGTGCGGCCATGTGCCGGAATGTCCCCGGTGCAGCGTGGCGCTGACCTACCACTCCGCCAACGGGCGGCTGATGTGCCATTACTGCGGCCACTCGGAACGGGTCTATGAGACCTGCCCGGTGTGCGGCGGTATCATGAAGCATGTGGGCACCGGCACCCAGAAGGTGGAGGAGGAGCTGCGGGAGCTGTTTCCGGAGGCGGGCATCCTGCGGATGGACGCGGACACCGTTGCTGGGGGCCATGAGAAGATCCTGCGGCAGTTTGAGCAGGAGAAAGTCCCCATCCTGCTGGGCACCCAAATGGTGGCCAAGGGATTGGATTTTGAGAATGTGACGCTGGTGGGAGTCCTGGCGGCGGACCTCTCCCTGTATGTGGACAACTATCGGGCCGCCGAGCGGACCTTCAGCCTGCTGACCCAGGTGGTGGGCCGGGCCGGCCGGGGCGGCAGGGACGGACGGGCCGTCATCCAGACGTATACGCCTGGAAACGACGTGATCCAGTGCGCCGCCCGGCAGGACTATGCGTCCTTTTACCAGAGCGAGATCCGGATGCGGCAGCTGCGCCGCTGCCCGCCCTTTGCGGATCTCTTTACATTCACCGTCTCCGGCACGGAGGAGGGCAGCGTCCTGCGGGCCGCGGCAGGCCTCCGGGAGACCTTGAAGCACCTGTGTATGGCGCCGGAGCTGCGGGAGAGCCAGCCGGAGGTGCTGGGACCGGCTCCCGCGCCGGTTTTGAAGCTGAACAACCGCTACCGCTACCGCTGTATCCTGGTGGGAAGGAACGACAGGGCCACCCGGGAGGGGATCAGCTGGATTCTGAAGGAATTTGCCAACAACCGCGCCAACCGCGGATTGAATATGTTTGTAGACTGCAATACTATGGAATAACGCGGCGCATCTCAGGGGAGGCCGTCTCCCCATGGCTCGCGTCAAGGAGGTCAAAAAATGGCATTACGAAAGATCGTGGAACAGGGCGAGGACTGCCTGACGAAGGTCTGCCGTCCGGTCACAGCGTTCAACGCCCATCTGCATGAGTTGCTGGACGATATGCTGGAGACGCTGGTAAACGCCAACGGCGCCGGCCTGGCCGCGCCCCAGGTGGGGGTGCTCCGCCGGGCATGCCTGGTGCTGGACGAGGAGACCGAGGAGTATATCGAGCTGATCAACCCGGAGATCGTGGAGAGCAGCGGAGAGCAGACCGGATTGGAGGGCTGCCTCAGCGTGCCCGGCAAGTGGGGCATCGTCACCCGGCCCAATGCGGTCAAGGTCCGCGCCCAGGACCGGGACGGCAGCTGGTTTGAGGTGGAGGGCGAGGGCCTGACCGCCCGGGCCTTCTGCCATGAGATCGAGCATCTGGACGGCCACCTGTACACCGAGCACATCGATCATTTCCTGTCCGAGGAGGAGCTGCGGGCGTATCTGGAAGAAGAGGAAGGGGAGTAAGTCCATGCGGATCCTGTTCATGGGAACGCCGGAATTTGCGGTGGCGTCCCTGAAGCGTCTGGTGGAGGACGGCCACGAGATCTGCGGTGTGTTCACCCAGCCGGACAAACCCAAAAACCGGGGTCACAAGCTGGCCTTCTCACCTGTAAAGGAATATGCCATCACACAGGGATTGACAGTCTATCAGCCCCTGAAAATGCGGGACGGCGAGGCGCTGGGCATCGTGGAGTCCCTGTCGCCGGAGCTGATCGTGGTGGCGGCCTACGGCAAGATCCTGCCAGAGGAGATCCTGAACGCGCCGCCCTATGGCTCCATCAACGTCCACTCGTCCCTGCTGCCCAAGTACCGGGGCGCGGCGCCCATCAACTGGGCCATTCTGGACGGTGAGGCGGAGACCGGCGTCTCCATCATGTATATGGCCAAAGAGCTGGACGCCGGGGATGTGATCCTGCAAAAGTCCACGCCCATCGGCCCGGAGGAGAACGCCCAGGAGCTGACCGCCCGCCTGGCGCAGCTGGGGGCGGAGGCCCTGTCCGAGACCGTGGCGGCCCTGCAGAACGGCACCGCCTCCCGGACGCCCCAGGATGAGAGCCGGCAGACCTATGCCTCTATGCTGTCCAAGGAGATGTCCCCCATCGACTGGACCCGCTCCGCCCACGCCGTCAGCTGCCAGGTGCGGGGCCTCATCCCCTGGCCCTGTGCCACCACCGACGTCATCAGCGGCGAGTCCATGAAGCTCTACGCTGTAACGGAGACGGGGGAGGACACGAAGGCCCATCCCGGCGTCATTGTGGCGGCGGGGAAAGCCGGCATCGACATCGCCTGCGGCGACGGCAAGGTCCTGCGCGTCACGGAATTGCAGGCCCAGGGAGGCAAGCGGATGACCGCGGCGGCCTATCTGCTGGGGCACCCGATACAACGCTGAAACGAGGAATGTTATGCCTTATTATTACAGTTACGGCGATTTTCTGGCCAATAATATCTATTGCATTCTGCTGATCCCGGTGCTGCTGCTGTCCGCCTGGGCGCAGTTCCAGGTCAGCGGAAACTTCCGGAAGTACAGCGCCGTCAGCAACCGCAGGCACCTGACCGGCGCCCAGGCGGCGGAGGCGGTGCTGCGGGCCCACGGCGTGTATGACGTGGGCATCCGGTCCTGCCGGGGCAGTCTGACGGACCACTACGATCCCCGGGACAACACCATCTACCTGTCGGAGGATGTGTACAGTGCCCCCACCATCGCGGCGGTGGGCGTGGCCTGCCATGAGGCGGGCCACGCGGTGCAGTACGCCGTGGGCTACGGCCCGGTGCGCCTGCGCAGCGCCATCATCCCGGCCACTCAGATCGGCTCCAAATTCTCATTCATTCTGCTGCTGATCGGCATGCTGCTGTACAGCCAGACCCTCTTTCTGGTGGGCATCGTGCTGTTCTCCCTGACCACGGTCTTTCAGCTGGTGACGCTGCCGGTGGAGTTCAACGCGTCTCACCGGGCCATCGAGACCATCGAGGGCCAGTTCCTGCTGGATGGCGACGAGGTCACAGGGGCCAAAAAAGTCCTGCGGGCGGCGGCCATGACCTATGTGGCGGCCCTGCTGATGAGCATGCTGCAATTGCTGCGGTTCGTGCTGATCTTCCTGGGCCGGAACGGCGGCAATGGCCGGCGGGGAGGGGGACGGAGATGACTTCTCCCAAGACCGCCCGGGACACCGCCCTGCGGGTCCTGGTGAGCTGCCGGGTCAACGGCGCCTGGGCCGACGCCGCGCTGAAAGCGCACCTGGACGGGCTGTCCGGCCCGGAGGCGGCTCTTTGCAGCCGCATCGTCTACGGGGTGACGCAGAACCGGATGCTGCTGGATTTCTATATCGGCGCCTACTGCACCCAGAAGCCGGACCATTTGCAGCCGCCCCTGTTGGACATCCTCCGCATCGGGGCGTATCAGATCCTGTTTTTGGACAAGGTGCCGGACAGCGCCGCGGTGAATACCTCCGTGGAGCTGGCCAAGCGGTCAAAGCGGGGACAGGCGTCCGGCCTGGTCAACGCGGTGCTCCGCAAGATCGCCCAGAACAAAAACGATCTGCCCCCCATCCCGGACCGAGACCCGGAGCGGTATCTCTCCATCCGGTACAGCCACCCCAAATGGCTGGTAAAGCGATTGCTGGCGCTGCTGGGCCGGGAGGAGACGGAGGCGTTCCTGGCTGCGGACAACGGCGTGGCGCCGCTGACCATTCAGGTCAATCCCCTGAAAACCGACGGGGCGGCGCTGGCCGCCCAGCTGGCGGAAGCCGGCGTCACCGCAAGGCCCCACGGCTGGGTGCCCGGATGCCTGGAGCTGTCCGGCACCGGGGACCTGACGGCGCTGGCGCCCTTCCGGGAGGGGAAATTCCTGGTCCAGGACCCCGCCGCCCGGCTGGTGTCCATGATCGCCGGGGCGGAGCCGGGGCAGAGGGTGCTGGATGTCTGCGCCGCCCCGGGCGGCAAGTCCTTCAGCGCCGCCTTCGCCATGGAGGACCGGGGACACATCCTGGCCTGTGACCTCCATGAGAACAAATTGAAGCGCATCCGGGAGGGGGCCCAGCGCCTGGGCCTCTCCTGCATCGAGACTGCGGCCGCGGACGGTCGGACCGCCCATGCCGAATGGGCAGGCGCCTTTGACGTGGTGCTGGTGGACGCGCCCTGCTCAGGCCTGGGCATCATCCGGAAGAAGCCGGACGCCCGGTACAAGCGGGCCGACGACCTGTTCACCCTGCCCATGATCCAGGGGGCCATTCTGGACAACGCCGCCGCCTATGTCAGGCCCGGCGGAACGCTGGTCTACTCCACCTGCACCGTTCTGCCGGAGGAGAACCAGCAGGTGACGGACGTATTTTTGACGGAACACCCGGAATTTTCCCGGGAGAGTTTCTCCCTGCCGGAGCCGGTGGGGGAGACGGAGGGCCAGGTGACCCTGTGGCCCCAGCGCCACGGCACCGACGGCTTTTACATCTGCCGCATGAGGCGGCAAGCATAAGAGGGCGGCTATGATCGATTTGAAATCGCAGACGCTCCAGGAAGTGACGGACACCCTGAAAGCCATGGGGGAACCCGCCTTCCGGGGCAGGCAGGTGTTCGTCTGGCTCCACAGGGGAGCCAGGTCCTTTGACGAGATGACCAATCTCTCCAAGGCCCTGCGGGAAAAACTGAAGGAGACCTGCATCCTCACAGTGCCCAAGGTGGCCCGGAAGCAGGTCTCCAGGCTGGACGGCACCATCAAATACCTGTGGGAGCTGGCGGACGGCAACTGCGTGGAGTCCGTTTTGATGCAGTATCACCACGGCAACACGGTGTGCATCTCCTCCCAGGTGGGATGCCGTATGGGCTGCGCTTTCTGCGCCTCCACAATAGCTGGCAAGGAAAGAGACTTGACACCTGCTGAAATGCTGGATCAAGTGCTGTTTACCCAACTGGATTCCGGGCTGGAGATCTCCAACATCGTGCTGATGGGCATCGGAGAGCCGCTGGACAACATGGACACGGTGCTGCGCTTTTTGGAGCTGGTGAACCACCCGGACGGCATGAATATCGGGATGCGCCACATCTCCCTGTCCACCTGCGGACTGGTCCCCGGCATCCAGCGGCTGGCGGACCTGGGGCTGCAGCTGACGCTGTCGGTCTCCCTGCACGCGCCGGACAGCGAGACGCGCTCGAAGATCATGCCGGTGAACCGGGCCTATGATGTGGACCGCCTGTTTGACGCCTGCCACGCCTATTTTAAAAAGACGGGGCGCCGGATCTCCTTTGAATACGCCATGATCGACGGCGTCAACGACCACGACTGGCAGGCGGACCTGATCGTTAAAAAGCTGCGGGGGATGCCGGGACATGTGAATCTGATCCCGCTGAACGACGTGGCGGAGAGTCCCTTCAAGCCCTCCAGGCGCATTGCGGCGTTCCAGCGGCGGCTGGAGGCCCAGGGCGTCACCGCCACGGTGCGGCGGAGCCTGGGCGGCGATATTGACGCCTCCTGCGGGCAGCTCCGCCGGAAGGCCATGGAAGAAGCAAGGAAAGGGGAGGATTCCCAATGATGAACACATGGGGCATGACCGATGTGGGCCTGGTCCGCAAGGACAACCAGGACGCCTACGCGGTGACGGAACACACCGCCTCAGGCCACACCATCTGCGTGGTCTGTGACGGTATGGGCGGCGCCGCCGGCGGACAGCTGGCCAGCCGTATCGCCGTGGAGACCTTTACATCGGAGCTTGAAAAGATCTTATTGCCGGACATGCAGCCGGAACAGCTGCGGGAGGCGTCCTCTTACGCGGCGTCTTTGGCCAATAAGGCCATCCGGGAGGCCGCCGACCAGACGGAGGAGTACCGGGGCATGGGCACCACGCTGGTGTCCGCCGTCTCCTACGCGGACGGCGTGGTGATCACCAATGTGGGGGACAGCCGGGCCTACCATATCACAGAGGCCGGCATCACCCGGGTCACCAAGGACCACTCCCTGGTGGAGAGCATGGTGGACCGGGGCGATATCACCGCTGAGGAGGCCCGCCGCCATCCAAACCGCAACCTGATCACCCGGGCATTGGGGCCGGACGTGGTGGCCCAGTGCGACGGATACATCTGCCCCATGGCGGCGGGGGACTTCCTGCTGCTGTGCACCGACGGCATGGTGGACACCGTCACAGACCAGCAGATGCTCTTTGAGATCATCCACGGCGGCGAGCCGGACACCTGTCTGGACCGCCTGCTGGCCATCGCCAAGAGCCAGGGCGCGCCGGACAATGTGACGGCGGTCCTGATGCGGAAGCTGTAAGAGAGGGGGAGACGTATGGATCAGTACATCGGAAAAATGCTGGACAACCGCTATGAGATCCTGGAGCGCATCGGCACAGGCGGCATGGCGGTGGTATATAAGGCGAAGTGCCACCGTCTCAACCGCCTGGTGGCTGTGAAAATTTTGAAGAGCGATCTGGCCCAGGACGCGGACTTCCGCCGCCGGTTCAACGCGGAGTCCCAGGCCGTCGCCCAGCTGTCCCATCCCAATATCGTGTCCGTCTATGACGTGTCCAAGGGCGGCGATACCGAGTATATCGTCATGGAGCTGATCGACGGCATCACACTGAAGCAATATATGGAGAAGCGGGGCCAGCTGAACTGGCGGGAGTCCCTGCACTTCATCACCCAGATCATGCGGGGTCTCAGCCACGCCCACAGCAGGGGCATCGTCCATCGGGACATCAAGCCCCAGAACATCATGGTCCTGCGGGACGGCAGCGTGAAGGTGGCCGATTTCGGCATCGCCTGCCTGGAAAACTCCGCCCAGACCCTGACCCAGGAGGCCCTGGGCTCCGTCCACTATATCTCGCCGGAGCAGGCCCGGGGCGACCGGACCGACGCCCGGAGCGATATCTACTCCGCAGGCGTGGTGCTGTATGAGATGCTGGCGGGCCGTCTGCCCTTTGAGGGGGACTCCGCCGTGTCCGTGGCCATCCAGCACCTCAGCTCCATCCCCCTGGCGCCCCGGGAGATCAACCCGGAGATCCCGGAGCAGCTGGAGCTGATCTGCATGAAGGCCATGGCGCCGGATCTGGAAAAGCGCTATTTCTCTGCCGACGCCATGATCGCCGATCTGGAGTCCTTCCGCAAGAATCCCGGCGTCAGCCTGGATTTCGAGATGGCGGACCTGCGGCCGGAGGAGGAAGACGAGCCCACCCAGCCGCTGCGTACTTCATCGGTCATTGTCCAGTCCCACCGGACCGCACCGGTTCGCGAGCGGGAACGGGAGCGGGAGCGCCGCCGGGACTACGACGACTATGAGGACTCGCCCCGGGGCGGCAAAAAGCAGGGGATCCTGATCGGCATCGCGGTGGTGATGGGCATCGCCCTGGCAGTGGTGCTGTTTAAGAGCATCATGGGCTCCTTTGAGGACACGTCGGAGTCCTATGTGGTGCCCAAGGTCATCGGCATGAGCCTGGAAGAGGCGGCACAGCAGGAGGATATCCAGTCCGGCCATTTCAAGCTGGAAGTGAGTGAAAAACAGGTATTCAGCAGCTATGCGGCGGGACTGATCGCTGAACAGGATCCGGCGGCCGGTGAATACCGCAAGGGCGCCAACTGTGTCATCACCGTGACCGTCAGCGCCGGTGAGGAGACCGGCAAAATGCCGAAGGTGACGGGGTATGCCTTTATTCAGGCCAAGCAGACCATGAGCAGCCTGATCGATAAGTATGAGCTGACTTTTGAGGAGCCTCCTGAAGAGGAGTGGGTGTACAACAGCGAGGTGGAGAAGGGCCTCATCATCTCCACGGACCCCGCCGAGGGCGAGGAGCTGAAAAAGGGCGATACCGTCAAGCTGGTCATCAGCAGAGGCCCCCAGACGGTGCCGCTGATCGATTTTGAGAAGCAGGAGCTGTCCTGGGCCCTGGACCAGCTCCAGACCATGGGGCTTGGGGAACCCAAGGTGACCTACGCGCCAAGCGACACCGTGCCGGCGGAGTCCATCATCAGCCAGGACCCCATCGCCGGCACAGACATGGCCCCCAACAGCACGGTGAACTTTGTGGTCAGTTCCGGGCCGGAAAACATGGGCGGACCGATGATGGGAGAGGACATCTTGACCATCCCCCTGCCTGTGGGCCAGGAGACCGGCCGCCTGACGGTGTATCAGGACGGCAAGCTGCTGGTGGATGAGATCGTGGACTGCACTGTGGGGAACTATTCGCTCACAGTCACCGGCACTGGTGAGACCCGTATTTATGCGGAAGTGGATGGAGAGGTGGTCTTTGACAAAAAGATCACCGTGGAAGCCTACCATGATTGAGGGAAGGATCCAAAAAGCCCTCAGCGGCTTCTATTATGTGGATACCGGCAGGGAGATCCTGACCTGCCGTGCCAGGGGAAAGTTCCGCCGGGAGGGGGTCTCCCCCCTGGTGGGGGACCGGGTGGAGGTCCGGGAGCTGGGGAACGGCGAGGGCTTTGTGGAGCGCGTCTGTCCCCGGAAGAACGCCTTTGCCCGGCCAGCTGTGGCCAACATCGACCAGCTGGTCATCATCGCCTCCGGCGCCATCCCCCGGACGGACCCGTTTTTGATCGACCGGGTGGCGGGCATCGCGGCGCTGAAGGGGTGCGATGTGATCGTCCTTCTGAACAAGTGCGACCTGGACCGGGCCGATGGACTGTATGATATTTACCGGGCCTCCGGCTTCCAGACCCTCCGGGTCAGCGCGGAGACCGGAGAGGGCCTGGAGGAGCTGAAACCCCTGATAGCTGGAAAGCTGTCTGCCTTTACAGGGAACTCCGGCGTAGGAAAATCCAGCATTTTGAATGCACTGGACCCGGCCTTTGATCTCCAGGTGGGCGAGGTGAGCCAGGCCCTGGGCCGCGGGCGGCACACCACCCGCCATGTGGAGCTGTTCAAGCTGGACTGCGGGGCGGAGGTGGTGGATTCTCCTGGGTTCTCCTCCTTTGAAACGGACGAGCTGAACCTGGAGTGGAAGCGCCGTCTGCCGGAGACCTTCCGGGAGTTCGTGCCCTATCTGGGCGGCTGCCGCTTTGTGGGGTGCAGCCACACCAAGGAGAAGGGCTGCGCCGTGCTGGAGGCCCTCCGCCAGGGCGAGATCCAGAAGAGCCGCCACGAAAGCTATCTGCGGCTGTACGAGGAATTGAAGCCCCTGCGGGATTGGCAGGAAAACAGAAAATGAGCGCCTGACCGAAGGGAAAGCGACGCAACAGAGCCGCCGGATGCATCGCATCCGGCGGCTTTTTTGGAACCCTGGACAACCTTGGCCGTATATACTGGAGCAAAGAGGGGAGGCGTGACGCATGTTTCGAGGCGGAGGCAACGGCTGCCTGATCTTAGGCATCTGCGCCGTGGCACTGGGGGCGGGCATTCTGATCGCGGCGATCTTTCCCGTGGGGGCGCTGCTGTTCCTGGTGGCGTTTCTGCTGATCGCATGCGGCTGCGCCTGCTGCCGGCGCTGACGCGGGACGGCGGTACCCGCAGAAGAAAGGAGCATTTTTATGAACATCGTGGTCTGGAAATCACCGAAGGCGCTCAGGGGCATCCTGCGAAAATTATTCCACGTCAAGGCATAACTCCCCCCGGCCGTTCATAGAGTGGGACATGAACAGCCGGGAAAGGAAGGGTTCTGTATGGAACTGGAATTGAAAAAAACAAGCCTGGACGCCTATGAGACGGGGGGAGAGCTGGCGCTGACCCAGGAGGAGACTGCGGAGACCATCGTGCCGGATTACTGCCCGGATATCGCGCGGATCATTGAAACGGACGGAAAGGTCTATCTCCACAGCCGGGAGCTGCGGGACGGCAAGGCGGAGGTCTCCGGCACGGTCCGGGTGACGGTGCTGTACACGCCGGAGGGGGAGGGCGGCATCCGGACCCTGGAATTCGCCATGCCCTTCACCGTGGAGAGCGACAGCCGCAGCCTGCCGGGCTGCGTGTATCTGATGGCGGAGACGGAGACGGAATTTCTGGAGACGCGGATGCTGAATCCCCGCAAGGTCTTTACCCACTGCAAGCTGGTGACGCATATCACCGGCTATCAGCGGGCGCCGCTGTGCTTCTGCACCGACGCGGAGACCGAGGAAAAGCTCTGTGTGGAGAAGCGGCAGGAGCAGCAGCACGCCATTTTGCTGACACATATCGCGGAGAAGGACTTTACATTTTCAGAGGAGATGAACCTCTCTCCCGGCCGGGAGGGGGCGGCGGAGTTGCTGACCAGCCGGGTCTGCGGCACCGTCACGGAGACCAAGATCGTGGGGAGCAAGCTGATCTTCAAGGGCATGTTCCTGGTGGAGGTGCTGTACCGGGACCATAACGGCAGGTGCGGCTCCGTCACAGCGGAGCTGCCCTTCTCCCAGATCATGGAGGTGGAGGGCGCCGCGGAGGGCGCGGCGGCGTCGGTGCAGCTGCAATTGACCGGCACGGACCTGCAGATCGACGGGGACGACGCCGAGGGTCGCCAGATTGCGGTGACGCTGTACTTCCATGCCACAGCGCTGCTGCGGGAGGAGCGGGATCTGACGCTGCTGAACGACCTGTACTCCACGGCCTATGACATGAGCTACGAGGCCGCGCCGCTGTCCATCACCAGCTTCTGCGAGACGGTGACCCGCCGCCAGACGGTCCGGGAGGTTTTGGAGATCGGCGTGGTGGCGGAGTCCATCCTGGCGCTGTCCGTCCGCTGCGGGTCGGTCTCCGTCAGCCGGGAGGGGGAGACGGCCACGCTCCGCACCAGCGCGGCGGTCCGGGCGCTGTATCTGGACGAGGGCGGCGTGCCTCTGGTGGCCGAGCGGTCCATGGAGGTCAGCTGCCAGCTGGAGCTGCCGGAGCACTGCAAGATCACCGCCCGGGCGGTTTGTCCGGAGGAGGCCCAGGGCAGTCTGGGAGACCGGGGCATTGAGGTGCGCTTCCCGGTGGATTTCCGGGCGGAGGCGGTCTCCAAGGTGAAAAAAGTCTGTATCTCCGCCGCCAAGCTGGACGCCGAGTCCGCCAAGGACATGACGGGAGCGCCGTCTCTGGTGCTGCGGTGCCTGGGGAAGCAGGAGAACGCCTGGGACCTGGCAAAGCGGTATAACACCACCATCGGCACCATTCTGGCGGCGAATCAGCTGGAGTCGGAGGGGGAGATCCCCCGGGATAAGCTGCTGCTGATCCCCAGAAAGCGGGCATAACCGTTCAAAAAACTCCCGTTCGGAGCGTGTCCGAACGGGAGTCTCTCTATATTCAGCGAGGTGCCCATAATGGCGGCCAGGGAGACCGCCGTTTGGCAGAGGCCGGGGAGGCGCCCGTGTACCGCGGGGGAATGGGACAGCCCTGCCGGAAGGCAGGGCTGGTGACCTGAAAGTCCTGTTGTGAAACAGACGCCATGTCAGTTCTCCGAATAGCGGGAGAGGAACTGCCGGGTGCGCTCCTCCTTGGGGTGGTCGATGACCTCCCGGGGATCGCCCTGCTCCACGATGACGCCGCCGTCCATGAAGATCACCTGGTCCGCCACGTCCCGGGCAAAGGCCATCTCATGGGTGACGATGATCATGGTGGTGTTCTGCTCCGCCAGGTTGCGGATGACCCGCAGGACCTCGCCGGTCAGCTCCGGGTCCAGGGCGGATGTTGGCTCGTCGAAGCAGAGGATATCCGGGTGCAGGGCCAGGGCGCGGGCGATGGCCACCCGCTGCTGCTGGCCGCCGGAGAGCTGGTGGGGGTAGTGGTTCGCCCGGTCGGCCAGGCCCATCTGGGCCAGCAGCTCCCGGCCGGCGGCCTCAATGGCCTCCTTGGATTCGCCGCCCCGCTCCGCCGCCAGAAGCTCCCGGGCCAGAGTGACATTCTGAAGAGCTGTGTATTGGGGGAACAGGTTGAAGTTCTGGAACACCAGGCCGAAGTGAAGGCGCTTGGTGCGGATCTCCTTTTCCAGCTGGGTAGCGGGGTCTGAAGCGTCAAAAATCATATTCCCCTTGACGGAGATCGTCCCTCCGTCGGGCTTTTCCAGAAAATTCAGGCACCGCAGCAGGGTGGTCTTGCCGGAGCCGGAGGAACCGATGATGGACAGGGCCTGTCCCTGTTCCAGGGAGAAGCTGATGTCGTTCAGGACCTGAGTGGCGCCGAAATGCTTCTCGATGTTGCGTACTTCCAAAATAGACAATATCCGCGCCTCCTTATCTGAAATAGTCCAGCTTCTTTTCCACCCAGCCGAACAGCAGCGTCAATCCGCCGTTGAACACCAGATAGTATACGCCGGTGAAAAACAGGGGCCATGTCAGGCCGGAATAGCCGTGGGATCCCTTTAGGAAAGCGTAGCCTGCCCAGATGACCTCCTGCAGGGAGATGATGCGGGCAATGGAGGTATCCTTCACCAGGGTGATGATCTCATTGGACATGGGGGGGACGATGCGCTTGATCATCTGCAGCAGCGTGACCTTGAAGAAGATCTGCCGCTTCGTCATGCCCAACACCATGCCGGCCTCCTGCTGGCCAACGGGAATGGACTGGATGCCGCCCCGGTAGATCTCAGAGAAGTAGCAGGCATAGTTGATGATGAAGGCAATGGAAGATGCCATGAACCGCCCTGTCTCGCCGCCTGGCCAGGGACTTCGGTCCAGCCATTGGCCGGGGATGTAGAAGATAATGATGAGCTGGAGCATCAGCGGCGTTCCCCGGATGACCCAGACCACCGTTCTGGTGAGCCAGCGCAGGGGAGTGAAGCGGCTCATGGAGCCGAAGGACACCACCAGCCCCAGGGGGATGGCGCCGATCAGGGTGACTAAAAACAGCTTCAAGGTCTGTAAAAAGCCCTCGTTCAAGGCGCCGATAACAGTCAAAAACATACGTGGGACCTGCCTTTTCTATGTATTGCACAACGTCCGAAAACCGGCCAAAAGCAGAGGAGGACATCCTCTGCTTTTGGCTGGTTCATGTACGAAAACCGCTTACTGCTCGATCAGGGCGGCCTGGATGCCGTAGGTCTCGGCGCACTCCACCATGGAGCCGTCGGCATAGGCGGCCTTGAAGAAATCATTCAGGGCAGCAGCCAGGTCGGAGCCTTTGCGGAAGCCCACGCCGTACTGCTCGCCCTCGTCCTCGTTGAGGGAGACGGTGTAGGTCAGGTTGGCGTAGCCGGTGCCCTCGCCCACCATGGCGCCGGCCATGAGGGAGTCGATAACGGCGGCGTCGGCGGTGCCGGAGCTGACCTCCAGCAGAGCGGTGGCCTGGTCCACCACCTCGGTGCAGGCGGCGCCCAGCAGCTCCACCTGGGCCTGGCCGGCAGAGCCGGACTCGGCGGCGAAGCTGAGGTCTTTCAGGCTGTCCACGGTCTGGTAGTCACCAGCCTTTTCCACAGGGACCACCACCACCTGGGTGTTGTTGCAGTATGCGTTGGAGCACTCCATGGCGCTCTTGACCTCATCGGTGAGGGTCATGCCGTTCCACACCACGTCGATGGTCTTGCCGTCCAGCTCAAAGACCTTGTTGTCCCAGTCGATGATCTGGAACTCGGCCTTCACGCCCAGGCTCTCGGCAAAGGCTTTGGCCATGTCGGCGTCAAAGCCGATCCAGTTGCCGTCGGCGTCCTGATAGTCCATGGGCTCGAACTCGGTGATGCCCACCACCAGGGTGCCCTTGCCCTGGACATAGGCCACGTCGCTGTCGGCGGGCAGTTCAGCGGACTCTTCCGGATTGGCGGGCTCCGCAGTATCGGCGGGCTTGTCGCCGCCGCAGGCGGCCAGGGCCAGGACCATCACCAGGGCCAGCAGCAGGGCCCAGAGCTTCTTCATGTTTTTCATCTTCAAATCCTCCAGATTTCCGGGCGGGCTTCCGCTCGTTTAATTCATTAGTAGTTTACCACGCTAAATTGTCCGTGTAAATACGGAAATCGACGGAAGTGTGGAAAAGAAACCGGATTCTTTTTGTGGAAATCCTCCAAAGAAAGACGGGCCGTCATACTTTTGCCGTTTGGGACATAGAGTGGGAACATGAATATGGAGCGGAAAAAGGACGGGATGCTATGAATACCAGTATCTATCAGAATATCGCCACCCGCACGGCGGGGGATATTTACATCGGCGTGGTGGGCCCGGTGCGGACCGGAAAGTCCACCTTCATCAAGCGGTTCATGGAGACCCAGGTGATCCCCAACATCGAAAACGTGTACCGCAAGGAGCGGGCCAGGGACGAACTGCCCCAGAGCGGCTCCGGGCGGACCATTATGACGGCGGAGCCGAAATTCGTCCCCGAGGAGGCGGCCCAGATCCAGCTGGAGGGCGGCGCGGCCTTTTCCGTCCGGCTCATCGACTGCGTGGGCTACATGGTAAAGGGGGCCATCGGCCAATTCGAGGACGACGCGCCCCGCATGGTCACCACTCCCTGGTACGACCACGAGATCCCCATGACGGAGGCGGCGGAGATCGGCACCCGAAAGGTCATCGCCGAGCACTCCACCATCGGCATCGTCATTACCACCGACGGCACGGTGGCCGACATCCCCCGGGAGGACTATCTGGAGGCGGAGGAACGGGTCATCCGGGAGCTGCAGGAGCTGGGGAAGCCCTTTATCGTCCTGCTGAACTCCAGCGACCCTAGGTCCGACCGGGCAGTGGCCATCAGCCGGGACATCGCCTCCCGGTACGAGGTCAACTGCATGCCTGTGAACTGCCTGGAGCTGGGGGAGGAGGACGTGGCGGACATTTTGAAGGCCGTCCTCTATGAATTCCCCATGCAGGAGCTGGACCTGTTTCTGCCCCCCTGGGTGGACGCCCTGCCGGGAGATCATCCCATCAAGGCGGGCCTGTATGAGGCGGTCCGCCAGGGGACGGCGGAGCTGCACCACATCCGGGAGGTGGACGGCGTCATCGCCGCCCTGGGCAATTGCGAGAATATCAGCGAGGCGAAGATCACCAGCATCGACCTGGGCACAGGCGTGGCCACCGCCAATCTCTGCCTGCCCAGGGAGCTGTTCTACCACACCCTGTCGGAGCAGTCCGGCTTTGAGGTGACGGACGACGGCGACCTGATGAGCCTGCTGACCAGGCTTGCAGAGGTCAAGGCGGAGTACGACAAGGTGGCTGGCGCCCTGCGGGACGTGCGGGAGACGGGCTACGGCATCGTGGTCCCCGGCATCGACGAGCTGAAGCTGGAGGAGCCGGAGATCATGAAGCAGGGCGGGCGCTACGGCGTCCGGCTGAAGGCCAGCGCCCCCAGCATCCACATGATCCGGGCGGATATCGAGACCGCCGTCAGTCCCATCGTGGGCAACGAGAAGCAGTCCGAGGACATGGTAAACTACCTGCTCCAGGAGTTCGAGGGGGACACCAGCAAGATCTGGCAGTCCAACATCTTCGGCCGCAGCTTCCACGAGCTGGTCAACGACGACTTGCAGACCAAGCTGAAGCGGATGCCGGAGGACGCCCGGAAGAAGCTCCAGGAGACCCTGACCCGCATCATCAACGAGGGCAGCGGCGGACTGATCTGCATCATCTTGTAATATCAGACCGCAAAAAGGCGGACGCTGTGCGCAGCGTCCGCTTTCCTTATGAGATCTCCTCCGGCAGGGGTTTCCGGGCATATGGGACCAGGTCCTCCCGGACCGCCCCCAGCCGCCTGTAAGCCTCCCGTCCCTCCCGGAGCGTCATGCCCCGGTTCTCGCCGCTGGGCTGGTCCTCGCCGGGGGAGAACACATCGTTTTCCCACATGCAGACCGGGCAGATGTAGGCCACAGCATCGGCGGCGGGCACCAGAAGGGTCCTGCAGCCGCAGCAGGGGCAGGGATACCGGCCTGAGACAGGCGCTTCCGGCGTCTCGCAGGAAGCCCGCGCACCCGGTCCGGACAGGGCCTTTGGAAGGAACAGGAATTTTTTGCGCCGCTCATGGGGCGGGGTGTTTCCGGGCATAAAAAGCCCCGTCATGTCCACGCCCTCCAATTCCAGCAGCTTCTGCTTGATGGCCACGCCTCCGGCGTAGCCGGTCAGACTGCCGCTGCTGCCCACCACCCGGTGGCAGGGGATGAGGATGGAGATGGGATTGTGTCCCACGGCGCCGCCCACCGCCTGGGGCGCGGCGGAGATGCCCTGGTCCCGCAGTGCTTGCGCCAGGGCGCCGTAGGTGGTGGTCCGGCCCCGGGGGATCTCCAGCAGCAGCTTCCACACCGCCTGCCGGAACGCGCTGCCCCGGGGGGCCAGGGGCGGCAGGGCGGCGGGGACGTCCCCGGCAAAGTAGGCCTCCAGCCAGTCCGCCGTCTGGCGGAACAGCGGGAGGTCAGGCTGCTTTACAGGCTCCTCTTTCATGGTGGAGGCAAAATACTTCTGCCCCTCTATCCAAAGCCCGGTGAGGGCTGTTCCGTCCGAGGCCAGATACAGCGTCCCAACAGGGGAGGGCAGTGTGGTGAGATAGGTCATCAGGCAGGACTCCTTTCAACTGGCGTGTTTTGTGATGGTTCTATTATACAAGAACAAATGTACGATTTCAATAGATATTTTCCGATATCCAACAGAAACTGACGGATATGCGGGCGCGGTTTTTCCGTGTTCAGGCCCTTGCAAGGGACAAAAAGTCGTGATACCATAGAATAGAACACACAGAACGTTTGAAAAAGGGGGATATTATGCTTTTAGCCATCGATGTGGGAAACTCCAACACCTCTGTGGGACTGTTTGACAAGGATCAGAATCTGCGGTTTCTGGCGTCTTTGGACACGGACAGCCGCAAGACCGCCGATCAGATCAGCATCGACCTGATGAACCTGTTCACCCTGTATCATTTCAAATATACGGACGTCACCGGCGCCATTTTGTGCAGCGTGGTGCCGCCGCTGAATTTCATGATGGAAAAGGCCCTGACACGGCTTTTGGGCAAGCCCCCCATGGTGGTGGGCCCCGGCGTGAGAACGGGGCTGAACATCCGCCTGACGGTCCAGACGCAGGTGGGCGCGGACATCGTGGCCGACGCGGTGGCGGCGCTGGAGAAGTTTCGGCCGCCCATCATCACCATCGACATGGGGACGGCCACCACCATCGGCGTGATCTCGGAGGGCCGGACCTACGAGGGCGGCCTGCTGCTGCCGGGGGTCAACGTGTCCCTGGAGGCCCTCAGCCGCCGGGCAGCCCAGCTGCCGGACATCTCCCTCCAGCACCCCAAGTCCCTGATCGGCAAGAACACGGAGGACTGCATGCGCTCCGGCATCGTCTACGGCACCGCCGGGATGCTGGACGGCATCATCGACCGCATCCGGGACGAGTTCCCAGGCCAGGAGGTCAGCGTGGTGGCCACCGGCGGCAACGCGCCGGTCATCGTGCGGTACTGCCGGAACAGGATCGTCTACGACAAATATCTGCTGATGCAGGGCCTTTGGACCATCTACCAGAAAAACCGCTGAAATAAGCCGGGATGCATGCGCCAGACAGTTTTATGAGCCATTTTTAAGGGACTTGATCTTTCCGCTGCCGCCGCCTGGAAGCGGTCCTCTTCCGGGCGGCAGCACGCGGCCCGAGGGGAAAGTTTCCCGACGCGCAGGCTGCCGGGAAATGCGGATCGCACTTTTTTCCCGCCTTCGGGCGCGAATCCTGTAAGGCTTTTTCAACAATCCGAAACGGCTCCCTGACCCGGGAGCCGTTTGATTTTGCGGTGAACCCGAAAAAATTTAAGGATACCGGGAACCTTTCGGCAATTTTCCTGACTTGATCATTGAAAAGGCCTTTGACAGAAAGGAGCTGGTCCCATGGAGGACAGCCGCATCGTGGACCTGTACTGGCAGCGCAGCGCTGACGCCATCACAGAGACCCACGCCAAATACGGCAATTACTGCTATGCCATCGCCCACAACATCCTGGCCAACGGCCAGGATGCGGAGGAATGCGTCAACGACACCTGGCTGGGCGCCTGGAACGCCATGCCGATCCATCGCCCGGAGCGGCTGGCCCCCTTTCTGGGCAAGATCACCCGGTCCTTGGCCTGCAGCCGCTATCAAGCGCTCCACGCCCAAAAGCGGGGCGGGGGAGAGCTGCCCCTGGTGCTGGAGGAGCTGGGAGACTGTGTCCCCGCCGCACCCAGTGCCGCCCAGGCGGCGGAGGACCGGGAGCTGGAGCGGGCGGTGGACCGCTTTCTCCACACTCTGCCGGAGCAGGCCTGCAATCTCTTCCTGCGCCGGTACTGGTTTGCGGAGCCCCTGGCGGACATCGCGGCCCGGTATCATCTTAAACCGAACACCGTCAAAACCAGCCTGTTCCGCAGCCGGGAAAAGCTGCGGAGATACTTGGAAAAGGAGGGCATCGTCCTATGAAACAGCAGCGGATCTTTGACGCCCTGGGCGGCGTGGACCCCCAACTGATCCAGCGCAGCGAGCGGACCCAAAAGCGCCGGAGCTGGCCCGCTGTCATCGGCGCTCTGGCCGCCTGCGCGGCGATCCTGGCAGCGGTCTGCCTGCCCCAGCCGGGGCGGCAGGATGGCAACAAACCCATCCAAACGCTGTCCTTCACCGGCGGGGAAGTGGGAGACCTGCACCTGTGCAGCATCCAGTACGGTCCAAAGCCCAGCGCGAGCTTTGCCATCTATGTGAATCAAAACATTTACACGACCACGGAGGAGGACAGCATCTACACCATCCGACCCATCGAAGCCCTGCCGGAGGGATTTCCCCCCATCGACCTGACCATCTCTCACATGGAGGGCCGCTGGGATAAGGCCGCCGCCATGGAGGCAGTCACGCAGGAGCTTGCGGAGACCTATGCCCAGGTGTCGGAGGTGGAGGAAACGGAGTTCACAATCTCCCGCTCCGCCTCCGACGGCACGGACTGGGACGACGCCCAGGCGGATGTCCTCTGTGTGGATGACGGCTACGGCGGCAGCTTTATCCTCATTGCCCGATATTTCACCGAGGCCGCTGAGGGCCACGGCGTCCGCTTCCGGGACATGATGAACACCTTCACCGTGGTCTACGAGGGCTTTGTCACTTCGCCTGCCTGGGTCGGAGAGCTGCAAGACACTGCAAAACGGCTGATGGACGCCATTTTCTCTGACCGTCTGGAAGATGTATCCGACCTGCTGGCGGAGGACGCGGAGGTGGACGGTTACGGCAGAGATATCTCGGGAGACATCAGCGTTGCGGCCATCGATTACGCGCCGGACGACAGCCAGGCCCCCACATCCGCCATCGTCTCCGTCAAGCACACCGTCGAACTGGAGGATTCCTACACGTATCTTACCATGGAGCTGACCTATGCCGATGGCCAGTGGCTGCTGGCCTGGGCAGGACTGGAGAAATAAAGGAAAGCGCGCCCGGTGGTACCGGACGCGCTTTTTCCGACGTACGCGCCGCCGGAAAAATAAATCAAAACTTCTTCGCGCCTTCGGGCGCGAACTCTGCGAGACATTTTTATCTTATAATCAAATAACTTGAAAAGTGGTAAAACACTTTTCAAGTGTCACAGCGCAGGAGCACTGTGGCAAGCCGCGATTTGCGGCTTTGATTTGGATTTCATAGTCAATCATGCGTGTTCCACACGCAAGCGGGCAAAGCCCGCTCGAAAAATAGCTTTGCTATTTTTCAAGTTAATTGACTATATCACTCAGCCCCGATAGCCATATTTTTTCAGAACGCTCACGACACTGCCGTTCAGAAAGTCCATGCCGATGCGGTCCATCAGGTGCAGGGAGGAGGGATCGCCCTGCCGGACCACCGCCACGCCGTCCTTGGTGGTCAGACTGACCTTGCAGCCAAGGCTGGTCACCAGGGCCTCCGCCATGTTGTTCCACTTTCCCCGGGGATAGGTGAAGGTGATGGGCCGGGCGCCGATCCGGGACTCGATGGTGTCCAGAATCTTCGTGGTATCCGCCCCCAGGGCCTCCACATAGGCCTGCCAGCTCTCGCTGGACATTTTCAAAACGCCCAGCCTGCCGCCGCTGGCGGACTCGTCGCTGTGCATCAGATAGGTGTGGGCCTGGAAGTGCACCAGTCCGCTGTCCGCCATCTCCTGGACCTCCTCCCACCGCAGGCCCCAGTTGGAGAACTGCATGGCGCCGCCGATGAGGGAGATCTCCGCCTTCATGTCCAGCTCCTGCAAAATGGGATAGACATACTGGTAATTGGTGCGGTAGCCGTCGTCCAGGGTGATGACGATGGGCTTGTCGGGGAGGGGCGTGCCGTTCTCCACATAGTCCACCAGCTGGGAGAAGAACACCGGGTGAAAGCCCGCGTCTTTCAGCTCCTGCATCTGGGCCTTGAAGATCTCCGGCGTTTTGGAATAGCCGTAGCCCAGATAGGAGACGTCGTGATACATGAGCACCGGCACCTGGACGCCGGCGCCCACCGGCGGGGCGCTCTGCTCCCGCAGGCGCAGGGCACGGCACAGCAGCGCCGCCGACGCGGCCCGGGTCAGGGTGCCCTGGGGATCGAACCGGCCGTCCGCGTAGCCGCCGATCAGGCCCAGGTCCGCCGCGGCCCGCACATAGGGCGTCCGGTCCAGGCTGATGCTGTCGGCGTCCTGGAAGGGGGGGACGGTCTGGTCCTGGCGGTCCAGCGCCTCCGGGAACAGGGCGTTGACCAGCAGCTTAGCAGCCATCTCCCGGGAGATGGGATTGGTGCGGCTGGTGGCGGTGATCTCCTCCTCGTCGCACCAGCCCTGATAGACGGCGTAGGCGATGGCGGGGTCCGCCCAGTTGCTGCCGCTTTGGAGCTTCCGGTCGTCCAGACCGGCTGCCCGGCACACCATGGACAAAAATGCCTGCTGGCTGATGGGCTCGTTGGGACGGAATTTTCCGCCGCTGCCCTGGATCAGGCCGCGCCTTTGCAGCTCCGTGATCTCCTGATAGGCCCAGTGGGAGTTGGACACATCCGTATACCCGGCCGCCGCGGCGGCGGGGGACAGGATGCCGAAGGCAAGGAACAGAGCCATCAGAAGCGACATGGCTCTCTGTCGCGTTTTCATGGATAACACCTTTTCTTTCTTGCGCGTATTTGTGGGAGGTATAATCAAATAACTGTGGGAAAAGGCGGCATCCGCCGCCTTCCGGTCATGATAGTATCATACCATTTTATGTCGAAAAAACAAGGGATTTTCCGGAAAATCGTTTTGTTCAAAAAAATGGAAGGCGCGCCGCTGTAACGCGGCGCGCCCTGTTGGACGGGGTCAGATCACTTTGCCAGGACCTTTTTCAGCTTGGCGAAGCGGGGCAGGGAATCCTGCTTGGGCAGCTTGGGCTCGCCCTGGATCAGGGGCAGCACATAGTCGATGAAGGGTTTCTCCACGCCGTTGTGGGCGGCGTTGATCCACTCCAGGGGCACCTTCTTCTCGGTGTTGGCCACCTCGGTCAGGCCCAGCAGCTTGGTCTTGCAGACGTACTTGCCGTCCTCATAGGTGCGCTCAAAGCCCACCATTTTGTCGGTGATGCCGTTGACGGCGTTCTCCACAGCGGCCTTGCCGGACATGAAGGACTCCTCGATGTCGGTCTCGGAGGCCAGGTGGGCGCCGCAGCGCTGCAGCAGGCTCAGCTCGATGCCCCGGACCTTGGCGCCGGTCTTCTGCTTCACCGCGTCGGCCAGCATGGCGGCAAGGCCCCCCAGCTGGGCGTGGCCGAAGCCGTCGGTGGCAGAGGTCTTGGCCTCGGAGACAAAGGAGCCGTCGGCGTAGTGGATGCCCTCGGACACGGCCACCATGCAGTTGCCCTTCTCCTTGTAGATGCGGTCCACGTCGGCCAGGAAGGTCTCCATATCGAAGTCCACCTCGGGGAGGTACACCAGGTCGGGACCGGCGCCGTAGGCGGTGGCCAGGGCGGCGGCGCCGGCCAGCCAGCCGGCGTGGCGGCCCATAATCTCGATGATGCAGACCATCCCGGTGTCATACACCCGGGCGTCCTGGTAGACCTCCATGCAGGAGGTGGCGATATACTTGGCGGCAGAGGCGAAGCCGGGGCAGTGGTCGGTGCCGAACAGGTCGTTGTCAATGGTCTTGGGCACGCCCATCACCCGGCACTCGTAGCCCACCTTCTGCATATACTTGGAGATCTTGTTGCAGGTGTCCATGGAGTCGTTGCCGCCGTTGTAGAAGAAATAGCGGACGTCGTACTTCTTGAAGATCTCCAGGATGCGCTTGTAGTCGGTGTCGTCCAC
>NZ_CANRMB010000009.1 GCF_947631635.1 uncultured Dysosmobacter sp.
GAAGACGTCTCTATTGCCGGCTGACTTCATTCAGCCAGAGTCTGCAAACTATTTTGCGCATAACTCTTGACGGCACCCGGCGGCGGGCAGCACCATGGCTTTTGCCACGCTGTGCCTTTCCCGGCTGTTCCACGGGTTCAGCTGTAAGTCCCAGCGGCCCGTGCTGCTGACAAAGCGGTTCTGGAACAACCGCTGGCTGCTGGGGGCCTTTGCCGCCGGAGCGTGCCTGCTGGCGGCGGTGCTGCTGGTCCCGGCCCTGGCGCCGCTGTTCCAGGTGACGGCGCTGCCCGCGGACCTGCTGGGGGCTGTTGTGGGGCTGTCCTTTGGCTCCATGGCAGTTATTCAGGCGCTGAAAGCGGTGCGGGTGAGAGACTAAGGCAAAAGGGCCGTCCCAGCGGGACGGCCCTTTGCATGTTTTTCCATTTCCCGCAAGGGCACCCGCCACCTCCCTTTTACCTTTGGTGTTGCTATTGCTTTATTTTTTTTGAATTTCCTGTCAAAATAGCCAAATGGGCCGTTATCCACAATGGATAACGGCCTTACAAACAGGAATTGATTTATTTTTTGAAATGGATAGAATTACTGTATGCTTCATAGGAAGTCGCAAGCGTTCCCTCAACCGTCCACCATACTATTTCATCCATTTCTCTGTTAATGTCTATAAATGTAGAACCCAAATTTTCATATACCGTATCTCCGTAATAAATAATCCTTGGCTCCTCTCTATAGCCGCGCCTTTTTATCCATTGAATCTCCGCATTTGTTCCTGCTTTCTTCGTTTCAGGCAGTTCTGGTAGTGAAAATTCGCCAAAATAGACATCTCTCTTAAATAAATGCGGATAATATGTTCCATTGATTGTAATCGTGGTATCACCCGTTTTTACACCATCTCTATTGTATATTTCCACAGGGACGGTTTGGTCTATTTGTCGTTTTATAATATTGCATTTCAAATCAAGTATTACTACGAGCATAAAAGCCGCAATTATACCGCAAATAGTTTTGATTGCTATACTAGCCTTTTTGTTTTTCATAGAAGCTCGCCCCCGACTCCATTTCCAATTATGATTTGTCGTTTCCATTATACCACGGTCAATTTTGAATTTCAAACTGTAGTTGGTGAAATCGCCAAAGCCATTTTCCAGCAACACATAAGGTAAAAGGGAACCCGCCACAAGGGGCTTTTCTTTTTGGACGAATACAGGTATAATAAAAAAAAGGAGAGATGCCCCATGATAAACTCCACCCTGTGCTACCTGGAGCGGGGAGACGAATATTTGATGCTCCACCGGGTGAAAAAAGCGCATGACATGAACCACGACAAGTGGATCGGCGTAGGCGGCAAGTTTGAGGAGGGGGAGAGCCCCGAGGACTGCATCCTGCGGGAGACCCGGGAGGAGACGGGCCTGACGCTGACGGACTACCGCTACCGGGGCCTGGTGACGTTTGTCTCCGACCAATACCCCACGGAGTACATGCACCTCTTCACCGCTGCGAGCTGGACGGGCACGCCCATCGAGTGCGGCGAGGGGGAGCTGGCCTGGATCAAAAAAGCGGACCTGCTGTCCCTGCCCCTGTGGGAGGGGGACAAGATCTTCCTCCGGCTTTTGGACACCGACACACCGTTTTTCTCCCTGAAGCTGCGGTATGAGGGGGAGAAGCTGGTGCTGGCGGTGCTGGACGGGAGACGGCTGCTATGAAAACGCATCTGACCCGCGGAAATATCATGGGCACGGCGATCCTCGCCCTGCTCTGCTGTTTCGTATTTATCCTGCCCGCGCTGGCGGAGGAGGCGCCGCCGGAGCTGATCGGGGCTGGAGTGGCGGTGTTTGCAGGGGGGTACATGGCAGGCACCGCCAAAGGAAGCAGGGGAACGGTGAGGCGGTGACGCTGCGGCCCCTGTCGGCGGAGAACGCCGCCAGTATTCGCATTCTGGAGAAACTGGGCTTCCGGCGGACCGCTGTCCGGGCCGGAGCCTTTCTGCGGGCCGGACAGGCAATGGACATCTGGGCGTATGAAAAGGTCTTGGCATAAAAGGAGGCATTTTGATGAGCGGAAAACTGCTGCTGTTCGGGTTTGATTCCCTCTTGCAGATTCTGGCGCTGGAGAGCGCCGTGGCGCCCTTTGAGGTGGAATTGGTGCCGGTGGCCCGGACGGATTACAACAAGCCTCTGGCGGCCCTGGCGGGACTGGATACCAGGTCCGGTCCGATCCAGCCCTATGCCGGCGGGACTTTGGGGGGACGGATGATCGTCCTGTGTGATCTGGAGCCCCAGCTGGATGCGCTGCTGCCGGTCCTGTCCAAAGCGGGGGCGGGGCCGGACTGCCTGAAAGCGGTGCTGACGCCCCACAACCGCAATTGGAACGCCTTGACGCTCTATACGGAGCTGCTTCGGGAACACCAGGCGCTCCAGGGGGGACGGGGGAGATGAGACTGTTGGTTTCGGCCTGCCTTCTGGGGGTCTGCTGCCGGTATGACGGCGCGTCCAAAGCACATCCGCTGCTGCCGGAATTGGCGGCGCGGCACACGCTGGTGCCCGTCTGTTCGGAGCAGCTGGGCGGCCTGGCAACACCCCGTCCGCCCGCCGAGCGGCGGGGAGACCGGGTGGTGACAGGGGCGGGCGACGTGACGGCCCAGTACCGCCGGGGAGCGGAGGAGACGCTGAGATTATGTAAACTTCTTGGCTGCGAGGCGGCGGTGCTGAAGGAGCGCAGCCCCTCCTGCGGCCATGGACAGATCTACGACGGCACCTTCTCCGGAACACTGACGGCAGGAGACGGCGTGACGGCGGAGCTGCTGACCGCAAATGGCATCCCGGTCTATGGGGAGTCCCAGATGGAAGCGCTCCTGAGATGACGGCGGACAGCGTTCGCCGTCATTTTTGACAGTTTCCGCCCGATTTTTTATCCATGTGTCATGAAAACTCATGCTTGCAATGGGGCGACTGGTTTTGTATAATAAATCAAAATAGCGAAAGGGGAGATCTTGATGCTGGGATTGGCGAAGAACGCGGGAACGGCGGAGGTCTCTTCTTTTTCTTATTTTCGTTTCCATTTTTGAACCGGCCAGGGTGCCGGTATTTTTTTTGCCTGTGTCAGAAAAAATGAGAGGAGAAAACACATGAAAGAAAAAGCTTCCCCCATTGGGCAGGAACCCATCCGGGACGCCCGGAGCCTGGGCGTGCCCAAGATGCTGGTCCTGGGCCTGCAGCACATGTTTGCCATGTTCGGCGCCACTGTGCTGGTGCCTATTCTGGTGAATACCTACGGCCTGCCCCTGTCCATCCAGACCACCCTGTTCTTCGCCGGCATCGGCACCCTGTTCTTCCACGTCTGCACCAAGATGAAGGTCCCCGCGTTCCTGGGGTCCTCCTTTGCCTTCCTGGGCGGCTTTGCCGCTATGGGCGCCATGGACAGCGGCATCTACGCCGCCATGGAGCCCGCTGAAAAGCTCCAATACGCCTGCGGCGGCATCGTGGTGGCGGGCCTTTTGTATGTGGTGCTGGCCGCCATCATTAAGGCCGTGGGCGTCCACCGGGTGATGCACTTCCTGCCTCCCGTGGTCACCGGCCCCATCATCATCCTCATCGGCCTGAACCTGGCCCCCTCCGCTGTCAACAATGCCTCCACCTGCTGGTGGCTGGCCCTGGTGTCCATCGCAGTCATCGTGGTAGCCAACATCTGGGGCAAGGGCATGATTAAGATCATCCCCATCCTGCTGGGCGTGGTGATTCCCTACATTGTGGCGCTGGCCGCCGGTATGGTGGACTTTTCCGGCCTGGCGGATACCACCCTGTTCGCAGGCGCCAATCCGGTTCTCGGCCTTCAGCCCTTCTTCACGGACTTCTCCGGCAGTGTTGCCAAGTTTGATATCTCCGCCATCCTGGTGATGGCCCCCATCGCCATTGCCTCCATGATGGAGCACATCGGCGATATGTCCGCCATCTCCGCCACCGTGGGCGAGAACTTCATCGAGGACCCCGGCCTGCACCGGACCCTGATGGGCGACGGGATTGCCACCGCTTTGGCGGGATTGTTCGGCGGCCCCGCCAACACCACTTACGGCGAGAACACCGGCGTATTGGTCCTCTCCCGGGTCCATGACCCCCGGGTCATCCGCCTGGCCGCGGTCTACGCCTTTATCCTGTCCTTCAGTCCCGCCTTTGCCTATATCGTCAATACCATCCCCGCGGCCATCATCGGCGGCGTCAGCTTCATCCTGTACGGCATGATCTCCGCCATCGGCGTACGGAACGTGGTGGAGAACCAGGTGGACTTCACCAACAGCCGGAACCTCATCATCGCCGCCGTCATTCTGGTGTGCGGCCTGGGCTTCACCGGCGGCCTGACCTTCCAGGTGGGCGGCGCCTCCATCACCCTGACCTCTCTGGCCATCGCCGCTATCGCCGGCATCGTCCTCAACGCCATCCTGCCCGGCAACGACTTCCACTTCGGCAAGTCCGCCAACGCGGACACCGCCGCCTCCCTGGGCCGGTATTGAGCACATGTCCTCCCTGCAAGAGCGCCGCTTCTGCGGCGCTCTTTTTTTGTGGGACGGAAAATTTTGTAGAAAACCGCAAAAATAAAGAAATTTCAGTTGACTTTTCTGGAAACTCTTATATAATGAATAGGCCAAGCATGATAGAGGCGCGGATGTCAAGAGTAGTCCCTCCCATACGGACAGGTCCGGGGAAGGCGGAAAGGGGCATTTGCCGAGGTTTTGGCTCTCCGCCTGTGGGGACCGGAGCCGGGCCGTGGGAGAACATCCCACGGACTGTCGTCTCGAAAGGGACGGAGCGCTGTCGTGGATTCATACATGGGGAGCAAGGGTATGAAGTCATGACCGCTGTCATGACTTCATTTTTGTTTAGGAGAGAGAAACTATGAGAAATCTGAAGCGACGGCTGCTGCCCCTGCTGGCAGTCCTGCTGGTCCTCTGCGGCGCCATGACCGTCACGGCGTTTGCCGCAGACCCCACGGAGGAGACCGGCACCAAGATGATCGAGTGCCCTGACTGCGGCGCGGTGGGCGTGGTCCTCTCGGATGACGCCGAGGCCGTTCCCTGCGAGAGCTGCGGCGGCACCGGCTATGTGGAGTCTCCCAGCGGTTTTTTCAACACCGCCTGGTCCCTGCTGCCTCCCATCATCGCCATTGCCCTGGCGCTGATCACCAAGGAGGTGTACAGCTCCCTGTTCATCGGTATTTTGGTGGGCGGACTGCTGTATTCCAATTTCGCCTTTGAGGGCACCATCCTCCATGTGTTCAACGACGGCATCGTGGCCTCCGTCACGGACAGCTACAACATGGGCATCCTGATCTTCCTGGTGATCCTGGGCACCATGGTCTGCCTGATGAACAAGGCCGGCGGCTCAGCCGCCTTCGGCCGCTGGGCCAAGGTCCACATCAAGAGCCGGGTGGGCGCGCAGCTGGCCTCCATCCTGCTGGGCGTGCTGATCTTCATCGACGACTATTTCAACTGCCTCACCGTGGGCAGCGTCATGCGGCCCATCTCCGACAAGCACAACATCTCCCGGGCAAAGCTGGCCTACATCATCGACGCCACCGCCGCCCCCATCTGCATCATCGCCCCCATCAGCTCCTGGGCGGCCGCCGTGGCGGCCTTCGCTGAGGACGGACAGGGCTTCAACCTGTTCCTGCGGGCCATCCCCTATAACTACTACGCCCTGCTGACCATCGTGATGATGGTGGGCATGGTGCTGATGAAGGTCGAGTACGGCCCCATGGCCAGGTTTGAGAAGAACGCTATGGAGAAGGGCGACCTGTTCTCCGGCTCCAATCCCTATGCCTCCGCCGAGGAGGAAGTGGACGAGAGCAAGGGCTCCGTGCTGGACCTGGTCCTGCCCGTGGTGGTGCTGGTGGTGTTCTGCGTCATCGGCATGATCTACTCCGGCGGGTTCTTCTCCGGCGAGGACTTCATCACCGCCTTCTCCAATTCCGACGCCTCCGTTGGCCTGATGCTGGGCTCCGCCTTTGCCCTGGTGTTCGCCTTTATCTACTTCCTGATCCGCCGCTCCATGTCCTTCAAGGAGATGATGGGCTGCATCCCCGAGGGCTTCAAGGCCATGGTGCCCGCCATTCTGATCCTGACCTTCGCCTGGAGCCTGAAGGGCATGACCGATTCCCTGGGCGCCAAGTACTTTGTCCGGGACTTTGTCCGCACCACCGCCGGCGGCGTGCAGGTGCTGCTGCCGGTCATCGTGTTTGCCATCGGCTGCCTGCTGGCCTTTGCCACCGGCACCAGCTGGGGCACCTTCGGTATCCTGATCCCCATCGTGCAGAACGTGTTCTCCATGGATAACCCCATGGCCATCGTCTGCATCTCCGCCTGCATGGCCGGCGCCGTGTGCGGCGACCACTGCTCCCCCATCTCCGACACCACCATCATGGCCTCCGCGGGCGCCCAGTGCGACCATGTGAACCATGTGTCCACCCAGCTGCCCTACGCCATCACCTGTGCGGTGATCTCCGGCGTCACCTATCTGATCTCCGGCGCGCTGGTGCACTTCGGTGCTCCCGGCATCCTGGGCCTGCCCATCGGCGTCGTTTTGATGCTGGCCGCCCTGGCGGTCATCAAGCAGACCGTCGGCAAGCGGGCCTGATCGATAGACGGAACAAGCTGCCCGGCCAGTCTGGCCGGGCGGTTTACTTTTCCAGTGAAACGTGATACACTGTTTGACGATTGCAGTAAGGGAGGAAGGACATATGAGCCGTGAGACTGTTTTGAAACTGCTGCGGGCCAGGGAGGGCCGGTTCCTCTCCGGGGAGGAGCTGAGCCGGCAGCTGGGGCTGAGCCGCACCGCCATTTGGAAGGCGGTGGACGCCCTGCGGCGGGACGGCTACGGCATCGAGGCGCGGACGGGTCTGGGATACCGCCTGACCGCCGCGCCGGACGCTCTGACAGAGCCGGAGATCCGGAACTTTCTGGGGGAGACCGCCGTTGTGGGCGGAGCGCTGCGCTGCTTTGACGAACTGGACTCCACCAACACCTATGCCAAGCAGATCGCCCTGTCCGGCGCGCCGGACGGCACCGTGGTGGTGGCCAACTGCCAGACGGCGGGGCGGGGGCGCATGGACCGCTCCTTCCAGTCCCCCAAGGACAAGGGGATCTATCTCACGGCCCTGCTCCGGCCGGATCTGCCGCCGGAGCGGCTGGCGCCGGTGACGGCTCTGGCGGGCGTGGCGGTGTGCCGGGCAGTGGAGCGGGTCTGCAGCATCCGGCCGGGCCTGAAGTGGCCCAACGACCCGGTGCTGGGAAACCGGAAGCTCTGCGGCATCCTGACGGAGCTGGCCCTGGAGGCGGAGACGGGACGGGTGCAGAATCTGGTGCTGGGCATCGGCGTCAATGTTTTGCAGACCCCGGCGGACTTCCCGCCGGAGGTGGCTGAAATGGCGACCTCCCTCGCCATGGAGCTGGGATGCCCGGTGTCCCGCCCCGCCCTGGCGGCGGCCCTGATCGAAGAGCTGGACAGGCTGTACGCCGCGCTGAAGGCCGGGGACCTGTCGGGATACCTTGCCGCCTACCGGCGGGACTGTGTGAATCTGGGAAAGACCGTGCAGATCATCGGTCCGGCTGGGCGAAAGACCGTGGACGCCATCGGCATTGACGGGGAGTTCGGCCTGATCGTGCGCCATCCGGACGGCGCGGAAGAGACGGTCCGCTCAGGCGAGGTCTCTGTCCGGGGCCTCTATGGATACGTGGAATAAGCAGATGGGAGTGAGTGCTTTGAAAGAACTTTGGGAGCTGTTTTGGACCTTTGCCAAAATGGGGGCCATGACCTTTGGCGGCGGCATGGCGATGCTGCCCATCCTCCAGCGGGAGGTGGTGGACAGCAAGCACTGGGCCACGGAGGAGGAGCTGATGGACTACTATGCCATCGGCCAGTGTACGCCGGGCATCATTGCCGTCAACACCGCCACCTTCATCGGGCAGAAATACCGGGGCTGGCTGGGCGGCATTGTGGCGACGCTGGGGGTGGTGTTCCCCTCCCTGGTCATCATCTCCATCCTGGCCGGACTGATCACCAATTTCTCCCACCTGGCCTGGGTGAAAAACGCCTTCGCGGGCATTCAGGTGTGCGTCTGCGTACTGATCTTCAACGCCGTGGTGAAGCTGCTGAAAAAATCCGTGGTGGATCGGCGGACCGCCGCCATCTTCCTGCTGGTGCTGGCGGGCGGCGTGTTTTTGAGCATCTCGCCGGTGTGGTTCGTGATCACCGCCGCCCTGGCCGGCATCGTTTTGAAAAATCTGGAGGTGCGGGGCAAATGATGGTATATCTGAAACTGTTCTGGGAGTTTTTCAAGACCGGCCTCTTTGCCATCGGCGGCGGCATGGCGACGCTGCCCTTTCTGAAAAATATCGGAGAGACCACCGGCTGGTACACCTACGGCGATCTGATGAACATGCTGGCGGTGTCGGAGTCCACCCCCGGCCCCATCGGCATCAACATGGCCACCTATGTGGGCTATACCGTGAGCGGTATCCCCGGGGCATTTATTGCCACCATCGGCGAGGTGACGCCCTCCATCATCGTGATTTTGATCGTGGCCATGATGCTGAAGAAATTCCGGGACAACAAGTATGTGAACCAGGCCTTTTACGGCCTGCGGCCCGCCTCCACCGGCCTGATCGGAGCCGCCTGTGTGGCGGTGGTCCTGGAGGTGCTGACCTCCATAGAGTCGGTGAAGCCCGCGGCGGGGGAGGGCATCGTGAATGCCTTCCGCATCGCGGGGGACTCCCTGCTGAACTGGCGTGGGCTGGCTCTGGCGGCGGTGCTGCTGGTTCTGACCAACTGGGTGAAGCCGGTGAAAAACTGGCACCCCATCGTCTTTATCGGTATTTCCGCCGTGGTGGGCGTGGCCTTTGGCTTTGCCGGAGTGTGAGCCGTGCTGGCAAAGAAGGAGCTGTATGCCCTGCTGGACAGCCGGGGCATTCCGTACGAGGCAGTGGAGCATCCGGCGGTGTACACCATGGAGGAGATGGAGTCCCTGGGCCTGCCGGGACAGGACCGGGTGCTGAAAAACCTCTTCCTGCGGGATGACAAGAGGCGAAACTACTATCTGGTCTCCATGGCGGGGCACAAGACGGCGGATCTGAAGGCCCTGCGGCACAGCCTTTCCAGCCGTCCGCTGAGCTTTGCAAGCCCCCAGGAGCTGGGCCGCCTTCTGCACCTGGAGCCGGGCCACGTGACGCCGCTGGCGGCCCTGAACGACGAGAGCCGCACCGTCACCGTGGTGCTGGACCGGGACCTTGCGGGCAGGACCGTGGGCGTCCACCCGATGGAGAATACCGCCACGGTGTTCCTGGCTCTGGAAGCTGTTCAAAGGCTTCTGGAGGACCATGGGACGCCGGTGATCCTGTGTGAGATATGAAAAAGAGACCGCCGGACGGCGGTCTCTTCTGTGTTTCAGCAAAAACTAATATCGTGGGTTCGTAAGGGGAAGAGCGTCATTGGTCTCCTGGGCGTAAAACCAATAGCGGAGGACCCAGGCCAGGGGATCATAGCTCCGGCCGCTCTCCCGGCTGATCAGCAGGTACGTTGGGATGCGGGGATACCAGTCGGGAAGGTCTTGATCCTGTGGCGGACGCCAGTCCCAGTGGGCGTCTCCGTGCCCGGGGATTTCGCGCAGGACCAGGCGCTTCAATTCTCCCGCCAGCGCAGTCAGGTCCAGCAGGTCCTCCTGTTGTTCCAGAAAGGCGGCGCCCCGCAGCGCGGGATCGCTGGGACAGAGCGTCAGGAGTTCCGCCTCCAGCATTTCCTGGGCCTGCCGGGTGGGCTCCAGGGGGATGTGACGCTCCCGGGCACAGGCGGCGGCCCGCTCTTCTGTGTGCTGGGCCAGCGCATGGCAGAGCACCCATTTGTCGGTCTCCCGGATGGAGGCCAGTCCGATGACAGATGCGTCCAGATAGGGAAGAATCTTTTCCTCCAGCGCCAGGGCGATCTCTTCCAGGTAGGCGTCCAGCTCCGCCTGAGTGGCATAGTCCGCGTGCTGGAACCGGCACAGGCCGGATAGATGGGAGAGCTCCAAATGGACGAACGGGCGACTTATTGTAAAATCTCCCCCCAGCCGCGCGCCCCGGCGTGAGTGGCCGACCGGGGTATCGAAGCGGATAAAGCGGCTCCCGTATTCCGTGCAAAAATCATAGACGCCGCCGCTTTGTCCATACAGGTGATACCCGTGCCGCTCCAGAACAGGCACGATCTTTTTCATCATGCCGGGCTTGATCCGCATGATGCCCTCACTCCCCGTCGATGTGGGTCTGGATGCGCTGCATGATCATCTCCAGGGCCACCAGGTTGTGGCCGCCCTCCAGCACCACGATGTCCGCGTACTTCCGGGAGGGCTCCACATACTGCTCATGCATGGGCTTGACGGTGGTGAGGTACTGCGTCACCACGGATTGGAGGGTCCGGCCCCGCTCCTCCACGTCCCGCAGGGCGCGGCGGAGGATGCGCTCGTCGGCGTCGGTCTCCACAAAGATCTTGATGTCGAACATGTCCCGCAGGGTGGGGTTCTGGAAGATCAGGATGCCCTCCACGATGATGACCTTGGTGGGAAAGATCTCCACCGTCTCATCGGTGCGGTTGTGGTCCGAATAGGAGTACACGGGGCACTGGATGGCGCGGCCCGCCTTCAGCTCCTTCAGATGCTCGATCAGCAGGTCCGTGTCAAAGGCGCTGGGGTGGTCGTAGTTCACCTGGGCCCGCTCCTCGTAGGTCTTGCCCTCCTGCCGCTTGTAATAGCTGTCATGGCCGATAACCGTGACCTCCGGGCCGAAATGCTCCTTCAAATGCCGCGTCAGAGTCGTTTTGCCGGAGCCGGTGCCGCCGGCGATGCCGATCAAAATGGTGCTCATATCCCAGAAACCTCCCATGCTCGCTGTCCTGCGGTCAATTTTGCCTTTTCCACCCAATTATAAAAGTGAACCGGGATAAAAGCAAGGAAAAGTGTGAATTTCCTGAAAATTCGACGGCCTGGTCTTGACGGCTGTGGAAAAAGCCGATATTATGTAAATTGTAATTCATAACATGCGGGAGGATCTGTCATGGCGATGAAACGCTGTCCGGTCTGCGGAGAGAAGTACTCCGATACATATAAAGACTGTCCCTTTTGCGAAGAGGAAGCGGCCCTGATGGAGGGCGAGAAGAACCGCCGGAGCGGCCGGCGCGTATCCCACGGGCGGCAGTACAGCCTGATCACGCCCACCCTGATCGTTTTGATCCTGATCATGGCAGCGCTGCTGGTATACCTGCTGTACGGCGACGAGCTGGCCCAGAAGCTGAAAGGCGGGCAGGAGGAGAACACGCCGCCGACAGAGGACATCACACCTGTCAAGCCGGATGTCCCGAACCAGACGGACGAAACGGAGCCCAACGAGGAACCCAACGGCGTGATGCCGGAGGGACCGGATGACACCACAGAGCCCTCTGACACAGAAGACCAGCCCACAACCACCCAGCCTGCGGCCCAAACGGATTATGAGAAGCTCTCCAAGCTGCCGGGCGGCCTGACGCTCAGCACCACGGACTTCACACTGAAGACCGCGGGAGAGACCCATACCATCCAGGTCAGCGGCGGCAGCGGCACCTATACCTGGGCCAGTGAGGACGAGGGCGTTGCCTCCGTGGACCAGAACGGCAAGGTCACGGCCATTTCCAGGGGCACGGTGAACATCGTGGTGTCCGACGGCAGCAAGAAGGGGACCTGCATCGTCCGCTGCAATGTCTCCGGCACCGCAGCCCCGCCGTCCACCACTCCCACCACTGCCCCGAACACATCCTCCGGCACCTTGAAGGCGGGGGCCGCGACGGTGGTCAACGGCGGCAACGGCGTGCGGGTGCGCTCCGGCCCAGGCACCAACTATGATATCCTGGCCTCCGTCCCCAACGGCGCGGACATCCAGATCGTGGAGAGCGCGGGAGACGGCTGGTACAAGATCACCTTCTCCGACGTGGGGGGCGCAGCGACGCCTGGCTATATGAAGGGCGAGTTCTTACAGAATCAATGACCGCAATATCCCCGGATGGACCATCATCCGGGGATATTTTTTGCACCTTCGACATGCGGGAGGCCGGAGAAAAGCGATGGGAAAAGCTTGGCAATGTGAAGCGCAAAAGCGTGAGATTGTAGGATTGTCAAACATATTGGACAGCAAAGTCAAGGGGAGAAAGCCAACGGAGAGGCCTCATAGGGAAGTTGTTGGAGCGGCGGTTATAAACGGCAAGCTGCTTTGCAAAGTCTTCCAGGGAGAAGAAGGAATGGCAGGAATAGAAGCGTTTCTGGTCCTCCCGGTGGCTGCGCTCCACTTTACCGTTGTGCCGGGGCGTATAGGGACGGATCAGCTTGTGGCAGATCCCCAGATCAGCGGCGGTCCTCTCAAATAGAGTGGGCAAGTCCTTCCTGCTGTTGGAAAACCGGTTGGTGAATTCAAAACCATTGTCCGTCTGGACGCATTCCACCCGGATGCCCCTTCTTGCGTACCATTTCACCAGCTTTTTCAGGAAATCGGCGGAGGAATAGGTGGACTGTTCTGGATAGGACGCCAGGAAGCGCAGCCGGGTAAATTCGTCAATGGCAGTATATTGGAAAAGCCGCAGTTCTGGGTCAGCAATGCAGCGTCGAGGGACGACTTTCACATCCACCTGAATCCGCTGGCCGGGATAGGTCATTTGCTCATGAAGGATATGGCCTCCACTCGTCAAGTTGGTGTGTGGTAACTCAACTTTAACCGATGAGGCTCTATCCTTCATCCTTTTTATTCATCTGTCCAATATCTATTGTAATCCTACACATTCATTAAGCAAAATTTTAACACATAATATTGCATTTTGCACGAACAGGTGCTATAATTTCTCGGAACGCAAAACAAGGAGGACAATACCCCCCATGTCGATTTTTTACAGTGTAATCGTTCTGGAAGTTATTCTTTTAATGATATATCTCATGATTATGGCGAATGCCAACGATTTACTTCCGCGGAATAAACGCAGAATGTTTCTGGTTCTCTTTTTCAGCATCATCGTGTCCATCTCCGCGGAATGGCTCGGCAGTGCGTTCACCCTGCATGATCGGCAGTTTCGATGGCTGCACTTCGGGACCAAGATTCTGGAGCTTTCCCTTACGCCTTTTGTCCCGCTGATGTGCGCGGAAATATTGAATCAGCCTTCTTCTGACAAATCCTGGATATCCAAATGGTCTTACGCTGTTTTGGCCGTTCACACAGGTCTTGAGGTTTTATCTGCCTTTACCACCGGATTTATCGTCTATGTAAGCGAGGATGATGTTTTCTGCCACGGTCCCTTTTATTGGATTTATCTTTTGACTTATCTGGGCGCTGCAATTTATGTGCTGCACAGTGGTTATCGTGTATGCCGCAAGTATCAGAACAGAAATAAAATTATGTTGCCTTTGATGCTGGCTCTGCTGCTCTTTGGCGTCGCCGTTAATCAGTATGACAAGAGTGTAAAGGTGGCATGGCTTACGGTTGCCACCGTAGTAACGCTGTTTTACATATTCTATTGCGGCATGATGCAGCGTATGGACGAAACGACCTCGCTGCTCAACCGCGCCAGCTACAATGGCAAGCTGACCAGGCTCCATGAATCCGCGGTTATTCAGCTGTTCGATATTGATTTTTTCAAATCGGTCAATGATAAATACGGCCATATCTACGGGGATTCCTGCCTTCAGACGATCGGCGGTATCATTCGGAACATCTACGGACGATACGGAAAGTGTTACAGAACCGGAGGCGATGAGTTCTGTGTAATTCTTGATTCCGCGGAATGCCCCATAGAACAGTTGAATAAGGACTTTGTTGCCGAAATGGAAAAGTGCCGTGAGGGCGACAGGCGTTTTCCTTATATTTCCTTTGGATATGCCAAGTGGAAGGCTGCCAGCGAGACTGTGGATGAAGCGGTGGAGAGAGCAGATTCAATCATGTACCGCGACAAAGACCGAAACAAAATCAAGTATGGTCCTGTTTATCATCCTGAATCCGAGAAAAAAGACATGCCTTCGATGCAGGCATCGGATGCGGACAGCGCGGAGCTTCCTTCAAAGCTTGATACCAGCGGGCTGACAACCAGAGCCTTTAGCGCATTTTCCGCTACTTCTGAAAGCAGCTATATTTTCCTCTGCAACATGCACACGGGCGTATCCCGGTGGTCTCCGGCAGCAGTGCGTTATTTTAACCTGCCGGGCGAGTACATGTTCAACGCGCAGCAGATATGGGAAACCTACATACACCCACAGGATCGTAAGGCATATCATGAAAGTATTGAAGCTGTCTTTTCAGGGAAAGCCATGTTCCACGATCTGGAGTACAGGGTCAAAAACTATCTGGGCGAGTATGTGGTATGCACCTGCCGCGGCGTGGTACTGAAGGGAGACGAAAACACACCGGATTTATTTGCCGGAACCATCATCAATCACGGTGTTGAGGTCGATGTGGATCCTGTCACCAATCTTCATACCGATGCAAAATTTTCCAAGAGCATCTATAGCCTCCTTCAGGAGAGCACCTGCGCCTGCCTGCTCAGCATCGGCATTGAGAATTTCCATCATATCAACATGATGTATGGTCAGGAGGGCGGAAACAAGGTGCTCCGGCTTTTCGGAATGGAGCTTTTGGAACTTGTCGAGGGCAATGGACAGGTATTCCGCATGGAAGGAGCAAAATTTATCCTGTATCTGCATCATACAGGCGAGGACGAAGCCCGAAGTATCTTCCGCCATGTGCAGACAATCGCAGAAAAAAATATCAAAATCAGCAATATACAGATTCCTTTGCGGCTCTGCGGCGGCGCGGTGCTGCTGGACGGCTGCCATTCATACAGCGAGTATATCGTGCGCAGCAGTCTTACCTATGCTATGGAGCAGTCGCTGAAGGCTTATCGCGGCGAGCTGGTATTTCACGAGGCTATCGGCCAGATCATTAACGTGGAAAATATGCAGATCCATCGGGAAATCCACCGCAGCGCCGTAGAGAACTGTGAGAATTTCTACCTGTGTTATCAGCCGATCATCTCTTTCGCCACAGGCAAGGTGACCGGCGCGGAAGCGCTGCTGCGGTGGAAAAAGGAGCCTTATGGCGTGGTGTCTCCTGACCGTTTTATCTTCTGGCTGGAAAACGATCCGTCTTTCATAAAGGTGGGCAGCTGGATTCTGCGTCAGGCTATTGAGGAAACCCGCCCGCTGTGGCAGGCCGACCCGAATTTTAAGCTCAATGTGAACGTTGCCGATACTCAGCTGAATTACAGGGGTTTCCGCGATGACATCATAAATATCCTGGAGGAGACGGGTTGTCCGCCCCAAAATCTGTGTCTGGAGCTTACGGAGCGTTGTCACAGGCTTGACATCAGCTATCTGGCAGGGGAGTTGGAATTCTTCCACTCCCTTGGCATAGATATCGCCATTGATGATTATGGAACAGGCTCGTCCTCCCTGATATTGCCGCTGCAGCTTCCTGTCGATGAGATAAAGATAGACCGCCTTTTCGTATCAAAGATATTTACGGATAAGAATTACCTTCATATGATGGAAGGTGTTCTTATCACCGCCAAAAAAAGCGGCACCTGCACCTGTGTAGAAGGCATAGAAACGAAAGCACAGTACGACCTGATTGCTTCCCTTGGAGGCGACTGCTATCAGGGCTATTATGCCAGCAGGCCTGTTGAAATCAGCAATTTTCTGAAGTTCTGCTGTGAAAATACCAAAAAGCAGAAAAATGGATATAAATTTGCTTGATACTTCCCGGTTTGCTTCGCCGAAGCGCTGGAAATGGACGGTCTCCCGGGCCCCCAGGAACCGGATGGCGTCGTTCACGTCCGGGTCGTCGGACAGGCGCAGGATGTTGTCGTAGGTGAGGCGGGCCTTCTGCTCCGCCGCTAGGTCCTCCGTCAGGTCGGCGATGACGTCGCCGGTGACCTGCATGGTGGAGGCGGACCAGGGGTAGCCGGAGGCGAACTGGGGATACACGCCGGTGGTGTGGTCCACAAAGTAGGTGTCGAATCCGGCGGTGCGGATCTGCTCCTCCGTGAGATTTCGGGTCAGCTAGTGGACGATGGTTCCCACCATCTCCAGATGGCCCAGCTCTGCCGGATTCCCAGATCAGCGGCGGTCCTCTCAAATAGAGTGGGCAAGTCTTTCCTGCTATTGGAAAACCGGTTGGTGAATTCAAAACCATTGTCCGTCTGGACGCATTCCACCCGGATGCCCTTTCTGTTATACCATTTCACCAGCTTTTTCAGGAAATCGGCGGAGGAGTAGGTGGACTGCTCCGGATAGGCCGCCAGGAAACGCAGACGGGTAAATTCGTCAATGGCGGTATACTGGAAAAGCCATAGCTCTGGGTCGGTAATGCAGCGTCGTGGGACTACCTTCACGTCTACCTGGACCCGCTGGCCGGGATAGGTCATCTGCTGGTAGGGCTTGGGGATGTATGCCTTTTTCTCCTTTTCCTGCGAGAACATACCCAGCTTCCGCATAACGCGGAACAGGCTCTCCGGACGGCGGGTATAGCCTCGCAGCCGCAGACGATGCCAGAGTTCGTTCATACCCAGTGTTGGATTTCTGCGGCGCATATCCCGGATCAGCTTCAGTTCCGCTTCTGTGTGCTGGTTGGGATGACTGTGAGGCCGCCGGGAGTGGCAGGCCAGGGACTCCACACTTCCGTCCCAGCGTTTCTTCCAGAAGTAGATGTAGGATCGGCTTTTGTTGTACTTCCGGCTGGTGCGGCTGACGCCGTATTTTTCTGTATACTTCATCAGGGATTGCTTATATGCCATGTCCTGTGTTATACTTTTGCTCATGAAGGATATGACCTCCTCTCGTCAAGTTGGTGTATGGTAACTCAACTTTAACAGATGAGGCTCTATCCTTCATCCTTTTTATTCAACTGTCCAATATCTATTGTAATCCTACACAATGTGAAGCGCAAAAGCGTGAGATTTCATTGCGCGGAACGGAAAACCGTGATATCATATGTACTTGTATTGATATGTAAACAGACAAGGAGCATCCATATGACGACCCGAGAATTCCAGCAAAAAACATCCCTGCAGATCTTCCTGTCCTATTTCAAGCCCCACCGGAAGCTGTTCATCATGGACCTGTGCTGTGCCCTGATGATCTCCGTCATCGACCTGGCGTTCCCGGCGGTATCCCGGTGGTGCATGTACCAGCTGCTGCCCCAGAGCGCCTACCGGACCTTTTTCGCCGTGATGCTGGTGGTGCTTGCGGCCTTTGCCCTGCGGGCGGTGCTGACCTATGTCATCTGCTACTGGGGCCACACCTTCGGCATTCTGGTGGAGGCGGACATCCGCCGGGACCTGTTCCGCCACATGCAGGAGCTGTCCTTCGACTATTTTGACCGCAACCGCACCGGCCAGCTGATGAGCCGCCTGACGGCGGACCTGTTCGACATCACGGAGCTGGCCCACCACGGCCCGGAGGACGTCTTCATCTCCGGTGTCACCATCGTGGGCGCCTTGGCCGTCATGTTCAGCATCCAGTGGCGGCTGGCGCTGGTCATCGCCGTCATCCTGCCCATTTTCTTCCTGGTGGTCTGGTCCTGCCGCCGCTCCATGAGCGAGGCGTCGGCCAGGGTGAAGCAGAAGACCGCCACCATCAACGCCGACATCGAATCCGGCCTGTCCGGCATCCGCACGGCCAAGGCCTTTGCCAACGAGGAGACGGAGCTGAAAAAGTTCGAGCACTCCAACGACAGCTTCAAGACCTCCAAGCGCCAGTTCCACAAGGCCATGGGCCGATTCAACGCCACCATGGAGTTTTTCCTGTGCATCCTGTCCGTGGCGGTCATCGCCGCAGGCGGCTTCTTCATCATGGAGGGGCAGATGGATACCGTGGACCTCATCACCTTCAGTCTGTATATCACCACCTTCGTCAACCCCATCCGCAAGCTCTCCACCTTCGCGGAGCTGTTTGCCAACGGCACCGCCGGCCTGGGCCGCTTCATCGAGCTGATGCGGACGGAGCCTGCCATGCAGGACGCCCCGGACGCCAAGATCCTCCAGCGGGTGGAGGGGCGCATCGACGTGGACCACGTCAGCTTTGCCTATCAGGATGATCTGGCGGTGCTCCACGAGGTGGACCTCCACATCCGGCCAGGGGAGACCGTGGCGGTGGTGGGTCCCTCCGGCGGCGGAAAGTCCACCCTCTGCCAGCTGATCCCCCGTTTCTACGATGTCACCAGCGGCGCCATCCGCATCGACGGGGAGGATGTCCGCAAGGTGACCCAGGAATCCCTGCGGCAGAACGTGGGCGTGGTGCAGCAGGACGTGTTCCTGTTCGCCGCCAGCATTTTGGAGAACATCCGCTATGGCCGTCCCGGCGCCACCGAGGAGGAGGTGGCCCAGGCGGCGAAGCTGGCGGAGATCTATGACGATATCGTCGCCATGCCGGAGGGCTTCAACACCTATGTGGGAGAGCGGGGCACCCTGCTCTCCGGCGGGCAGAAGCAGCGCATCTCTATTGCCCGCATCTTCCTGAAAAATCCCCCGGTGCTGATCCTGGACGAGGCCACCTCCGCGCTGGACAGCGTGACGGAGGCAAAGCTCCAGGAGACCTTTGAAAAGCTCTCCCAGGGCCGCACCACCATCATCATCGCCCACCGGCTGTCCACGGTCCGCAATGCCGACCGCATCGCCGTGGTGGAGGATGGCCGCATCGCGGAGCTGGGCAGTCATGAGGAGCTGATGGCAAAGGACGGCGCCTATGCCGCCCTGGTCCGCACCCAGGAGCTGCGCCATGGATAAGTCGAAGCTGCTGGACCGGACGGGGGCCGTAGGCGAGGACCGCCTGCTGCTGGCAAAGGTTTTGGATCGGGCGGAGCAGGCCGGAAACCGCAATGTGCCGGCCTGCACAGACTTTTTAAGCCCCCAGCAGCAGATGATGACATTAGACCTGCTGCGGCTGGCGGGGATCCCGGAGAGCGGGTACGCACGACTTGGCGGCTACAGCGGCGCGGAACGGAATCTGTTCCTCTTCCTGCCGGACTGGATGGACCCGGACGACGCGGAGAGCCAGAGCCCCATCCGCTGCCTGCGGGCGTCCTTCCGGGAGGCGGAAAAGCTGACCCACCGGGATTTTTTGGGCAGTCTCATGGGCATGGGCATCGTTCGGGAGAAGGTGGGGGATATCCTGGTGGCTCCCGGCAGCGCGGACCTGATGGTGCTGGACACGGTGGCGGATTTTCTGCTCCAAAGCTGGGATTCCGCCGGACGGGCCAAGCTGACCGTCACCGCCATCGAGCCCCGCAGCATCCATATGCCGGAGGTGCGATGCCAGGAGGTGCGGGATACCGTGTCCTCCCTGCGGCTGGACGCCGTGGCGTCCACGGGCTTTAAAATGGCCCGGGGCAAGGCGGCGGACCTCATCACCTCGGGCCGGGTCCAGGTGAACTGGCGGGAGTGCACGAAGCCGGATAAGCTTCTTGCGGCGGGGGACACGGTCTCCGCCCGGGGCTTTGGAAAATTTGAATTGACAGAGGTGGGCGGCGTCACCCGGAAGGGCCGCACATCCATCGTGCTGAAACGGTATGTGTGAGGAGGGGGAGCTATGGATCAGAGATCCATTGACCGCATCAACGAACTGGCCCGAAAGGCCAAAACTGCCGAAGGGCTGACGGAGGCGGAAAAAGCGGAGCAGGCGGTCCTGCGCCGGGCCTATATCGATTCCGTGCTGGGCAATCTCAAGGGCCAGCTGGACAACACCTATATCATGGACGAAAAAGGCCGCAAGCGGAAGCTGAAAAAGAAGGGGGAGTAAGCCATGGCGGGCAGTGGGCGGAAAAAGAAGGACAATGACATTGGCTCCTGGGCGCTGATCGTGATTTTGTTTGCCCTGGGGATCTGGCCCGTGGCGCTGTTTCTGCTGTTTGCCAAGCTGTTTGGCAGCGACGAAAAGCAGCGGCAGGAGGCTCCGCCGCCTCTGCGGGCAGAGCCTGTGGTCAAAGAGCACAGCGCCCAGGCGGGCAAGGCCAAAAAGGCCGTTGGCAAAGTTACAAAGTCCCCGACCACGAAGAAGTCCAACGCAAGGGTCCTGAAGATCGTGGGCGCCATCGTGGCGGCAGTGGGCATCATCGCGGCGGCGGAACCGCTGGGAATGCTCCCGTATTCCTACGACTGGCTGGGCATCTGGCTGGAGGATTTTCTGGCGGGACTGGCCATCGCCGTGGGCGGCGGGGCCATGTTTTTCAGCGGGATTTCCATGGACCGCCAGCTGAAACGCTACGCCAAGTACCTGGCGGTCATGGGAGACCGGGAGGCCATGCCGGTGGAGGAGCTGGCCCGCACCCTGGGTTACCCGGAGCGCCGTGTGGAGAAGGACCTCCAGAAGATGATCGAAAAGGGGTACTTCGGCGGCAAAGCGTATCTGAACGTGGAACTGGGCTACCTGTTCCGCAGCGGTCAGGCCGACGCGGAGTGGAAGCGCAGACAGCAGGAGGCCCAGGCCGCCCCCACGCCCAAGGAGGCGGAGGAGGGCTATTCCGGCATCCTGCGGAACATCCGCCGGGTCAACGACGAGATCGCGGACCCCATTCTCTCCGCCAAGATCGACCGGCTGGAGGAGATCACGGCCAAGATTTTCCGGGCGGTGGAGGAGGATCCCAAAAAGCGGGGAAAGATCGACACCTTCCTGAACTACTACCTGCCCACCACCCAAAAGCTGCTGGACTCCTATGCCCAGTTTGAGGCCGCCGGTGTGGAGGGGGAGAACCTGCGGCAGGCCAAGAGCCGCATCGAGTCCACCATGGATTCGATCATCAAGGGGTTTGAACACCAGCTGGACGAGCTGTATAAGGCCGACGTGCTGGATGTGGACAGCGATATCCGGGTGATGGAGACCATGCTCCGGCGGGATACCGCCACCGTGGAGAAAGACTTTGGCCTGGGCGGCACGGCGGTCCAGCGGGAGGAGGATCTGTAAATCGGGACCGGCACGCTGTCAGGCGTGCCGGTTTCTCCCTTTGCAATGGTTTATTGCGTGACTTTTGGACTGCCATGGGGGATACTTGAGCAAGGAGGGTGATCCAATGAACGCTGTTGCAAAGAATCTCAAACGCCTGCGGAAGCAGGCGGGGGTGACACAGGAGGCGCTGGCGGAGCGGCTCCATGTGACGCGGCAGGCGGTGTCCAATTGGGAGACCGCCAGGACCCAGCCGGACATCGAGACGCTGAAAGCCCTGGCAGAGGCGCTGGGGACGGATGTGAACGGGCTAATCTGCGGTCCCCGGCCCGCTGTGGACAGCTATGCCCGGTATCAGAAAAAATACGTCATCTGTGCGGCGGCCTGTGCCGCTTTGGTGTTGGCAGAGCGGCTTCTGCAATGGAAGCTGGTCCCATGGCTCCAGACGCACAAGGCGGCGCATTATCTGGTCTGGCCCAGTTTCCTCTATGGGATGACGGTCCAGCTGCTGGCGGCCTTGGCCGCCGGTGCGCTCCTGCCCGCGGCAATCTCCCTCTGGCGGGATATCCGCATCCGGGTCCGGCTTTGCCGCCGGGGATTTTTGATGGCGGGGCTGCTGCCGCTGGCGTTGCTGCTGCTGGCCGCAGCGGTCCTTTTCCCTTCGATGATAGGAGCGGGAATGCCGGAACTCCGCTATCCGATATGCCAATATATTAGAGATTTAGTATTATATACTGTCAAAAACAGAGCGGAACTGGCGTTTTTTGCGGGTCTATGCCTTTTCCTGGGCCTGAACCGCTGAAGGGGTTGCATGGACCCTGTGTGGTGCGGTATACTCTGGATATCACGGAAAAGGAGCGGACAACATGGCTGTATTGGAGCATTTGGAACCACAAAGCGTATTCCGGTTTTTTGAAGAGCTGTGCGCCATCCCCCACGGCTCCCGCAACACCAAGGCCATCAGCGACTGGTGCGTGGGATTTGCCAAAGCCCGGGGGCTGGAATATCACCAGGATGCGGCCAACAATGTCATCATCATCCAGGAGGCTGCGCCCGGCTATGAAAACGCGGCGCCCATCATTCTCCAGGGCCACCTGGACATGGTGTGCGAAAAGACGCCCGGCTGTGCCAAGGACATGGAGCGGGAGGGCCTGGACCTGGCGGTGGACGGCGATTTTGTCAGCGCAAAGGATACGACCCTGGGCGGCGACGACGGCATCGCCGTGGCCATGGCCCTGGCGATTCTGGACGATCCCACGATCCCCCACCCCCGGCTGGAGGTGGTGCTGACCACCGAGGAGGAGATCGGCATGCTGGGCGCGGCGGCGCTGGATGTATCGTCCCTGCGCGGGCGGCAGCTGCTGAATCTGGACTCCGAGGAGGAGGGGATCTTCACGGTCAGCTGCGCGGGAGGCAGTGTGACCACCTGCCGCCTGCCGGTGACGCGGTCGCCCTTTGCGGGGACCGCGCTGCGGGTCCGGATATCCGGGCTGACCGGGGGACACTCCGGCGCGGAGATCCATAAGGGCCGGGGCAACGCGGACCTTTTGCTGGGCCGTATCCTGCGGGCCATGGCGGAGGCTGCGGAGCTGCGGCTGGTCTCCTGCACCGGCGGGCTGAAGGACAACGCCATCCCCACGGCGGCTGAGGCGGTCGTCTCCACGGCGGACGCAGCAACGGCCGGCGGGGCGGCGGAGCGTCTGGCAGGCCTCATCCAGGCGGAGTACCGCGCCGCGGATCCGGCACTGACTGTCACTGTGGAGGAGACCATGGCAGGGGAAACACCCATGGACGCGGACTCCACCCGGCGGGCGCTGTGCCTGCTGGCCTGCGCGCCTAACGGTGTTCAGGCGATGAGCCAGGACATTCCCGGACTGGTGCAGACCTCACTGAATCTGGGAATTTTGGAGACCGGCAGAGAAGCCCTGACGGCGGCGTTCTGCGTCCGCAGCTCTGTGGCCAGCCAGAAGGAGATGCTCCATGACCGGCTCCGCTGCCTGGCGGGCCAGCTGGGCGGCACTGTAGATATCGCCGGAGACTACCCCGCCTGGGAGTACCGCCGGGACTCCGCCCTGCGGGAGCGGATGGCAGAGGTGTTCCGGGAGCAGTACGGCCGGGAACCCAAGATCGAGGCCATCCATGCCGGTGTGGAGTGCGGCCTGCTGTGCGGCAAACTGCCGGATCTGGACTGCGTGTCCATCGGGCCGGACCTGCTGGAGATCCACACGCCCCGGGAGCGGATGCGCGTCAGCTCCGTCCGGCGGGTGTGGGACTTTGTTCTGGAGGTCCTGAAGCGTTCCAAATGAAAAAAGGCCGGGGAGCATCGCTCCCCGGCCCTTCAGCATGTGTGGACTCTGCCGCCGGACTGAAAGCGGACGGAAAGAGATCCCCTTTTTCCGGATCCCCGGAGCGGTCATTTTGCATGAAAGAGCATGGAGGAAACAGTTGGCAGACAGGGAACGGCATTAAGCGGAATGACGAAAAGACGGTGAAAAAACTGTAAGTAATGACGGACCTGGGCGAAAAATAGAGAATTATGGCACAAAGTTTTTAAAAAAATCACCAAAGGAAACCGGCAGATTTCTATATGCTTGTTGTTTGTAGTTTAATTGACAAGCTCCCGGCCCACGGGCTATACTAAATACATGCAACGAGCATTTGCAAAAGCGATATTGCGCAAATTTTCCCCCATCTGGGGGGGAGAAACCTGAGGAAATCCCTGAGAAGATACTCCATCTGAACTCGTTTTGCTTAGACTAAATAATATAGGAGGAATTAAGTTTATGGCAAAGAACAAAGTGTTCAAAACGATGGACGGTAATGAGGCTGCCGCATACGTGTCTTACGCGTTTACCGAGGTAGCTACCATTTACCCCATCACCCCGTCCAGCCCCATGGCTGACCACGTGGATGCGTGGGCTGCCAACGGCAAGAAGAATCTGTTCGGTCAGCCCGTGAAGCTGGTCGAGATGCAGGCGGAATCCGGCGCGGCCGGCGCGATGCACGGCTCTCTGGAGACCGGCTCCCTGACCAGCACCTACACCGCTTCCCAGGGCCTGCTGCTGATGATCCCTCCCATGTACCGGATCGCCGGCTCTCAGCTGCCCGGCGTTATGCATGTCTCCGCCCGTACCGTGGCCACCCACTCCCTGTCCATCTTCGGTGATCACTCCGACGTCATGGCCTGCCGTCAGACCGGCTGGGCGCAGCTGGCATCCTCCAGCGTGCAGGAGAGCATGGACCTGGGCGCCGTTGCGCACCTGTCCGCCATCAAGGGTTCCATCCCCTTCCAGCATTTCTTCGACGGCTTCCGGACCTCTCACGAGATCCAGAAGATCGAGGTGCTGGACTATGAGGACCTGGGCAAGATGCTGGATTGGGACGCCGTTCAGAGATTCAAGGATCACGCGCTGAGCACTGAGCATCCCACCCTGCGCCACACCCTGCAGAACCCCGACACCTTCTTCCAGTCCCGCGAGGCCTGCAACACCGCCTATGATACGCTGCCCGCCATCGTCGAGGAGTGCATGGGCAAGATCAACGAGGTCACCGGTCGCAACTATCAGCTGTTCAACTACTACGGCGCCCCCGATGCTGAGCGCGTCGTGGTAGCCATGGGCTCCGTCTGCGAGACACTGACCGAGGTCGTTGATTATCTGATGGAGCGCGGTGAGAAGGTCGGCTTCATCCAGGTCCACCTGTTCCGTCCCTTCTCCATGGAGCGTCTGCTGGAGAAGATCCCCGCTTCCTGCAAGTGCCTGACCGTTCTGGACCGCACCAAGGAGCCCGGCGCTCCTGGCGAGCCTCTGTACCTGGACGTGTGCGACGCCCTGTGGGAAGGCAAGCGCACCAACATCGAGACCCTGTGCGGCCGCTACGGCCTGGGCTCCAAGGATACTACTCCCGCCCAGATGAAGGCCGTGTTCGACAACATGAAGGGTGAGAAGAAGAACCACTTCACCGTCGGCATCAACGATGACGTCACCCACCTGTCCCTGCCCGTTGGCGAGAACATTGTCACCGCCGGCAAGTCCATCATCTCCTGCAAGTTCTGGGGTCTGGGCTCTGACGGCACCGTGGGCGCCAACAAGAACTCCATCAAGATCATCGGCGACAACACCGACCAGTACGCCCAGGCTTACTTCGAGTATGACTCCAAGAAGTCCGGCGGCGTCACCAAGTCCCACCTGCGCTTCGGCCATGAGCCCATCCACAGCACCTACTATGTCACCATGGCTGACTTCGTGGCCTGCCACAAGCCCTCTTACATCAAGGACTTCGACATCGTCTCCGAAATCAAGCCCCACGGCACCTTCCTGCTGAACACCAGCTGGAGCGGCGCTGAGCTGGAGGAGAACCTGCCCAACCGTGTGAAGCGCCAGATCGCCGAGCGTGAGATCAACTTCTACACCATCGACGCCACCACTATCGCCATGGAGCTGGGCTTGGGCAACCGCACTAACACCGTGCTGCAGGCTGCCTTCTTCAAGCTCTCCGGCATCATGCCCATCGCTGACGCCGTGGCGTACATGAAGGCCGCTATCGTCAAGTCCTACTCCAAGAAGGGCCAGAAGATCGTTGACATGAACAGCGCCGCCGTTGACAGGGGTGTTGACGCCGCCGTGAAGATCGATGTTCCCGCGTCCTGGAAGACCTTGGCTGACGACACCCAGGCTCCCGACGCCAATCTGCCTCACTACATCCGTGAGATCCAGATCCCCGTCAACAAGCAGGCCGGCGATACCATACCCGTGAGCGTGTTCATGCCTTACGCCGACGGCGTCACCCCCTCTGAGACCTCAAAGTACGAAAAGCGCGGCATCGCTGTGAAGGTGCCCCAGTGGCTCCCTGAGAACTGCATCGGCTGCAACAAGTGCGCTCTGGTCTGCCCTCACGCCGCCATCCGTCCCTTCCTGCTGAACGCGGAGGAAGAGGCTGCGAAGCCCGCCTCCTTCGTCACCAAGGAAGCCAAGGGCAAGGGCTTTGAGGGCCTGACCTTCCGCATGCAGGTCGATCCTCTGGACTGCCAGGGCTGCGGCGCCTGTGCCAACGCCTGCCCTGCCAAGGATAAGGCTCTGGTCATGGAGCTGCTGGAGACACAGATGCCCGAGCAGGAGAACTGGGACCATGCGCTGACCTTGTCCACCAAGACCAACCCCATGGACAAGTTCACCGTCCGCGGCTCTCAGTTCGAGCGTCCTCTGTACGAGTTCAGCGGCGCCTGCGCCGGCTGCGGCGAGGCTCCCTACATGAAGCTCATGTCCCAGCTGTTCGGCGATCGGATGTTCGTTACCTCCGCCACCGGCTGCTCTTACGTCGTAGGCTCCTCCACGCCTTCCTTCCCCTACGCGGCCAACGAGAAGGGCCATGGCCCCGCCAACTCCAACTCCCTGTTCGAAGATAACGCCGAGTATGCGCTGGGTATGAAGCTGTCCATCGACCAGATGCGCCGTCAAATGGCCACCCACGCCGAGGCTGTGATGGCTGCCACCTCCGACGTCGCACTGAAGAACGCCATCGAGGCCTGGCTGGCCGAGGGCGATAACAGCGATAAGACCCGCGCTCTGTCCGAGGCGGTCGTGGCCGCTCTGGACGCCACCACTGAGACCTCCGATGACATCGCCTTCATGAAGGCCAACAAGGATGTTCTGCCCAAGAAGAGCGTCTGGATGTACGGCGGCGACGGCTGGGCTTACGATATCGGATTCGGCGGTCTAGACCATGTCCTGGCTTCTGGCGCTGACGTGAACATTCTGGTGGTCGATACCGAGGTGTACTCCAACACCGGCGGCCAGGCTTCCAAGGCCACCCAGCTGGGCGCTGTGGCGCAGTTCGCCAACGCCGGTAAGAAGACCGGCAAGAAGGATCTGGGCGCCATCGCCATGACGTACGGCAACGTCTATGTTGCCCAGGTTGCCATGGGCGCCAACGAGCAGCACCTCATCACGGCTTTGAAGGAAGCCGAGGCGCATCATGGTCCCTCCCTCATCATCGCTTACGCACCCTGCATCAACCACGGTATCTCCAAGGGCATGGGCCAGGTCCAGCTGGAGGAGAAGCAGGCCAGCGAGTGCGGCTATTGGCCCCTGTGGCGCTATGTGCCCGAGTTGAAGGACGAGGGTAAGAATCCCTTCATCCTGACCAGCAAGGAGCCCAACGGCCAGCTGCTGGACTTCATGATGGGCGAGACCCGGTTCGCCTCTCTGACCAGAACCTTCCCCGAGACTGCCAAGGAGCTGTTCGAGGCGGCCCAGGCGTTCTGCGCTGATCGTTACGCCAGATACAAGAAGCTGGCCGAGGGCTGAGCCCCTGCCTGACGCTTATCTGTGCAGCACAGCATCATAAAAAAGAGCGGTACCCGAGATCGGGTACCGCTCTTTTCTGTATCGTTTCCAGAAGGGGCGCACCACATCCCGGAAAAACGAGTTCCCCGGACAACCGCCGGGGGGCTGAGGGGCTCGCGCAAAAGGCGGTTTCCTTCCTCTGCACCTCAATACCGCCTGCTCAGCCGGCGGTAGAACCAAATACCAGCGGCATATTGCACGATCAGGTAAGCAGTCAAAAACAGGACGATGGCAAGGCCGCTCACTTGGATCTCCAAAATGTTCAGGACAGAAAATGCCAGGATCGAAAAACAGCAGAGAACCAGTCCCAACAGATAGGCATAGCGGCCGGAGCGGTCCCGAAGCATGACCTTGCGCTCGTCCCGCAGGTCGATCTGCTCCTGTTCCAGCCTCTCCTGGTAGAGCGGCGCGTTTTCAGGGCGTGTCCATTTGGCATACCGCCACAGCTGGATCAGCGAATTGAAAACCAGGCCGCCGCCAAAGCCGCAGAACAGGCTGGACAGCCGCGTCTCCCACAGCAGAGCGGCGACAAAACACACAAGGCCCGCAGCCATCAGGCCCAGCGCCCACCACAGATTACGCTTTTTCATCAGAAGAGCTCCTTTCATGGATAAAAATTTCCTCAATGGGCAGGCCAAAGAAGTCCGAGATGGTAAAGGCCAGCTCCAGCGAGGGGTTGTATTTGCCGGTTTCAATGGAACTGACCGTCTGCCGGGAGACCCGGATGGCTCTGGCGAAGGCCTCCTGGTTCAACCCCATCTCCCGGCGCAGCTGCTCGACGCGGTTTCTCAAAATACTGCCCTCCACTTGTAAAGGTTCCTTTACGAATAAGATAGCAAATTCCAATGGGATTGTCAAGGTAACTTTACAAAAGGATTTTCCATAAATCAAGGAAACGTCTCTTTTTCAGAACGCCTGTGGGGGAGATATGAAACGGGCATTGCTTTTTTGCCCGGGACGTGCTATATTGTACATCTGAAAATCATTCTCAATTTGGAGGATCGCCCTGTGAAAAGGTTGCTGTCACTGTTTTTATTGTGTGCCCTGCTGCTGGCCGGATGCGGGGGGCAGGAGGCTGCGGAAGCGCCTGCGGACGGAAAGCTGCGGATCGTGGCCACGGTATTCCCGGCCTATGACTTCGCCCGGGCCGCGGCTGGGGATTTGGCGGAGGTGGAATTGCTGCTGCCTCCCGGCACGGAGAGCCACTCCTACGAGCCCACCCCGGCGGACATCCTGAAGGTCCAGAACTGCGACCTGTTCCTGTACCTGGGCGGAGAGTCGGACACGTGGGTGGATATGATCCTGGAGAACATCGAAACGCACGGCACCGTGATGCGGATGGTGGACTGTGTGGACCTGCTGGAGGAGGAGACCGTGGAGGGGATGCAGGCGGAGCTGGGACATGACCACGACGGCCATGAGGACCATGACCACGGCCTTGGTGAAGTGGTGGGCATGGACGAGCATGTGTGGACTTCCCCCCGAAATGCCGCCAAGATCACACAGGACATTGGAGCGGCGCTGGCGGCGCTGGACGCGGAGAATGCAGAGATATACCGCGCGAACGCCGGCCGCTATGCCGGGGAGATCGACGGACTGGACCGGGATTTCACCTCCTTTTTCCAGAGCCGTCCCGACAGGACCATTGTGTTTGGAGACCGCTTTCCCCTGCGGTATTTTGCGGAGGCATATGATCTGGATTACTACGCGGCCTTTCCGGGGTGCAGCACCCAGACGGAGCCCTCTGCGGCGACCATCGCATTTTTGACCGACAAAGTGGAGCGGGACCATATTCCCACAGTCTGGTATATCGAATTCTCCAATCACTTGGTGGCGGACAGTATCGCCGAGGCTGCCCGCGTGGAGACGGCCCGGTTCCACACCTGCCATAACGTCTCCCGGGAGGAGCTGGATAACGGCGCCACCTATGTGTCGCTGATGCGGGAGAATCTGGAGACGCTGAAAACCCATATGTAAATATGAAGAGCCGCCTGAAAACACGTTTTCAGGCGGCTTTTCTCCATGTGAGGACCGGCGGCCCGGCGCGTTGCCGGTTTTCGCAGAACCGGCAGGGGAGAGAACTCATGGGGCTGCTGGGCCGGACGCCTGCCGTCCGGTGTATTCCGCGTACTGGGGCGTACCCAGCCCATAGCCTCCGGCCACATCCAGAATGTGTCCCGTGATATAGGAGGAGGCGTCCCCGGCCAGGAAGAGCACGGCGTCCGCGATGTCCTCCGGCCTTCCGATGCGGTTCAGCGGGACGTGGGAGAGGAAGGAGCGCACGAACGCCTCCGGCATATTTTGAATCGCCGCGTCCGTGGCGGTGAGACCCGGCAGAACGGCGTTGCAGCGGATGTTGTTCCGGGCATACTGCAAGGCGATCTGCTGGGTGATGCTGTTGACGGCGGCCTTGGAGACGCCGTAGCCGATGCGGGTGACATCCGGGATCAGGCCGCCGATGGAGGAGATGTTGACGATGCTCCCGCCGCCGCCGGCGCACATATGGGGGACCACCAGCTTGGAGATGCGGTAGACGCTGCCCAGATTCAGCTCCAGGATCCTGAAAAAAGCGGCTTCGCTGCCGTTCACCAGGTCCAGGTCCTCGCCGGGCTGTCCGATCCCGAAATTGTTCACCAGGATATCGATTTTTCCGGCCTGTTGGATAACAGCCTCCACCATGGCGGCATAGCTGTCTGTCTCAGTCGCGTCAAAATAGATGGGGATCATCCGCAAGCCCTCCGCCCGGTGGGCGCTGCAGATGGACTGTGTGTCCGCAACCCGGCGCACCGCCATAAAGACCTGCGCGCCCTGTTCCGCCAGCTTCAGGGCACAGGCCAGGCCAATGCCCTTTGTGGCGGATGTGACCAGCGCGGTTTTGCCCTTTAGATCGTTCATAACAGCCTCCTGTTGTTGATTTCGTTTGGCTCCATCTGCAAGTATGTGCAGCCTTCACGCTTTGTATAAAAACATATTTGAGACGCAAAATAGGGCCAGCGTAAATGACCAAAAACGATTTATAGGAGGGTATTTATGCCGCTGGTTGGAAAAAAGCTGGAGGATTTCAAGGTTCAGGCCTATCAGAACGGCGCGTTCCGGGAGGTCACCCTGGAGAGCGTCAAGGGCCACTGGTCGGTATTCGTGTTTTATCCCGCGGACTTCACCTTTGTCTGTCCCACGGAGCTGGGGGACCTGGCGGAGCACTACGGGGCCTTTCAGGAGATCGGCTGTGAAGTGTATTCCGTCTCCACCGACACGCACTTCGTCCACAAGGCCTGGGCGGATGCGTCGGATACCATTCGCAAGATTCAATACCCCATGCTGGCCGACCCCACCGGAAAGCTGTCCAGTATGTTCGAGGTGTTGATCGAGGAGGACGGCATGGCCCTGCGAGGGACCTTCATCATCGATCCCGAGGGCCGGATCAAAGCCTGCGAGATCAACGACAACAGCATCGGCCGTGATGCGGAGGAGCTGCTGCGCAAGGTGCAGGCGGCACAGTTTGTGGCCGAACACGGCGACCAGGTGTGCCCCGCCAAGTGGAGACCCGGCGCGGAAACCCTGACTCCCAGCCTGGATCTGATCGGCAAGATCTGAAAACAGGCGATTTGCCGCAAACCAGCCGGGACTCCGCTGGTTTGCGGTAATTTTTCTACAAGGAGAGAGGAATATGGAACAGCAGATCTATGATCTGATCATTCTGGGCAGCGGCTGCGCGGGACTGACCGCAGGGATCTATGCGGGGCGGGCACAGCTCCGCACCCTGATCCTGGAGAACGGCGCGCTGGGCGGGCAGGCGGCCACCACCAACGAGATCGGCAACTATCCAGGCGTGCCGGACGCGTCCGGGCCGGAGCTGATGCAGCGGATGCTGGAACAGGCCCGGTCCTTTGGGGCAGAGTTCCAGAGCTGCACGGTCCACAGCGTTCAATTGGCGGGGGAGCGAAAGCGTGTGGAGACCAGCGCCGGCATATTTGAAGCCTATGCGATTATTTTAGCAACTGGCGCGACCCCGCGAAAACTGGGATTTGAGGGAGAGGCGGAATTCCGGGGCCGAGGCGTCGGCTACTGCGCCACCTGCGACGGCTTCTTCTTCCAGGACAAGGATGTTTTTGTCATCGGCGGCGGCAACAGCGCGGCGGAGGAGGCCCTCTACCTGACCCGCTTTGCCAAAAAGGTGACGGTTTTGGTGAGAAAGGACGCCTTCCGCTGTGAAAAGGCCGTTGCCCAAAAGGTGCTTTCCCACCCCAAGATCGAAGTGAAGTTCAACACCGAGCTGATCCGGGCCTATGGAGATGAGACGCTGAAGGGCGCGGAGATGCGGAACAACAGGACCGGGGAGATCACCACTTACACTGTCCCTGAAGAGGACGGGATGTTCGGCATTTTCGTATTCGTGGGCTACCAGCCCGCCTCCGAACTGTTCCAGGGGCAGGTGGAGCTGGACGGGGACGGATATATCCAGACAGACGATCGGCTGGAAACGAACCTGCCCGGCGTATACGCCGCGGGAGATGTCCGGCCCAAGGAGCTGCGCCAGCTGGTGACAGCTACTGCCGACGGCGCCATCGCGGCCACACAGGCGGGGACGTATATTCTCCGGAAAAAAGAAAAGCTGGGCATCGCCCCTGCGCAGGCCCGGAAGGATCTCCGGGAAGAGACGTCCGCCGCGTCCCAGGGCGTCTTAACGGAAGCCCTGCGGAGCCAGATCCGCCCGGTCTTCCGCAAGCTGGAACGGGACGTCGTGCTGGTGATGGCCGGAGAACCTGACGATGTCAAAACACAAGAACTCAAGGACCTGCTGGGCCAGCTGTGTGAAGAGAGTCCGCACCTGTCCCTGCGGGCTTACCCTAAGCATGACCGGGCCTGTCCAGTGGCTTTTGAGCGATGGCCGGCCTTTGCGCTGTGCGGCGGAGATGGACAGTACAGCGGCGTGAAATTCAGCGGCATCCCAGGCGGACATGAGTTCAACTCCCTGATTTTTGCCATCTATCACTATGGGGGCCCGGGCCAGGAGATGGACGCCGCGTTAAGGGCACGGATCGCATCCATTCAAAAGCCGGTTCAGGTGCAGATTGCGGTCTCCCTCTCCTGCCACTTCTGCCCGGAGGTGGTGATCGCCGCCCAGCGCATTGCCATGCTGAATCCCCAGATCGAGGCGGAGATGGTGGATGTGGGACTTTTCCATGAGTTTCAGCGCAAGTACCGCCTTATGAGCGTGCCGGCGCTGATCGTCCAGGGGAAAAGCATCCATTTTGGACCCCAGAGCATGGCGCAGATCCTGGATGTCATAGAGAGCGCGCAGTGATGAAGAGACGACAAGCCCTGTGGGTGCTGACAGGCGTCATTTTGATCCGCGGCTTTGCCGCCGGCGGCATCAACATGACAGCCAGCCTGTTTATCGCACCGGTCTCCCAGGAACTCGGCGTGGGTGTGGGAACGCTGTCACTTTACTTCAGCATCATGTCGGTGGTCACGGTTCTGTGGCTGCCCTGGGCCGGAAGGCTGATCGACCGCTGTCCTGTCCGGCTCCTGGCGCTGGCGGCCGCCGCCCTGCAAGGCTTGTCCTTTGCGGGCTTCGGCCTTTTAGACCATGTGTCCGGGTGGTATCTGCTCGCCATTCCACAGGCCATGGGCGCGGCGATCCTGGTGAGCCTCTTGGGACCGATTTTGATCAACCGCTGGTTTCCTCAAAATACCGGCCTGATCCTGGGAATCCAAATGGCCTTTGTATGGCTGTTTGCCGCCGTACTGCAGCCGGTCATATCAAAAATGATTGAGACCGGCGGCTGGCGCGGGGCCTATTTCTTCGCCGGTCTGGCCGCGTTTTTCGCTGTGGCCGCCGCTGCGCTCCTGCTGCTGCGGGACAGGCCCGCCGCAGAGGACCCCGCTGAGCCGGGAGTGGGGCAGACGGCCTCTGCCGCGGGAGGTACAGGCGGTGTTGAGATCCCGGAAAAGACCGCGACGCATTCCGCCTCGTTTGTCCTGCTGCTGCTTTTTATGGTCGCTATGACCGGCGCGGCGGTGTTCACCCAGCACATCCCGACTTACGGCGGACTGCTGGGCTACTCTTTGGGGCAGGCGGGCCTCGCCATGTCTCTCGCCTCGCTGGGCAGCGCCATAGGCTCCATTGCCATTGGCCTGGTATGCGACCGGATCGGCGGACTCAAGACTTGCTATGGGATCATTGCACTCTGGCTTTTGGCCGTCGCGGGATTTCTATTCAGCAGAACAGGCTTTGCCGTCTTCGCAGCATCCGCGTTTCTGCACGGCGTCGCCAGCTCCAGCATCGCAGTCCTCGCACCGATTTTGACGCTGACCTTTTATGGGAAAATGGATTATGAAAAGATCTATGCAAAAGTTTCCATGGGTGCTCCGCTGGCCTCCATCCTGCTGGTCCCGGCCTATGGCTTTATTTACGATGCGACGGGCAGTTATTCCGCCGTACTGGTCCTGCTGGCCGTACTGCTGGGCAGCGCCAGCCTTGGAATTATGCTGGGCTGGCGGATGCGGTGCACGGCGGCGGAATGCCCCGCCTGGCGCAAAGCAAAACGTCCGCTTTAGAGAGAAAGCTCCCCACCGGCCGATGGGGAGCTTTGGCTGGATGGGAATTTTGGAAATCGTCCCATAAGACGAAAGGCACAACTCAGTTGAGACAAAACCTGCAAGTTTACGCCCTGATTCCACCCGTGAGCCAGACAAGGCGGGGTATGGGTGAAAACAAAGAAAATCCCTGTCCAGTTACGAATCCTCACCGCAAAGAGAGGATTCGTGCCAAATCGGGATTTCCTGAGCTGTATCAAGGGGAGAAAAGTATTTTTTTCAGCCAAAGGGTTTGTCAAAAACCAAACTGAAGCCCAGCGTAAGCGGGTTCGGTTTGGAGAGGAGGAGCAGCGGAATGAGCGCGCTCGGACTTTTGCAAAAAAGTCGGAGCAAGTGATATGACGCTTGCTCCGACGTGTACCAAGGCAAGAAAAATGCTTTCTTACGCAACCCTGTCCATCCCGACCGCGAATCCAGCGGAGCGAATCGCGGTCGGAAGCGAAGAAAAAGCACGTCCGGCGTATGAAAAGGCCCTAAGGCCTTTTCATCGCCTTAGGGCTTTTTCTGAGCTGGCGGAGCGGGTGGGATTCGAACCCACGTGCCCTTGCGGACAACTTGATTTCGAGTCAAGCTCGTTACGACCACTTCGATACCGCTCCAAAGATATGCGGAGTCCCCAATCCAGTCACCAGAAGCTATTATGCCATACTTTCATGGCCGATGCAAGAGCAAAACTGGATGGAACCGGGATAAGATTTTTGCATAGAATATGGTTGGGATAGGAGGAATGGCTTGTGAAGGGACAAATCTACATCTGGGGCAGTGAAAATCAATATGAGAATTATGCTGAAGCCATAGCAGCAGCAGGAGGGACAGCGTGCTTTGGCGGAGATCCGAAGGACTGTGATGGGCTGCTGCTGCCCGGTGGGGGAGATCTGGAACCTTGGCGGTATGGACAGGAAAATCGCGGGTCCAGAGACCTGGACCCGGTTAGGGACCGGGCGGAGTGGGACTTGCTGGACAGGTTCACAGCGGCGGGGAGGCCTGTATTGGGTATCTGCCGAGGGCTTCAGACCATCAACGTATTCTTTGGAGGAACCCTTTTCCAGGACCTGCCGGGACACTGTGCAGTGGAGGGGACGGACCGGCTCCACAGCGTCCGCACACTGCCGTCGCCGTTTTCCGTGTTGTATGGCGAAGAGAATGTTGTGAACAGCGCCCACCACCAGGCGGTGGACCGGCTTGGAAGCGGTCTGCGGGCAGTCCAGTGGACTGGGGATGGCGTGGTTGAGGCGCTTTGCCACCAGACGCTGCCGGTCTGGGCTGTCCAGTGGCATCCAGAGCGCCTGCGCGGACGGTTTGCAAAATGCGGCGCAGCAGATGGAGATCTGCTGTTTGCCTGGTTTTTGGCCCAGTGCCGGCGATAAAAATGCAAAAATTTGCGTGAAAACAGCTTGACAGAGATGCCGGAGTATGGTAATATATCCAAGCTGACATTTTCCATGGAGGGCAAATGCAGGTGTAGCACAATGGTCAGGGCACCAGCCTTCCAAGCTGGGGATGCGAGTTCGATTCTCGTCACCTGCTCCAATGAAATTCGCGCCAGTAGCTCAGCTGGATAGAGCAACTGCCTTCTAAGCAGTGGGCCAGGGGTTCGAGTCCCTTCTGGCGTACCAGCTCTCCTTTTGGAGCGAGCGTCAGTATTGTTTTCTATATGTGGTGGGTGTAGCTCAGTTGGTTAGAGCACCGGATTGTGGTTCCGGGTGTCGTGGGTTCGAGTCCCATCTCCCACCCCAGACAAAAGTAGGGGATCGGGGTTACCCCGATCCCCTATTTTCCTTCCACATTGGGGCGTCGCCAAGTGGTAAGGCAAGGGACTTTGACTCCCTCATCCGCTGGTTCGAGTCCAGCCGTCCCAGCCAGTTGATCTCACCATATTGATGGTGTATATATATGATCCGGTAGCTCAGCCGGCAGAGCAACTGCCTTTTAAGCAGTGGGTCCGGGGTTCGAATCCCCGCCGGGTCACCAGAGAAAAAATCCTCAAAGCCTTGAAAATACAGGGCTGTGAGGATTTTTCTTTTTCTGGAACCTGAGATATGTTCTCCGAATATGGCCTCAAAAGTACTGGCTTTTTCAAAGTGTGCAAGTCAAAATGCAAGTCAAGCTTTCTTTTCCAAATAGGCGTCCAGCTTATCCACGGACTTTCTTTTGTGGATGGCGTCCAGGTGGGTGTATATCCGCAGCGTTGTGGAGACATCGGCGTGTCCCATTTGGGCACAGGCTTGCACCACGTCCACCCCGGCTAGATACATCAGCGTGCAGAAGGTATGCCGCAGCCAATGCATGGTGATGTTGGGGATGGTCATATCAAAGACCTTTGGCCCCGGTTTGCTGGACTTCATGCGTTCCAGGTCGGCGGGGGTCCTGGTGCCGTACTTGATGTTCAGTTCCCGCATATAGGACCGCCACAGCTTTGCCCAGGCGGATTCTGTCATAACGCCGCCTTTGGCGCTGTGGATCACAAGCAGGTTGTCTCTTGGCAGAGCCGCCATGTAGTCGACAAGCCGCTGCGGGATATCCACGGTCCGCATACCGGCGTCGGATTTGGTGACGTGCCGGAGGCTGGGAACGCCGTTGGAATCGTACTCAATGACCTTGTTGACAGAGATGGTCCGCTCCTTTAGGTCCACGTCGTTCCAGGTCAGGGCGGCCAGTTCTCCACGGCGGAGGCCGGACAGCATCATAATGACCGCCACAGGCTGTGCCCGGTGTGGTGTGTTCCAAATCCATTGCTGTTCTTCTTCCGTCAGGGCGCGGCGCTGTTCCTCCTTGCGGCCAACGGCGGAAAGCTCCACTTGCGACTCTGGATTGACAGGGATGACCCGGCCCACGGCCCGCCGCATGATCTGGCGAATGGCAGAGCGGTACAGATTGATTGTGCGCTGTGAAAGCCCCTGATCTGTCAGGGCAATCAGCACCCGTTCGATATCATCCGCCCGCACCTGGCCGATCTCAAAGCCCTGTAATTCCTCTTTCCAGAGCTTCACGGCGCGGCGGTAGTTGTCCATCTGGCGGCAGGTGATGTTCTCTTTCTCTTTCAAGCGGAGCCAGTCATCCGCCCAGGTGTCGAAGCTGTCCCGCTGGGAAAGCACATCCAGGCCGCGGCCAAGCTGGAGCCGGACGGCGGTTTCCTTCTCCTTCAGTTCTGCCGGGGACTTGGCGTAGACGCTCTTATACTGCCGCTTGCCGTTCTCGTCCCGGCCCAGATAGATTTGAGCGCAATAGCGCCCGTCTGCCCGCTTCTTAGCCCTAGCCAAATGGATTCGCCTCCCTTGCTTTTTGTCGAAAGCTATGATATATTGAGCGCAGGAAAGAATCATCTTTCAGCGCTGCACAAGACGGCGGGCGGTTAGCCACATCCTCCGAAAGGAGGTGAGGCCATGCCAATTACGATAACACTACATATCTTCGGATATACAGTGACGATTCGTATAAAAGGCAGAAACCGCCACCCTGGCCGGTGACGGTTTCTAGTGCTTTGCATTAGACTACTAAATCCAAGTCCGGGCTAACCGCTTGCCGCAGCGCCCTTTCTATATTTAGTATAACCGTCACATGATGAATTGTCAATGCCCTGGGCTTCGGCCTGGGGCTTAATTTTTTACCATACTTCTTCGCCTCTAGGTGGTCCCCAGTCGATTTCTTCGCTCTTTAGCGGTGCTTCTGCCCTCTCTGGCGGCTCTCCTGTGCCCTCTGACGGGCTTTCTGGTGAGGCGGTATCCGTACCCTCTGGCGGGGCCTCTGTGGGCGGGTCCTGGCGCTGGTATTTGGGTATCTCGGTCAGCTCCTCGACGCGCTCCACGGCTTTCTGCTGGCCGTCATCGTTGAGCTTGTTAAAAAGAGTGACCAGTGTCTCTTCAGGAGCAGAAAAAGAGTATCCTTTACTTTTGTGTTCACGCTCTGCGTAATATACAGCTAATTTCGCCGCCTTTTCTATGTGATAGTCTTCCGTAGCAAATACGCGCATTACGTTGTATGCATGTCGCTCTTCTATTGAAAGTTCTTCTCCCCAAAGTAACCAATAAAAGTCACATTTAAGAGCATCAGCAATGCGTTGGACAGTCTCTTGCTTCGGATTTCGTAAATCGTTTTCCCATTGAGCAAGCGTTTGGTAAGTAACTCCTAATTTTGCCCCTAATTCTCGTTGAGTTAGACCAGCCTTTTTCCTAGCTGCTTTTATGCGTTGTCCGGTGGTCATGTGCATCACCTCATTATGAGTATAGCATACATTAACAAAAACGCAAGAAAAAATTTTTGCAAAAGACTGTAAATTAGAATTGACTTTTACTTTTGACTGTGATACGATAAATGCAGTCAAAAGTAAAAGCGAGGTGAACATATGAGAATCAACCGAGAGCGTTTTGCGGCGGCTCTGGTCCGGCTCGATCTGAACGGCAACAAGCTGGCGGAAAAGGCGGGCGTGTCCCGTGGGACTGTAACGGCAGTTCGGACCGGCAAGAGTTGCAGCAGGGAGACGGCGGACAAGCTGGCCGCAGTCTTAGGACAGGACATCATCGAGAAAGGAGACTAGACCATGTATAGGCCGCAACGAATCAACAAGCCCCGGAGAGTGATTCACAGTATCGACGAGCTTCCGGTGCTGTGTGATGTCTGCGACGCCGGATTACTTTTGAGGCGGAATCCAGAGACCATAGCGAAAATGGCAAAGGACGGCATCCTCAAAGGGGCCAAGCAGGGGCAGAGCTGGTATTTCCGTCGGGATGATCTGGTGGAGTACATGAACAAATTGTTCGGGACAGGAGCGTGATAAGGTGACCGGCGACAAGCTTTTGAAACACGCAAAATACTATGCCTCCCCGATGGGGCTGCGCGTATTTCCCTGCTGGCCGATGGAGAAATCCCCGGCTACAGTCCACGGCTGCAAGGATGCAACAGCGGACCTGGAACAGATCACAAAATGGTGGACAGGCTCCTACCTCTACAATATCGGCATCGCCACCGGCAGTGGTCTTGTGGTGCTGGATGTGGACATCGACCACGACGCCGGGAAATATGGGGACGAGACACTTGCAGAGCTGGAGCAGCGATATGGATCTCTGCCTGATACCTGGATGTGTCTTACCGGCGGCGGTGGCGTTCACTACTACTTCAAGTGTGATGACCCAGCCCTAACCGTGGGGACCAGCTTTGCTCCAAGTCTGGACTATCGGGGGAACGGCGGCTATGTCATAGCGCCTCCCAGCGTTCACCAGAACGGGCATACATATGAATGGGAGGCAGAGCACACCCCTAGCAATACAGCCCTTGCACCGCTTCCTGAATGGCTTCACAGGCTCATGCTGCAAGGCAAGCAGAAGGACAAGCCCAGCACCGCAAAGACCGCCACAGAGGCCCCGGATAAGGTCGCAGAGGGGAACCGCAACACGGAGATGTTCAAGCTGGCGGCATCCCTGCGGGCGAAGGGACTGACGGTGGAGGAGACCACAGCCGCCATCATGGAGGCCAACAAGGCCAGGTGCAGTCCCCCGCTCTCTGACAGCGAGATCAAGACAATCTGTAACAGCGTCGGACGGTATGAGCGGGGAGAGAGCAAGACAAAGACGGCACCCGCCGCACTGGTAAAGGCGTCAGAGGTTCCCTATGAGCCGCCCCGATGGACCATAGCACCTTACTTCCAGATGGGCAAGGGAACGCTGATTCAGGGAGACAACGGCAGCGGCAAGACTGCTTTCATGTGCGCTATCGCCGCCCATATCACCACCGGAGAGCCGCTGTTGGGAATCAAGATCGCCACGCCTGGGGATGTGCTGATACTGTCTGTGGAGGATGACCTGCCTGTCCTCCGTGGCCGCGTCGAGGCCAACGGCGGGGACCTGGACAAGTGCCATTTCCTGACCAATGCCGCCGGGCTGACCTTCAACAGCCCAGAGGTAGAGGCGGCTATCAAGCAGATCAACGCCAAAATGGTCATTTTTGACCCCTTCCAGGCGTTTCTAGGAGCGAAGGTCGATATGTTCCGTAGCAACGAGACCCGCCCAGAACTGGCGAGATTGTTTGAGATGTGTGAGCGCAACAACTGCTCCTGCGCCATCATCGCTCACATGAGTAAGAGCGGCGATAAGTCCCCAGTTAACAGGTCACTGGGCAGCGTGGACATCCCGGCTTCCATGCGGAGTATTTTGCAGCTTGTCCGCAATCCTGAGAACGAGGACGAGTGTGTCATGGTCCATGTAAAATGCTCCAACGCACCGAAGGGGCCAAGCCTCGGCTACACCATCGGCGACCGGGGCGGCGTCCATTGGACCGGCTTCAAGGACATGACCGCCGAGGACCTGACCACCATTGTCAGGCGCAAGGAGAAAGGCATCCCTTACGAGAAGGAGCCGCTTGTGCAGGTATTCAATCAGCTTGTGACAGATCGGCCCGGCGGCGGATTCTGGAGCTATGAGGACGTGAAGAGCGTCGGGGCAAAAATCCTGGGCTTCCCGCCGTTCTATTCAACCGCTGATCTGAAGCAAAAGCTGTCTGGCCCGTTCATCCGAGAACTACAGGAGAAGGACGGCCTGATTGTGACATGTGGGCATAAGTCGAATGGAGCGAGAGGAATCCGCATTGAGCAATACCAGCATCCACAAGGCTATCAAACGAGCCTGGGCACAGCGTAGGGACGCTTTCTCTTATACAAAATAATATATATATTTCGTCCCTTACTGACCCTTAACGTCCTATATAGCCCTATGTGTCACTGATAGCAGGGACGATAAGGGACGAAGTGTACACCGTTTTTTGTACGAGGGTAACGTCCCTCTTGAATTTGAAAGGAGAAAAATCATGGAAAACACCAACAATATCACCGGCATCAAGGCGGAGTGCAGCATGGTCCTCACCATGACCCCGATGGAGGTGGACGCAATCAGTCTGGCCCTGGTGGTGGGCCTGGATGAATTGAAGTCGATCAACAGCACCGCTATCAAGCAGTTTGAACGGTATGCCCCTGGAAGTGAGGAGCAGCACAAAGCGTGCTCTAACCTGATGAAGTATCTGATTTATCAGAGCATCATGGAATCCGCGCTGGAGTGCGTTAGCGATTTCCAGAAGCGCCAGGAGGAGGCGGAAGCATGAGCTACTACAAGATCTGTCCCCGCTGTGGGGCGCACCTGGACCCCGGCGAAGTCTGCGATTGCCAGAAGAATTTAAGGGATCGGCTCAAAGAGGAGGTTTTGAGCCTGACGGAGGAAGAGTGTGCTATGTTGCTACAAGCATGGAAGCTGCACAGGGCACACCCTGAATTGTCCAATCAAGAGTGTGTAGAAAAAGCCGCCCAGGGCGCTACCAACACCCAGGACGGCAAGGCGGAACAGGTTCTGACGGGCCTAAATTCCGCCTCCATCATACCAACAACGGGGGAGGTTCGTCAAGTATGAATTTTGAAGGAATGACCAGGGAGGAGCTACTGCAAGAGGCGCTACAGTGTATCTTGCTGCTGACCGATGAACAACTCGGCAGAGTCCTTGAACAATGCGAGGAGGAGTTTGACAAAGAATGGAAAGATATGAAGATTACTACATAATAAAGGCTTACAACCAACTCACAGAGAAGAACAAGCGCAAGGTAGACGATCTGATCCGAGCTCTTTTGGACTCACAGTTACCCACTTACGCCCCCAGTAGGACGAAGCGGGGGCGGTACCAGTATTGAGGAGGTGCCTTTTGAAGATCACCGTAGCATACATCCCCGAAGAAGAGCCGGAGGCTGCCGCTGTCGCGGCGGCTATCCGCTCCATAAATCCCGGCATTACAGCCCGCAAAAGTGAGCGGCATCCCCCATTTAGGCACCTGTATTTGACCACTAGGAAGCCGAAAAAATGTTGTAATTCCAACGAATCCGCTTGACATACCCCCGATAGCTATGGTACAATTGTTCTAGTGAAATAGGCATGAGTACCGCCCGCAGGGGTTAGCCGTCAAATGATTGAGGCATGGGAAACGATTTCAACATCGTTCTCATGCCTTTTTCTTATCCCTGACGGCGGAGGTCTTTCCGGGCTTGCGGCCATGCCCTTTCTCCTTTCCGCCTCCGTCATCAGGGAGTCTATCAAGCCGAACTCACGGCGTTAAACGGAGGTACACTATGAGCGAAGAAACCAAGACCACAACTACCGAACAGCCCACCACTCCCACCCCGGAGGACAAAGGGGGACAGGGCGAAAAAATGTTTACACAAGATGAAGTAAACCGTATCGTCTCTGAACGGTTGGCCCGTGAGAGAGCAAAGGCAGAGCCGAAAGAGGACGAACGAGAAACGGCGCTCAGAGAGCGCGAGAAGGCTTTGGAGGCCCGCGAATCAAAATACAAATGCGCTGATTATCTGAAAGAGATCAACGTTGCAGCGGAATGTGCAGACGATCTGATGGAGGCTCTGGATACCGCTGATTTTGATAAATTCAAGGCGGTCATGGGTAAGCTGGGCAAGTACTTTGTTGTACGAACCACAGAGCATGGCGCACCGCCCCCGGCAAATCCTCCCACTTTCTATAAAAGCGGAGATGAAGAGATTGCCCGCGCCTTCAAGCCTAAGATTTAATATTTTAGGAGTGATTTTATTTTATGGCTATCAATCTGGTAACCAAATTTCTGCCCCATGTTGACGAGCAGTTCAAGAATGAATCTAAGCTGTCCATCCTGACCAACAATGACTTTGACTGGACCGGCGCACACACGATCAAGGTTTACAAGGTCAGCACCAGCGCCATGAACGACTATGACCGCAACGGCACCGCCCGCCCCGACGAATGCAGTCGTTTCGGCCCTATCAAGGACTTGGACGCCGTTACGGAGGAGTTGACCCTGACAAGGGACCGTTCTTTCACCTTCGCCATTGACAAGCTGGACAACGACGAGACCGCCCAGCAGGTGGCCGCCGCTTCTGCTCTGGCCCGCCAGGATCGGGAGGTTGTCATCCCCGAAGTGGACAGCTACGTTTACGGCGTGATGGCGGCGAAGGCAGGTACAAAGGCCGCTGCCGTGGCTCTGACTGCGGAGAACATCTATGACGAGATTCTGAAAGCCTCCGGTGCTCTGGACGATGCGGAGGTCCCCGAGACTGGCCGCGTGCTGCTGGTGACCCCCGCTACCTATGCCCTGATGAAGAAGTCCCCGGATATCACCCTTGATTCCGATGTGGGCCAGGAGATGCGGCTCAAGGGCGTCATTGCCAATCTGGACGGCGCTCAGGTGGTGAAGGTTCCCGCTGTGCGTCTGCCTGCCGGTTTCGGCTTCATGCTGGCCCATCCTTCCGCAACTGTGGCCCCTGTGAAGCTGGAGGATTACCGGGCACACCAGGACCCGCCCGGCATTTCCGGCAGCCTGGTAGAGGGCCGTATCTGCTATGATGCTTTTGTTCTGGACAACAAGGCAAAGGCAATCTACTATCAGCCTGTCAACGCTGGCGCGTGATGATAGGGCACAAGGGGCGTGTGGGCAATAGCTCATACGCCCCGTCTGTTTAGGTGATGATATGCAGAAGAAACGATTAAAAATGACCACCAGCCGCGAGGTACGGCGGGCAGTCAACCGGATCACCAATATGTTATTGAATGGAGAGATTGACGCAAAGACCGCCAACGCTATTCTGTACGGATGTAACGTCTGCCTGGGCGCTATTCGTGTTGACGATCAACAGGCCAAGCTGGACGAGCTGGAGAAGGTCATCAAGGATTTGGAGGAACATAGACGATGAACATACAGGACTTGGAACGCCGGGTAAATCTGCTGAAAGAGGAAAATCCTCTGTTCAGGTGTCATTATGCAGATGGCACAGTCATAACCATGACCGGGCATAATGCGTTGATCGCGGCGATCAAGGGTGAGCGGGACGGGGTGAAACTGCTGCAAGTAGAGCCGGAGGACCCATCGCAGGAAGGCGTGTGCGGCCTTGCAAATGCGCTGCTGACCGATGAGGAGGGTACATGACACTGAAAGAACTAGAGCGCAGGATCAACCAACTGCGGACCCGCCCCCCTGGTGCTCTTGTGCCAGACTCTGGACGGTCAGGAACGGGAAATGAGTGTGCAGGAGTGCATGGAGACCGGCAGCGCCTTTATCCATGTTGTCAGCGGAAGTGATCTTGATGACCTGGATGAACTTCTTGCCTATGAACTGAGAGGAATAAATACTTATGATGAGTAGCTTTACCAATCGAATTGAAGCCTTGAAAGAGCGGATAGAACAGCAGAAGGCCATCTATGCGCCGGAGTATATAGACCCCCTCAGTCAAAGTCTGCGGGCATTTTATGACGAGCTTGCAGCACTGGACGAGGAGGGCATCATGCGCCAGGCTCAGAAGATGGATTGTACTCCGGATATCGTGCGTAAGATGGCGCAGGATCATGCCTCGCCGGTGCGGCTCTAATTTTCACAGGTGCAAGTCAGATGCACGTCAAAAACGGCGAAGAACATTGATTTCAAAGGGCTTTACTGTGCCTTTTAAGCAGTGGGTCCGGGGTTCGAATCCCCGCCGGGTCACCAGCTCAGAAAAAGCCCTAAGGCGATGGAAAAAGCCTTAGGGCTTTTCTCATACGCCGGACGTGCTTTTTCTTCGCTTCCGGCCGCGACCCGCTCCGCTGGGCTCGCGGTCGGGGGGAGGGGGATGCGGCCTATTTGATTGAGAAATTGATTTTGGCCGCTTATTGCAGTTCAGAAAAGCTCTAAGGCGCTGAAAAGGCCTTAGGGCCTTTTCATACGCCGGATGTGCTTTTCCTTCGCTTCTACTGCGACCCGCTTCGCTGGTCTCATGGTTGGGTTTAGGCGGACAGGGGCGGTTTTTGAAACAGTTTTATGACTGTTTTGAACGCAGCAAAGAGACTCCATCGCGGTGCTGCCGTGAGGTGTTCCAACTTTGGAAAAGGATCGTGTGACCTGTAATTTCCTTAACAGCTGCGGGAATGGGTAGGAGCTATGAGGACTCCAATGAGAAAATGCGCTTTCACTGCAAAGAACCCTGCGGCAGGACTGGCTTTTTTATGACCCGGGCAGACAGACGATGACGGATTTTCCAGGGGATCAGCCGATGAACATCTGTGTCCAGTAATTGCCTTGGGCGACATAGCCCACGCCGATCTGCGTATATGAGGCGTTCAGGATATTGGCGCGGTGTCCGCTGGAATTCATCCATCCGTTGACGACCGCCTGCGGAGTGGAATACCCCATGGCAATATTTTCACCAGCGGTGCGGTAGGACAGGCCGAAGGCCTTAATCATCTGGAAGGGGGTGCCGTATGTGGGGCTGGTGTGGGAAAAATAGCGCTTATCCAGCATGTCCTGGGACTTATACCGGGCAACCCTGGAGAGCTCCCAGTTTTCAGCCAGAGGCTTCAGACCGTTTTGCCGCCGGATTTCGTTTACCAAGCGGACGACCTCGGCTTCAAAGCTGGCGGCCTTGCTGTCGGTTTGGGGAATGTTCAGGACTTGACCGGGATAAATCAGGTCCGGATTGCTGATCTGCGGATTGGCGTGGATGATTTCGCTGGTGCCCACCTGGTACTTGACAGCCAGCTTCCACATGGTATCGCCCTGAGCGACGGTGTGGGTAAGACCTGCGGCCTGAGCGGCAGGGGTCAAAAGGGCCCCGGTCAGGGCCGCTGTCAGAAGAAATACACGGAATGGTTTCATGATATACCTCCTTTTATTCGGGAACGGAAGAAATAGAGAGCCCCGCTTCCGCGGGGCTCTCCGAAGTAAAAATCAGCAGCCCAGGCCGAAGGTCTGGCAGAGCATCTGCAGCAAGGCGCTGCAATCCAAATTGCTGAAACAGAACATGAATATAGCCTCCTTTATGTGTTTCCCTTGCAAGGATGATACGATTGTAACCGATTTGTAACTATTTTGCAAATGCAATACCTGGAAAGGGGCTGCCGGATGGATGTCATGAGGTCTCCCTTTTACCTTTGGTGTTGCGGCTGCTCTATTCTCCAAATTTCCTGTCAAAATGCCTAAAGGAGCCGCTAACCATCGTGGATAACGGCCCCTATAAATGAAAAGTTGTCTAAGCAAGAAAATACAAAACCTCTCTTATCTCTTTTCCGCCGATGTTATCATCCATAAATACTTCCGAATCAATAAATCCGTTTTTTTCATAAAATTTTCTTGCCCTATGATTATCCGCCAAAACCCATAAAAGCACTTTATTAAATCCACATTGCTTTAATTCCTCCATACATTTGTTAAGCAATAACCTACCATATCCTTTTCCAATGTAGTCGGGCAGAAAATATATGGAAACAACTTCTCCGTAATCGCTATACTTTTCCCATCTTGATTTACAAAAACTGACGGTACCTATAATTCTCCCACATTCTATTAGAACAAGGCTGTTCAGACCGACTTTATTGATACTGTTAGCCCATTGTCCCGTTGGAATACTGTCTAGGTAATCTTGAGGAATCATGCCCTTATATGCGTATTTCCAACTACTTTCATATATTTTGCTTATTTCAAGAGGATCATCATCTTTAGTGATGTATCTGATCTCCATTACAACAACTCCTTGAATACCGATTTGCTGCTCTGGAGTATAGCACGGCAAATTTTAAATTTCAATCTGTGGTTGGTAAGATCGCCGAAGTTATATCCTAGCAACACTTAAGATAAAAGGGAGTATGGGGCAAAAAGATTGTATCCGGCGCTCGAATTGTGATATGATAGAAGCAACTCAGACACGCGAGGTGTTTTCCATGTATGATGAATTGACAGAAGTTGATATCAAGAAGATGCAGGAGGAGATCGACCACCGGGTGCGGGTGCTCCGGCCCCAGCTGATCGAGGAAGTTCAGACCGCCCGGGCATTCGGCGATCTCAGCGAAAACTTTGAATATAAGTGTGCCAAACAGGCCAAAAACCGCAATGAGAGCCGTATCCGGTATCTGGAGCGGATGATCCGGACCGCCAAGGTCATCGAGGTCAAGCCCCAGGAGGATGTGGTGGGCCTGTTTGATAAGGTGACGATCTTCAATGAGATGGTGAAAAAGGAAATGACCATCCAGATCGTTACCACGCTCCGGCAGGACGCGCTGAAAGGACTTATCAGCAAGGAGTCCCCGGTGGGCAAGTCTCTGATGGGCCGCAAGGTGGGGGACCGGGTACAGGTAGAGGTCAATCCGCAGCTGAAATACTTTGTAGAGGTCCGGGCCATTGAAAAGGGCAGGGACGACGAGAATATGGAGATCAGCGCCTATTAAAAAACGAGGAGAGCGATGCTCTCCTCGTTTTTTCACAGTATCATGTCAACCGCCCAGATAGGCCTTTTTGATAGCGGGGCTTGCCAGCAATTCCTTGCCGGTGCCGCTGGTGACGATCTTGCCGGTCTCCAGCACATAGCCGCGGTCCGCCACGGAGAGGGCGGCCTGGGCATTCTGCTCCACCAGCAGGATGGTGGTCCCGGCCTTGTGCAGGTTCTGGATGATCTCAAAGATCTGCTCCACCAAAATGGGCGCCAGGCCCATGGAGGGCTCATCCAGCATCAGCAGCTTAGGCTGGCTCATGAGGGCACGGCCCATGGCAAGCATCTGCTGCTCGCCGCCGGACAGCGTACCGGCCACCTGCTTGAAGCGCTCCTTCAGGCGGGGGAACCGGGCGTAGACCTTTTCCAGATCCTCGTCCACGCCCTTGCCGCTGCGGGTATAGGCGCCCATCTCCAGATTCTCCTGGACGGTCATCTGCAGAAAGACACGGCGGCCCTCCGGCACCAGGGCCAGGCCCTTGGAGACGACCTTGTGGCAGGGGACCTTGGAGAGAGGCTCGCCCATGAAGGAGATGGAGCCGGTCTTGCTGTGCAGCAGGCCGGAGATGGTGTTCAGGGTGGTGGATTTACCGGCGCCGTTGGCGCCGATCAGGGTGACGATCTCCCCCTGGTTGACCTCGAAGGAGATGCCCTTGATGGCGTGGATGCTGCCGTAATAGACGTTGATATCGTCAACTTTTAAGATCGGTTCCATACTCACGCCTCCTTCTGTTTGCCGAGGTACGCCTCGATGACCGCCGGGTTGGACTGGATGTCGGCGGGGCTGCCCTTGGCGATGACGCGGCCGAAGTTCAGCACGCAGATGCCTTCGCAGATATTCATGACCAGATTCATGTCATGCTCGATCAGCAGGACGGCGATCTGGAAGGTGTCCCGGATCTTGCGGATGTTCTCCATCAGCTCCGCGGTCTCGGAGGGGTTCATACCGGCCGCGGGTTCGTCCAGCAGCAGGAGGGCGGGGTTCGTCGCCAGGGCGCGGACGATCTCCAGGCGGCGCTGGGCGCCGTAGGGCAGGGAACCGGCCTTGACATTGGCCAGATCGGCCATGTTGAAGATGCTCAGCAGCTCCAGCGCACGCTCGTGGGCGACCTTTTCCTCTTTCCAGTACTTGGGCAGACGGAAGATGCCGCTCCACATGTTGTAATGCATGTGGGCGTCCATGCCGATCTTGACATTGTCCTCCACAGACAGGTTGGAGAACAGGCGGATGTTCTGGAAGGTGCGGGCGATACCGGCCCGGTTCACCTGCATGGTGTTCATGCCGTGTGTATCGCGGCCGTCCAGCAGGATGGTGCCCTTGGTGGGCTGATAGACCTTGGTCAGCAGGTTGAACACTGTGGTCTTACCGGCGCCGTTGGGGCCGATCAGACCGGCGATCTCCGTGCGGCCGATGGTGAGGTTGAAGTCCTCCACCGCCTTCAGGCCGCCGAAGGTGATGCCCAGGTTGATGCACTCCAGAATGGGGCGTTTGCCGATGTCACGGTCGGGGATCATGCCGCTGGAGGGAACGGGAACAAGCTTGGAAAACATATCAGGCCGCCTCCTTTCCGGAGCGTTTGCCGGGCTTGAACCGGCCGAAGAATGCCTTGAGGGTGGGATTGTTGGTGGCCAGCATCACCAGGATCAGCACGATGGCGTAGACCAGCATCCGGTAGTCGGAGAACTGGCGCAGGGCCTCCGGCAGGATGGTGAGGGCCGCGGCGGCGATGATGGAGCCCAGCATATTGCCCAGGCCGCCCAGCACCACGAACACCAGCACCAGGATGGAGGTGTTGAAATCGAATTTGTTGGCCACGATGGTGGAGTAGTTCATGGCGAAGAGCACGCCTGCGGCGCCGGCCAGGGCGGAGGAGGTGACGAAGGCCATCATCTTATACTTGGTGATATTGACGCCCACGCTCTCCGCGGCGATGCGGTTGTCCCGGATGGCCATGATGGCCCGTCCGGCCCGGCTGTTCACCAGATGGAACACGACGACCAGCGTGACCATCACCAGCAGGAAGCCGGCGGTGAAGGTGGAGATCTTCTGGATGCCGCCGATGCCCATGGGGCCGCCGATGATCAGCTTGCCGCCCTCTTCCAAATTTGTATTGTCGCTGAGAAGGCTCATGTGCAGGCCGCTGGAGTCCACGCCCACATAGAGGTTGTTGAAGATGCTCTTGATGATCTCACCGAAGGCCAGGGTGACGATGGCCAGATAGTCGCCGTTCAGCCGCAGGACGGGGATGCCGATGAGGAAGCCCGCCAGGGCGGCGAAAGCGGCGCCCACGATCAGGGCCACGATCATGCGCAGCGGCGCGGCGGGAATGAGGTCCTGAAGGGCGACGGCGGCGGTGACGCCGGTAAAGGCGCCCATGCTCATGAAGCCGGCGTGTCCCAGAGACAGTTCGCCCAGCACGCCCACTGTCAGGTTTAGGGAGACGGCCATGACCACATAGGCGCAGATGGGGACCAGCATACCTTTTAAAGAGGAGCTGAGGGAGCCGTTCATGATCTGGAGGATGGCATAGGCCAGGATGACCAGCCCGTAGGTCAGATAATTCCGGCGGGTGGTCTGATTCAACTTCAATTTTTTCACAGAAACCACCTCACACTTTCTCACGGACCTGCTTGCCCAGCAGTCCGGCGGGCTTCACCAGCAGCACCACGATCAGCACGGCGAACACCACGGCATCGCTGAGCTGTGTGGAGATGTAGGCCTTGGCGAAGATCTCGATCACGCCCAGCATCAGTCCGCCCAGCAGAGCGCCGGGAATGGAGCCGATGCCGCCGAACACAGCGGCGGTAAAGGCCTTGATGCCGGGCATGGAGCCGGTGGTGGGCACCAGGGTGGGATAGGCGGAGCAAAGCAGCACGCCCGCGATGGCCGCCAGGCCGGAGCCGATGGCGAAGGTCATGGAGATGGTGCCGTTGACATTGATGCCCATCAGCTGGGCGGCGCCCTTGTCCTCGGAGCAGGCCCGCATGGCCTTGCCCATCTTGGTGTGGGCGGTGAACAGGGTCAGGCCCACCATGATGATGATGCAGACCACGATGGTGACGATGGTCACGTAGGAGATGTTCAGGCGGCCGTCAAACAGCTGGATGCCGTTCTTGGTCACGGTTTTTCCCGCCGCGTCCACGCTCTCGGTGGTGAAGAAAGCGGGGAACACCTTGGGGTTGGAGGACCACAGCAGCAGGGCGCTGTTCTGGAGGAAGTAGCTGACGCCGATGGCGGTGATCAGTACCGCCAGGGAGGGAGCCTGCCGCAGGGGCTTGTAGGCCAGACGCTCCACCACGATACCCAGCACCGTGCAGACCAGCATGGCCAGGATCACGCCCACCACGGGAGGCAGGCTGAAGCGGGAGACTGCGTAGAAGCAGATATACGCACCCACCATGATGACGTCGCCATGGGCGAAGTTCAGCATCTTGGCGATGCCGTACACCATGGTGTAGCCCAGGGCGATGATGGCGTAGATACTGCCCAGACTGATCCCGCTGATGAGGAAATTCAGAAAGGTCATTATGGATACACCCCTTGTATATTTCTTTTGAGGAGATGATACGTCCAGTGCGTATCTGAAAAATACCGGCCTGTGCCAGTGCTTTTCAGATACGCGCTGTAATCCGGAGCGGGCCGGAGAGGCGGGAATGGCCTCTCCGGTCCGCTGCCGGAATGACTTCAGATAGCTCTTATATCGCTTGTGTGATACGGGGATCAGTCAAGACCGACGTAAGCGCCGTTCTCAATGACCATGCCCTTGGGGCTCTTGCTGACAGCGCCGGTGGCGTCCCAGGTCATGCTCTCGCCGGTCAGGCCGTCGAAGGTCATGGAGGTGAACTGCTCGATCATGGCGGCGCACAGCTCCTCGGCGCTCATGTCGGGGGTGGCACCGGCGGCTTCCAGAGCCTGCTTGTAGGCGTAGACGCAGTCATAGGCGTCGGCGGCGAACTGGTTGGGGATCTCGTTGAAACGCTTCTGATACTCGGCGACAAAGGCGGCGGTCTTTTCATCGGTGGAGTCGGCGTTGAAGGGAGTCAGCAGCATGACGCCCTCGGCCAGGGAGGCATCAAAGCCCTCCATGGTCAGGATGCCGTCCATGCCGTCCACGCCGAACCACTTGGGGGCGTAACCGGCGGCGTTGGCCTGGGCCAGGATCAGGGAAGCGGGCTGATAATACATGGGCAGGAACACCAGGTCAGCGCCGTTCTTCTGGGCGTCGGCCAGCTGGACGGAGAAGTCGGTGTCGTTGCCGGTGGCGAAGGTGGTGTCGGAGACGATCTCCAGGCCCAGCTCGGCGGCCTTCTCAGTGAAGGTGTCGCGGATGCCCTTGGAGTAGGGGTCGTCGCTCATCCAGATCACGGCGATCTTGGTGCCCAGGCCCTTATCGGCGATGTACTGGGCGGAAGCGGAGCCCTGGTTGGGGTCCATGAAGCACATCTGGAACATGTTGTCCTTGCCTTCGATGGTGCCGGTGGAGGAGGCGGAAGGAGTCAGGGCGAAGATCCGGTCCTCAAAGTTCATCACGGAAGTGGCCTCGCAGGGCTTGGAGGTGACGGAGCCCAGAGACAGCTGCATGCCCCAGTCCTTCAGAGCGTTGTAGGCGTTGACGGCCTTCTCGGCGTCGTGGGTGTCGTCCTCGTACTTCAGTTCGAACTGGATGCCGCCCATGGCGTTGATCTCGTCAACAGCGATCTGGGCGCCGTTCTTGGCCGCGTTGCCGTAGATGGCGGCGCCGCCGGTCAGGGGGCCGGTGCCGCCCAGCTTGAAGGCGGCGCCGGAGGCGCTGTCGTTGGTTTCGGTGGCGGGGGGGGCGTCATTGTTTTCGGGGGCGGGGGCGTCGCTGTCCTTGCCGCCGCAGGCGGCCAGGCTGAGGACCATGACCATGGCCATCATGAAACTGACAAACTTCTTTTTCATCTTTGTTTTCTCCTTTTGCGATTAAAATATTATACAAAAAAGCGGCTCCGCCATCAGCGAAGCCGCTTTGCTGTATCAAAACAGTTAAGCAAACCTTCTCGCCTTTGGCGCATCAAAACGTCCGCATACCAGCAGTACCAGAACCAGCAATACCAGGGAAATGCCCAGAATGGCCAGGGAAATCAGGCCGCAAATAATAATGGACGCCATCACGATGGCGCCCAGAATCATCATGATAGAATTGTTGGAGGCAGACTGCATCATAGAGGCAGAAGAAGCGCAGGAGCTGGAAGCGTCTGCATAAGCGGACGCACAATGAGACATCATCATATAGGCGTTCATGCGGGTACCTGTCATTGTGTCCAGCTCCTTTCCAAAAGTGGGTCTTGCTAAAAGTTGTTCTCATTTTAACGGCTGAGAGGAAGAATGTCAACCACCCTTGTAACGTCAAAATCAACATAAATGCAGACAACAAAAAACAAAATCTATGAGAAACAAACAAAACACGGCTGTTTTCCGGAAAGTGACAGGTGTTTTTCCAGGAAAAACAGCGTGGTAACACAGCGGGAAACGATAGCAAACTTCAGAAATACCGACGACAGTTCGACAGTGCATGACTGCGTCTTTCACCTTGACAGGCGGCAGCCCGCCTGCGTCGTCATCCTTGTCCTGCGCCGCCTCTACGCGCCTCCTCTGCTGCCATTATTTCTGAAGTTTACTATCGTTGCCGGCCACAACAAATTGCGGATTGACTTGCGGCCGCGGGATTGGTATTCTTTATATAAAATATAACAATGCAAACGTTTGAGCAAAGGAGGGGGGAACATGCGGACCGTACTGGGCTATCTGCGTCCCTTCGTGCGCCGGGTGACGGCTGGCGTTGCCATCAAGTTCACAGCTGCGATCTTGGAATTGGCCCTTCCGCTGCTGCTGGCCCGGATCATCGACGTCCATGTTCCGGCGGGGGATATGGACGCGATCTGGCGGACCGGCGGCATGATGACCCTGCTGGCGTTCTCCGCCGCCTTCTGCAATATCACGGCCAACCGGATGGCTGCCTGGGCCTCCATGGAGATCACCCGGGAGCTGCGGCACGACCTGTACAGCCGGGTGGAACGGCTGTCCTGCGCCCAGATGGACCGGTTTTCCGTGTCCTCCCTGGTGTCCCGGCTGACCAACGACACCTATCACGTCCACCAGATGTTCGACAAGATCCAGCGGGGCGGCATCCGGGCACCCATGCTGGTGCTGGGGGGCATGGTGCTGACCTTCCTGCAGGAGCCGGTCCTAGCGCTGGTCCAGCTGGCCGTGTGCGTATTGACCTTTTTCACCATCTGGGCTGTGACCCGGCGGGGCATTCCCCGCTACGCGAAGGCCCAAACGGCGGTGGACGCCGTGGTGCGCATCATCCGGGAGAACGCCTCAGGCGTCCGGGTCATTAAGGCGCTGGCCTGCCAGGAGCAGGAGCGGGCGCGGTTTGAAACGGCCAACGCCTCCGCCCGCCGTGCGGAGGAGGACGCAGGCTGCACCATGGCGGCGGCCAATCCCCTGACAGGCTTTTTCCTGAACACCGGCCTGGTGCTGGTGGTGGCCGTCGGCGCGGTGCGGGTGCAGGAGGGGCAGATGGCCGCGGGGCAGATCGTGGCGTTCCTCTCCTATTTCACCCTGATCCAGAATGCCACCCTGGGCATGGCGAAGATCTTTGTGAAGATCAGCAAGGGAATTGCCTCGGCCCGCCGGATCGAGGAGATCCTGCAGGCCCCCGCGGACCAGACCGTGCGGCCCTCCGACGCCGTGTCCGAGGCGGAGCTGGGGATGGAGCAGGTGTCTTTTTCCTATTTGGGGGTGGAGAAGGAGCTGACCGGCGCGGATTTTACCCTGCAAAAAGGGGAGATGCTGGGGATCCTGGGCACCACCGGCAGCGGCAAGACCACGCTGGTCTCCCTGCTCCTGCGGCTGTATGACGCCGGTGAGGGCGTGGTCTGGGTGGGCGGCAGAGACGCGGCGTCTCTCTCCCGGGAGGACCTGCGGGGCCGCTTTGGCGTGGTGTTCCAGAACGAGGCGCTCCTGCACGACAGCGTTTATGAAAATATCTCCTTCCTCCGGGGCCTGTCCCGGGAGGAGGTGACCGCCGCGGCCAAGACCGCCCAGGCGTGGGACTTTATCCAAGAGCTGCCCGACGGCCTGGACACGCAGCTGGACATCCGGGGCGCGAACCTCTCCGGCGGCCAGCGGCAGCGCCTGCTGATCGCCCGGGCCCTGGCGGCAAAGCCGGAGATCCTGGTGCTGGACAGCGCGGACAGCGCGCTGGATTACCGCACCGCCGCGGCCCTGCACGAGGCTATCCGCAGGGACCATCCCGGTGTGACCCTGGTGGTGATCTCGGAGCGCATCGCCTCTCTGTGGGAGGCGGACCGAATTTTGGTGCTGGAGGACGGCGTGATTACCGCCCAGGGGACCCACGCCTATTTGATGGAGTCCTGCGGACGGTACCGCCGCATGGCGGAGCTGCAGATGGGAGGTGCCGCCACATGAGGACAGAGCTTTTCCGGCGGCTGGCCCGGTTCCTGCGGCCATACGCGGTACAGCTGGCGGTCCTGCCGGTGCTGCTGGTGGTCACCAACCTGCTGGCTCTGGCGGCGCCGCTGCTGTCCGGATGGGCGGTGGACGCGGTGGGCGTCGAGGCGGGGAAGGTGGACTTTCCCGGCGTGTTCCGCAACTGCGGCGGGATGCTGGCGTGCTACGGCCTGTCCGCCCTGCTGAACTATATCGTGGCCACCCGCTTGCTCCGGGTGGGACAGGGGGTGTCCCACGATTTGCGGAAGGCGGCCTTTGACCGCATGAGCGAGCTGCCGGTGGAGTATTTCGACACCCATCCGGCAGGGGACCTGATCAGCCGCATCTGCTATGACGTGGATACCGTGAACGCTACCATTTCCACGGACCTGCTGCAGATCGGAACCAGCGTGCTGACCGTGGCCGGCTCCTTTATGATGCTGCTGCTGATCTCACCGCGGCTGACGCTGGTGTTTTTCGTGACCGTGCCGCTGTCCGCCGTGCTGACCCGCTTTCAAATGAAGCGGGTCCATCCGCTGTTCCGCCGGCGCTCCAAAAAGCTGGGGGCGCTGAATGGCTTCGCGGAGGAGCGGATCGACCGCCAGCGGGCCATCCGCACCTATGGCGTGGAGGAGGCGGACCTCCGGCAGTTTGAGACCTACAACCGGGAGGCCTCTGAGGCGTACTATCAGGCGGACCGGGCCAGCGCGGCCCTGGGGCCCTCGGTGAACTTTATCAATAATGTATCCCTGGCCGCCATCAGCATGTTCGGGGCGGTGATGTATCTGGGCGGCGGCTTGAGTCTGGGCAGCCTGTCGTCCTTTGTGCTCTATTCCCGCAAATTCTCCGGTCCCATCCGGGAGGCGGCGAACCTGCTGAGCGAGCTGCAGGCCAGCGCGGCGGCCGCGGAGCGGGTGCTGGACCTGCTGGACGAGCAGCCGGAGGCGGGGGACCGGCCGGATGCGGTGCCGGCGGATCATTTTCAGGGGGATATCACCTTTGACCGGGTGGAGTTCGGCTACGACCCGTCCCGGCCGGTGCTGAAGGGCTTCACGGCCCGGATCAAGGCGGGGAGCCTTGCGGCGGTGGTAGGGCCCACCGGGGCGGGCAAGACCACCCTGGTTTCCCTGCTCCTGCGGTTTTACGAGCCGCAGGGCGGTTCTATCACCATCGACGGCGTGCCGGTGGGCCGGTACAGCCGGGATGGCCTGCGCCGCCGTCTGGCCCTGGTGCTCCAGGATACCTGGCTCTTCGGCGGGACGATCGCGGAGAACATCGCCTACGGTGCCCCCGGCGCCACCCGGGAGCAGATCGTGGAGGCGGCGAAGGCCGCCCGCATCCACCGCTTCATCACCTCCCTGCCGGATGGGTACGACACCGTGCTCACCGACGGCGGCGCGGGGATCTCCAAGGGCCAGCGGCAGCTGCTGGCCATCGCCCGGTGCCTGCTGACAGACGCGGACATCGTGATCCTGGACGAGGCCACCAGCAATGTGGACACGGAGACAGAGGGGGAGATCAGTCTCGCCATGGAGCATCTGCGGCAGGGGAGGACCTGCTTCGTCATCGCCCACCGGCTGGCCACGGTCCGCAATGCCGACTGCATCCTGGTGCTGGACCAGGGCGGTGTGGCGGAGCAGGGGACCCACGGGGAGCTGCTGGAGGCGGGCGGGATCTACGCGGCCCTGTACGCCGCCCAGTGGGGCTGATTTTACCGAAGCTTTACAAAAACATGGTGGCGCCGCGGTCCCGCCGCGTGGGATACTGGGACCGCCGGCGAAAAACGCCGTTGGACCTCCGCGGAAGGGGCGGTAAGTTACGAAAACGTGTTCGTCAAAAGCTGGAAATCCAAAAATTTTAACTAGCAGAATGCTGAAAAAATTGCACAGAAATTTATGGAATTCAACTAACGATTGTGAATATTCATAAAAAAACTCCTGCGAAATAGCCAACATATCAATTGACAAAGCAGCAGGAAAAGCATTATAATTGGGATAGCAAAACGCAAACGTTTGCACAAAAGAGGGGGTTTCTGATCAAAATCTCCCCGGTGCAGATCACTTGTGAGAAATGGATGTGAGGGAAAGAAAATCTGAAAAATGTCACAGGCAAGGTTCCCGGCAAATGACAGAAAGAGGTGTTACCGTGTCCAAGAAAAATCTTCCCAAGAAACCCCTGACGAAGAAAAGATTGAAAAACTTGATCCTGAACGTGGTGAAGAACCCGTTCAACATGATCGTGCTGGTCAGCCTGATCGTGCTGTTCTGCCTGATCCTGATCCCCCTGCTGACCATGATCAAGTCCACGTTCACCATGGCCCAGGGCGAGCTTCGGCGGAATCCCGGCGCTCATGTGGGTGATTTTACCCTGTACTATTGGAAGTACATGCTCTCCGGCGCCATGGCGAAGGCCGTGCTTTGGGAACCTCTGCTGCACTCCCTGTTCTGCGGCGCCATGACCACCCTGATCTCCGTGCCTCTGGGCTCCGTCCTGGCCTGGCTGATGATCCGCACGGATCTGCCCGGCAAGAAGGTCCTGGGCCTGCTGGTCACCATCCCCTACATGATCCCCTCCTGGACCAAGGCGCTGGCCTGGCTGGCGGTGTTCCGCAACAAGACCAGCGGCGCTGACGGCTTCCTCTGCGGCCTGGGCATTCCAATCCCCGACTGGCTGGCCTACGGCCCCATCGCCATCATCCTGTGCATGTCCATGCACTACTACGCATTCTCCTACATTCAGGTGTCCGGCGCGCTCCGCTCCATCAACTCCGAACTGGAGGAGATGGGTGAGATCCAGGGCGCCAACAAAGCTCAGATCCTGCGCCACATCACCCTGCCCCTGATCATGCCCTCCGTGCTGTCCGCACTGGTCATGACCATCTCCAAGTCCATCGGTACATACGGCGTTGCCGCCAACCTGGGCAACCGCATCGGCTACTACACCTTAGCCACCAAGATGCGCGTGTTCATCGACCAGGGCCCCCGCGGCGTGGGTTACGCCATGTCCATTGTCCTGGTGGGCCTGGCCGCTCTGATCCTGATGAGCAACCAGCGCATCATCGGCGTCCGCAAGTCCTATGCCACCGTGGGCGGCAAGGGCGGCCGCAGCACCCTGATGCCTCTGGGCGCCGCCAAGAAGCCCATGATGATCTTCCTGGGCGTGTTCCTGTTCCTGGCCATGGTGATGCCCTTCTTCGTGCTGATCATGGAGACCTTCCAGATCACCACCGGCGCCGGCTACGGCCTCGACAACCTGACGCTGTACAACTGGATCGGCAAGTCCGGCGATATCGCCAAGTACACCAACTATCCCGGTATCTTCCGCAATCCCGAGTTCAAGAGCGCCTTCCTGAACACCATCCGCCTGACCCTGATCGCCTCCATCCTGACTGCCTTCTGCGGCCAGTTCCTGGGCTACATCAGCTCCCGCGGCCGCGGCAAGTGGTACGGCAACCTCACGGAGCAGCTGGTGTTCGTGCCCTATCTGATGAGCGGCGTGGCGTTCTCCACCATGTACTTCTCCATGTTCTCCCGTCCCCATCTGGGCGGCCTGATCCCCTCCTTGTACGGCACTTTCACTCTGATCGTTCTGACCTCTGTGGTCAAGCACTTCCCCTTCGCCAGCCGGTCCGGTACCGCCAACATGCTGTCCATCAGCGTGGAGCTGGAAGAGGCCGCCGACATTGCCGGCGCCAGCTTCTGGAAGCGGATGACCTCCATCATCATCCCCCTGGCGAAGAACGGCTTCATCTCCGGCTTCATGCTGGTGTTCATCTCCATCGCCAAGGAGCTGGACCTGATCATCATCATGATGACCCCCACCACCCGGACCATGTCCTATCTGGCTTTCACCTATTCCCAGGAGGGCTACAACCAGATGTCCGACGCCATCTCCGTGTGCGTGCTGCTGTTCATCCTGGTGTGCTACATCGCCGCCAACAAGATCGGCGGTGCCGACATCAGCAAGAGCTGGTAATCAGCGGGAACTGTGTTTATTGACAGAAAGGAAAGAATGATATGAGTCGTATCGAATTAAAGCATATTGATAAATTCTATGGCAGCAACCACGTCCTGCGGGATATCAACCTGACCATCGAGGACGGCGACTTCATGACGCTGCTGGGCCCCTCCGGCTGCGGCAAGACCACCACCCTGCGTGTGGTCTCCGGTCTGGAAAAGCCCCAGAACGGCATTATGACCATCGACGGCGTGGAGATGATCAACGCCAATGACGCCTACTATGCCGAGCCCAGCAAGCGCGGACTGAACCTGGTGTTCCAGTCCTACGCCCTGTGGCCCCACATGACGGTCTACAACAACGTCGCCTTCGGCCTGAAGATCCAGAAGATGAGTAGCGATGAGATCGAACGCCGCGTCATGGACTCCCTGAAAATGATGCGGATCGAGATGTACAAGGACCGCTATCCCACCGAGCTGTCCGGCGGCCAGCAGCAGCGCGTTGCCATCGCCCGTGCCGTGGCCTCCAGCCCCAAGCTGCTGCTCCTCGACGAGCCCCTCTCCAACCTGGACGCCAAGCTGCGGATCGACATGCGCGCCGAGCTGCAGCGCCTGCACAAGGAGCTGGGCACCACCATCATCTACGTCACCCATGACCAGACCGAGGCGCTGACCATGTCCACCAAGATCGCCCTGTTCAAGGCCGGCGAGCTGAACCAGGTGGCCACCCCCATGGAGCTGTACAACAACCCCATCGACCTGGAGGCCGCCGACTTCATCGGCAACCCCCGCATCAACCTGATCCCCGGCCGGGCCGAGATGAAGAACGGCCAGCTGGTGGTCAAGAGCGAGCTGGGCGGCCACACCTTCGGCCCCGAGGTCCTGACCGACGAGGAGAAGCCCGCCAGCGGCGAGTTCGACTGCGTGCTGGCCTGCCGCCCCGAGCAGATCGTCATCGCCCGGGAGAGCGTGGAGGGCGCCCTGCCTGTCACCGTGTACGCCAGCCAGCCCGCCGGTTCCGAGACCATCGTCACCCTGAAGGCCGGTGAGGAGGAGTTCCTGGTGAAGGAGCTGGGCCAGGTCCACTACGAGCTGGACCAGAAGGTCTGGGCCATCATCGACCAGGACAAGATCAACGTGTACAACAAGGAGACCACCAGACTCATTAAGCGCGCGGTCTGATTCCGCGAGTTTATAGAATCCCAGCGGAGAATCCCTACATGTTCAAAAACGAAAGGAGAAGACCCGATGAAAAAGAAACTCTTTGCACTTCTGATGGCCGGCGTTATGGTATTCGGCCTGGCTGCCTGCGGCGGCGACAAGGAACCCGCCGCCACCCCTGACGCTCCCGGCACGGAAGAACCCGCCGCTACCGACGCGGAATGCCCCCTGAACCTGGGCTATGACGTGGAGACCAACACCGAGGCCCACGGACCCTACTACGACGAGTGGAGCGACATGACCGACGAGGAGCTCTATGAGATGGCGAAGGAAGAGGCCGCCGGCGGCGCCGACACCATCAATGTCTACGCCACCTCCTCCAAGATGCTGAAGGTCGTGGACACCTGGAACGAGCTCTATCCCGAGTTGAAGCTGGAAGTCTCCGACCTGGACTCCGACGAGGTCCTGAGCAAGGCCCAGATCGAGAATGAGACCGGCAACATCACCGCCGACGTGCTGCAGACCAAGGACGTGAACGGCAACGTGTTCTTTGAGTACTATTCTCAGGGCATCATTGAACCCTTCTATCCCCGCGACATCTGCTCCCACATCGACGAGGAGAACCTGCGGTTCAGCTATCCTCTGTATGCCTCCCAGGCTTTCTGGTATTACAACACCGAGGCGTTCCCCGATGGCCAGCCCATCACCAGCTGGTGGCAGATCATCGAGAAGAACGAGGACGGCAGCCAGAAGTACCGCCTGTACACCAAGGAGATCGGCCAGGAGACCGCATACCTGTCCCTGTTCGCCAGCTTCATCAACTACGCTGACGAGATGGCCCAGTCCTATAAGGACGTTTACGGCGAGGATCTGGAGTACACCTATGACGCCTCCCAGTTCCCCTTCGAGGTCCCCGAGAACAACGCCGGCGTTGAGTACCTGTGGCGCTTCAGCCAGTCCAAGATGACCTTCATCGGCGACGGCGACGAGCTGGTGCTGGCCGTTCACAATTCCACCGCTGACGACCCCGCCTTGGCCCTGGCCTCCGCCGGTAAGATCGGCAACCGTGATGAGTCCGGCTACAACATCGCCTGGTGCACCAACCTGACTCCCTACAACGCGCTGCTGAACGTGGAATCCATGTTCGCGGTTGCCGGCTGCGACAATCCCGCCGGTGCCCGTCTGTTCATCCGCTTTGTCACCGGCGGCGCCGATGGCAAGAGCGGCGGTCTGAAGCCCTTCTCCAAGGAAGGCAACTGGATGCTGCGTGACGACGTTGAGGACGACTGGAACCCCGAGAAGCTGGCCGACCTGGGCGCCCGCGCCAACAATCTGGACGCCATCTACTGGAACTATCCCAATGTCCAGGATATGTGGACCCTGTGGCTGAACCAGAACCCCAACATGTAATACTGTGCCGCTGAGTGCGGCCCCGCCGGGCGGGCGGCCAATCGGCCGCCCGCCTTTTTAAAAGGAGGAACTCCATGCTAGGCAAAGGCAATCCCATTCAAGAACAAGCGTATAACGAAAAGGTCACCAAGGCGGCAGACAGCTTCTGGGGCGCCTTCCAGATGACCGAAAACGGAAAGGTGAAGAGCACGCTGCTGCTGTACTCTTTCTGCCTTTGCTGGGTGTTCATCGCCGTTTACGGCGTACTGTTTTTCTTCCTGCTCGACCCGCTGGATGCTTTGACCACCGGACTGCCGGTTTTTGCCGTGAATCTGGTGGAGTCTCTCGTACCCACTGTGATCGGCGCGGCGGTTTGCAGTCTGACCTGGTTTTTGTCCAAGACAGAGAAGCGGCTGCTGCCGGCAGCGTATCTCTGGGTATTTTTGCTGATGCTGGCCTGCCTCATTACCCTGCTGATCGATACAGACAGCGAGCAGGCTCATATGATCCTGCAAGTTTTCGGAATGTTCGTGCTGCCGCCTCTTGTCATTGGCGGCGGGTCATCGATATTCCTGTTTTACCGATATTGGAAAAATAAGCCCCCTGTTGCGCCTGCGGCAGAGCTTAAGAAAAGGCAGTGAGACTTATGATCGATACCGTATTGTTTGATATGGGCGGCACGCTGGAGGATATTTATACCGATGATGCCAGCCGGGAGGAATCCGCCCGTGAAGTCCTCCGCATCCTCGCTGAAAAGGGGATCGAGGTGTCCATGGATGTTCCCACCGCCGTCAAGAAGCTGGCGGAGGGCTGGGACCGTTATGCCGCCTACCGCGGCCCTACCAACCGCGAATTGAAGCCGGAGGAGATCTGGGGCAACTATGTCCTGACGGAATTCGGCCTGGATTTTGAGACCGTCAAGCCCTTCGCGGAAGAGCTTGCCCACATGTGGGAGGTCACCTATTACCACCGCAGCCTTCGCCCCGGCGTCGCGGAGATGCTGGAGGGCCTGAAGGGCATGGGAATGAAGCTGGGCGTGATCAGCAATACCGCCAGCTTGTACCAAGTGTTTTGGATCTTAAAGGAGTACGGCATCCGGGATTACTTCCAGGATGTGACACTGTCCTCCGTCACCGGCTACCGGAAGCCGGACCCCAATATCTTCCTGGTCTCCCTGCGCCAGGTGCAGTCTGATCCGGCCACGTGCGCTTACGTGGGCGATACCTTCTCCCGGGATGTCATTGGCCCGCAGAACGTGGGCTTTGCCGTGACGTTCCATATCCATTCCCACCTGACGAAGTCCCGGGATAAGGATGTGCCGAAAGATGTGAAGGCTACCTATTCCATCAGCGATATCTCCGAGGTCTACACCATCCTGCGGGATCAGGCGGTACAGGACCAGGCAGTATAACAAGTATAACATATGTAAAAAAGGCCGCCGCTGTCCGATGGCGCTCCGGCCTGGACATACATGCAGCGCCGCACCGCATGACCGCGGAGCGGCCGTATCCAATACCATGACAGTGCAGCAGGGGACCGTTTCCGCCTTCGGCGGGAGCGGTCCTCTGTTATTTATAGCAGACATCGAAAATGCTGACAGCAGTTCGGCGGGTACAGGCGGCGCATAACCGCGTATTCCTCCTTGACGGGCGACAGCCCGCCTGCGTCGTCATCCTTGTTCTGCACCACCTGTACCCAACTCCTTTGCTGCCATTATTTCTGATGTTTGCTATAGAAAAAGAATATCCCCAGGCCGCAGGCCCGGGGATATTTTAGCGCTTTTGACAGTTGGAGCGGCAGTTGAAACAGCAGCCGTCGCAGGCCGACCCGCAGCCGCCCTTTCGGCGGAGGCAGGAGCGGAGCGCCAGGAACAGCCATCCGCCCAGCAGAGCCAGGATCAAGAATTCCAGCATGAAAAGACCTCCTTATGCCAATAACAGAAGGATGTGATAGACCAGGAAGGAGACCACCCAGGCCACGCAGCACTGGCTGACAGCCACGCCCGCCGCCTTCCAGCCGGAGCCCAGCTCCCGCTTCACGGCGGAGATTGCCGCCACGCAGGGAGTATACAGCAGGGTGAACACCAGGAAGCTGGCGGCAGTCACGGTGGAGAACAGGGCGCTGAGGGCCTCCACAGTGACGTCGGTACCGGCGCCGGTGAGGATGCCCAGGGTGGAGATCACGGATTCCTTGGCGATGAAGCCGGTGATCAGCGCAGTGGAGACCCGCCAGTCCCCAAAGCCCAGGGGCGCAAACAGGGGCGCGATCCAGGTGCCCACGGTGGCCAGCAGGCTGTCGGCGCTGTCCGTCACCAGATTCAGCCGGGTGTCGAAGGTCTGAAGGAACCAGACCAGAATGGTGGCCACGAAGATAATGGTGAAGGCGCGGGTCAAAAAGTCCTTGGCCTTGTCCCAGCACAGCTGCCCCACGCTCTTGGCGGAGGGGAAGCGGTAGTTGGGCAGCTCCATGACAAAGGGGACCGGATTGCCCCGAAACGCCGTGACGCCCAGGACCTTGGCGGCCAAAATGCCCACCAGGATACCGGCCAGATACAGCGCGATCATCACCAATGCGCCGTTGCGGGGGAAGAACGCGGCGGTGAACACTGCGTAGATGGGGATCTTGGCGGAGCAGCTCATGAAGGGCGTCAGCAGAATGGTCATCCGCCGGTCCCGCTCGGAGGCCAGCGTCCGGGTGGACATGATGGCGGGCACCGAGCAGCCAAAGCCGATCAGCATCGGCACGATGCTCCGGCCGGACAGGCCGATCTTCCGCAGCAGCTGGTCCATGACAAAGGCCACACGGGCCATGTATCCGGTGTCCTCCAGAATGGATAAAAAGAAGAAAAGGACCACGATGATGGGCAAAAAGCTCAATACACTGCCTACGCCTGCGAAAATACCGTCGATCAGCAGGCTGTGGACCACCGGATTCAGGCCGTAGGCGGTCAGCCCTGCGTCCACAGCGCCGGTGAGGGCGTCGATCCCCGCCGCCAGCAGGTCGGACAGAAACGCGCCGATGACATTGAAGGTCAGATAGAAGATCGCCAGCATGATGCCGAAGAAAATAGGCAGAGCCCAATATTTGTTGGTGACCACCCGATCGATGGCCTCGCTGCGCTGCCGTTCCCTGGACTCCCGGCATTTGACCACCGTCGCCCGGCAGATGCCCTCAATGAAGTCGTACCGCATGTCCGCCAGGGCCGCGTTGCGGTCCATGCCGTGTTCGGCCTCCATCTCCTGAACGCTGTGCTCGATCAGCTCCAGCTCGTTCTGGTCCAGCTCCAGCCGCTCCCGGATATCGGGGTCGTCCTCGATCAGCTTGGTGGCGGCGAACCGGACCGGAAGCCCGGAGGCCTCGGCGTGGTCCTCGATCTGATGGACCACCGCGTGGATGCAACGGTGGACGGGACCGGGGGAGCAGAAGTCGTACACCGCCGGATAGGTGCGGTTTTTCGCCACGCTGACCGCGGTGCGGATCAGTTCGTCCACGCCCTGGTTCTTCACCGCCGAAATGGGGACCACAGGGATGCCCAGGGCCTTGGACATGCCCTGGATGTCGATGGTGCCGCCGTTGGCGGAGACCTCGTCCATCATGTTCAGCGCCAGCACCATGGGGATGCGCATCTCCATCAATTGCAGAGTCAGGTAGAGATTCCGCTCAATGTTGGTGGCGTCCACGATATTGATGATGCCGTCCGGCTTCTGGTTCAGGATGAAGTCCCGGGTGACGATCTCCTCCGGCGTATAGGGCCGGATGGAGTAGATGCCCGGCAGATCCACGACGGTGCAGTCCTTCTGCCCCCGGACCTCACCGGATTTCTGATCCACGGTGACGCCGGGGAAGTTGCCCACATGCTGGTTGGAGCCGGTGAGCTGGTTGAACAGGGTGGTCTTGCCGCAGTTTTGATTGCCTGCCAGTGCGAGGATCATGCCTTCCTCACCTCCACGGTGATATTGTGGGCGTCCTCTTTCCGCAGGGACAGGGAGTAGCCCCGCACCCACAGCTCAATGGGATCTCCCAGAGGGGCGACCTTTTCGACCCGCACCAGAGTCTTGGGGATCAGGCCCATGTCCAGCAGACGGCAGCGCAGCGGGCCCTCTCCGCCCACAGCGGTGATGACAGCGTCCTGGCCCAGGGGCAGCATATCCAAAGTCATCGGCAATTTCCTCCTTTACAGTTAGCTTATTCTAACTATTGCGAGTCTATCACGGCATCTCGTCTCTGTCAAATAGCAAAATCACCAGAATTTCCGACAAACTTTTTAAATCATTTTGTATACCATCGATTGACAAGGGGAAATACGGTTTTTCGGGGCTAAAACAAATGCTGGCAGGCGTGTTTCCCCTTGTTAATCGATGGTAGAAAAACCTTCTGGCAGGAGGAAGCAGTTGCGGGGGCCTGGAAGGCTGTGGTATACTGAGATCATCAAAAAAATGAGGTGATCGGGATGCTTTCATTCAACCATTTCAACTTCAATGTGTCGGATCTGGACAAGTCCCTTCAATTTTATAAGGACGCCCTGGATCTGGAGCCGGTGCGCCGGAAGGAAGCGGCGGACGGCAACTTTGTCATTGCCTTTCTGGGGGACGGGAAGACGGACTTCCGTCTGGAGCTGACCTGGCTGCGGGACCATCCCCAGAAGTACGATCTGGGGGAGTGCGAATTCCACCTGGCCATGCAGGCGGAGGACTACGCCGCCGCCCATGCCCGGCATGACGCGCTGGGCTGCATCTGCTTTGAAAACCCGGAGATGGGCATCTACTTCATCAGCGACCCCGACGGGTACTGGATCGAGATCATTCCCGCGCGGTAAGGGGGAGAGATGAAACGGCTGTTTGCGCTGTTGGCCGCCCTGCTTCTGCTGACGGCCTCGGCTGCTGCCTTGGAGCCGGTGAAGCGGCCCATCTCCAACGGCGGCTACACCCACTATGCCATCGACGGCGACGGTACCCTCTGGTCCTGGGGCGACAGCTTCCACGGCGGTATCACCGCCGAGGTGGACCCGGTACTCTGGGAAGATGCCGTACCGGAGGTGAAGCACGCGGTCTATGCGGAGAGCGGTTTTTTGGCAGGCTTTGCGGTGGATCGGGACGGCGTCCTCTGGGGCTGGGGGAGTGATTTTCAGGGGAAGCTGTGCGGACAGAGCGGCCGTCAGGGCGCGGTACGGCTGATGGACCACGTGGTTTCGGTCCACGATATGACTGAATGTGTTGTGGCGCTGAAGGACGACGGGACGCTGTGGACCTGGGGCGGATATGATTCGGAGACGGAAACGTTCCGGATGCCGGAGCAGATCATGGACCAGGTGCGGGCCTTTTGGGGAAATTATATCCAGTTGGAGAGCGGTACATGGGTAGAGCGGCGGTCCGCCGAAGATGGAGAGACTTTGCTGCTCCCGGTGGCGGTCAACGCGGCGGAGGTGAGCTATGATTATGCCGCGGACGCACTGCTGATGCTGGGAGAGAACGGCGGCCTCTATCGGGCGGTCCGCAAAGGGGATTGGTACGGCACGCCGGAGCTGCTGCTGGAAAACGTAGTCTGCTTCCACGGCGGACTTGGTCCCACCGCTGTGACGGTGGAGGGCACCCTCTGGTCTTGGGGCCGCGGGAGGCCCGCCATCCTAAAGGACGGTGCGCCGGACTCGGAGGACGCCTATAACGGTGACCTGCCGGACAAGGAGCTGGCGGTCCCGGTGAAGATCATGGAGGGCGTCCGTTACGCAGAGGCCACCGAGGACTGTACGCTGGCGATTCTGGAGGATGGCAGCCTCTGGGAGCTGCCCAGCACGTATCATGTGTCCATTCAGGAGGAGTACCCGCAGGATCGGTTCCCGGAGGTCCGGACGGAATGCAGGAAACTGATGGAGCAGGCGGGAGAGGTGTCCTGGATGGAGATCGATCCGAATGCCCCGGCACCGGAACTGCTGGAGATGCCGGATGCCCTGCGGGAAAAGCCGGAGGCAGAGACAGAAGTGCCTGTGGAAACACCCCGGGAGGAACCGGCGGAGACGCCGGCGGTTGAGGAGACACCTCTGTCCACCGCGGAGCGCGGCCCGGTCTTCTGGGCGGCGCTGGCGGTTTCCCTGCTGCCCCTGGCGGCGGCTGTGTGCTTCCAATGGAAAAAGCGGCGCTGAAGCGGGACGGCACGGCGCGCTCTGCGCCAAAAGGAGACTGACGACGACAAAAATCGCCTCCGCGGCATTGCCGCGGAGGCGGTTTTTTCGTGTTTACCAGACCAGCGTCTGGAAGTAGTCCTCGATCGTCTCCGCTCTCCGGATCAGCTCCACAGAGCCGTCCTCTTTCAGCAGCAGCTCAGCGGAGCGGAGCTTGCCGTTGTAGTTGTAGCCCATGGCGTGGCCGTGAGCGCCGGTGTCGTGGATGACCAGCAGGTCGCCCATATCGATCTTGGGCAGCATCCGGTCCACGGCGAATTTGTCGTTGTTTTCGCACAGGCCGCCGGCCACGTCGTACTTGTGGTCGCAGGGAGCGTGCTCCTTACCCATGACGGTGATGTGGTGGTAGGCTCCGTACATGGCGGGGCGCATCAGGTTGCAGGCGCAGGCGTCCACACCGATGTACTCCTTATAGATATGCTTTTCGTGGATGGCCCGGGTGACCAGGTGGCCGTAGGGCGCCAGCATGAAGCGGCCCAGCTCCGTGTACAGGGCCACGTCATCCATTCCAGCGGGCACCAGGATCTCCTCATAGGCCCTGCGCACGCCCTCGCCGATCGCGGCGATGTCGTTGGCGGGCTGCTCCGGCCGGTAGGGAATGCCCACGCCGCCGGAGAGATTGATGAACGTGATGTGGACGCCGGTCTCCTCTTTCAATTCCACGGCCAGCTGGAACAGGAGGCGGGCCAGGGCAGGGTGATATTCATTGGAGAGGGTGTTGGAGGCCAGGAAGCTGTGGATGCCGAACTCCTTGGCACCCATGGCGGATAGCCGCTGGAAGGCCTCCGCGATCTGCATGCGGGTCATGCCGTACTTGGCGTCGCCGGGGTTGTCCATCACCTGAAAGCCCTCCCGGGTCTCTCCCAGAGTGAACACGCCGCCGGGATTGTAGCGGCAGCAGATCTTTTCGGGAATTTTGCCGATGGACTGTTCCAGATAATCCACCAGAGTGATGTCGTCCAGATTGATGATGGCGCCCAGCTCGTCCGCCAGCTGGAACTCCTCGGCCGGGGTGTTGTTGGAGGAGAACATGATGCCCTCACCGGTGACGCCGCACTTCTCCGCCATCAGCAGCTCCGCCAGGGAGGAGCAGTCACAGCCGCAGCCCTCCTCTTTCAAAATTTTCAAAATGGCGGGGGTGGGAGTGGCCTTCACGGCGAAATACTCCCGGTAACCGGGATTCCAAGCAAAGGCGGCTTTCAGGCGGCGGGCATTTTCCCGGATGCCTTTTTCGTCATAGATGTGAAAGGGCGTGGGATACTGGGCGGCAATGGCCTCCAGCTGTTCTTTTGTGACAAAGGGAGTTTTCATAGGGATGACCTCGAATCCTATCAGAGTGGGCAGGCCCGGGACCGTCCGGACCACAGATATCCCTCATTTTACGAGCAGGCCCCTGGATTTGTCAAGAAATTTGCTGAAAAATAGCGGCATAATTGTATTTCAAATAAAAACAACGGATCTGCGCTCCAGTGACGATATTCTGATAAAAAAATAGCCCTTGTTTTTAGGACAGACCCGCATTACAATAGAGGAGAGAACTTGCACCGTTGCAGACGGAGAAAGGAACGGTATGATGAAAAACGTTGTTGTGAACGCCGTTGGCGAACAGTGCCCCATCCCGGTGGTAAAGGCCACCCGCGCCCTGCGGGCGATGACCGAGCCGGGAATCTTGGAAGTCCATGTGGACAATGAGATCGCGGTCCAGAACCTGACCCGGATGGCCAGCGGCCACCATTTGACGGCCAAGGCGGAAAAGACCGGCGCGGCGGAATTCGTGGTCACCATGGAGGTCACCGCCCCCGTGGGCGACGCGCCTGCCGAGGAGCCGGAGCTGGCCTGTGCGCCGGATATGCGGAGCGATTTTGTAGTGGCTGTGGACACCGATGTGATGGGCCGCGGCAGTGACGAATTGGGCAGGACTCTGATGAAGGGCTTTTTGTTCGCTGTCAGCCAGCTGCCCAAGCTGCCCAAGACCATCCTGTTCTATAACGGCGGCGCCAAGCTGACCGTGGAGGGCTCTGATTCCCTGGAGGACCTGAAAAAGATGGAGGCCCAGGGGGTGGAGATCCTGACCTGCGGCACCTGCCTCAACTTTTACGGCCTGACGGAGAAGCTGGCGGTGGGCTCCGCCACCAATATGTACAGCATCGTGGAGACGCTGGCAGGGGCGGGAAAGGTCATCAAGCCATGATCTATCTGGACAATGCCGCCACCACCCGGCCCAAGCCGCCGGGCGTGGCGGAGGCGGTGACGGCGGCCATGAACGCCTACGGAAACTGCGGCCGGGGCGTCCATGACGACGCATTGTCCGCCGCCCGGACGGTCTACGGCGTCCGGCAGAAGCTGGCGGACCTGTTCAACTGCTCCAGGGCGGACCATGTGGCGTTCACGCAGAACTCCACACAGGCGCTGAACATCGCCATCAGCGGCCTGCTGACGGCGGAGGACCACGTGATCTCCACAGACCTGGAGCACAATTCCGTCCTGCGGCCCCTGTATCGCCTGCGGGAGCAGGGCATGGCGGTGGAGTTCGTGTCCGCCGGCCGGACCGGAAGCATCGACTATGGGGACTTTGAACGGCTGCTGCGGCCCAACACCCGGGCTGTGGTCTGCACCCATGCCTCCAACCTGACGGGGGATCTGGTGGATATCCAACAGGTGGGGGCGTTTGCACACCGGCATGGCCTGCTGTTTATTCTGGACGCCTCCCAGACGGCGGGCGTATTCCCCATCGACATGGAGCGCCGGCACATCGATGTGGTGTGCTTCACCGGGCACAAGAGCCTGCTGGGGCCTCAAGGCACCGGCGGCCTGTGCGTCCGGGAGGGCGTGGAGGTCCGCCCCTTTGCCGTGGGCGGCACCGGGGTCCAGAGCTATTTGGAGACACAGCCCATGGAGTATCCCACCCGCCTGGAGGCCGGGACGTTGAACAGCCACGGCATCGCGGGGCTGGGCGCGGCGCTGGACTTCATCGAAAAGACCGGCATGGATGCCATCCGCGCCCATGAGATGGACCTGGCCCGCCGGTTTTACCAGGCCGTCCGCCTGCTCCCGGGCGTTACGGTATACGGCGATCACACCGCGCCGGAGCGTGCGCCTGTGGTGACGCTGAACATCGGAGATGTGGACTCAGCGGAGGTATCCGACGAGCTGGCGGAGCGCTTCGGCATCGCCACCCGTCCCGGCGCCCACTGCGCGCCCCGGCTCCACCGGGCGCTGGGGACCGGGGCGCAGGGCGCGGTCCGGTTCTCCTGGTCCTATTTCAACACAGCGGCGGAGACCGATGCCGCGGCGGAGGCGGTCCGCGTCCTGGCGGAGGAGGCCCTGTGAGATGCGGGAAAAGACGGAAAAGTGCGTGGTGACCTTCCGAACCACCACCGGGGCCATGGCCATGGAGCGCGCCTGTAAGTCGGCGGGAGTGCCGGGGCGGCTGATCCCCGTGCCCCGGACCATCACCGCAGGCTGCGGCATGTGCTGGGCCGCACCGCCGGCCGCCCGGGAGGCGGTGGAGGAATTGGTGATGGAACAGCACTTGGATGTGGACGGGATCTATGCTATAATCCTCTGAGAGGTGATTCGATGGCAGCTAATTGCGAGGAGTGTGTCCACTACGATTATGACGACGAGCTGGACGCCTATTTCTGCACCATGGACCTGGATGAGGACGAGATGGAGCGCTTTCTGCGCAGCGCCAACAACGCTTGCCCCTTCTACCGCCGGGGCGGCGACTATGAGACCGCCCGGCGGCAGTGAGGAGAGAGGCAGATGGAACTGGTAGACCTGTATGATGAAAACCGCGTCCCCCTGGGGAGAACGGCGGAGCGATATGCGAAGAAGGACCCCGGCGAGCTGCGCATCGTGGTCCATGTGTGCCTGTTTGACCGCCTGGGCCGCCTGCTGATCCAGCGGCGGACGGAGAACAAGCACATCTGGCCCGGATTGTGGGATGTGACGGTGGGCGGCGGCGTGGATGCCGGAGAGACCACCCGCCAGGGGGCGGAGCGTGAGATCCGGGAGGAGCTGGGCTATGCCCTGGACCTGTCCGGCCTGCGGCCCTCGGTGACTGTGAATTTTGCCGGTGGGTTCGACGACTTTTTCATCGCCGTCCGGGATGTGGACATCGATGGGCTGTCCCTCCAGGCCGAGGAGGTCAGCGCCGTCCGCTGGGTGACGCTGGAAGAGCTGCTGGCTATGGTGGACGACGGCAGCTTCATCCCCTATCCCAAGAGCTTTCTGCAATTCCTGTTCGACATGCGGGAGACCTTTGGATTTCCCACCAAATAAAAAAGCCCCTTTTCAGTTCCATGCGGCGCTGGCATTCATCATGGCCTTTTTGTCAGGGCGGACAAAAGGACAGCCGTCATAAAGCTGGCGGCTGTCCAATAAAATAGTATTTAAATCAAAAAATATATTGGATAGCAATTCCCAACAGGATGACTGCAGTCATGCAGCATATGATGAGACCCCATTTTGTGTGGGAATGTCTCGATACACGGTCGGAAGGGGCACGCTTTGTTTTTTTGAACTTACCCATTTGATGGGCATTAAAGAGTAGAATTAGTACAAAAACGGCAGGAGCCAGCACAAACACAAGAACCCCCAAAGCCTGGTCATCGGCGGGAATGGGATGTAAGAACATAGCGATCGCTCCTTTTGAATTCCAGTTTGCTGCGCTGTGTACTTCACGCTAAAACGAAATTATTTCAATCATTGTACCATACAATAAAACTGCTTTCAATCAAGCATTTGGCAAAATGAACAGGGGCCATTTCGGCAGCATTTATCCTGAAAAGAGCGTAAAACAGCAGCGCCGCGGAGTTTTCTCCACGGCGCTGCTGTTTATTCGGAATTGGAGCGGATGGGGAAGCGGAACACACACGCGCCGGTGTCCAGACGCTGCCAGCGGAAGGTTCCCCCCGCCATGTGCATGGAAATGGCGTCCTGATAGTCCACGCAGGCGACACAGCCGTTGATGATCTGGGGAAAGAGAATCCACAGGCTGTCAAAGTCCGGCAGCAGGACCTCGCCGGTCTCGGAGAGCAGGCGGCGCTCCGGGGGACCCTCTGTGTCCGTGTAGGCGTAATAATACCGCACTCCGGTCACAGGGTCGGTGATATTCCAGACATTGCGGTAACCTGGGAATTCCGGTGGCTCTTCATAGAGGCTTTCGTAGTCGATCTCCGCCGGATATCCATCAGGCGGCGTCTCCCGTACCGCCTCCTGCTCCAGATCCAGATACAGGCGGAGGGGCTGGTCGCCGTCCGGGCTGTGGTTGTATGAGGTGAGGTAGACCACCCGCCCATCCGCCTGATCCAGCCAGGGGCCGCCCTCGTCGTTCCAGGCACAACGGTCCCCCAGATATGGCCGGAAGATGTCGGCGGAGAACTGGTGGACCAGTTCTCCCCGATCGTTCCAATAGAAGAGGTTTCCCTGATCGGCGGTGACCAGCAGTCCTTCGGTGGAGTAGACATAATACCCGTCTACTGTCCGCACCCAGCTTCCGTCCGGAGCCGCTATGGTCAGGTCAAAATCTCCCCGCTCCAGCTGAGAACCCTCCTGCTGATACAACTGATCGCTGCCCCGCCAGAGCAGCAAAAAGCCATTCTCCATGGAGATGCTGGCATAGACCGGCTCGGTGACCACCTGGCCGTCGGCAGTGGTGAGGCCGTACAGGGGGAGCGCGTCGCAGATATAGTTGTCCACGGTCAGCTCCGCGCCGATGTAGGGGAGGAGCTGGCCATAATCGTCCCTGGGCTGGAGCGGCCCGCTGCCGCTGTACGGCTCAAAACGGGTATACAGAGGCGCTTCCTCTTCCCGGGGCGTCAGCTTGGACCAGTCGGTGTAGACGGGAGAGACCGTCTCCTCCGGAGGCGGCGCTGTCCCGCAGCCGGTCAAAAGGCAGAGGAGGAGCAGAGAGATCAACAGACGTTTCATAGCGTCTCCTTTCAGTCGGAGTTGGTGCGGAGGGGATAGCGGAAGGCCGCTTCGCCGGTATCCAGGGAGATATAAGCGTATATATCGCCCTCCAACGTGGAGATCAGGCCGCCGGCAATCCCATAGTCGGCGCTGTGCCAGTCGGGATAGAGCAGATGTCCCTGCGCGTCTAAAAGGTCATACCGCCAGCGGCCGTCTGTTTTGCGGTGGCCAAGCAGAAAGACCTCTCCGGTGACAGAATCGGTGATGGGATACAGGTCCCTGTAACCATCTATTACCGGCAGTTCTGCGGATACGTCCTCCTGTCCCTCCGCAGAGGCCCCCGGGGGAGCCTCTTTGGAAATAGTCCCGGTGGAACTGTCCAGCCAGCCTATGAGCGCATCGTCTATGCCGTCATACAGGGCCCCGAAGCCATCCCTCCAGACCACTATGGGACTGCCGGCGTCATCCCAGAACCAGAAACCGCAGCCCATCCATTGGACCAGCGTATCTCCGGGGAAAAAGGCGGAGACGGAGCCGGTGTCATCCAGAATGGTGATGGAACTATCCTCTCGGTACAGAGCCAGATGGCGGTCATCCACCTGTTCCGCCGCCCGGTAATCACCGGAGACGACCCAACTGCCGTCCGGCGCGGCCGCTGTGACCGATACGCAGTTCTCTGCCCAGATGGGCACGCTGCCGTTGTCGGAAAACCATGCCGGATCACCTTCCACACTGCTGAGAAGAAGGAATTTGGATGTGCCTGAGCTGCCGTCAATGGTACGAATATAGCAGTAGACCGGCTCTGTTACCAGCTGGCCGTCTGTGGTGACCAGACCGTAAAGCGGGTAGTAGTCTTGAAAAAGAACCCCCATGTAGGGCAGCAGCGGGCCGTAGTCCTCCCGAGGCTGGAGCGGCCCGGTGCCGCTGTATGGCTCAAAATAGGTATACAGCGGACCGTTCTCTTCCCGGGGCACCAGCTTGGACCAGTCGGTGTAGACAGGAGAGACCGTCTCCACCGGAGACGGCGCTGTCCCGCAGCCTGCCAGCAGGCACAGGAACAGCAGGACCGGGACCATCCGCCTCATGAAACATTCCCCACATCCAGTACAGACACATAGCCCTCATGGGCCACCAGGGTCTGCCCCTCCTCGCTGAGGAGCCAATTGTACAGGACCTTGGCGGGGGCGTCGTCAGCGAGGCCGGCGGCGGTCAGGACATAGTAGTTGTTCAAAAACGGATACGCGCCGGAGCGGATGGTGTCCGCGTTTGGTTCCACACCGTCGATGGACAGGATCTTCAGGCCCTCCGCCATCTTCATGTCGTTGGCGTAATAGTAGACCGTGTAGCCGATGGCGTTGGCGGAGCCGTCAAAGGCGGCCACAGCCTGGATGAGGTCGCCCATCTCGCCCCGCACATAGTCCGCCGGGGCCTCCATCATGGGCAGGTCCTTCATCACCAGCTTCCGCATGGCGGTCTGGCTCCCGGCCTCGGCATTCCGCTGGAAGGGGACAATCTCCAGGTCATCTCCGCCCACCTGGGACCAGTTGGTGATCTCGCCGGTGTAGATCTTCTGCACCTGCTCTGTGGTGAGGGAGTCCACCGGATTGTCCGCGTTCACGATGAACACCAGGGCGTCCACGGCAAAGGGCTCCATCTCCCATGCAAAGCCGCGCTCCTCCTTTTCCTTCCAGATGCTCTCGGCAGGCTCGGCGGAGATCAGCAGGTCGGCCCGGCCGTCCATCAGCTCCCGGAAGGACTGGGTGGTCTTGGAGAATTGAATGAGGTCCGAGACCTCCTCCCGGCTCTCGCCCAGCAGGACGCTGGCGATGGCCTGTCCCAGGGGCACGGTGGAGGTGGATCCGTTGAGACGGGGGAAATTTTCCCGGGTAAAGACGAATTGCTCCGGCTGGGGGTCCGGCGGCGGAGAGGCCGGTGTCTGGCCGCAGCCCGCCAGCAGGCAGAGCGCCAGCAGCGGCGCCAGGAAACGTGGGCATTTCATGGTGCAACACTCCTTTCTGCTCTTAATTGTACCAGGTATTCAGAAAAAATCCCGCCTTTTTCATGACAAATAGTTACAAAAGAGAAACAATTAGACGCCCGCCTGACGGCGGACGTCTGATCGGTTCAGTTGGGATTCACAGCCCATCCGGGTCCTCCGGGACCAGCAGATGCATCATGGATACCTCGTAAGCCACCCGCTCCTCGGCGCCGGACTCCGTGACCTTGCGGTATGTACGGCTCTGCACCCGGCCCTCCAGGGTCAGGGCGTCGCCCACCTGCATCCGGCTGACCTGCACGGCCAGCTGGCCCCAGGCGATGACCGGCAGATAGTCCGCCCGGCCATACCGCCGGGGGGCGGCCAGCATCAGGTCGCAGATGCTGCGGCCCAGGGGCGTCCGGCGGAACACCGGCGGCTTGCAGAGCGCGCCGGACAGGGTGATCTGGTTGACAGGCTCGCCAAGGCCTGGCTGAAGCTCCTGGGCATATACGGTCAGCACCAGCCGGTTGCCCACGCCGCTGCGGTTGTTGAAGGACCGCAGCTGGCCCCGGACACGCAGGGCGGCATTGGGAGAGATCTGCGGCACCAGGCTCTCCGGCAGCAGGATGGGCAGGGTGTCCGCCTGACCTGACAGCCGGGGGACCTGCAGATAGCAGCGGTAAAATTGGGTATCATGGTTTTCGTGGGACCATTCCGGCGCGGCCAGGGCCAGGCCCTCCAGCAGCACTTCGTTTCGGGTTTGAGTCGTCATGTTGTCCACCTCTCGGTCGTGATGGTGCATTCTATGAGCGGTTTTCCATGGATAGACCTCTTGTGTATGGAGAAAATGTAGATTATAATGGACTCATTTCCCGTTGACTGGATTTTGCACACACGGCGGACGCAAGGAGGAGGGCATATGGCAGATCTCTTGGATTATCTGGACTGGCGGGGGGACCTGACGCTGGAACAGGCGCCTTTCAATGAGGTGGACAACCTGATTTTGGCGGAGCTGGTCTTTGTGGATTTCAAGGGCATCGTTCCCGCCCCCGGGGAGGGGGAGAGCGTGGAGCTGCGTCAGGCGGCGGACGCCTTTTTCGCCCGCTTTCCCAAGGGGGAGAAGATCGACATGGGCGTTCTGGTGCCGGACGCCATCCCGGAGATGCTGCGGAAGATGGCCATCTCCAACCGCTTCCGGGCCATGAAGCTCAACTGCTTTGTGGACTGGCTGGACAACGAAAAGGCGGAGCAGTTCGCCGCCCTGACCGTCGAGACGGGGGACGGGGCGCTGTACCTCTCCTTCCGGGGCACCGACGACACGCTGGCGGGCTGGAAGGAGGATTTTCAGCTGGCCTGCGTGCCGGAGGTCCCGGCCCAGAAGATGGCGGTGCGGTATGTGGAGCAGGTGGCAAAGCAGTTCCCCCGGAAAAAGCTCCGGCTGGGCGGCCATTCCAAGGGCGGCAACCTGGCGGTGTGGTCCGGCGTGTTCTGCCCGGCGGCCATCCAGCGGCGCATCGCCGCCATCTGGTCCAACGACGGGCCCGGCTTCCACGACGACCTGCTGGACCTGCCCCAGCACCAGCGGGTGGCGGACCGCATCGTGTCCATCGTGCCCAAGTCCTCCGTGGTGGGGATGATCCTGGAGCACGAGGAGGATTACTTCGTGGTGGACAGCGACCAGCAGGGCCTGATGCAGCACGACGGCTTTTCCTGGCAGGTGATGGGGGACCACTTCGTGAAGCTCCGCAGCGTCACCCGGCAGGGGCGGCTCAACGACCTGGTGCTGAAGGAGTGGGTCCACCACATGTCCCAGGAGCAGCGGGAGCTGTTCGTGGACGGCCTGTTCGATGTGCTCACCGCCTCCGGGGCCCAGACGCTGACCGATTTGAAGGCGGAGAGCTTCAAGGCCGCCGGCGCCATGGTCAAGGCCATGAAGGACATGGACAAGGACACCCGGGACGCCCTGTTTTACGCCATCAAGCTCCTGTTCCGCAGCAATTTCAAGGTGCTCATCGAGGACTGGCAGCAGGAGAGCGAGAAGAGACCGAAAAAGAAGTGGAATCTGAAAAAGACCGAGCAGTGACGGCGGAGGTGCCGCACCATACAAAAACAGCCTTGCGTTTCCAAAAGGAACGCAGGGCTGTTTTATTTTTCGGGCTTCTGGTATTCTAATAGGTCCTCAATTTTGCAATCCAGTACACAGCACACTTTTGCAATGAAATCTAAATCTACTCTCACAATATTCTTGGATTTGCAATAGCGGTCAATCGTATCGTTTTTAATGCCGGTGAGGGTATGCAGACGATTTTTCGAGATGTTTTTAGCATGTAGGACTTCCGCTAATTTTACTTTTACATGCCCATATTCATCCAACTTATAGCTGACAATGCTCTTGAAGTCATCCACAATACCACCCCCCTGTTTACTTTCTTATCATATCATTGGCTATCCCTGTTGACATTACCCCTGTTAAAGTATACCCTTATATATGGGTAATAAAAGAGGGGAGAAAGTAATGAGAAAGTATGTGATGATAACCTGCATAATCCTGCTCATTATTGGAAATTGCTTCTGGCATATGAAACCGCCAGAACCGGAATCCTGTGCCCTGTGCGGAGGCAGGACCTATCACGCGCCCTGTGTTTTGGAGCTGTCCACGGGAACGCTGACGGAGCTGGCGATCTATGCGCCGGACCCGCTCCACTTGGGGGAGCTGGCGGAGGAGCAGGACATGGATCACCATGTGTTCTGCATGGCCGGAAGCGTGGCCATGACTGTGGAGCGGACGCCGGAGCGCCAGCGGTGCACCGCCTATCTACCGCTTTCCCGCAAGCCGATGGACCGGAAGCTTTTCTGCGGAGACTGCCGAAAGCTGCTGGCCGAAACGCGCCAGAGGGGCTTTGTCCTTCTGGACCTGCGGGACACGGCGGATATCACAGCCTATCCAATAGCGCCGGACGCCGCGTATCTCATCCGGGGGTATACCGTGTCCGCCGTTGAGAGTGAAGGGGGCTATACGGTGGAGGTGTCCGCGGCACGATTCCAGGCCGCCCCCTGAATAAAGGAAGCACTGCTTAAATCCCCGCACACATCTTCACGCCGGAAATCCCCCCTGGACTGCGTCAAAAAACTTGAAATCCGTCAGGATTCCTGCGTTTTTCTTCCTTGCCAGGAGAAATTTCTGCCGCAAATCTGTGCACGTTGATTTAAGCAGTGCTTCCTAAACACACCCCCCGCGGCGTTCGCCGCGGGGGGATTTGTTCGGGATTTAGTCCTGTCCGGGGACCTTGGGCAGATGCGCAAAGCTGGCTTCCAGCTCCGCGTCGGTGGGGATGTAGTCGCTCATCTCACCGTTGTGGAACTTCTCATAGGCCACCATGTCGAAGTAGCCGGTGCCGGTGAGGCCAAAGACGATGGTCTTTTCCTCGCCGGTCTCCTTGCACTTCAGCGCCTCGTCAATGGCGACACGGATGGCGTGGCTGGACTCGGGGGCGGGGAGGATGCCCTCCACCCGGGCAAACATCTCGGCGGCTTCAAAGACCTTGGTCTGCTCCACGGAGACCGCCTCCATGTAGCCGTCGTGGTACAGCTGGCTGAGGATGCTGCTCATGCCGTGGTACCGCAGGCCGCCGGCGTGGTTGGGAGAGGGGATGAAGCCGCTGCCCAGGGTGTACATCTTCGCCAGGGGGCAGACCATGCCGGTGTCGCAGAAGTCGTAGGCGAACCGGCCCCGGGTCAGGCTGGGGCAGGAGGCGGGCTCCACGGCGATGATGCGGTAGTCCTTCTCCCCCCGGAGCTTCTCGCCCATGAAGGGGGAGATCAGGCCGCCCAGGTTGCTGCCGCCGCCGGCGCAGCCGATGATGATATCGGGGACGATGCCGTATTTATCCAGCGCGGTCTTGGTCTCCACGCCGATGACGGACTGGTGCAGCAGCACCTGGTTCAGCACGCTGCCCAGCACATAGCGGTAGCCGGGGTTGCTGGTGGCGACTTCCACGGCCTCGGAGATGGCGCAGCCCAGGGAGCCGGTGGTGCCGGGGTGCTCCGCCAGGATCTTTTTGCCGATCTCGGTCTCCATGGAGGGAGAGGGGGTGACGGAGGCGCCGTAGGTCCGCATGACCTCCCGGCGGAAGGGCTTCTGCTCGTAGCTGACCTTTACCATGTACACCTTGCAGTCCAGGCCCAGGTAGGAGCAGGCCATGGAGAGGGCCGTGCCCCACTGGCCGGCGCCGGTCTCGGTGGTGACGCCGACCAGCCCCTGCTGTTTGGCGTAGTAGGCCTGGGCGATGGCGCTGTTCAGCTTGTGGGAGCCGGAGGTGTTGTTGCCCTCGAACTTGTAGTAGATCTTGGCCGGCGTGCCCAGCTTCTCCTCCAGGCAGTAGGCCCGGACCAGGGGAGAGGGGCGGTACATCTTGTAGAAATCCCGGATCTCCTGGGGGATGGGGATCTCCCGGGTGTCGTTGTCCAGCTCCTGGCGGATCAGCTCGTCACAGAACACGGGGCGCAGGTCCTCAAAGCCCATGGGCTGACCGGTGCCGGGATTCAGCAGGGGAGCGGGCTTGTTCTTCATATCCGCCCGGACATTGTACCAGGTTTTCGGCATCTCATCCTCGGACAGGTAGATCTTGTAAGGGATGTTCTTCTCGGTGGTCATAGCGGTACTCCTTTCATATCCGGGGCCCATGGGGAAATAAAAAAGACTCTCATCCCACAAGGACCACTCCAATGGTTCCTTTGGGACAAAAGTCTAAAACTTCTGCGGTGCCACCCAAATTGACGATCACTCGTCCGCTCGGCGACGTGCCAACACACGTCTTTCCTTGGTAACGGGGGAAAAGCCCGTCGGATCTTACTGAGAGCAGCCGCTCCGTTCAGTCCGCCCTCCGCAGTCCATTCGGCGGGGCCACTTCTGCTGCCATTCCACCACCGGCAGCTCTCTTGGAGAAGCGACGTCCGTGTACTCGTCTGCGTCACAGGTTTTGCTTTTGGATTTGAACGCAGTGTACTCCGATGAAGTGCGTTTGTCAATCCCTCAAAAATATATTTTTCAGTTTGGATAAAAAACACCCGCTGTACCCTGGAAAAAACTGTATATGTTGAACAAAACACGCGATACGATCCAAACCAGACAAAGCGGAGCGGACAGACACCAGCCCGTGCCTGTCCGCTGTAGTGCGTTACCGCTGATATTCAAACTCGAAGTTGTACATGGACACCGTGTCGCCGTCCTGGATGCCCAACTGCTCCAGCTGCTGGAACAGACCGGATTCCCGCAGGGTCTTGTCAAAATACATCCGGCTTTCATAGTCGGAGAAATTGATATTTCCCATGAGCCGCTGGAGCCAGGGGCCCTCCACCAGCCAGGTGTGGCCGTCGTCGGCGCGCTGGATCTCCAGCGGCGCGGAGGCGTCGATGACAGGGGGCTTCGGCACGTATTCCGCCTGGTACACCGTGACGGGAGGCAGGGAGGACAGCATCTCCGCCACCTTGCCCACTAGCTGCCGGGTGCCCTGGTGGGACGCCGCGGAGATCTCGAACAGGGCGTAGCCCAATTCCTCCGCATGGGCGCGGAGCCGCGCCAGGTTTTCAGGGTCCTCCATGATATCCACCTTGTTGGCGGCCACGATCTGGGGCCGCACCGCCAGCTCGGGACTGTACTGCTTCAGCTCCTCATTGATGGCGTCGAAGTCCGCCACAGGGTCCCGGCCCTCGCTGCCGGAGACATCCACCACATGGACCAGCAGGCGGCAGCGGTCGATGTGCCGCAGGAAGTCATGGCCGAGACCTGCGCCCTCGCTGGCGCCCTCAATGATGCCGGGAATATCCGCCATGACGAAGCTGACGCCCTCGTCCACCCACACCACACCCAGGTTGGGGTACAGGGTGGTGAAGTGGTAGTTGGCGATCTTCGGCTGGGCCTTGGACACCACGGACAGCAGCGTGGACTTGCCCACGTTGGGGAAGCCGATGAGGCCCACATCTGCCAGCAGCTTCAGCTCCAGAATGACATCATGGCTCTCGCCGGGGAGGCCCGCCTTGGCGAAGCGGGGCACCTGCCGGGTGGGGGTGGCGAAGTGCTTGTTGCCCCAGCCGCCCCGGCCGCCCCGGCAGAGCACATAGGGCTCCGAGCCGGACATGTCCTGGATGATCTCATTGGTCTCCGCGTCCCGCACCAGAGTGCCCCGGGGCACCCGGATGATGAGGTCCTGTCCGTCCTTGCCGGACTTTCTGGCCCCCTGGCCGGGCATACCGTTGGACGCCACGTATTTGCGCTTGTAGCGGAAGTCCATCAGGGTAGACATGTTGTCGTCCACCACCAGGACGATGGAGCCGCCCCGGCCGCCGTCGCCGCCGTCAGGGCCGCCGGCCGCCACATATTTCTCCCGGTGGAAGGAGACCACGCCGTTGCCGCCATCTCCGGCGCGGACCGTGATCCGGGCCTTGTCGATAAAGGATGCTGCCATAGAACACACCTCCAATAGTTGTTTGTATCGTCCATTCACTTGAAAAAGCGCACAGGGATTGACGATGAAATGCAAATCAAGGCCGCGGTCCGCGGCCTGTCACAGCGCATGTGCGCTGTGACACTTGAAAAGTGATCTGGCACTTTTCAAGTTATTTGATTATAGTATACCCATTGAGGCGCATACATCCCAAGGCACAGAAGCTGTGCCCTCGGATGCAGACGCCTCACCTGAAAAGAGCCCCGAACGTGTGCGTTCGGGGCTCCAAAGCTCTGATTGCTTACTCGGCGTCGTAAACAGAAGCCTGCTTACGATCCTTACCCAGGCGCTCGAAACGGAGCACGCCGTCCACCTTGGCAAACAGGGTATCGTCAGTGCCGATACCAACGTTCTTGCCGGGATGGATGCGGGTGCCGCGCTGGCGGACCAGGATGTTGCCGGCCTTGACAAACTGACCGTCGGCGCGCTTGGGACCAAGGCGCTTGGACTCGGAGTCACGGCCGTTCTTGGTGGAGCCGCCGCCCTTCTTGTGAGCGAAGAACTGGAGACCAATACGAATCATGATACGGACCATCCTTTCTGTAAGATTGTAGATGGAGAGGAAGTCAATCTTCCTCCAAAACCTCGATGTTTTCGGGATACTCGTCGTGGAGCTCGGCAAAGTAGACCATCAACCCCGTCAGAAGCGCCTGACAGGTGCTCTCGGCCGTGGGAGCCAGACCCCCGGGCAGACGGAGCGAGATGGAAGCGTCACTTTCCCGGACCTTCACGGATGCCGCCAGACCCAGCACGTCGTTGATGGTGGCCTCCACCAGGCGGATGGCGCTGGTGATGCCCGCGCAGACAATGTCCGCGCCCTCCTCGGCGTAGCCGCTGTGGCCCTTGGAATCAAAACCGGTGATCCGGTCGCCCTCCGTGCGGAACGTGATCGTGGTCATGCTCAGACAGAGATCTTGCCGATCTCAACCTTGGTGTAAGGCTGACGATGGCCCTGACGCTTGCGGTAACCCTTCTTGGGATTGTACTTGAAGATGCGGATCTTCTTGCCCTTGCCGTTCTTGACGATGGTGGCCTCCACGGAAGCGCCCTCCACCACGGGAGTGCCGAAGGTGGCCTTGTCGCCGTCGATGACGGCCAGGACCTGGTCGAACTTGACGGTCTCGCCGGCTTCCTGGTCCAGCTTCTCGATGTAGACCACGTCGCCCTCAGCGACCTTGTACTGCTTGCCGCCGGTCACGATGATTGCGTTCATTTGTATTTCAACTCCTTCATTTACGGGCTCGCTGTCGGGGGCGATGCCATTGGCATACTTTCAGACCCATTCAAAGCGGCTTATCAAGTATATCAGCGAAAAACCAGAATGTCAACGCTTTTTCGGAATAAAATCGCATAATCGCCAAAAATCAGTAAAGATCCCAATAGGAGATCCGGCGGGTGGAAAAACGGGTCAGGCCGGAGACAGTGACCGTGAGTTTGCCCAGCCCGCCTATTGGAACCCCTTCCCATGTGTCCGGCACCCGGGGATTCAGATGGAAGCTGAACTGATTGCCGTCTTTAGATGAGCCCGCTGGCGCCGGCCTCGGAACAGGGATAACGGCTCCCATTCACGGCAGCGGTCATAGCGGCAGTGGTGGACATCGTCCAAGTGACCTTATCCACACGCATGGACTGACAGCCGGATACCAACTGGCCGCCGGCGCGGCCGTAAACACCGCAGGCGCGGAACCAGACCCGGTACTCTCCCTGCCGGTTTTCGTCCACCGAATCCACCAGAACGCGGCAGCCGCTCTCATCCGCATACAGCACCTTTCCCGCATTGCTTTCCAAGTCCTTCAGATCCAGCTCCACCGAAAAGCTGTTCGGGATGTCCTCATAGGATATCTGGTAATTTGAATCGGTAAACTGAAAGGCAAGGCCATGTCTCCAGGTACCATACACTCCATTTTTGAACGTTATAATTATCAAAACAGCCAATATAACGGTAAATCCGGCACCTGTCAGCGCCCATCGCCGCTTTAGCTGCCGCGGGTTGGGAGACTGGGGAGCACTGCCGTAGATGATCTCCGCCACCTCCACCCCCAGAGCCTCCGCAATGCGCTCCAGAGTCTCCACGTCCGGCAGGGCTTTTCCCGTCTCCCAAGCAGATACCGCCTGCCGGGTGACAAAGAGCCTTTCCGCCAGCTCCTCCTGGGTCATGTGTTTGGCGGTGCGGAGCCGCCGGATGTGTTTGGAAACAGATGCCATTATGCTCCCTCCTTCTGGAATGCCCTTATCCTACCATACGGCGGGGGAAACGTCACGCAAATATCCGTTGCGCGGTTTGTTTGGAGGTGCTATACTGGTCCCATCATCATAAAAAGCGGGGGAACTGTATGAAAACCATTGGATTGATCGGCGGCATGAGCTGGGAGAGCACCGTCACCTACTACCAGATCGTCAACGAGGTTGTAAAACAGGAATTGGGCGGGCTTCACAGCGCCAAGGTCATCCTGTACAGCGTGGAGTTCGACGAGATCGAGAAGTGCCAGGCCGCGGGGGAGTGGGAAAAGAGCGGCGAGATCCTGGGCCGGGCCGCCCAGGGCCTGGAGGCCGCCGGGGCGGACTTCATCCTTATCTGCACCAACACCATGCACAAGGTCTTTGACCAGGTGCAGAGCTTTGTGAAGGTCCCCCTGCTCCACATCGCCCAGGTCACCGCCGACGCGCTGAAACGGGCGGGCATCAGCAGGGTGGGCCTGCTGGGCACGAAATACACCATGGAGCAGGATTTCTACAAGGGCAGGTTGGCGGAGAACGGCATCGATGTCATCATTCCGGAGAAGGAGGAGATCGATGTGGTGAACGCCATCATTTTCAACGAGCTGTGCCTGGGAGAGATCAAGGACGCCTCCCGAAAAACGTATTTGAAGATCATCGACGAGATGACGGCGAAGGGTGCCCAGGGGATCATCCTGGGCTGTACGGAGATCGGCCTGCTGGTCCATCAGGCGGACACGACCGCCAGGCTGTTTGACACCACCCAGATCCACGGCGAGACCGCCGCCCTCATGAGCCTGGGAAAGCTGTAAAACGGACATACATGATTTTTGCCCCGGCCTGTTCCAGGCTGGGGCAAAATGCTATGGAAAAGAGGGATATTCCGCCAGCTGCAAAACATGGAAAGCCAAATCCCGTCTGGCCACCCATGGGACTAAAGTAGATCACTGCCTCCTTGGAGAAAGAGTTCCGCAGCAGAGCGGCAATCAGGTGCCCGGCGGAGTGCATCCCGGCACTGCCCGGCAGGTCTCCGGTGTTGAGCTTCTTGAACTGCAGGCCAAAGGCCGCGCTGTCCCCATTCCGGCGGGAGAGGTGCCGTCCCGGTATCAGCCTGTTGTGGTCCGCAATAAAGCTGGCGATTCGGTCTATCTCAGAATTCCTCCTGTATTTTCTTTGCAAAGGGCAGAACCGTCCCGCCCAGGTTCTCCAGAGCCTGTCCGAAGTCGAAGTACTCCTCCGCCTGCCTGTCGCTGAACAGGTGGTCGGACACGGACTTCAGAGACACAAATGGAACGCCGTTCCGCAGGCACACCTGGGCGATGGCGCAGCCCTCCATCTCCACCAGCAGGGGGGAGAAGGTGTCCCGCACCCACGCGGCCCGGTCCCCCTTGACGGCGAACCAGTCCCCGGTGGCCACCCGCCCGGTGACGGCGCTGACGCCCAGGGACCTCAAGATCTCCACGCAGTGCCCGGGCTCCCAGGTGGGAAAGACCGTCTGGTTGACCGTGGAGACCAGTCCCACAGGGTCGCCCACGGCGGTGGTGTCCACGTCGTGCTGGACGAACTCCGACGCCACCACCAGCGAGCCGGTGGGGAGGTCCGTGGCACACCCGGCCACACCGGCGTTCAAGATCAGGTCCACACCGTACCGCAAACAGAAGATCTCCGCCGCCATGGCGGCGTTGACCTTGCTGACGCCCCCGGCGCAGGCCAGAATGTTGGGTGCGATCTCAAAAAACGAGACGCCGGAAACGGTCTCAAAGGGTTCCAGCGCCTTGGCACCCGGCAGAGCGTGGAGCTCCACGGGCATGGCAAACTGCAGTCCGATCTTCATACAATCTCCTCACTGGATATCCGGCAGTTTTTTGCCGCATTTCCCACAAAATTCAAATTCAGCGCCCAGCTTTGCGCCGCAGTAGGGGCAGAAGCGGAACGCGCCGCTGCCGGTCCCGGAGTCCGCGGTGTCCATCCGGGACCCTGCGCCGAACCGCTGATCCAGCGGGTCCGGCTCCTCGCCGTCCTCCACAATGTCAAAGGCGGAGTAGCGGTTTTCCCCGGTGGCGTTTTTCAGGTTGTAGACCACCTGGACGATGCCGATGATGATAAACAGCACGCCAAAGAGGGGAAAGAACCCCGGCGCGCCCATGGACACCGCCATGATGGTCCAGAAAATGCCAAAGATGACCGCGATCACAGAACCAAGTGCCCCCATGGCCGACGGTCCCCGGCCGGGCTTGATGCTCTTCATAGAATACACCTCCACGGTTTGATAGATACCAGCATATCATATCCCGCCGGTTTCCGCAATCGCTGCCAGGGGCGGTACGGCGGGATAAGAGGTACCATTATCATCATACCACAGAGAGCGGCTGGGACAAGGAGGAAGCGCCTGCTTCTGCCGCAGATGGACTGACAGGAAAAATAGAGAGGACCTGGGATGAAGCTCCATCCCAGGTCCTTTGCAAGCGGAGAAGAAAAATTAGCCCTTGACGATGGCGGCGGTATCCATGGCGATCATCAGTTCCTCGTTGGTGGGGATCAGCAGGACCTTCACCTTGGAGTCGGCGGCGGAGATCACGGTCTCCTTGCCGCGGACGTTGTTGGCCTCGGCGTCCATCTTCACGCCCATGAATTCCAGGCCGGAGGCGATGGCCAGACGCTGGTTGGCGGAGTTCTCGCCCACGCCGGCGGTGAAGATGATGGCGTCCACGCCGCCCATGGCGGCCGCATACGCGCCGATCAGCTTCTTGACGCCGTAGTTGAACATATCCACGGCCAGACCGGCACGCTCGTTGCCCTCCTTGTGGGCGTTCTCCAGGTCACGGAAGTCGGAGCTGACGCCGGACACGCCCTGCACGCCGGACTTCTTGTTCAGCACGTTCAGCATCTCGTCGATGTTCATGCTGTACTTGTTCATGACATACTGCAGAATGCCGGCATCCAGGTCGCCGGAGCGGGTGCCCATGGGCAGACCGGCCAGGGGGGTGAAGCCCATGGAGGTGTCCACGGATTTGCCGCCGTCGATGGCGGTGACGGAGGAGCCGTTGCCCAGGTGGCAGGAGATCAGCTTCAGCTCCTCGGGCTTCTTGCCCAGCATGGCGGCTGCGCGGCCGGCGACATACTTGTGGCTGGTGCCGTGGAAGCCGTAGCGGCGGACCTTGTCGTTCTCATAGTACTCATAGGGCAGGGCGTACATATAGGCCTTGGCGGGCATGGTCTGGTGGAAGGCGGTGTCGAACACGGCCACCTGGGGCACATCCTTGCCCATGACGGCGGTGCAGGCGTTGATGCCGGTGATGTTGGCGGGGTTGTGGAGAGGAGCCAGGGGGATGCAGTCCTCCAGGGCCTTCATGACCTCGTCGGTGATGAGGACGGACTTGTTGAAGGCCTCACCGCCGTGCACCACGCGGTGGCCCACAGCGTCGATCTCCTTCATGGAGCCGATCACGCCGTTCTTGGCGTCCACCAGGGCGTCCAGCACGGCCTGGATGGCCTCGGAATGGGTGGGCATGGCCACGTCCACGGCGTCCAGAGTCTCCTTGCCCTCCACCTGGGGCTTGTAGGTGAACTTGCCGTCGATGCCGATGCGCTCGCACAGGCCCTTGGCCAGCAGCACGCCGGTCTCGGGGTTCAGCAGCTGATACTTCAGGGAAGAACTGCCTGCGTTGATGACGAGAATGTTCATGTTTAACGTCTCCTCTTTCTTCTTTTGGGGAAAACCTTGCGGGTTTTCCAAATTTAAGATAAAATAAAGCGTACAGGGGACTCCGCCGGATCCGGACAGAGTCCAAGATATTATCATTATACCAGAGTTTCCCAGGGTTACAACCACCATTTTTACCGAAATGTCATTTTTTTGTTACCAGTTAGGGGTGAAAACTGTGCAAACTGCGGGTATCATTATAGAGTACAATCCCATGCACAGCGGCCATCTCCACCTGATGGCGGAGACCCGCCGCCTGCTGGGGGCGGATACCGCCGTGGTCTGCGCTATGAGCGGCGATTTCGTCCAGCGGGGAGACTTCGCCGTTGTGGGCCGCCGGGCCAGGGCAAAGGCCGCCCTCCAGAGCGGCGCGGACCTGGTGCTGGAGCTTCCGCTGCCATGGGCCGTCTCCTCGGCGGAGCGGTTTGCCGACGGCGGCGTGCAGACCCTGGCCGCCACGGGCCTTGTGACCCATCTGGCCTTCGGCAGTGAGTGCGGAGACGCGGCGGCGCTGATGGAGGTGGCCGCCTGCCTGGATTCAGAGCTTTACCGGGCGGGGCTGCACCGCTTTTTGGGCGAGGGCATGTCCTTTGCCGCCTGCCGTCAGGCGGCGGTGCGGGGCATCCTGGGGCCGGAGAAGGCCGCGCTGCTGGAGACACCCAACAATATTTTGGCCGTGGAATACTGCAAGAGCCTGCTGCGCCGGGGAAGCGCCATCCAGCCCTTGACCGTGCCCCGCCGGGGCGCCGCCCACGACGGGACGGTCCAGGAGGGGGAGAACCCCTCGGCCTCCGCAATCCGCGATCTTCTGCGGAGGGGAGCGCGGGAGACGGCGCTGGCGCTGATGGCCCCCGCCATGCGGACGGCCTATCAGGAGGAGGAGGCCGTCGGCCGCGCTCCGGTGTTTGCGGAGACCTGCCAGCGGGCGGTGCTGGCCCGGCTGCGGACCATGACCGAGCAGGACTTCGCCGCCCTGGACGAGGGGCGGGAGGGCCTCTGCAACCGCCTGTACAGCGCCAGCCGCACCGCAGCCTCTGTGGCGGAGGTGCTGGAAGCGGCCAAGACAAAGCGGTATGCCTGCGCCCGCCTGCGCCGGATGGTCCTGTGGGCGTATCTGGGGATAACGCCCGCCGGTTTCCCGGCTGAGGTCCCCTACCTGCGGGTGCTGGCCGCCAACGGGACGGGCCGCACGCTGCTGTCTGAAATGCGGAAAACCGCGTCGGTGCCCGTCCTCACCAAACCGGCGGATGTCCGGCGGCTGGGTCGGGCGGCCCAGGAGCTTTTTGAACTGGAGGCCCGCGCCGCCGACCTGTATGCCCTGGCGTATCCGGACCTCTCTGCCGCCGTGGGCGGAAAGGCCTGGAGGGAGGGGCCTGTGATCCTGTGAGGCATTGAGACGGAAAGGAGACTGCCATGATACCACTGATCGCCCTTCTGCTGGTCATCAGCCTGCTGCCCGCGTGTTCTGTCCCGCCTGCGGCGGACACGCAAATTCCACAAGAGCCCGTATCCTATGCGCAGGCGGAGTTTTCGGCGCGGGAGCTGGTGGAGTACAGGGTTTCCATAGACCTTTGCGAGGAGGAGGCCCAGGCGGACGACGGTACGCCCCTGGCCTCATACCAGTTCCACCTGCCGGTGCTGGAGGCCCTGCGTGGAGACGGCACGGTCATCACGGAGCCGCAGACGGAACTGGAGGAACAGGCCGCGGAGGTGGTGCGGACGTTCAACGATAAATTCAGCAAATGGGCCGCGGCGGAGGAGTTCCCGGAATTCGCGGACAGCGCGGCGGAGGACCTGGCCTTGCGGCAGGAGCAGGATGGCACGTGGACGCCTTACACGCTGGAACTGATCTGCCGGGTCTATCAGACCGACTGCCTGGTCAGCGTTTCGGCGGAGTATTACAGCGATACCGGAGGCGCGCACCCCAACATCTGGCTTCTGGGATGGAATTTTGATCTGTCCTCCGGGACCTTTTTTGACACGGGCGTTTTGGCGGAGGACAGTACGGCGTTCCAGACCGTGGTCCAGCAGGAGCTGCTCCAGCAGGCAGCCGCAGCGGCGGCGGAGAACGGCATGGAGCCGGAGGCGTTCTTCTGGCAGGATTATGAGCACATCATTGCTGACTGGGACAGCTATGCGGTGTCCTTCGACGAGACGGGTATGACGGTGGCCTTTTCCCCCTACGAACTGGCGGCCTATGGCGCCGGTCCCCAGGAATTCCGGCTGTCCTATGAATGGCTGCTGCCGCACCTCAGCGGCCACGGCCGGACCGTCCTGGGATTAGGCCTTGTTTGAAAAATGCCAAAACGCGCAACCGTCCTTTTTCCGCCAATTTTCAGACAAGGCCGGGACACGGCGAAATAGACAAACCCGAAAGCGCGGGCCGTTTGGCCCGTGTTTTTCTGCTTGACATACATAGAGATACTATGTATAATAGACCTAGAAACTCTAGGTATTGATCTCCAACGGAGGTGCATTATGAAAAAGAAGCAGAATATCGAGCATACCCAGCTGCTGGTGCTGTCCCTGCTGGCGGGGGAGGATATGTACGGCTACCAGATGATCCTGGAGCTGGCCCGCCGCTCCGACCACACCTTTGAGATGAAGGAGGGCACGCTGTATCCGGTGCTCCACGGCCTGGAGCAGTCCGGCATGGTGGAGGCCTACCAGCAGGAGGCCCCCACAGGCCGGATGCGGAAGTACTATCACCTGACCCGCAGGGGCGGCGCGCTGCTGAAAAGCGAGACGGAGGCCTGGCAGAGCTATGCCGGGGCTGTCAACGCCGTGCTGCGCAGCAGCGCGGGCCTGAATCCGGCGTGATATGACCAGAGAGGAATATACCAAACGGGTCCTTGCCGCCCTCCGCCGGGTGACAGAGGCGGAGCGGACCTCCATCCAGGCGGAGATCGACGCCCACATGGAGGACCACATCTGCGCCCTGCTGGATCTGGGGTATCCGCCGGAGCTGGCGGAGGAGCGGACCATGGCCCTGATGGGGGACCCCGAAGAGGTGGGCCGGGAGCTGGACAGGCAGTACCCCCTGCGGTGGCTGGTGCTGGGCCGCATCGCGCAGGCGGCGCTGATCCTGGCGGTTTTGACGTCGGCCCTGGGCCTTTTGAGCGGCGTGTACGGTACATACAAAAACTTGCAGGCCCGGCTGGCGCCCTGGACCTTCATCTCGGACCACTGGGAGGCGGAGATCAGCCAGAAGCTGGATATTCGCCTGTCCGTCGGCTCAGATGTCCTGCGCATCCTCGGCTCCGGCACGGGAAAGACGGAGGAGGGAGAGCCGGCGGCCACGGTCCTGCTGTGCTGCTATGACCAAAGCCCCTTTGGATATACCTCCGGCCTGCGCGTGACATTTGAGGACTGCCGGGGGCAGGTGTGCTTTGGCGGATGCGGCAGCACCAGTGTCTCCGGGGTGGTGGATTATTCTGACTGTCAGAGCACGGTCCAATACGGCGACCCCTATCTCACCGTGGTCTGTGAGCGGTATGGGGAGCGGTATGAGGCACAGGTGCCGCTGCTGTGGGAGGAGGACGCATGAAAAAGAGAGAGAAACAGTCCTCCCGAAAGCGGACCGCCCTGCGGCGGTGTGCTATCCTGGCGGCGGTGGTGATTCTGGCCTCCGCAGGGAACCTGTACAATTTCCTGCCCATCCAGGCGGTCTGGGATATGGCGGACCTCAACGACATCGAACACCCCAGGGTGGTGAGGCGGTTTTACGACGGCACGCTGCCCGTCACCCGGTTCGCCCTCCACTATCTGGTGGAGGGGGACCGCGCCATGATGCTGTGCGTGGCAGGCTACCACCCGTTGTTCGGCTGGTATGACCGGGCCTATGCCAGGGTGGAGACCTGGGACGGCGCGGGCCTCTATGCCGAGGTCTACGGACACCGGCAGGGAGGGGCTGAGACCGCCTACCTGTTTGGCCGCGTGGACGACCCGGACATCCGGTGCCTGTCCCTGCGGATCACGGAGAATGTGCATGGAGAGGACCCCAGCACCAGGACCGTGGAGATCCCGGCGGCGGATATCCGGGAGCGGGATGGGGAGCTGTATGTGCTGACGAAGCTGGAGGACGTGTCCGTTGGCGCTTACAACGCCTTTGAGGTGCTGGGGTTTGATGAGGCGGGACTGCCGGTGACGGCTGTGGAAGCGCAGCAGCACACCTGGGCCACCTGAACCCTGGAAAAACGGAGCCGCCCAAATGGGCGGCTCCGTTTCATCATTCCGTAAAATGCACGTGGTTGTTGATGTGGTCCTGGCAGAAGCAGTGATAGCCCGCGCAGCGGGAGCAGTACCGGAATTCCAGGTCCGGAAAATCCGTGTCCGTGCGTCCGCAGACAGAGCACTTGTGGCGATAGCCCTGCTCCGCCTCCTTTTTCCGCTGCTGCCGGACGGCGGCCTTGAACTGGATGGTCTGGTGGCTGGACTGATGCCTGGTACGGCCCCGACGGTAAGAGATCTCGTCGGAGATGTTGGTCCAGAAGAACACGAAGAAGTTCAGCAGGGCGATGACCGGCAGCAGGGCCCCCACCAGGTCCAGATGAAGCAGGCTGGTGAGAACGGACAGGGCAAAAACCGCTGCGTCAAGCCAGGCCAGCCATTTGACCTTCACCGGGATGATGTAGAGGATTAGGAACCGGGTGTCGGGGTACAGCATGGCAAAGGCAAAGAACAGGGAGAGGTTCACATAGCCGGCGCCGGAGATAAAGACATTCTGCCCGGTGACCAGCGCCATGATGACGCCGGCGGCCACCGTCAGGACCACGCCGGAGAGATAGTAGAGGCTGAATTTCGCGGTGCCCCACTCCCGCTCCAGGGTGGTGCCGATCATGTAGTAGAGATACAGAAAAAAGAGCAGCCAGATGACTTGCCGCGAAGAGCTGTAACCGGGCATGAAGATAAAGGTGACCAGCCGCCACAGCTCTCCGGACTTGATGGCCAGCCAGTTGAATTCCAGGAAGCTGACGGCGTTGTATCCGGCGAACACCGCCAAAAGATAGACCAGAGCGTTGCCGAAGACGATGTACCGCATCAGGTTTGGAATGCCGAAGCGGGGATGGTTATAGGCGAACCGGTCCACCGCGGCGTTGAGCTTTCTCAAGAGGATCCCTCCAACACGAACAGTATGATAAGAGATTATACCCACTCTGGATGGAAAAATCATGTATAAATTTTGAACGATGGAAAACGACCGCAATTTTCCAACAAAAAACAGCAAATGTATATTGACATTCCGCCGAAAACTGATTAAGATGATAGCAACAATTAAATGACCCTTATCAAGAGTGGTGGAGGGAACGGCCCAGTGAAACCACGGCAACCTGCATTGTAAGGTGCCAAATCCGGCGGTATCGACAGATGAGGACCAGAAAAAGTGTTTTTCTGCGCGTTTCGTCGTCGAAACGCGCAGTTTTTATGCGCTTGGAAAGGGAACATACAAAAAGGAGCAAATACGATGGCAAGACACTATTTATTTACATCTGAATCCGTGACCGAAGGTCACCCCGACAAGATCTGCGACCAGATCTCCGACGCCGTTCTGGACGCCATCCTGGCCCAGGACCCCCAGGGCCGCGTGGCCTGCGAGACCACGGCCTGCACCGGCCTGATCCACGTGATGGGCGAGATCACCACCAAAAGCTATGTGGACATCGACAAGGTCGCCCGGGAGGTGGTCCGGGACATCGGCTATGACCGGGGCAAGTACGGCTTTGACTGCGACACCTGCGGCGTCATCACCTCGATCGATGAGCAGTCTCCCGATATCGCGCTGGGCGTGGACAAGTCCTTGGAGGACAAATCCGGCGCGCAGCTGGGCGAGGGCGCCGGCGACCAGGGCATGATGTTCGGCTACGCCTGCGACGAGACACCGGAGCTGATGCCCCTGCCCCTGTCCCTGGCCCAGAAGCTCTGCAAGCAGATGACCCTGGTCCGCAAGACCGGCGTGGTGCCCTATATGCGGCCGGACGGCAAGAGCCAGGTCACCGTGGAGTATGACGAGAACGACCGCCCTGTCCGGGTGGATACCGTGGTCATCTCCACCCAGCACAACCCGGACGTCACCCTGGAGCGCATCCGTCAGGACATGGTGGAGCTGGTGGCAAAGGTCGTCATTCCCAAGGAACTGCTGGATGAGAATACAAAGTATTATGTCAACCCGACCGGTCGCTTTGTCAAGGGCGGTCCTGCGGCGGACGCGGGCCTGACGGGCCGGAAGATCATTGTGGATACCTACGGCGGCAGCGCCCCCCACGGCGGCGGCTGCTTCTCCGGCAAGGACCCCACCAAGGTGGACCGCTCCGCGGCCTATGCCGCCCGCTGGGTAGCTAAGAACATCGTGGCCGCCGGACTGGCCCGCCGCTGCCAGGTGCAGCTGGCCTACGCCATCGGCGTGGCCCAGCCCGTCAGCATCCTGGTGGATACCTTCGGCACCGGCACCGTGGGCGACGACAAGCTGGAAGCCGCTGTCCGCAAGGTCTTTGACCTGCGTCCCGCCGCCATCATCCGGGACCTGGACCTGCGCAGGCCCATTTACCGGAAGCTGGCCGCCTACGGCCACATGGGCCGGGAGGACCTGGGGGTTTCCTGGGAAAAGACCGACCGCATAGAGGCCCTGAAGGCCGCTGTGGCGGAATAAGCACACAGCAAAAAAGCCCCGCCGTTCAACGGCGGGACTTTTTCGTGTTGTCAGTGCCGTGATAGTGAGCGGCACATGGGAGATCAGGAAGGGGGCATGTGCGCCGAGGGAGACATCCAGGGATCCAAAGGTCAGGGTATCATGCATGGCGGTTCCTCTTGGTCACGCTGTAATGCCATTTTCAGATACACCATGTCGGTCAATTGCCGCCCGGCTTCGAAAATGGGGTGGTCGTAGTGATCGGTAAAAAAATGCGGGACCCGGTGGCTCTCCCGAAAGCCGCATTTTTCGTAAAAGGGGATGGTCAGCGGGCTGTCTCCAGTGCCGGCCAGCAGCGTCCGTCCGCCGCTGTTCCGGCAGTGCTCCGCGGCAAAGGCCAGCATGGCTTGTCCGTAGCCGCTGCGCTGGCTGTCCGGCGCGGTGGCCAGGTTTTTGACCTCGAACACACCGCCGCCCTCGTCCGTCACCACGCAGACGGTCCGCAGCCTGCCGCCGTCGTACAGGGCAAAGAGCGTGCCCCGGTCCAGATAGCGGTCGATCATGCTCTCCTGCTCGTCGCCCAGCAGAAGCAGGGGCAGAAATTCCCGCTTATTCTCCAAAATCTGACGAATTTCCATCAAAACAGGCCTCTTTCCAGAGTTTTTGCGCCGCTTGCAGGGCAGAATAGGGCTGGAGGTGATACGCGGTGGAGAAATTTCCAAGCTATCTTTGCCTGACAGACCTGCTGGACCAGGATCTGTCCGCCTATGAGTATTTCCAGACCCTCTCGCCGGAGACGCAGACCACTCTGCGGCGGGAGGACGGCTGCATCGGCACGCTGGACGAGCTACAGGCCCGGGTGGCCAATATGCAGGCGTCTGGGCTCGTGGAGTAGAGCGGCGCGCAAGAATAGACGGACCCGCTCACTCTGTCAAAAGGCAAAAGAGCTGCCCGGCCTGTCGAAAATCCGCCCGACAGGCCGGCAGTCTCCCAAAAAGACTGCCTACTATGATTATAAGGAATGCTGCCGTCCCGTTCAAGATACATCTTCCGAAAGAAGCTGTGCCCCTTTGACCAAAGGGGCAAATGAGCCGAGAGACGAAATTGGGGCCACGGGTCGAATCTTTCCCTTTAGAACAAGCACTTAACTGTTAATTCGGGAACGACAAATCTCTGACAGATGATATTCAAATTCTAAGGTAACGGTTGGAACGCTATTGTATAGTTCACAAGCATCTTTGAGATTCTTTGCATATCCATCAAAATCACCTGATTCAAATGCTTTTACTGCCATGTAAAAGAGTGCTTGTACTTTTGCACGTTCCTTCAAAATGGGAGGATGTATTTCTATTTGGGCGAGCATTTCCTCTTCGCTGCATTTTCCCAATAAAAATTTTGCCGTTGCAAATTCGGGAGATAGCGTATTTTTATTTCTTAACCGAGCATTTAGCAACTTCTTGCTTTCCTGCTTTGCCTTTTTGTCATTGAGCATCGTTGCCTCATAATACAAAATACCAGGGGCTTGTGTTCTGGGACGGTCTTGATAAGCAGCTCGACTTCCATCTTGAAGTGCTTGTATCGCCTCTTGGTATTTCCCCAGTTCAAAATATCCGATACTTAGTGCAATAAAGAATAGCGATGAACTCCGATCAATTTTAGGGGAATTTTCCCCAATTTCTGCAATCATTTTTTTGCAAAAGGATACCAGTGTTTCATACTGTCTGGCTCCAATTAAAGCCTTGGTATAATTTCCTGGCATTAGGTCTGCATATTCTGATTGCTCTTTCTGCAAATGGGATCTTTCCAAATACAATGCACAAAACGCATCATATTCTTTTTTCTCAATTAACTCGAAAGCTCCCATTGATTATCCTCCCTTGCCATATTTTTATGGCACAATTATAGCGATTTTCTTGGCATACTGCAAGGTGATTTGCACTTGTTTTCTGAAATCGGAATAGTGGAACGGCTGTCGATTCAACAAAGTTTTCTTGTGTTACTTTACCGCACATGAGTAATGACCGCCGGATTGAAATACAGAACGAATGCTGTTATAGTATAGACAAAGCACGATTGTGAGTTGGAAAGGGATGTGGTTTGATGGCGGAGCTGACGTCCATGCGGAATATTGGAAAAGAGATGGGGCGGAAGCTCCGGTCCGTCGGCATTTGTTCGGCGGAGGAATTGGCGCGGCTGGGAAGCAAAGAGGCGTTTGCCCGCCTGAAAACGCGCTATCCCAATGTCTGCCTGGTCCATCTGTATACGCTTCAGGGCGCGGTGGAAGATGTGGAATACCACCGTTTGCCCGAGGAAGTGAAGAAGGACCTGAAGGACTTTAGCGACAGCTTCCAATAAGCTGTTCGTCCGATTTGTTCTTTCCAAACGGAGATTTGAAGGAGAGGCGCTGTATGAATGCTGATTTTATCAACCTGACGCCGGAAAATATCGCCCATGAGCATCTGTGCTGCATCATCCGCAGTAAAAAGCCCCATCCGGGCGTTGAGGCAAAGCGGCAGTGGCTTTCAGAGCGGCTGAAGGAAGGCCATGTCTTTAGAAAACTGAACGAAAAAGCGGTGGTTTTTATCGAATACGCGCCCCTGGAGACCGCCTGGGTGCCTGTGATCGGTGACAACTATGTGTATGTGTATTGCCTGTGGGTCACCGGAAGCCACAAGGGAAAAGGCTATGGACGGGCGCTGATGGAGTATTGCCTGGCGGATGCCAGGGCAAAGGGACAGTCCGGCGTCTGCATGCTGGGAGCGGCCAGGCAAAAGGCCTGGCTCTCCGACCAGGCCTTTGCGAAGAAATTCGGCTTTGAGGCGGTCGATACCACCGACTATGGCTATGAACTGCTTGCGTGCTCCTTTGATGGAACCGTGCCGAGGTTCGCGCCCAACATCAAGACTCCGGCAATTGAGAGCCAGGAGCTGACCATTTACTATGACCTGCAATGCCCCTATATCGTCCAGAGCGTGGAAATGGTCAGGCGGTATTGTCAGGACCATGCCGTTCCGGTATCGTTCATGCAGGTGGATACGCTGCAAAAGGCAAAGGAACTGCCCTGCGTGTTCAATAACTGGGGCGTGTTCTACAAGGGAAGATTTGAGACTGTGAATTTGCTGGATGCCGCCGCATTGACAAGACTGCTGAAAAGATGATGATGTTGTTGTGGTAAAGTGCAAAAAGTCAATTTCAGAAAGGGAATATATGGCGCCGGATGAAATTTTGAAATACTGCCTTGAAAACCTTGATGGTACCGTTTTAGTCAGTAGTTGGGGTGAGCGCGGGATCTTCTACAATCCTGACGGAAAGCTGAAACGGGGCATTTATATCTTAACTGTAAAGGAAAAAGATGGGGATCATGATAAGAGTTCGATATTGGACCGGAAAGATATTTACCGTGTGAATTTGGGGGTGCGGAAGGACACATTTTCCAGAATGTTCGGTCCAACGCCAAAGCGTCCTGCTAAGGGATGCACTGTCGAAATGGACTATGATTTTTCCTTGATAAACACAATTCTTCCGCATCCTGTTTACGCCTGGATGGGATGGATTTGCGTTCTAAATCCATCCGAGGAGCGATTTGAAGAACTGAAACCGTTCATTCAGGAGGCGTATGAATGCGCAAAAGAAAAGTACGGAAAGAGAAAACTGTAATGTTGTTTTGAATCTTGGCAGCAGGGGAGAGGGACAAATCCCCGCCTTGACCTGACCGCCGGAATAGGGTACAATCAAGTTGTCCCCATGGTGTCATCTCTGAAGGAGGGGTATTATGCCAAGCATTTCTGTGATCGTTCCCGTCTACCAGGCAGAGAAATACGTGAAAAAGTGTGTGGAAAACGTGGTCAAGCAGACCTTTTCCGACTGGGAGCTGCTGCTGATCGACGACGGCTGCACCGATGCCTCTCCCGCCATCTGCGAGGCCTGCGCGGCGGAGGATGACCGCATCCGGGTATTTCACCAGGAGCGGAACGCCGGCGTCAGCGAAGCCCGGAACCGGGGCCTGCGGGAGGCCAGAGGCGCGTATATCGCGTTTTTGGATGCGGACGACCGCCTGGAATTCCGGGCACTGGAGACACTGTGGTGCCTGCGGGAGCAGAGCGGCGCGGATACCGTGGGCTGCGCTCACCTGAATCTAAGCCCTGACGGCGGCACATCCGTGGAAAAGCTGCTGCCTGCCGGGGTGTATGACGGGCAGGGCATCCGAGAGGGCATCGTGTATCCGCTTCTGGGAGACCGCCTGCGGGTGCCGGTGTTCAACGGCTTTATCTGGCGGTACCTGTTCTCCGCCGAGATCCTCCGCTCCGCAAACATCACCTTTGAAGGGGCCTATCTGGAGGACGAGCTGTTCCTGATGGAGTATTTCTGCAACGCCCACAAGCTGGCGGTGACGGAACAGCCGTTGTACCGCTACCTGCTGAATCCCGCATCAGCGACCCATAAATATATGAAGGACTTTATGCAAGTCTTTGGCCGCTTTATGGAGCGGAAGGAGGCTCTGGTGAAAAAATACGGCCTGGAGGAGGCGCGGCCCCAGTGGCGGGAGAATTCCAACTGGGCCGGACTGCTGATCGCCATCGGCAACGAATATGCCCGGGGGAACGACAAGCCCCTTTCGCAGAAGCGGAAGGCCGTGGAGACCCTCTGCCGCCGCCCGGAGATGGCGGAGGCCATCGCCGGATTAAAGCCGGAGGGCCTGAACCGCAACAAACAGCTGGTGGCCGATCTGGTGCGGGGCGGGCATTTCCGCCTTCTGACACAGCTGTACCGTTTGAAAAACCGTATCTGACGAAACGAGGACGAATTTTTTATGACGCTTCTGCGGGAAAGTTATCTGTATCATCTGTGGCTGACGCTGTGCGCTGTGTACGAGGACAGCGCCATCCACCGTGTGCTAAAGGCCGCCGGCGGTTGGTGTAACCGCCAGATCGATGAGAGCCGTGTCCTGCGGCCCCTGTGCCGGGAGGGCGTCGTGGCCCGGGCGTGGCCGGACAGCTGTCTGTGCCGCCTGCTGACCGCGCTGGTAAACCTGCCCGGCCAACTGCTGCACAAGCTGTACAACGCGCTGCCCCTGACTTTTGAGGACAGCTTTTTTGCCCGGCTGGTCTTTGAGATGGGGGATGAGACGGCCATCGCCCAGTTCTGGTGTATCTGCCTGCTGTGGATCATTCCGTTTACCTATTGGAACAATGCGTACAGCCTGCTGGGCTTTGCGGCCCTGCTGGTGCTGTTCCACGCGGGGGCTATGCACCGGAAGGACCTCCGGCTGGATCTGGCGAATATCGGATTTTATCCTCTGGTGCTGTTTGGCGCCATGTTTCTGGCGGTGTTTTTCTCCTATGCGCCGTCCCTGTCCCTGCGGTTCCTGTTCTATCATATCTCCGCGGCCCTCTGCGTCCTGGTGACGGTGAGCGCTGTCCGCTGTACAGAGGATCTGAAACGCCTGACCGTAGGCGGCGCCGTCTGCGTGGCAGTGTCCGGTGCCTACGGCATCGTCCAGCGCATCCAGGGCGTGGAGGTCAGCCGCTCCACTGTGGACCTGAGGGTCAATGCCGGAATGCCCGGACGGGTGGAATCCTACTTTGACAACGCGAATACCTTTGCGGAAGTTTTGATCCTGCTGCTGCCCCTGGTGCTGGCGCTGATTTTGTGCTCCAGGCGCCTGTTCAGCAAGCTGGTGGCATCCGGCGTATTTGTTGTGGGCATTGCGGCCTTGGGCATGACCTATTCCCGGGCAAGCTGGGTGGGCATGGCCTGCGCCATGGTGGTCTTGGTGTTTTTGTGGAAGCCTAAGCTGATCCCGGCGTTTGCGGTGCTGTGCTGTCTGGCGGTCCCGTTTTTGCCGACGACGATCTGGAACCGCATCCTGACCATCGCCAATCCGGCGGATTCCTCCACCGCCAGCCGCATACCGCTGCTCAAAGCGGCCATAGAGGTCATCCGCAGCCGGCCCCTCTGGGGGGCGGGCCTGGGAACTGCCGCGCCCCAGGCATACATTTCCGAGTGGAATCTCTACCACGCGGATTTTCCCTATGTTCATTCTCATAACTTCTATTTGGAGGTTTGGGTAGAGGCTGGTTTGCTGGGTGTGGTCGGCTTCGTGGCCTCCATGCTCTGGAACATCAAGCGAGCCGCCCACACAGTCCGCCACTGCGCGGATTCCACCGCACGCACCATCACCTGCGCGGCGGCGGCGGCCCTGTGCGGCGCCATGGTCTGCGGCCTGGCGGATTATCTCTGGAACTACCCCCGCGTCATGTGTATTTTCTGGTTCGTTTTCGCGGTGGCTTTAGCGGGTGTGAAGATCTGCCGCACAGAGGGCAAAGAAACCCCTTGACTTTGGCAGATAAATCGGTAAAATAATGATGGGCCAGGGATTCCTGGCCCATCTAACGAGTATGATTTTGTGGCTGAAGAAGTCAATAGGAAGGAAAGACTTGAACCCAAGGATTTCCGTGCTATAATAAAATACATTGAGATTAAATATTCAGGATTAGCGCAGTCGGCAGCGCGGGTGGTTTGGGAGTGCGGCTCCGCCTATCCATGATAGGAATGTCAGAAGCCCGGAAAGCCTTGGAACACGGGCGTTTGCGGGATTTTCTCAGAACGCCGAACCGGGCAAGGAAACCTCTTTGACCACATGAATGACCACAGACAGCAGAACTTTTGATTTGAATATCCGGGTGTAGCGCAGTTGGTAGCGCGGATGGTTTGGGACCATCAGGCCGCAGGTTCGAACCCTGTCACTCGGACCAAAAATCGCAGAAAAACCGCCTGAAAAGGCGGTTTTTCTGCGTTAAAAGTTCAATTATGCAATGTGTCGTATCTCTCGTGCCGGAACTCTCAAATACGGTTTTCCTAACTCTTTATGCTATGGCTTTATTCTTTGTTTATAGAGACGCACGAGCTGCATTTAAATACTTGATGCCGCTTTAAAGAGAGATAGTTTTGTGGTAAAATAGGGAAAAGTTTTTTCTGCCTGACAGGAGGTCCCAGATGATAAGAGAAATCATGAGAGACGAAACCCTTCTTGCCCGAAAGGCGGAGCCGGCCACTCCGGAAGATCTGCCCGTGGCTCAGGACTTGCTGGACACGCTTGCGGCCAACAAGGAACACTGCGTGGGGATGGCAGCCAATATGATCGGCGTCAACAAGCGCATCATCGTCTTTGATAACGAGAGCACATACATGGTGATGTTCAACCCAGAGATTATCAAGCGTTCTGGCCCCTATCAGGCGGAGGAAGGCTGTCTGTCCCTTGAGGGCAGCCGATCGGCAAAGCGCTGGAAGTCTATCAAGGTACGATACCAGAACGAGAAATTCCAGAAGCGGTTCAAAACTTTTACCGGTTGGACGGCCCAGATCATCCAGCATGAGGTGGATCACTGCGAGGGGATCATTATCTAAGGGGGCAAAGCGTATGAGTAAAAAAATCATTGCGGTCAACGCCGGTCCGAGAAAAGGCTGGAACACGGACACCCTTATCACTGAGGCGGCCAAAGGTGCCGAATCCGCAGGGGCGACCGTGGAGAAATTCGACCTGTTCCGTTTGGAAAGGTACACCGGCTGCATTTCCTGTTTCGGCTGCAAAAGAGAGCAGAACAAGGGACACTGTGTCTGCCGCGACGGTCTGACGGAGGTACTGGATGCCATCCGCGAATCGGACGGGTTGATTATCGGCTCTCCCAACTATCTCGGGGAGATGACGGCCTCCTTCCGGGCTCTTTATGAGCGCCTTGTGTTCCAAAATCTGACCTATAACCGGGAAACGCCCTGCTGTAACCAGAGACCGATCCCCGTGCTGCTGATCATGACCAGCAACGCACCGGACACGGCTTACATGAATCTTCTGCAAAACTATCAGCGGACGCTGAGTGGATTTGTGGGGCCCACGGAGCTCCTCGTCAGCGGGGATACCCTCCAGCTCAAGGATTACAGCAAGATGGATTGGCCTTGGTCGATATTTGACCCCGAGGCGAAAACACTCCGGCATGAGACTGTATTCCCACAGGAATGCAAGAAGGCGTATGAGATGGGCGCTGCGCTGGTCACGAAGATGCAAGTGTGATTGAATATAAACTCATTTTTTGTTGTAATTTGTATTGCTATAAACTATAATGCATTTAGCACTGATCAATATTTTAAACGGTGGTCTGTGGGGTAAAAATAGTGGAACGAGACATTGAAATAATTAAGAAAGAGTTAGAAAGTCTCCCTACATCATTTTTTATAACAAAATGGATACTTGAACATACTCCATATATATTTGATACCCAAGAGACGGAATATATTCGTTGGCGCGAGGGGATTGCTCAGAAATTACGAATTGATCCAGCTGATATACTTATTACTGGCTCAGCGTCTCTTGGCTTTAGCTTAAATCCAAATAAAAACTTCAAAGCATTTAACGAAAAATCAGATGTTGATGTTAGCATAATTTCACATCATTATTTCGATGTGGCATGGCACGATTTAATTTATACATCTCGCACCATTATACAACCCAAAATGAGAGAAGCTTTAGATGATCATAGAAAACGGCTAATATATTGGGGTACTATTGCTACTGATAAAATACTCCCTTTGTTATCATTTGGTACCGAATGGGACAATATTATTAAACAAAGCAAATCATATCCTTTATTAGAAAACCGAAATATAAATTTTAGAATTTATAAGGATAAGCTCGCTGTACGTAACTATCTTGCGATAAGCGTGGATAATCGCAAAAATGCTTTGTTGGAGGAGAAGTTGAGATGAAAAACTATTTGGATACAACAACATATAATATTTCTTGGTTTAAGAAAGCTTTTGACGCAGGGGAATTGGAGATGAGTCCACCTTTTCAGAGAAACCCAGTATGGACAGATAAACAGAAAAGCTATTTAATTGACTCTGTTCTGAATGGATATCCAATCCCTGAGATATATATTCAGGAAAAAATATCTGCAGACGGAAGAAGAAAATACATTATTGTAGATGGACAGCAACGTATTCGATCTGTTCTTGGATTTATTGCTGGCGAATTTGAAATCTCTGAAGGAGAAAGCGACAAATGGAGTATGTGCTCTTTTGAAGATTTATCCGAAGCAGACAGGATAAATTTCTATTCTTATAGATTTGTTGTCCGAACTTTACCAGATATTACTGATGATGAGATTAGGTCTATATTTCAGCGGATTAATAAAAATAATGTAGCGCTAAATGCACAAGAGCTACGACAATCGACATATAATGGTGATTTTATTAAATCCATGAACCGTATTTCTGATAACGAGTATTGGAAGGATATTGGGCTCTTTTCGGCAGAAAAAGTCAGACGCATGATGGATGTTGAATACATCAGCGAGTTAGCGATTGCATTTCTGAATGGCCCGCAGAATAAAAAAGACAAATTAGATTATTACTATGTTATGTATGAAACAGAATATCCTGATGTTGAGCACGTAGAAACAGTATTCAATAAGGTATGTAGTGAACTGATACAAGTTTTGCCAGAAATCAAAAAAACTCGCTGGAGTAAACTGATTGACTTTTATACGCTCTTTCTTGTTATGGCAGAAATAGAAAGTAAGTTGCCACTGGCTCAGGACAAGCGTGATCAGCTTCGAGAAAAGTTGTTGGAGTTTGGGAATAATATTAGTGCGTATCAGAAGAAAATCGACGATGAAAAAGAAGATGTCCAAGAGAATGTGACTCTTTATGCCTCTGGTATCCGAAATTCTTCTGATCTTAACGCCAGAAAGAATCGGTTTGCCGCACTTCAGAAAGAACTATTTGCTGATTAATTTAGTGCCAACGAACAAAGAGCTACTATCAAAAACTGATGACAAACATCAAGAATCACCGATATGGGTGCTGGTGCCGTCAAGAGTTATGCGCAAAATAGTTTGCAGACTCTGGCTGAATGAAGTCAGCCGGCAATAGAGACGTCTT
>NZ_CANRMB010000010.1 GCF_947631635.1 uncultured Dysosmobacter sp.
ACGCCGGCCACCACGTCCTCGCCCTGGGCGTTGGTCAAAAACTCACCGAACAGCTTCTTCTCGCCGGTGGCGGGGTTGCGGGTGAACGCGACGCCGGTGCCGCAGTCGTCGCCCATGTTGCCGAAGGCCATGGACTGCACGTTGACGGCGGTGCCCCAGGAATAGGGGATGTCGTTGTCGCGGCGGTAGACGTTGGCGCGGGGGTTATCCCAGGAACGGAACACGGCCCGGATAGCGCCCATCAGCTGCTCCTTGGGATCGCTGGGGAACTCGTCGCCGATCTTGCTCTTGTACTCGGCCTTGAACTGGCCAGCCAGCTCCTTCAGGTCCTCGGCGGTCAGCTCCACATCCTGGGTGACGCCGCGGGCCTCCTTCATCTTGTCGATCAGCTGCTCAAAGTACTTTTTGCCCACTTCCATGACGACGTCGGAGTACATCTGGATAAAGCGGCGGTAGCAGTCCCAGGCCCAGCGGGGATTGCCGGACTTCTTGGCCAGCACATCCACCACGGTCTCGTTCAGGCCCAGGTTCAGGATGGTGTCCATCATGCCGGGCATGGAGGCGCGGGCGCCGGAACGGACGGAGACCAGCAGGGGGTTCTCCATATCGCCGAACTTCTTGCCGGTGATGGCCTCCATTTTCTCGATGTACTCCATGATCTCGGCCTGGATGTCGGGATTGATCTGGCGGCCGTCCTCATAGTACTGCGTGCAGGCCTCGGTGGTGATGGTGAAGCCCTGGGGGACGGGCAGGCCGATGTTGGTCATCTCGGCCAGGTTGGCACCCTTGCCGCCCAGAAGCTCGCGCATGTTGGCGTTGCCCTCGGTGAACAGGTAACAATATTTTTTGCTCATTTTCATTCCTCCGTTTTTTGTCGCGGCCCGATGGCAGATAAAACTATCGACCATATTCGGTTAAACGATTAGCTAAATTGACGATAATATTATAATAGGAAGCCCTCTGGAAAACAATACATAAATAGCATAAGAAAAAGGCCAAAATTTCAAAGAATTCCACAAAAGCGTAGCAATTTTATACGAAAACAGCAGACATGGCTATGGGAAAAACACCACGTCCAGGAAAACGATTAAAGAATGAGACCCATCTCCGGGCGGTCATGGACCCGGTGAGAGCCGGTTGATCCGCCGATGGGAAAGAACATGCGGCCAGCTGCGGGGCCGGTTTCTTCTGTCCGCTCTGCCGCCGTGTCCGGCGGCTGCTTCCGTGCTTTCTTCCGTCAAGACGCAGTTTCCCGCTTTCTTTTTCCGGGAAATCGTGATAAAATATCAAAAGATTTGCAAGACCATGGAGAGGAGCGCCGCTATGACCCCATTTGGCCTGCCTGAAAATGACCCCATTTCCACCCGGATCCGGGAGGCCGCCACCCGGGGGACCCTGTCCCACGCCCTGCTGTTCACCGGCAGCGGAGACCGGCTGTCCGCCGCCCGCTACGCCGCTGCGGCCATGGAGTGCGCCGGAGCAGGGGCGCGGCCCTGCGGCGTGTGCCCGGCCTGCCGCAAGGTGCTGGGGGATATCCACCCGGATGTCGTCACCGTGCGGGACGATCAGCACAAAAATATCGCTGTGGACGTGGTGCGGGGAATTCGCGCGGACGCCTATATCCGGCCCAATGAGGGACAGCGGAAGGTCTATCTGTTTCCGGACTGCACCCTGCTGACGGAGCAGGACCAGAACGTCCTTTTGAAGATCGTGGAGGAGGGACCGCCCTACGCGGCATTCCTGTTCTGCGCGGAGAACTCCGCGGTGGTGCTTCAGACGCTGCGCTCCCGCTGTGTGGAGCTGAAGCTGCGTCCGGCGGAGGAGACGGCGGGCGGCGCATCCGAGGCGGGGGAGGCACTCTGCCGGGCCGTCGGAAAGCGGAAGCACGGCGCGGCGGCGGAGCTGTGTGTCCGGCTGGAGAAAAAACGCATTGCCCGGGAGGATCTGTCGGCCATGCTGGAGCGGAGCCGGGCCGCCTTCGCGTCGGCGCTTTTGCTGCTGTACGGCGGCCAACCGGAGGAAAATGACCGGGAAATCGCACCATATCTTGCGAAAAACTTGACAAAAAGCCAAATCATGCGCACAATAGAACTATTGCAGAAGTATCACGGGGAATGCGCCTACAATGTTGGCACCGGCCATGTGCTGGGCGCCCTCGCTGCGGAATTGGAGGGTATCCTTTGACGGAAGTGATCAGCGTCCGCTTTCGGGGCGGATGTAAGAATTATTATTTTGACCCCAAAGGGGTACAGGTGCGAATGGGGGACCAGGTGATCGTGGAGACCGCCCAGGGCCCGGAGTTCGCCACCTGCACGGAGGGCAACCACGAGGTGGCGGATTCCGCCATCGTCAAGCCCCTGTGCGCCATGCTGCGGAAGGCGACGGAGGCCGACTGCCGCACCGTGGAGCAAAACAAGAAAAAAGAGAGAGAGGCCTTTGACATCTGCGAGAGGAAGATCGCGGACCACGGCCTGGAGATGAAGCTGGTGAATGTGTCCGCCAGTTTTGACGGCAATAAGATCGTCTTCTATTTCACCGCCGATGGCCGGGTGGATTTCCGGGAGCTGGTGCGGGACCTGGCGTCTGTGTTCCGGGCCCGGATCGAGCTGCGGCAGATCGGCGTTCGGGACGAGGCCAAGATGATCGGCGGCCTTGGCATCTGCGGCCGTCCCTTCTGCTGCTCCCAGTTTCTGGACGGGTTCATGCCCGTCTCCATCAAGATGGCCAAGACCCAGAATTTGAGCCTGAATCCCACGAAGATCTCCGGCACCTGCGGCCGCCTGATGTGCTGCCTGAAATATGAGCAGAACGCCTATGAGGACGCGGCCAAGCGGATGCCCAAGGTGGAGTCCTTTGTCCAGACGCCGGACGGCCCCGGCAACGTGAAGAGCGTGGACCTGCTGCGGGAGACCATGAAGGTCAGCCTGGACTCCGCCCTGCCAAGCGAGCCGCTGAAGACCTACCGCAGCTGTGAGATCCGCGTTCTGCGCAACGGCAAGGGCAGCCGGGACGGCATCGAGATCCCGGAGCGCCCTGCCCGCTATGTGGAGGAGAAGCCGGAGGAGGAATTTATCACGCCGGTCATCACCGCCACGCCGTTCTATATGGATTCCCATCTGGAGGACGCGCCCATCCGGGAGAAGATGGGCGTAGAGGGCAGCGACAGCGGCAAGCCCCGCCGCCGCCACCGGGGCGGCCGCCGCCGGGGCGGGAAACCCGCCGGTGATCTGGTCAAGCCGGACGCCAAGCAGGCCCAGCCCAAGTCCGGCGAGGAGAAAAAGGGCGGCCAGGGGAGCCAGAAGCCCCGTCCGCCCAAGCAGCAGGGACCCAAACAGCCCCAGCAGCCCAAGCCCGAGACGGCAAAGGCCGCCGAGGGCGGCGACGGCGGAGAGGCCAAGCGCCGCCGCAGGCCCCACCACCGGGGCGGCCGCCGCCGGAACAAAGGCGGCGAGGGCGGCGGTCCCGCGCCCAAGAGCGAATAAGAGAAAGACAACCTGCCGTCCGCATTGCGGGCGGCGGGTTTCTTAAGAAAGAATGCCTATGGAGGACCGTATATTTCTGAAAGGGTACATGAGGGCACATAAAGGTACATGATAATCGGCGCCGCCACGCTTATCGCAGCGGCCATATTCCGGCGGGGATTCCGGCTGGGGACCGGCAGTGAATACCCTTGCCGGGATCAAAAAATGGCGAGGGACTGGCGGAACCTTTTATGGGCCGCCAATGGCGCAGAGATTTTTATTGGGCTGCTCTTCGGGGCCTGCGCCATTTTGTGACGCAATGTTTGATGATAAAGGAGAAGACTTATGGGGAAGTTTACCGGCGTACTGCTTGCCAGCGATTTTGACAACACCATTGTGGATACAGCCTCCTCATTCCGGGGCGGGGCCGATATGCCTGCGCCATCTGCAAGAACGCTGGAAGCGCTGGATTACTTTATGAAACATGGCGGGCGGTTTACCGTGGCCACCGGCCGGGCGCTGGCCTCCTTTATCCGGCTGGCGGACAGCGTTCCGATGAACGCACCGGCTGTTCTGTGCAATGGCGCGGCATTGTACGACTTTGCTGCCGGAGAGTATCTGGATACCAATTTCCTGGACGAAGAGGCGCATCAGCGGGTCCAGACGGTCCTGGACCGCTATCCGGCGGTGGCGGTGGAGGCGTACCATATCGGCAATACCATCCACGCGGTCCAGCCCAACGAGATCACCCGGCACCACGAGCACATCACCCATGTCGCGGTGACGGAGTCGCCTTCCCTGCTGGATGTGCCCGCCCCTTTGGGAAAGCTGATGTTTGAGGGCAGCCACGGGGAGTTGGCGGAGATCAAGGAGTACTTGGAGGGACAGGCTTGGTCGGATGCATACGAGTTGATTTTTTCCGACCCCACGCTGCTGGAGATGACGGCCCGAGGCGCCAACAAGGGCGGCATGGTCCGCCGTCTGGCGGCGCGGCTGGGCATTTCCATGGACCATGTGTACTGCGCAGGAGATGAGGGCAACGACATCTCGATGCTGACCGCAGCAGCGGAGGGCTTTGCCCCCGCCAACTGTGCGCCGCTGGTCCGGGAATGCGGCGCTACCATTGTGGCCGACGTCCGGGAGAGCGCCCTGGCGGACATTGTGGGGATTTTGGACAAGCGGTATTCTTAGAACCTGTATTCATAAGCGTTTAACACCGTCTGGGCGGGTCTTTTCCCGCCATACTGCGCTGCTTTTCCTTGAAATACACAAACTTCCTGCGTCAAAGCGCCTTGCCTGCCGGGAAAATCCCTCGTCCACCCGGCATTCCCCGCTTGTGAATACAGGTTCTTAAAAAACGGACCGGCCCTATGATGGGCCGGTCTGCTTTTTGGACGGATAGGGTGTGGGAATGTCTGTCAGCTCCAGGAGATAGTCGGTGCTGACATGGTATAGTCAATTAACTTGAAAAATAGCAAAGCTGTTTTTCAAGCGGGCAATGCCCACCGTGCGCGAAGCGCACGGTTAATGACTATGAAATCCAAATCAAGGCCGCTTTCGCGGCCTGTCACAGCGCATATGCGCTGTGACACTTGAAAAGTGGTTTTACCACTTTTCAAGTTATTTGATTATAAAACCGGGCCAGTGCGCAGAGCACCTGCGGCGGAAGCATCCGCTGGCCGTTTTCATAATAAGCGTATGTTCGCTGTGAAACGCCCACCGCGGCGCCGATCTGCGCCTGTGTCAGATCGTGATCCTCCCGCAGGGCGCGGATTCGCTGAAACATATCATCACCCACAGAGAGCATATAGCAGAAGGAGGGACCTCATTTAGGAGGATAAGGGAGAGAGATATCCGTCAGTCCCAGGAGATAATCCGTGCTGGTATGATAGATGTGCGCAATGGCAATGAGGATATCTAGCGGAAGCGCGTTTACACCGTTCTCATATGCGGAATAGGTCCTGCGGTTGATATGCAGCATATCTGCCAGCTCCTGCTGGGTCCAGTCTCTGTCCTCCCGCAGCGCGCGGATGCGTTCCAGTGTCATGCCATCACCTCACAGCCATCATAGTATGGCATGAATTCTGCCATTGTGCTTTGGCAGAATTTATGGCACAATGATTTGTGAGGTGATGATATGACCAGTTACAGGGAGCTTTCCTTTTATTTATTTGCCGCCATGCAGATGCGGTGGAGGATTTGGAGCGCGGGGAGGCCATCCTGGGGATCCGGCGGTTGACCACGGCCCTGCAAGAGGCGGAGGACCGCGCCACGGAGATGGATATCGTGCCGGAGATCTGCGAGGACCGCCTGGAGGGCGGCCCGGGCAGGACCCGGACGCCCGCTGGCCCCCCTGCGGGAAAAAACCATGGCCTTCCATAAAAAGGACCGCGCCCGGCGCAGCTTTTTTTATTTTCCCCCTTGACAAATTCAAAAGCTGTGTTATTGTACTATTTAGATAATACAAATGAAGCGGGAGGTGTATTCATGAAGTGGCAATTTTCCAACGATGCCCCCATCTATACACAGCTGATCCAGCAGATCAAAGTGGGGATCGTGTCCGGCGGGTTTCCGCCGGGGGAGCGTCTGCCGTCGGTGCGGGACCTGGCCACGGAGGCCGGCGTCAATCCCAACACCATGCAGCGGGCGCTGATGGAATTGGAGCGGGACGGCCTGGTATACAGCCAGCGGACCGCGGGCAGATTTGTGACGGAGGACAAGGCGATGATCGAGACAGCAAAACGCGGTCTGGCGGAACGGCATATCAAGACGTTTCTGGCGGCCATGACCAATTTGGGCTTCCAACGGGAGGAGATTGTGTCCCTGCTGCGGCAGGAGTCGGGAGAGGAGGAGACGGCGCATGTCGGTTCTGGAATGTAAGGACCTCTGCAAAAATTACGGCCACGCTCCGGCGCTGGACCAGGTGAGCCTCGCCGTGGAGCCGGGCCACATCGTGGGCCTGCTGGGCCCCAACGGCAGCGGCAAGACCACCCTCATCAAGCTGGCCAACGGCCTGCTGACGCCCACCAGCGGCGAGATCCTGGTGTGCGGCATGAGGCCGGGGAAGGAGACCCACGCCTGCGTCAGCTATCTGCCGGAGCGGACGGCCATCCCCACCTGGATGTCCACCGCCCAGCTGCTGGACTTTTACGGGGATTTTTACGCCGATTTCCGCCGGGACGCGGCGGAGGAGATGCTGGCCCACCTGAACATCCAGCCCAGGCAGCGCATCAAGCAGATGTCCAAGGGCACCCGGGAGAAGGTGCAGCTCATCATGGTCATGAGCCGGGCAGCCAAGCTCTATCTGCTGGATGAGCCCATCGGCGGCGTGGACCCCGCCACCCGGGATTATATCCTCTCCACCATCATCGGAAACTACAATCCGGAGGCGGCGGTGGTCATCTCCACTCATTTGATCTCCGATGTGGAAAAGGTGCTGGATGAGGTTATCTTTATCAACCAGGGCCGTGTGGTGCTCCAGTCCTCCGTGGACCAGATTCGGGAGGAGAAGGGCATGAGCGTGGATGAGCTGTTCCGGGAGGTGTTCAAATGCTGAGAAAACTGATGAAGCACGAGTTTCGTGCCACAGGGCGGATCATGCTGCCCCTGTTCCTGATCCTGCTGGTGACGGCCTTCGGCGCCAACCTCTCCACCCGGGGCCTGATGAGCACGCAGTACCGCATCCTGGATGTGCTGGGCGGTCTGCTGATAACGGCGTTCTTTGTCGCCATCGTGGGCGTGTGCGTCATGAGCTTTGTTTTGATGGTCCAGCGGTTTTACAAGAATCTTCTGCAGGACGAGGGCTATGTGATGATGACCCTGCCGGTGTCCGTGCACCAGCAGGTGTGGAGCAAGCTCATCGTCTCCTCGGTGTGGTTCATCCTCACCGTTCTGGCGGTGATCTTGGCGGCCTGCATCATGGCCTTCAACGTGAGCTTCCTGGGAGAGTTTTTCCAGGGCCTCCGGGGGCTGTTCCGGGAACTGCGGGAGATCGGCGCGTACTACGCCATCAACGGCACGGCCATCGCGGTGGAGCTGATCGCGCTGACCTTCCTGAGCCTGGTGGCCTTCTGCCTGCAGTTCTACGCCGCCCTGGCGGTGGGCCACAGCTTTGCCAACCACAAAATGGCCTGCTCCGTGGCCTTCTTCTTCGGCTTCCAGTTCGTCCTCCAGTTCCTGGGCGGCACGGGTATCTTCGCTTTCGACGCGCTGAACCTCTTTGATTTTCTGCCCAGCTGGCAGCTGAACGGCATGGCCGCCGTGCACGCGGTGCTGATCTTCTGCATCGTGCTGGTGGTGCTCTATAGCGCGATTTTCTACGCCATCACCACATTCTGCTTGAAAAAGCGCCTGAATCTGGAGTAAACTGTCCATAACGCTTCACGGGCCGGGAGCGTGTCCCGGCCCGTGTATCCTGTTTTGGAGGAACCTATGCCCTTTTTGGAGACTGCATTTGGAAAACTGGTGATGACCTTCGGCACCGCCATGGTGCCGGTGGTGGAGCTGCGGGGGGCCATCCCCATGGGCGTGGCGGCGGGACTGCCGCCCGCCGTGGCCTGCGCCGTGGCGGTCCTGGGCAATCTGCTGCCGGTGCCCCTCATTATGCTGCTGGCCCGCCGGGCGGCGGACTTTCTGCGGGGAACGGCGTTTTTCGGGCCGAAGATCGACTGGCTGGAGCGCCGGGCCCACCTGAAGGGCCGCATCGTGCGGAAATACCGCCTGCTGGGACTGGTGGTCCTGGTGGGAATCCCCCTGCCGGGGACCGGCGCCTGGACCGGCGCGCTGGTGGCCTCCGTGCTGGATATCCGGATGCGCCACGCCCTGCCCGCTATCTTTTTGGGCCTGGTCATCGCGGGGATGCTCATCACTCTTTTGACCATGGGATTGATCCACCTGTTTTGATGGATAGAAAGGAAAAAAGAGAGCCGAAAGGCTCTCTTTTTCACGTCTATCCAAAATCGTGCCTGCCGCCGCAGGAGATGCCCATATCCTCCAGCAGGGACACGATGGCCTCGATCCGGTGAAAGCACGCCGGATCGTCCAGGGAGTCGTCGGCCAGGATCTTTTGGATCGCCCGCAGCGCCCGGCTGCTGGCGTCAGAGGCCAGACAGCGGTAAAATTCCTGTTCGCTCTGCATCATATCACCTCATTGACAGAATAACATATTTTTCAAAAATACGCAAGTGCGTATACGCAGACGCGAAATGATGGATACCATATCCGTGAGGTGATGGATATGGCGGTCAAGGACGCTGTGGCAGCGCGCTTTTCAGCGATTTGCCGCCAGCGCGGCATACGGTATAACGAACTAGCGGTTTGTGCCGGAGTTACGCCGTCTACGGTATACAGCATGATGGACCCTAAGCGCAGAAATGTGTCTATCACAACGATCAAGATATTGTGCGACGGACTGGAGATATCCTTGGAGGAATTTTTCTCCGGCCCGGAGTTTGCAGACCTGGAACAGGAGATCCGATAGAACAAGGACCGTCCATTTGGACGGTCCTTGCTGTTATTCTGCGGAGAACACCTTCCGCCCGGCGCTCCACACCGCCCGGACAGCATCTTTTTGCCGCAGGTAGACGCACCGCTCCAGCCGCTCCGCCGGGGTCAGGGGGTGGGGCTGGGGGAGCCGGCTGTCGTCCAGCACAATGGCGTGGAGGGGATTTCCCGGCGCAAAGCCCGGCTGTTCGCCGAAGAACGCCGCGCCGGAGGAGGTGGCCAGGAACCACGCCTCCGGGACAGTGAGGAAGTCCGTCTCCCAGTTGTCCAGCACCCGGCGGGCCTTGGAGGCCCGGAGGGCGGCGGCGGTCACGTCGAACATACACAGATGGTCGCCTCCGGCGATGTCGCTGCCCAGGGCCACCTTGCCGCCCTCGTTCAGCATCGCCCGCACCGGGGCCACGCCGGAGCAGAGGTTTTGATTGGAGTCCGGGCAGTGGACCATGGTGACGCCTGCGTCCCGCATGGCCTGCCGCTCCCGCTGGTCGGACCAGACGCAGTGGGCCATGACGGTGCGGTCGTTCCACATGCCGTATTTGGCATAGGTCTCCCAGTACTGCCGGCAGTCCGGATGCAGCTCCCGCACCCAGTCCATCTCCGCCCGGTTTTCCGACAGGTGGGACTGCACGGGAAGTCCCCGCTCCGCCGCCAGCCTGCCCAGAAAGGCCATCAGCCCGTCGGTGCAGGAGGGGGTAAACCGGGGCGTCAGCATGGGCTTGATGTGCCGGAGGTCCTGACATTCCTCCAGCCACCGCAGGGTCTCCCCCATGGAGTCCTCCGTGGTCTCCTCCAGCACGCCGGGGAGGGCGTTGCGGTCCATGTTCACCTTGCCCACATAGCCGGTGACGCCCGCCTTTTCCAGCTCCTCCATCAAGATGAGGGTGGCCTGGCGGTGGAGGGAGGAGAACATGCACACCCGGGTGGTGCCGTTCTCCACCAGCTCCCGGGCCAGCCCTTGGTAGATCTCCCGGGCGTAGTCCGGGTCCGCGAACCGGGCCTCGGTGGGGAAGGCGTAGGCGTTCAGCCAGTCCAGCAGGGGCAGGTCCATGCCCATGCCCAGCATGGGATACTGGGGGGCGTGAAGGTGCAGGTCCGCGAAGGACTGGAGGATGAGGGCGTCTCCAAAGTCCTCCACAGGCGCGCCTGCGTATTGCTCCGGCAGAACGGGGAACACGCCGGTGATCCTTCCGTCCTCCGCGATCAGATATCCGTTTTCCGCAACGTCCAGTTTGCCCAGGGCGGGGGCGGACACAATAGTGCCCTTCAAGATCGCAACAGCCATACAAATACCTCATTTCACAGGATTTCGACACAAAAGAAAAGGAGCGCCCGCCCGAACAGAGATCCTCTCCATCGGTCAGACACTCATAGCAGAGCCTTTCGGCGGCTCCGTAGAAACTTTCGCGCCATCCGCACAGCGAAATTATATGAGCCCTTTTCACTTGTATGCCGCTGTCTATACTGTAGCACGGGGAGAGCGGAAAAGCAAGATGCGATTGAAAATGAGGACGGAGATATGATATGGTGGAAAAAAGGGGGGGCGGCGTATGAAGATCTATAACAAGTCCGATTTTTTCCGGGGACTGGGCTGCCTGCTTATTGCCGTGGCTTCGGGAGCCGGCGGCGTATTGCTCCATAAGGGGGTCTACATGCTGATGGCCCTTGCGTGGGCCGGGCAAGCTGTGTTCAACCTGTACCGCGCCATGCATGAAAAGCGGGCGGGGGAGAGCCGGGAGGCCTCTGCCCGGCGCGAAGCCGCGGCCCGGAAACTGTTCGGGAAATGGCGGCTGGCCGTGGAACTGTTCGGAGTGGTTCTGGTCGTGCTCTCCCTTGCATTGGCGGCTGTTTTGCGCGAGAGCGGGATCCCCGTTTTGCTGATGCTGGGGGGATTCCTTTACACGGTCGCCGTCTTGAACTGGATCACAGACGAAATGGAATAAGCTGCGGGATGCAGCGGCGATCAGGACCGGGCGGCGGCAGCCGCCCGGTCTTTGCACCTTCTCCGGGAACGGCGCTTATACTGGCATACGGGCGGTGCTCCGCCCGAACCCAAGAAGAAGGCGTTGATAGTATGCTGCGATCTTTACAGTGGGCGGCGCTGGGCACCGGGTTCACCTTTCTGATGACCACCCTGGGCGCGGCCATGGTGTTTTTCTTCGCCGGGGAGCCGAAGCCCCGGTTCCAACGGGCCATGCTGGGCTTTGCCGCCGGCGTGATGACAGCGGCCTCCGTGTGGAGCCTGCTGCTGCCCGCCATCGACCAGGCGGCGGCGGACGGGAGCTTCCCGGGCTGGCTGCCCGCGGCGGCGGGGATGCTGCTGGGCGTGGTGTTTCTGGCGGCGCTGGACGCACTGCTGCCCTATCTGCGGCGGGAACAGAAGGACGCCGCCTGGAGGCAGAACACCCTGCTGATGACGGCCATCACCCTACATAATGTGCCGGAGGGCATGGCGGTGGGCCTGGCCTTCGCGCTGGCGGCGTCCGGGGAGAACTTTGCCGGAGCGGCGGCGCTGGCCCTGGGCATCGGCATCCAGAATTTCCCGGAGGGCGCCGCCATCTCCCTGCCCCTGCGGCAGGAGGGGCAGTCCCGGCGGAAGGCCTTTGCGGGCGGGATGCTGTCCGGCATCGTGGAGCCTGTGTTCGGCATCCTGGTGGTGCTGGCTGCGGGTTGGGCGCATCCCCTGATGCCCTGGCTGCTGAGCTTTGCCGCCGGGGCGATGCTGTATGTGGTGGTGGAGGAGCTGGTGCCCCAGGCCCACAGCCGGGCGGGCACCTGCGGCTTTGTGGTGGGGTTTCTCATCATGATGGTGCTGGACGTGGCTCTGGGCTGACCACGCGCGGAGAGGACGCTGTCCTCCCTGAAACCGTCCCAGGTAGAGGCAGTCCTGGTGCAGGGGCTCTGGAGATCTGCTGTCCTGAAAAGAACCGGCACGGAGAAAAGTCTCCGTGCCGTCTTTCATTGTCAACCGCTGTGCGCTTTTTCAAGTAAATTGACTATATAGTCAGTCCTTGGGCGGTTCAATCAGCGTGTAATTTCCGGACCGGATCAGGTCCGCAAATGCAAAGGTGTTGGCGGGCAGGGTGTCGGACAGGATGCCGCTGCGGGCGATGTCCGGCGTCTGGTGGCAGTCGGAGCCGGCGGTCTGGATCAGGCCGAACTGCTCGGCGTAGGCCTTGGCCCAGTCGTTGTGGCTGTCATGCCGGGGATGGGCGTTGATGACCTCCACACCGTCCAGATAGCAGGCGATGGCGGGGGTGCACTTCTTCCGGTAGGGGTGGGCCTGGATCAGCAGGGCACCTGCCTCCCGAGCCAGCCTGGAGAACTCCACCACGCTCATTTTCAGATTCCGGGGCATGTCCCGCAGCAGCTCATCGTGCCAGCCATAGAGCAGATAGTCGTTGTCGCACTCGTCAAAGCGCAGTTCTGCGCCCTTGTAGACGCGGATGCCAAGCTCGCCGCAGGCGTCCTCCATCCGGTGGAAGCCGTCCAGAAATTTTTCCAGCAGGCCGTCGGTGCGGGTGAGGTCCAGGTGCAGGTATTCCACCGTGTCCCGGTTGTAGTGGTCGGTGACAGCGATGGCGTCATAGCCCGCTTCCTTGTAAGCTTTGGCCAGGACGGGGGCCTCCAGATGGCCGCATTTGCTGGTGTGGGTGGTGTGGAGATGGGTTTCGATCTTGTACATGGCAAATACGCTCCTTTTCTCAGCTTTCAGCGTCCCAGAAAGGGCGCAAACGTTTTCGATATACAAATACACGAAATCATCCCGCCTGTCAAGAGAGCAGGCGGGATTTTTAAAGCTTTTCAGCGGATCTGGATAGGCAGGCCCGTGAGATAGCGCCGCAGGACGTCAAAGGCGTGGTTGGCGGCCAGGTCCTGGATGCGGTCCCGGCGGCGCTTGCCGAAATCACAGGGGCGGCAGAAGGTGCCGTCCGGCGTCGCCAGACCGATATACACAATGCCCACGGGCACGCCGCGCTCGTCCGGGTCCGGTCCCGCCACGCCGGTGACGGACACGGCGATCTCCGCACCGGTGATGGTCCGGGCGCCCTCCGCCATGGCCCGGGCGGTCTCCTCGGATACCGCGCCACAGGTGTCCAGGATTTCCTGGGGAACGCCCAGTACACGGGCCTTCACGCTGGTCCAATAGCTCACCGCGCCGCCCCGGTAGACGGCGGAGGCGCCGGGGAGAGCGGTGATGCGCTCCGCGATCCGCCCGCCGGTGCAGCTCTCGGCGGTGGCAAAGGTCCTGCCCTGTTTTTTCAGCAGGTCCATGCAGACGTTTTCCAGACCGGGGACGTCGATGCCATACACGACATCGCCCAGGAGAGCGGTGATCTCCTCCACCACCGGAGCCAGCATGGCCTCGGCCTCCTCCCGGCCGGCGGCCTTGGCGGTGGCCCGGAGGCGCACCTCGCTGGGCTTGGCGTAGGTGGCCAGGGAGGGATTTTCCATGTGGGACATCTTTTCCCGCAGCAGCTCCTCCATAGGGCTCTCCCCCAGGCCGAAGGTCATGATGTCGTGGGAGACGATGACCTCGCTGGAAAGGCCCCGGAGATAGGGGAGGGCGTGATCCCTCAGCATGGTCAGCATCTCAAAGGGCGGGCCGGGCAGCATCAGCACATGGATGCCGCCGGTCTCAAAGGCACAGCCCGGAGCGGTGCCCACAGGATTGCCGAATACGGTGCAGTCCTCCGGCAGCTCCGCCTGCTGAACGTTGTTCTCCGGCATGGCCATGTGGACGTTTTTCTCGAAGTAAGCGCGAATGTTGTCCAGAATGTCCTGGTGCAGCACCAGCTTGCGGCCAAAGGCCTCACAGATGGTCTGCTTGGTCAGGTCATCGTAGGTGGGGCCGAGGCCGCCGGTGGTGATGATGATATCCGCCCGGCGGCGGGCGATATCCAGGGCATCCTTCAGACGGGCGGGGTTGTCCCCCACCACGGTGTGCCAAAAGACATTGACGCCTACGGCGGACAGGGCCTGGGAGATGTCCCGGGCGTTGGTGTTGACGATATTGCCCAGCAGCAGTTCCGTGCCCACGGCGATGATCTCAGCGGTGTGTGACATAAAAACCCCTTCCTGCATGAATGATTGGCAGTTGATGGTTGCACAGAAAGCCCCCTGGTTACGGCTTCACCCGCACCCAGGTCTCGCCCTCCAGGGCCTTTGCCACCAGGGCGTCCACATCCAGAGCGGATTCCGCCTTCCGCACGTCCTCCAGGTGGGGGCGGGTGCAGGGATGGCGGGGGGTAAACACGGTGCAGCAGTCCTCGTAGGGCAGGATGGAGGTGTCGTAAGTGCCGATCTCCCGGGCGATGCGGATGATCTCCACCTTGTCCATGCCGATGAGAGGCCGCAGGACGGGCATGGTGGTCACGTCCTCCGTGACGCCCAGGGCCATCATGGTCTGGCTGGCCACCTGGCCCAGGGATTCACCGGTGATCAGGGCCTTGGCTCCGGCCTTTTTCGCCACGGCCTCCGCCAGGCGCATCATGAACCGCCGCATGATGAGGGTGAAATACTCCTCCGGGCAGTTTCTGCGGATCTCCTCCTGGATTTCCGTGAAGGGCACGATGTGGACGATCATGCGGCCGCAGTAGGCCGTCAGCAGATGGGCCAGCTCCAGTACCTTGTTCTGGGCCTGCTGGGAGGTGTAAGGGGGGGAGACGAAGTGGACCATCTCCAACTCCACGCCCCGGCGGGCCATCATCCAGGAGGACACAGGGGAGTCCAGACCGCCGGACAGCAGGGAGACGGCATGGCCGCCCATCCCCACCGGCAGGCCGCCGGCACCGGGGACGGAGGGAGCGTGGACATAGGCGTACTTCTCCCGGATCTCCACATAGACGGTCAGGTCCGGATGGTGGACGTCCACCGCCACATGGGGGAACAGCTCCGCCAGATCGCCGCCCACGGCCTGGCTGATCTGAATGGAGTTCATGGGGAAATTCTTGTCCGCCCGCTTGCTCTCCACCTTGAAGGACCGGGCGGCGGCAAAGGCGTCCGCCAGATAGGTCTTTGCGGTCTCCACGATGGCCTCCATGGTTTTCTCACAGGGGACGGCCCGGGCCACGGAGACGACGCCGAACACCTGCCGGGCGGCGGCATAGGCCGCCTCCATGTCGCAGTTTTCGGTGGTGGGCTCCACGTAGATGGTGCTCTGACGGATATAGACCTGGAAGCTGCCGCAGCTTTTCAGCCGCCGGCGGACATTGGACACCAGCTTGTCCTCAAAGGATCTGCGGTTCAGGCCCTTCAGGACCACCTCGCCCAGCTTCAGCAGCAGCATTTCGTTGTTGTTCATCATGGGAAGTTCCTCCAAATCGGTTATTTCAACATACGAAAGCATGATATCACATTCAGAGCCGAAGGAAAAGTCTGATTTTTGCAAAAAAGTGTCCAGCATCCACTTACCGCGCGCACAGGGCTCCCGCAGTCAAAACAGCTGGGGACCTGTTCCGCCAGCCGCGGCTCCTGGAGCGTACATGGGACCGGCAGGGCGTTTCTGACAGGCAGGCCCCGCTGGTTCCGCTCCCATGCCGCGGCCCATTGTGGGCCGCGGAAACATAAAATATGCGATGTGATATTGATTTTTGCTATCTGATGATGTATTTTGCAGATATAGAAAACTTTGGAACCGTTGCGGCGCAACGGTTTCAGCAATTTTGTTATAAAACAATAAATGTATTCCATAGTTGTACCAAATAATTTGAATGGATTTTACTGGATTTTTTCGGATAAACCTGGAAATTTCCGAAAAAGCAGGGAGAAAATGACAGTCAATTATGAGATACATAATTGTAACAAAACTGGAGGGGCACTATGCAGGAATATGTCGTCAACCGCCCGGATGAGGGGGCCATGGATCGCATTCTGAAACAAAATTTTTACAATGCGGCGGGGGTCATTCTGCGCCTTGCCTGGCAGGCGGGGCTGCTGCGGGACGAGATCCAGCACCTGACCTGGGCGCAGATCGATTTCCTGGACCAGCAGATCCTTCTGCCGGACCGCGCCGTCCCGGTTCCGGATGGATTGGCAGACTGGCTGGCCGGTTTGAGAGACAGCCGTAACCGCCGCTCCGAGGTGGTGGTGCTTTCAGACCGGGACCAGAGGCCCCTGACGCCCCAATCCATCTCCCGGCTGGCCCGGACGGCCCTGGACAAGGAGGGCCAGACCGGCATCCGCCTGATCGACCTGCGCCACGACTTCATCCTGCGGCAGCTGGAGGAGCACGACTGGCAGTACGTCTCCCGCATCACCGGCGTGGAGGCTGCCGCGCTGAACGTCCACTTCGGCGCGCACCTGGAGGAGAAAAGGGTCTCCACCCGCATTCGCCGGGACGAGCCCGCCCAGATCGACGAATTTGCCCTTTGGAAGCTGCTGCAGGCGGAAAAGTCCACCCCGGCAGGGGTGACGCTGTGACTGACATGGCAGCTGGGCCTGCGGCTGGAGGAGATCGTGGCGCTGACCTGGGACCAGGTGGACCTGGAGGGCGAGGCGCTGTGCCTGCCGGACCGGAGGATCGCCCTGACCAGTGGTGTGTATCACGTTTTAAAAGATTGGAAGGCGGCTGGGCCGGGCAGCGGCTTTGTCCTGACCGCGCCCCGCAGCGGCCAGCCCTACGACCGCACCCGCCTGTCCAAGCTGGTCCGGGCGGCGCTGATCCGGGGCGGGCTGGACGACGTGACCCTGCGGGACCTGCGGCTGGACTGCGACATCCGGGTGGGCGGCGAAAACCAGATCGTCTCCGCCCTGCGCCGCAGGCAGTCCATCACCCGGAACGAGGTCATGGACCTGCTGGGCGTGTCCAAGACCACGGCGTACAACCGCCTGAAGCAGATGGTCCGCCGGGGCAAGCTGACCCAGGTGGGCGCGCGGTATTACCTGCACGACGCGGTGGTGCCGCCGGAGCGGCAGGAGGCGGTCATCCTGGAGTATTTGACAAAGGAGGGCTTCGCATATCGGCAGGATATCGCCCGCATCCTGCGGATCGATCCCCGCCAGTGCCGCCCCATTCTGCAGAAGATGGTGGCCCGGGGCCAGATCGTCCAGAAGCGCCAGCGCTACATATTGAAAAAGGAGGCATGAGCCTCCGGAATGCGGCGGCCGCGCCCCTGGCCCGCCGTGTTCTGCTGCTCTGATTGTTACAACTATTTTTCACAAAAATACCGGAAGAACATCCCGTTTATCAATCAAATTACAACTTCGGCGAATCTATAGACAAATAAAACCGGGCTTGGTAAATTGAACCTGCGAAGGCCGAACGGGAGGCCAGCTCCGGCATAGATACGGGGTACGGCTAGCCACTGTATGTGCGCCGGAGACGGCGGGCCGGGCGGCATTCGTAAAATAAGGCGGCTCTTCACCGCCGAATCTTACAAGGAGGAAAAACCATGAAGAAGTTCCTTTCTCTGGTTCTGGCTCTGGTGATGGTCATGTCCCTGGTCACCATCGGCGCCGGCGCCAAGGACTTCACCGACGACAGCAAGATCAACTATGAAGAAGCTGTTGACGTGATGTCCGCCCTGAAGGTTATCGACGGTTATCCCGACGGTTCCTTCGCTCCCCAGGGCAGCCTGACCCGTGGTGCTGCCGCCAAGATCATCTGCAACCTGATCCTTGGCCCCACCACCGCTTCCGCGCTGTCCGCCGACACGGCTCCCTACAAGGATGTCCCTGTCAACCACACCTTTGCCGGTTACATTGCCTACTGCCAGGAGCAGGGCATCATCTCCGGCTACGCTGACGGTTCCTTCCGTCCCGCCGCTACTCTGACGAACTACGCGTTCCTGAAGATGCTGCTGGGCGCTCTGGGCTACAACGCCGAGATCGAGGGCTACGTTGGTGACAACTGGTCCATCGCCGTTGCCAAGCAGGCCCTGCACATCGGCCTGACCAAGGGCTTGGAGGGCGACCTGAACGGCACCGAATACGCCACCCGTGAGCAGGCCTGCCTGTATGCGCTGAACACCCTGAAGGCCACCATGGTGGACTACGAGGCCAAGATCACCGCCAATGTGAACGGCGCTCAGGTCATCGTGGGCAACTCCGTGGCCAACGACGTGAAGTGGAACATCTCCAAGAACACCGACGGCCACATCAAGGACGACGGCTATGTTCAGTTCGCTGAGAAGTACTTCGAGAAGCTGGAGCTGGAGATCGGCAACGGTATGTATGGCCGCCCCGCCAACACCTGGAAGCTGAAGAAGTCTGAGATCGGCACCTACACCTCCATCGATCCCACTCTCGTCTACACCGAGGGCACCAAGAACAAGGACGTGTACAAGGACCTGAGCAAGGACGTTATCGAAGACTATGACTGGACTGCCTTTGTCAACGGCAAGGAAGTCGACGAGGCTGTCACTCCCGTGAAGAACGGCAGCAAGGAGTACATCTACACCGGCGAGGGCACTGTCACCGAGATCTATGTGAACGACGACGACGAGAGCGTCACCGTGGTTGAGATCAACTACTACCTGGGCCAGGTCTCCAAGGTCAAGACCGACGACGACGGCGAGTACATCACCGTCAAGGAGCTGTCCAAGGGCTCCAAGCTGGACGACAAGACCTTCTATGTTGAGGACTATGCTGAGGACGACTATGTGGTCTTCACTGTGGACTATGACGAAGAGGACGAGGACTATGTCATCGGCGAGGTCTGCGAGCCTGAGGTCGTGACCGCCGAGGTCACCCGCGTCGAGAACGACAAGGAAGAGGTCTCCACGGAGAACGGCGGCGTTCACGGCAACACCTATCTGAAGGCTGACGGCTCCAAGTACACCTATACCGATGGCGCGAACTCCTGCAAGACCGACGTTCAGGACCATATGGTCTATGACGTGGAAGATCCCACCGAGCCTGAGCATCCCGAGCTGAACGAGGAGTATGTCCTCTATCTGGATCCCAACGGCTATGTTCTGGGCTTCGAGAAGGCTGAGGCCGACGCCTCCAAGTACCTGTGGGTCAAGGACTCCGACGAGGAGCTGCGCGACTGGATCGCCAAGGTCGTTCTGGACGACGCCACCTCTGCCAAGGTCGAGGTGAAGGATGAGGTCGTTGGCCTGGATGAGAACAACGACGACGAGGACGATGAGATCAAGTGGACCGTCAACAAGGATACCGACGGCAAGAACATGACCAACATCGACGAGCACATCTGGAAGTACACCGTCAATGACAAGGGCGTGTACACCCTGAAGAACGTCGAGACCCTCTTCCTGCCTCACGGCGATGAGGAAACCGACCGTAAGGCCGACTTCGATCCCGATGCGGATGGCGTTAAGGTGAACAACGGCCGCGCCTACATCACCAGCGATGGCACCACCTTCATCGTGGACAACAAGACCATCTTCGTGGATGTGGAGAACGAAAAGGCCTATGTGGGCTACAAGAACGTTCCCAATGTGGATCATGCCGAGCTGGCCTATGTCCTGGACAAGGACGGCAAGAAGGCTGACGTGGTGTTCATCCTGCAGGGCGACGTTTATGACAAGGACTCCACCTACTTCGTGCTGGAGAAGACCGACCGTGAATCCCTGAAGTATGACGGCGACAAGTACTGGGAGTACACCAAGGCCTATGTCAACGGCGAGAAGACCAGCGTGTACGTCTCCTATGACGCCGCGAACAAGACCGTTCTGAAGACCGGCGTTGTCTACAAGGCCACCAAGACCGTTGATGAGCAGTACATCATCGAGCTCAAGGCCGTGACTGACAAGAAGTTCGTCGCCAATGAGGTCGGCCTGGATGCGTTCTGGCTGCTGGATGAGGACGCTGATCCCGTCAAGACTGTCCAGTACGACACCAACGAGGAGACCGTCTTTGTTGTGGTCGAGCAGACCAAGGACAATAAGTGGAAGATCTACGACGGCGATATCAAGGACATCCTGGATGAAGACGATCTGGATGATCCTGACTGCGACTACAGCGCCTGCCTGGTCCAGGTCCTGGAGAATGACGAGGAGACCGCCGAGCTGGTCTACATCTACCTGACCGAGAAGGGCTCTGATAAGGTTGAGATCACCGAGGGCGACGGCACCATTGATGTCACCGTTCAGAAGGGCGACAAGGACGGCGACAAGACCGTCGTCACCCTGGAGAATCCCCTGTATGAGGGCGGAGATGCTAGTGGTTGGAACACCGTGGATGCGGTTGTCACCATTGAGATGACTGTTGACGGTGAGACCTACTCTGAGGTGACCAAGTTTGAAGGTTCCCATACGCTGTCTGACGTCCTGTCTGGCGCCAACACTCCCAAGGTGGGCGTGGCTCCCACCGGCACCCACAAGCTGGTCGTGAGCGCTACCGTCAAGTTTGACGGCTCCTTCAACGACGCTTACACCTTCGTGGGCGAGAGCAACGTTCTGTATTGGTAATCTATTGATTCCAAACTGAACGCCATGCGAAATAAAAGGTCCCCGGGCTTTTGCCCGGGGACCTTTTTCCCTATTTCTTCAATCCGTATAAAACCGCGTAGGTCCCGGCAGAAAAATTGCCTTTCCCCGTCAGCACAATTTTATGGATGTCAGACAGGGGCACGCCGTCGCCGAAAAAACCGCCGTCGCTCACATAACAGTAATCCCGACCACAGCGGTGGACCGTCTCATAGCCGCCGAAAAAGCGGGTCCCGCCGTTGCAGAGCCATACCGACCCGCTGGCGGTGAGGGCGGTATTTGCCGTGGCGATGGTGAGGGACGACCGCGTGGAGTTGCTGCCGTTGGTGTAAAAGGACGTGCCGTCATTAAGCGAGAGGTTAATGCTGGTGGGACCTTCACACCCTAGATGAAGCTCCAGCTTCTGGAAGTTTCCCGGTCCGGAGACCAGAAACTCCATCACATCTGTTTCCGCGTCAAGCGCCGTCTCCGCGATCTTGCACCATAGATTTTCCCTGCGGACGGTAGCCAGGTCTGCCTTTTGCTCCAATTCCGCCGCCTGCGCTGTGAGGGCGGCTTCTATTTTTTGATTGTCGCTGTTGAAATCCGCCATTTGAATGCGGTCCGCCGCATCCCACTGGCTCAATTGATAATGACTCGTTTGCTGCAAAAAAATTCTCCTTACACACAAAATTGGACGCCCCAGGGCCGGGGAAAGGCCCTGCGCTCCCTGGGAACAGAGACCCTCTGCTCCGCCTGTTATGCAGGGCGGGGAAGATGCCCTACACTACCTCCGGTAGTGTAGGAAAAAGTTGCACGTTCCCGTGCATCCTGCAAGCAAAAAATTTCCGCCCCCGGTCCGCCTTGACCGTGCCGCGGCAATGCCCTTTCCGGTCCCATAGGAACATAAAACCCGAGGGCCATTGTCAATTTGAACAGGCTGCGGTATAATCGTATCACTACATCAAAAAACAGGAGGTCCCCCATGAAGATCGTCGCCATCAACGGAAGCCCCCGCAAAAACGGAAACACCGCCCTGCTGCTGGACGCCGTGGGCAGGGAGGTGGAGGCCGCCGGTGTGGAGTTTGAAGTCCTTCAGCCCGGCCCCAACGTCCACCCCTGCATGGCCTGCTACCACTGCCTGGACACCGGAAGCCTCCGCTGTGTCCGGAATGACGACGGCGTCAACGACATCATCGCCGCCTGCATCGAGGCCGACGGCATCCTGCTGGCCTCTCCGGTGTACCACAGCGGCATCGCCGGAGGCATGAAGTGCGTCATCGACCGCCTGATGCTGGCCGCCGGGTGCGGCAACAACCAGCTCCACCACAAGGTGGGCGGCGCGCTGTGCACCCTCCGCCGCTCCGGCGGCGTGGAGACCTACCACCAGCTGCTGGCCGCCATGGACGCCATGGAGATGGTACTGGTCACCTCCGATTACTGGGGCGTGGTCCACGGCGCGGACCCCGGCGAGGTGCTGAAGGACACCGAGGGCATGGAGGTGGCCGCCAAGCTGGGCCGCAACATGGCCTGGATGGTGAAGGTCCTCCATGAGAGCAAGGTGCCGGTCCCGGAGACGGGCCACCGGACCATGACCAATTTTATTCGGTAATATTTTCCCCCGCATGTCACCTTTTGCCGCTGAAAAGCATCTTGCATATATGACCGGTCATTTCGGGGCGCGATGGTCAGCCATCGCGCCCCTTGCCAAGGAAAGGAGCAAACCGCTGGACCATGATATCATCCAAGCTGGACAAGGAGACATTCTGCACCCAGGTCGTCCGCTGCCAGGAGGCCATGTTCCGCACCGCAAAGGCCATCCTGAAAAACGACCAGGACGCCGAGGACGCGGTGCAGGAGGCCATCTGCGCCGCCTTCGCGGGGCGGGAGGCCCTGCGGGACCTGGAGCGGTTCAAGCCTTGGATGCTGCGCATCCTTGCCAATAAGTGCTACGACGCCTGCCGGAAACGGCGGCCCACCGTGGGCCTTGAGGAGGTGGCGGCCTATCTGCCCGCCTCCGGCACCGACCCCACGGAGCGCATGACGCTGTGGCAGGCGATCATGGCCCTCAGCGGCGACCTCCGGGCTGCGGTCACGCTGTTTTACTATGACGGGCTGTCCGTCCGGGAGATCAGCGGGATTTTGAATATCAGCGAAGCGGCGGTTAAGGCCCGCCTGTCCCGGGGCAGGGCGCGGCTGCGGCAGCTGCTGGAAGAAAAGTGAGGTGCAGTATGGACCAATTCGACAAGATGCTGAAGGAGCGGGCCAAAGAGGAGCCGTTCCCCCTGCCGGAGGGCTATGCCGGACGGGTGTTTGCCGCCTGCGCGGCGCTGGACGAACATGAGAGGGCGCGGAAAAAGCCCCGCCTCCGCTGGACAGGCTGGACCGCCGCGGCGCTGGCGCTGTTCATCGCGGTGCCCAATGTGTCCCCCGCGGCGGCCGCCGCCATGGCGAATGTGCCGGGGCTGGGCGCCATCGTGGAGCTGATCACCCTCCGCCGCTACACCTATGACGACGGACATAAGAGCGCGGAGATCACCGTGCCGGAGCTGGGCGGCAGCGAGGCGGCCGGGGAGGTCAGCGAGCAGGTGCGGGCCTACACGGACCAGCTCATCGCCCGGTTCGAGGAGGACCGCCGAAAAGCGGACGGCGGGGAATATCACGGCCTGGATGTGGCATATGATATTGTCACGAACACAGACCGGTGGTTCACCCTCCGGATCGACACCACCGAGACACAGGCCAGCGGCTATGAGACCAGCCGGTTTTATCACATCGACAAGGCCACCGGCGAGGTGGTGACACTGAAAGACCTGTTCCGGGAGGACGCGGACTATGCGGCGGCGCTGTCCGGCGAGGTCCGGCGGCAGATGGAGGAGGACGAATCAGAGACCTATTTCCCGGAGGAGTTCACAGCCGTCGATCCGGAGCAGAACTTCTACTGGAACGGGGATGGGGAGCTGGTGCTGGTGTTCGATGAATACACCGTCGCGCCGGGGTCTATGGGGATGCCGGAATTCACCATCCCGGCGGATGTGTATGGATCACTTTTGAAATGAGGGAATGGGTATGATGAAGAAGATGCTGGCCTGCCTGCTGGCGGCCTGGCTGCTGCTGCTTGCGGCGGGCTGCGGTGGAAAGGACGAGCCGGAGGCAGAGACGGGCGGCGGGGAAAAGACCCTGACGGGCACGCTGGACGAGGTGAAGGACTTTATGTTCGTCGTCACCGATGACAGCGGCGAGAGCTATGCGTTCACCTATGAGAATGAAAAGCCGGAGGGTCTGGCGGAGCAGGCGGTCGGCGGTCAGGTGAAGGTGACCTACACCGGAGAACTGTCCGTCGTGGACCCGTTTGAGGGGGAAGTGCTCTCTGTGGAAGCGGCGGAGTGACAGCGGACCACCGCAACAAGCGCGAAAAAGAGACGGCGGATGCCGTCTCTTTTTATCCATTTTCAGGAATGTCGGGGCAGGGCAGGGCGCGGAAAAAGCCTGTGATGCGTTTCAAGCCGGAGAGGAAGCAGTCATAGCCGTTCTTTTGGTACGTTTGGCCGTTCCAGGTGAAGGTGATGGACCAGCCGTCATTACCACCGGCCCAGCCGTGGCCGCTCTCGTAAGAAAAAGACGTGATGGTCCCGGCGGGCAGAAATCGAAGGGCGGCCGGGAGAAGGCATAGGGCGAACAGCACCGGAGCGCATCGCCTTTTCATCAGATTTACCCCTTCAAAATATCCGTGTTCCGGTATTGGATGGCCTCCGCCAGGTGGGCGGTGCCGATGTCCGTGTCACCGTCCAGGTCCGCGATGGTCCGGGCCACCCGCAGGATGCGGTCATGGGAGCGGGCTGTCAGGCCCATGCGGTCAAAGGCATTTTTTAGAAGCGCCTCTCCGGCGGCGTCCAGGCGGCAGAATTCTCCCACCATGGCAGGCGTCATATAGGCGTTGCAGGTGACGTCCGTACCCTGGAACCGCTGGGCCTGAACGGCCCGGGCGGCGTCCACCCGCTGCTTGACCTGGGCGGAGGACTCCGGCGTCTCCCGCCGCCGCATGGCCTCGTATTCCACCGAGGGGACGCTGACGTGGAGGTCGATGCGGTCCAGCAGGGGACCGGAGATCTTTTCCACATACTTGGCAACCTCCCGGTCAGAGCAGGTGCATTTCCCGGAGGGATGGCCCCGCCAGCCGCAGCGGCAGGGGTTCATGGCGCACACCAGCTGGAATCGGGCGGGGAGGTGCAGCGTCCCGCCCGCCCGGGCCACCGTGACCTCGCCGTCCTCCAGGGGCTGGCGCATAGCCTCCAGCACGTCCCGGTGGAACTCCGGCAGCTCGTCCAGAAACAGGACCCCGTTGTGGGCCAGAGAGATCTCGCCGGGCCGCATGGCGGGGCCGCCGCCGGACAGCGCGGTGGACGATGTGGTGTGGTGGGGTCTGCGGAAGGGGCGGCGGGTCAGCAGGGGATGCCTGGGGTCCGACAGGCCCGCCACGGACCAGATACCGGAGACGGCCAGGGCCTCCTCCCGGGTCATGTCCGGCAGGATGGAGGGCAGGCGCTTGGCCAGCATGGACTTGCCCGCGCCGGGGGAGCCGATGAGCAGCAGGTTGTGGCCGCCCGCCGCCGCGATCTCCAGGGCGCGCTTGACATTTTCCTGCCCCATGACGTCCCGCAGGTCCGGGAGATCGCCATCATCCGCCTCCGGAGCCCAGGCCGGAGCGGGGGTGAGGCGCTCCTCGCCCTTCAAATGAGCGACCAGGGCCCGTACGTCCGGCACGCCGTACACCGTCAGGCTGCCCGCCAGGGTGGCTTCGGCGGCGTTTTCTGCCGGGACGAACAGCTGGCGGATACCGGCCCCCTGCGCGGCCATTGCCATGGGCAGCACGCCGGAAACGCCCCGCAGGGCGCCGGTCAGGGACAGCTCCCCGATAAACGCCGCATCGGACGGCAGGGCGGGCAGGTCGCCGGAGGCCGCCAGGATGCCCACGAAGATGGGCAGATCGTAGATGGTGCCGGCCTTTTTCTGCCCGGCGGGGGCAAGGTTGACGGTGATGCGGCTGACGGGGAATTTGGCGCCGCAGTTTTTTACTGCCGCCCGGACCCGTTCGCGGGCCTCCCGCACAGCGGCGTCGGGAAGCCCCACCACGTCAAAGGCAGGCAGGCCGCCGGATAGAAAGCATTCGGCGCTGACCTCATATCCGGTGATGCCGTTGAGGCCCAGAGAACGTACTGTAACGACCAAAATGAGTCCCCTCCCGCAATCCTGCTCACAAAAAGGACTTTGTGACACAGGGCCGTAACCATGGGATACGGCGTTTTTGATAGGTAAATCTTATCATAAAATGCAGCAATATGAAACCTATGCCATCAAAAAAAGTGGAAAAACCCCTGAAAGACGCCTGAGATTTGCGGTAAAGGGAAAATTTTGTACAAAAAATGACGAAGCAGCCGTTTACAGCAGGAAATACAAGTGATATAATGAATCCGCATGAGAATTCGGGGGGAGAGAGACCGAGTTTCGTGTTTTGGAAGATTGCTGCCCCCGGGCAGCGAGATTTATAGGAGGTAAGAGTTTATGGCAAGAAAGTTCAAGTCCATGGACGGTAACAATGCCGCTGCATATGTCAGCTACGCATTTACCGAAGTGGCGGGTATCTATCCGATCACCCCGTCCTCTCCCATGGCAGACTTGGTTGACCAGTGGTCCGCCGCTGGTCAGAAAAACATCTTCGGTACCACCGTCAAGGTGTGCGAGATGCAGTCCGAGGCAGGTGCGTCCGGCACCGTTCACGGCTCCCTGGCCGCCGGTGCGATGACCACCACCTACACGGCCTCCCAGGGCCTGCTGCTGATGATCCCCAACATGTATAAGATCGCCGGCGAGTTGCTGCCCTGCGTGTTCCACGTGTCCGCACGTACCGTTTCCACTCACGCGCTGAACATCTTCGGCGATCACTCCGACGTCATGGCCTGCCGTCAGACCGGCTTTGCCATGCTGTGCGAGAACGATCCCCAGGAGATTATGGACCTGGCTCCCGTGGCCCATCTGGCCGCCATCGAGGGCCGTGTTCCCTTTATCAACTTCTTCGACGGTTTCCGCACTTCCCACGAGATCCAGAAGGTCGCCTGCTGGGATTACGCGGACCTGAAGGAGATGTGCGATATGGACGCCGTGGCGGCTTTCCGCAAGCACGCCCTGAACCCCGAGCGTCCCAACATGCGCGGCTCTCACGAGAACGGCGATATCTTCTTCCAGCACCGTGAGGCCTGCAACCCCTACTACGACGCTCTGCCCGATGTGGTGGAGAAGTACATGGGCAAGATCAACGAGAAGCTGGGCACGGACTATCAGCTGTTCAACTACTACGGCGCACCTGACGCCGAGCGCGTCATCATCGCCATGGGTTCCATCTGCAACGTCGCTGAGGAGGTCATCGACTACATGACCGCACAGGGCGAGAAGGTCGGCATGGTGAAGGTCCACCTGTACCGCCCCTTCAAGGCGGACAAGCTGATCGCCGCCATCCCCGCCACCTGCAAGAAGATCGCCGTGCTGGACCGCACCAAGGAGCCCGGCTCCCTGGGCGAGCCTCTGTACATGGACGTCGTCACCGCTCTGGCCAACGCCGGCAAGACCGACATCAAGGTCATCGGCGGCCGCTACGGTCTGGGCTCCAAGGATACGCCTCCCGCCTCCGTGTTCGCCGTCTATGACGAGCTGAGCAAGGACGAGATGAAGCGTCAGTTCACCATCGGCATCGTGGACGATGTCACCCACCTCAGCCTGGAGGAGAAGCCCGCTCCCAGCGTGGCTCCTGCCGGCACCATCGAGTGCAAGTTCTGGGGTCTGGGCGGCGACGGCACCGTGGGCGCCAACAAGAACTCCATCAAGATTATCGGCGACCACACCGACAAGAACGTCCAGGCCTATTTCCAGTATGACTCCAAGAAGACCGGCGGCGTCACCATCAGCCACCTGCGCTTTGGCGACAAGGCCATCAAGTCCTCTTACTACATCAACAAGGCCGACTTTGTGGCCTGCCACGTGCCCGCCTACATCGTCAAGGCCTTCCCCATGGTCCGCGACGTGAAGCCCGGCGGCACCTTCCTGATCAACTGCCAGTGGAGCGACGAGGAGCTGAACAAGCACATGCCCGCCGTCGCCAAGCGCTACATCGCCAAGAACAACATCCAGGTCTACACCATCAACGCCATCGACCTGGCCAAGGAGATCGGCATGGGCAAGCGCACCAACACCATCCTGCAGTCCGCCTTCTTCTCCCTGGCAAAGGTCATGCCCGAGGCAGAGGCCATCCAGTACATGAAGGATGCCGCTACCCACTCCTACCTGAAGAAGGGCCAGGATGTTGTGGACATGAACCACAAGGCCATCGACGCCGGCGCCACCGCCTACAAGAAGTTCGAAGTCCCTGCTGACTGGGCCGACGCGGTGGATACCGCCGAGGAGGTGACCCTGGCCGGCAAGCCCGAGCTGGTGGAGCAGGTCAAGACCATCCTGAACCCCGTGGGCAAGATGGACGGCGACAGCCTGCCCGTCTCCGCCTTCGTCAAGCACGCGGACGGCCAGTTCGAGCTGGGTGCCGCCGCCTATGAGAAGCGCGGCGTGGCCGTGACCGTTCCCACCTGGGATTCCACCAAGTGCATCCAGTGCAACAACTGCGCCTATGTCTGCCCCCACGCCACCATCCGTCCCTACGCGCTGACCGGGGAGGAGGCCGCCAAGGCTCCCGCCGCCGCCAAGATCGTGGACGTGAAGGCCGGCAAGGGCAAGGGCGTTTACAAGTACACCATGGCCGTGTCTCCGCTGGACTGCATGGGCTGCGGCGTCTGCGTGGGTGTCTGCCCCGTGAACGCGCTGACCATGGTCGCCCAGGAGCAGGAGGCCGCGCAGCAGGACGTGTTCAACTACTGCGTCGCCGAGGTCGCTGAGAAGAAGGACATGCAGGACGACACCGTCAAGGGCAGCCAGTTCAAGCAGCCCATGCTGGAGTTCTCCGGCTCCTGCGCCGGCTGCGCCGAGACCAGCTATGCCCGCCTGATCACCCAGCTGTTCGGCGACCGGATGTACATCTCCAACGCCACCGGCTGCTCCTCCATCTGGGGCGGTCCTGCCGCGACTTCTCCCTACTGCACCAACAAGGAAGGCCACGGCCCCGCCTGGTCCAACTCCCTGTTTGAAGATAACGCCGAGCACGGTCTGGGCATGTTCCTGGGCCAGCAGGCCATCCGCAACAGCCTGGCTGACAAGACCCGCGCCCTGATCGCTGTGGAGTGGGCCCGTCCCGAACTGAAGGAGGCCGCTCAGAAGTGGCTGGATACCATGGAGGACGGCGACGCCAGCGCCGAGGCCAGCAAGGCATATGTGGCCGCGCTGGAGGCCAGCATCTGCACCGTTGACGAGCTGATCGCCTGCCCTGATGACAAGTTCCAGACCCACGGCAAGGAACTGAAGGCCGCCGGCAAGCAGTTCTGCGACTGCGACGCCTGCAAGCTGGTCGCTGAGATTCTGGAGAACAAGGAATACCTGTCCAAGAAGTCCATGTGGATCTTCGGCGGCGACGGCTGGGCTTACGACATTGGCTTCGGCGGCGTGGACCACGTCCTGGCCTCCGGCAACGACGTGAACATCTTCGTCTTTGATACCGAGGTCTATTCCAACACCGGCGGACAGGCTTCCAAGGCCTCCAACATCGGCCAGGTCGCCCAGTTCGCGGCTGCCGGTAAGGAGATCAAGAAGAAGTCCCTGGCTGAGATCGCCATGAGCTATGGCTACATCTATGTGGCCCAGGTGGCCATGGGCGCCAACCCCGCCCAGACCCTGAAGGCCATTAAGGAGGCCGAGGCCTATCACGGTCCCTCTCTGATCATCGGCTACGCTCCCTGCGAGATGCACAGCATCAAGGGCGGCATGATGAACTGCCAGAAGGAGATGAAGAAGGCTGTGGAGTGCGGCTACTGGAACCTGTTCCGGTTCAACCCCGCTGCCGAGGGCGCCAAGTTCACCCTGGACTCCAAGGAGCCCAAGGGCGGCTATCAGGAATTCCTGATGAACGAGGCCCGTTACAGCCGTCTGACCCGCGAGTTCCCCGAGCGTGCCACCGAGCTGTTCCAGCGGAACGAGAAGGCCGCCATGGACCGCTACGAGCACCTGCTCAAGCTGAAGGCCATGTACGAGGGCTGATCTCTCCCACAAGCGTAAAAAAGAGCCACGGGTATTACCCGTGGCTCTTTTTTTGCGCAGAGCAGCAGAACGGCCGAAGTGCGGAAAAAGCCCGGTTCCGTGTAAAAACCGAACGGGGCTTTTTCGCGGTCAGCGGTGAGCTATGGCGGCCAGGGCGGCGGCCATGGCATCCCCCTGGGCCCGGGTGGGCGTTTTGCCGAAGTCCGCATCCTCCGGCAGCAGACCCCAGGCCCAAGCCTGTTCCAGCGCTGCCCGGTCCCAAACGCCGTTTGCCAGAGCGCCGGGCAGCGGCGTTGTCCGCACAGTCCCGGGCGTGAGCTTCCACCCATTGGCGGCGCGTGTCAGAAACACCGCGGCCTCCTGCCAGGTGACGGGCCGGGCGGCGGCAAAGCCGCCGTCAGCGGTTCCCTTCGCAATGCCGGTCTGACAGGCCCAGCTGATGGGATGGAGATACCATTCGATTCCCAGCAGGTCCTGGAAGGGGGGATCGTCCCAGGAGGCGTTGGGCTGGCCCAGAGCTTCATACAGCTGGGCCAGGAAACGGCCCCGGGTCAGCGGCGCGGCGGGGCATGCCTTTTGGGACAGCCTTTCCGGGTGGGCCAGCAGCCACTCCACAGCGGTATCCCGCCCGGCCAGGGTGTCCGCCATGGTCTGGGGCACGGAGACGTCCGGCTCCAGAGGCACCACGCCCCGGCCCGCATCGGCGTCCAGCAGCGTGCCCAGGTCGATGTATTTGGAGGATACGCCCACCTTGAATTTCGAGTTGGGCAGCTGGAAGCTCCTGACGGAGCCGAAATGGTCCACGCTGCCGCTGGTGCTGTCGCCCACCAGAACGGCGCCCATCTCCTGGAGCTCCACGGCGTTGATGATGGCGGAGGAGAAGGTGGTCTCGCCGATGAGACATACCACCTCGCTTCCCAGGTCCATCTGCTCCCGCAGGACCCGCAGCAGCGGCCAGATCACGCCGTCAGACCCGCCGCCGTTGTTCCGCAGATCCAGGACCACGCGGGCCGGCGCCTTGGCGTCCAGGGCGCTCCACACCTGGGCGGCGAACGTCTCCATAGGCAGCTCCGGGTCCTCGCGGCAGGTATTGTACTGAATGTAATAGGTCCCATTTTGGGCGCTGCCGTCCAAAAATGCGGACCAGTATGCCTCGTCCGTCTGGGCCGTGGCGGGAGTTTGGGTGATGGTTGCTCCCAGGTAGGCCAAGCTGTCAAGCTCCTGAGCGGAAACGGGGGAGAGGGACAGCGTTTTGCCGCCGCCCAGGGTGAGGACCAACGGGTCCCCGGCTTCTGCCAGGCCCAGGTATTCATAGAAATCCGCGGCCATACAGCTCTGCCGGAATTCCCGCCGCAGCTTGACGGGGTTGTCGGCGCTTAAAATGGCGCGGAAGCGGTCCATGGCCTCCGCCACGGTTTTGCCGTTGAGGGCGGTGACCTCCTGCCCCAGCAGAGCGCTGTCAGCGGACGGCGCCGCGGTGAGATACCACCTGCCGTCCCGCCAGGAGAGCATCATGGGATAAAAGTGCATCTGCGCCATCAGGCTCCCGGTGCTGCCGAGGGAGGTGTGGGAATCCTTGACCAGCGCCGTGAGGCGCATCAGGTCCAGGGCAAAGGCCACATCGCTCTCTGTCTCCAGCCGCCCTTCGATCTCGGCCTTTTGGGCCAGGAATTCCGATTCCGGCGTGTTGGCGAACAGATCGGGATGAACAGACTTCAGCCCCGCATAGAGCGCGTCCAGGTCCTCCTGCCGGGCCTGGGTCCGGGATGGTCCAGCGGCCAGTGCGGTGGCACCCAGTGCCAGGACCACCGCGAGACACAGGGCGGCCGCTCTCTGTATAAAATGTAGTCTGATTCGCATAAGATTCCCCCCGAAAATTGTATTATAAAACTAGTTTAATAATACAATAGTACGTAGATTTGGAAATGTCAAGTCCTGCTTCCGATTTCCCCTTTCTAGATCATACGGGGCAGCGGCGCCTTTTTCTTCAAATGCCTCCAAAAAACCAGTCCCCATCCGGATGGATGGGGACTGGTTTCAAATCACTGGACCTCCGCGGGAAGCCCTTCCTCCTGGGCGGGAGGAGCCGGAGGCTCTTTGCGTTTTCTCCGGCGGAAATACTTGGGCAGGTCGTCGATAACAGAGTAGTACACCGGTGTGAACAGCAGGGTGATGACGGTGGAGATGATCATGCCGCTCATCATGGTGATGCCCATGTCGCTCATCATCTCGTTGGTGTCGCCGATGCCCAGGGCCATGGGGACCATGGCCAGGACCGTGGTCAGGGTGGTCATCATAATGGGCCGGATGCGGAGGGGGCAGGCCTTCAGGATGGCCTCCTCCCGGCTCTCGCCCATCTCCCGGCGGATCTTGATGTACTCCACCAGGATGATGGAGTTGTTGACCACAGTGCCCGCCAGCATGATAAGGGCCACCAGGGAGATCATGGACAGGTCCCGGCCTGTGACGGGCAGGGCAAACAGCGCGCCGGTAAAGGCCACCGGCAGGATCATCATCACGATGACCGGCATCAGGAAGGACTCAAACTGAGCGGCCAGCACGAAGTACACCAGACCCATGGCGACCAGCAATGCCAGCAGCAGGTCGGAGAAGTTTTCCATCATGTCGGAATAGCTGCCCGTCAATTCAGCGGTATAGCCCTCCGGCATCTGATAGCGGTCCAAAAGCTCCGTGAGCTGCCTGGTCATCTCCGTGGCGTTGCCGCTGATGGTGTCGCCGGTGATGTTCACCTGGCGGGACTGGTTGACCCGGGTGATGGTCTGGGGGGCCTGGACGATGTCCACATGGGCCACGGAGGACAGGGGCACATAGCCGCCCATGGCGGTGGCCACCGGCATGGAGCGCAGGGCGTCCAGGCTGGCGGCGGCCGAGCCGTCGCCCTTGACCACCACATCCAGCTCCTTGTTGTCGATGGTGACGGTGGTGGCGGTGCTGCCGGTCAGCTCCGAGCGGACGGCGGCGCCCACCTGGGCCGCCGTCAGGCCATACTGGGCGGCGGCCTCCCGGTTCATGGTGACCTTCACCTGGGGGACCTGCTCCGCCACGGAGCTGGTAACGTCCACGGCGTCTTCCAGCTGGCGGATCTCCGCCATCAGGTCGTCGGCGATCATGGTCAGGGTGGCGTAATCGTCGCCGGAGATCTCCACGCTGATATCGTCGCCGCTCATCATGGCGGTCATGCCGGAGGTATCCACAATGATCTCACAGCCGGCGATATCCGCCAGGGGAGCGCGCAGGCTGTCCGCCACGTCGCGGCTGCTGCGCTTCCGGTCGCCCCGGTCCACCAGGTTCAAGGTGACAGAGGCGGATTCCGGCTGGCAGGTGTAATACATACTGTCCAGTTCCGGCACCTGGGCCTGGGCGATGGCGGTCACCCGGTCGGCGATGGCGGAGGTCTCACTGATATCTGAGCCGATAGGGGTGCTGATGGAGACGGAGATCATGCCCATGTCCATCTCCGGCATTAGGACCATGTTGGTGGTCAGGCAGCTGATGATAAAGATCGCCACCAGGGCCACAGAGGCCAGCATCCCGGCCTTCAAGTGATGGACGAAGTAGTCCAGCAGCTTGATGTAGCGGTCATACAGCTTGCCGATCCACTGGCCGCAGCGGGCCGCGATGGCGTTGGGCTGCTTTCCCGCCTGCTTCAGCTGCCGTGCCCGGACCTTGTCCGTGTCCAGCAGCATGTAGCACAGCAGGGGGACCCAGGTCAGGGCGATGACCAGGGAGCCCAGGATCAAAAATGCGATGGTCAGACAGAAGTCCTTGAACAGCATGCCGGCCATGCCGCCGGTGAGGCCCAGGGGCAGGAACACGGCCACGGTGGTCAGGGTGGAGGCCATGACAGAGGTGGTGACCTCCTTGGTGCCGTCCACGCAGGCGCTCATGCGGTCATGGCCCTCGGCGGCAAAGCGGTAGATGTTTTCCAGCACCACGATGGAGTTATCCACGATCATGCCGACGCCCATGGCGATGCCGCCCAGGGACATCATGTTCATGGTCAGGTCGAACACGTTCATCAGCACGAACACCGCCAGGATGCAGACGGGCATGGACACGGCGATGGTCATGGTGGCGCCCCAGCGCCGCAGGAACAGGAATACCACGATGGCGGCCAGCAGAACGCCCAGCATAATGTTCTGCAGGGCGGAGTCCACAGCGATGTTGATGTATTCAGAGGCCAGATAGGGCGTGGAATACCGGATGCTGGGCTGGTCCGCCGCCAGCTCTGCCATCCGCTCCTCCACAGCGTCGGCCGTGGCGACCTCGTTGGCGCCGGACTGCTTGGAGACCTGGAGGATCACACAGGGGCTGCCGTTCATCTGGGCCAGGGTGTCCGTGTCCTGGGTGGCCAGCGCCACGTCCGCCACCTCGCGGAGACGGACGGTGCCGCCGGTGGGCAGGGCCACCAGCATATTGGCCACGTCCTCCACGGACTGGAACTTGGCGTCGGTGGAGACGGTCAGGGTCTTGGAGCCGCTCTGCATATCGCCGCCGGGATACAGCAGGTTTTCCGCTGTCAGGAACTGGGAGATATAGCTGCTGGAAAGGCCGAAGCCCGCCGCCCGGGTGGGGTCAATCCGCACCTCGATCTGCTGCTCCACGCCGCCGCTGACGGTCACGGAGGCCACGCCGTCAATGCGCTCCAGAGCGGGGGAGATGGTGTCCTCCGCCAGGGCCTGGAGGTCCGCCAGATCCTCGCCCATCAGGGCAATGATGGCGGAGGGCATCAGGTCGCTGATGTTGATGTTGACGATGATGGGGTCCATGGCGCCGTCCGGCAGGGAGAGCATGTCGAACTTCTCCCGCAGCTTGGTGGCGGCGATGTCCAGGTCCGTGTCCTCCACATAGGTGATCTGGACCTGGCTGACCCCGTCCGACGAGGTGGAGGACACCGCGTCCACGCCGGGGACCGACATGATGGCGGTCTCCAGGGGGCGGGTCACCAGCTCCTCGATGTCGCTGGGGGTGGCGCCGTTGTAGTAACACATGACCAGGGCCATGGGCGCCTCCATGTCCGGCAGCAGGGACATCTGGAGCTGGGTGGTGAAGACCACGCCGAAGATGGCGATCATGATCACCGCCAAAAGGGTGGACACCTTATGCTTGATGCAAAATCTTGCCGTACTCATGTGCCGTTATGCCTCCCCGGCAGGGGCCTGTTCATCCGCGGGGGCGGTCTCACCGTCCGCCCCGGACTCTGCGGGGATCTGGGTATTCTCCTCGGTGACGATCCGGACAGGCGCACCGTCGGACAGATAGGCCTGGCCCACGGTCACCAGCTGCTGTCCCTCGGAGAGGCCGGAGAGGACCTCCGTGACGCCGCTGCCGGTGAGGCCGGTGGTGACCTCCACATACTTGGCGGCGCCGTTTTCCACCACATAGACATACTGCGTGTCGCCGCTGGTGAGGATGGCCTCGGTGGGGACCACGATGGCGTTTTCAGAGACGTCCGTGTGGAAGGTGACGTCGGCAAACATGCCGGAGAGCAGGTCCGTCACATCGGCGGGGACCGTGAGGGTGACGGTGTACAGCTTGGTCTGCATGTTGGCCGCCCGCTCCACGGAGCGGATGGTGGCGGTGAAGCGCTTGTCGATGGCGCTGACATACACATCCGCCTCCCCGCCGGCGGCCAGCTTGGGCACCAGCGTCTCGGAGACGGAGACCGTGACCTTCATCTGGTCCGCGCCGTCGATGACGGCCATGGGCATGGAATTGGAGATGAAGCTGCCCTCCACGGCGTTCATTGTCACCAGCGTGCCGGACATGGGGGCGATGACATTGCCGTCAGTGTCCACATTTTCCAGCGCGGTGTCCAGCTGTTCCAGGCTGGATTTGGCGTTCTGGATCCCGGCCTCCAGCTGGCTGAGGGCGGAGTTCCGCCCGGCCACGGCGTTCAGGTAGTTCAGCTCCGCCTGGTCCACCTCCAGCTGGGAGGCGGCGCCGATCTCAAACAGGGCCTTGGTGTTGCTGACATTGTCAGCCGCCAAACCGACCTGTTTGTCCAGAACGGCCTTCTGGTCCTGATAGCTCTGCACTGTGGAGTGATAGCTGATGCGGGCGGCGTTGTAGGACGCCAGAGAGCTGCCCAGGTCCAGCGTGCAGAGGATGTCGCCGGCCTCCACCAGGTCGCCGGCCTGGGCGTATACGGCGGTGCACTTGGCGGCGGAGGCGATCAGGATAGTGGACTCATTGTCCGCGGAGACCTTGCCGGAGACCTTGTTCTCCGTGGAGATGGTGTCGGCGGATACCGTCTCCACCTGGACGGCGGTGCCCGCGGCAGGGGCCTCCTCCGGCTCCTCGCCGCCGCAGGCCGTCAGGGACAGGGCCAGGGCGGCGGCTGTCAGCACGGCGGCAATACGATGATATTTCATGTGATACGGGTCCTCCTATGATAAAGTATCGGGTCCCATCGGCGTGACGGGACAAAAGCTGCGTGTCCGGCTGCGGCGTCAGTTCAAAACGCCGTGCTGCACGGCCCAGCAGTAGGTGTTGTAGGAAGAGAACAGGTCATTGGCGGAGGTGCGCACCTTTTCCTCGGCTTCCTGCAGCTTATCCCCGGCGTCCAGAAGGGCGTTTTGGGAGATGGTGCCCTGCTGGAATTTCAACTCCATGGATGCGTAGGTATCCTGCTGGCAGGCCAGCGCGATCTTGGCGGCATCCCAGATCTGCTTGTAGTCGTGCACCTGGGCGTACAGCGTGCGGAATTTCAGCGCATAGTCCTGCATGGTGTTGCTGTAGGTATACTGCGCGGCCTGCCAGGTGTGCTTGGCCGCCATGAACTCGTATTTTTTCTCATTGTATCCGTACTTGCGCCCGGACTCCTTATAATCCTCCTGGGCGTCCTCCAGCGTTTTGGCGGCGGCATAGAGGTCATAGCTCTTCTCCTTGGCGGCCAGCAGATCGGCCTCCTGATCCATGGCCTCCAGCTGTTTGCCGGTCACATTCGGCACAGGGCCCAGCTGGATGGCACCGGTCTGCTCCGCGCCGATCAGCATCTCCAATTGGAGCTTGTAGTTCCGGATGTTCATGCGCAGGGTCTCCAGGCCGCTGGCCAAGGCGGCCTGACCAGACTTGACCTCGGAGAGCTGCAGGGCGGAGATCTGCCCCATCTGGTAACGAAGCTCCATCTCCTCCACGGTCCGGTTCAGGGAGTCCAGCTGCCGCTGCAGGGCGCCCTCCTGGATATCCATGGCCTTTACCGCCACATACAGAGCCTCTCCGGCAATGACGATCTGGTCCTGTAAGGCCCTCAGCTGGCGGATGGTGGCGGCGTTGTCCTCCTGCATCTCACCGTCCCGGATGGCGTCGAACTGCTCCCGCAGGGCGTCGTACTGGGTCTGCAGATTCTGGGAGGCCAGGCTGCCCGCCATCGGCTCGTTCATCATCCCGGAGGCCTCCAGCATGGACCACTGGGCGTCGGCAATGTCGTTCAGGGCCTCCCGGAGGCTCTGCTCCATTTTGTCATAGTCGATCTCCTCCAGGGTCCGGATGTTCTCCTCCAGGACCAGCAGCTGTAAGTTCTTCTCCCGGATCCGGCGCTCCAGGTTGGCGAAGGTAACGGTGCCCACCGCGTCGGGGACGATCTCCACCGCCTCCGTCAGCAGCTCTCCGGTCTCCGGGTCCACCTCCGGCTCCGCGTCCGGCCCCGCCGGGGAGGGCGGCTCTTCCGCTTCATCGTTTTCGTCAACCCCGGCGGTTTCTCCGTCCTGACCGCCTTCGGCGGGGACGGCCTCCTCTGCGGTCTGATCCTCTGCCTGCCCCTCCTCGCCCGCAAGGGCGGAGACCGCGCACAGGGAGAGCGTCAGGGCAAGGACCAGCAGAAGCGCTGTGATTCGCTGTTTCATATGTACCTCCTTTATTGGGGCCGTTCAGGGGCCTGTTTCAGGCTTCCGTATTGAATGATCTCCAGACGGGCCTGCAATTCCCGCCGGTATGTATCGGAGCGCTCCGGTCGGATCAGACTGTCCATCACCGCGGAGCAGAGTGCCATGATTGACAGGGAAAAGACATGCCGGATAAAGGCGGCGTCCTGCCGGCGGAGCATCGAGACATCCAGATGGTTGTCGAGGTCCTCTACCAGCACCTGCTCCGGCTTTTCGGCGATCATTTTCCGCAGGTCGAATCCCGGGTTTATGCGCAGAATGCGCATAAAACGCTCCAGACAGGGATCATCGCTGCCCCGCTGTAAAAACCGGTCGTATGCAGCGATCTGAAGCTGAAACAGATCGCCGTGACACTCGTCCAGCAGACGGCGGTACGCCCCGGTAAAGCGGAGCCGCACGCTCTCCAGCAGATAGGAGAACAGGTCGTCCTTGTCGGTGAAATACTGGTAAAAGCTGCCCCGGGAGATCCCGGCGTCCTTGATGATATTGTTGATGGAGGTCTCCGTATAGCTCACGCGGGAGAACTCCGCCCAGGCCGCCTGGATAAAGCGGGCCTGCTTCTCTTCCGGCAGGCGCAGGAAGGTCTTTGTCGGCATGTTCCGTTTAGCCTCCTTCTCATGAAGTGACAGACTGTCATTAAAAAGTGACACGCTGTCATTATAAGCAGGCGGCGGGTGAGTGTCAACGAACTTCCGGAAAAAAATAAAATCTTCACAGAATCGTTACATTTCTGCCAATCCCTGGATGGCTTTCCTCAAAAATATCCCGCAGACAGCGGTGCCGTCTGCGGGACTTGAGTTGGTCAGTTCTTAGAGCTTATCCGCAAATTAGGACGCCCACGTCTTGCGGCCATATTTTTCGTCATATTTCGTTGATTTTCCTTGCCGGGCGTCAGCCCGCCTGCAAAAAATCGCCTTGTCTGGCAAAAAATCTGTCTCGCAATCCGTATGCGCCTAATTTACGGATAAGCTCTTATTTTGGCAGCGCAGGGAGAGCTGCTCCGCCGTGATGGCGTAGCCCTCCTCGGCCCAGCGGTCCACGGGGCGCTCCGCCGGGAGCGTTTCGCCCCTTTGCTGGTAGATGGCGGCGGCCACGACCTCCAGCAGCCGGGGGTTCTTCACCAGGATAGGGCCGGTGAGCTGGGAGGCAAACACGTTTTTCCAGTGGAAGCCCTCGGGCGTGCCCGTCCCGTCGTTGCCGTATCCCATGGAGAGGGAGGTCAGCAGGGGCGTTTCCAAGCCCTTGACGATGCCGCACTTGTTCATAAAGCCCACCACAGCCTGGGGATAGAGGTCGGTCTTGCCGTACACATCCTCCACAAAGCGCTTTTTGCCCTGCACGGAGGTGAACCCGGCCAGACCGATGCCGTCATAGACCTTCCCACCGGCGTCGGTGACGGACTTGCCCAGCAGCTCCATGGCGGTCCCGGCGAAGAGCATGGCGGTGCCCGCCTCCGCGGCGGCCTTCACAGCGCCGCCGAACCGGATAAAGTCCGCCAGAGCGGCCTTCTGGCTCCGCTCCGTACCGGCCCCCATATAGAGAAAGTCGGCCTGGGAGAGATCGGCCTCCTGCCCGGGGGCCACCGTCTCCACAGTCACGGTGTTGCCCAGCGCCTCCAGGTACCGCCGCAGGACGGACACGTTGGCGTAGCTGCCGTACAGGCTCATGAGATCGGGGTAGAAGTGGATGATCTTCAGTTCCATGGTCTCAGCCCTCCTTTACCACGTGGGCCAGCAGCTTGTCCCGGTCGGAGAAGCAGGTCACCACATACAGGTCCTCGCTGCCATCCTCTTTCAAAGCTGCCGCCGCGGCGGCGATGTCCGGCTGAACGGACCAGACCGACGGAGCAATGGCGGTGAAGGAGAACCGCTCCGCCAGGTCATTGCAGTACCGGCCGGAGAGGACGATCTTCTTCACCTGGGGGACGTTCAGCTGGTCGAAGTCGATGTCCCACAGCCAGCTGGTCTCGCTGGTGAAGTACTTCCGGCTCACCGCGTCCACAATGATGAGCACGGCGCAGTCCGCTTTGGTGGAGGCCACATACCGCAGGTTGGTGTCGTAGGCGATGCTGTTTTCATGCTTGCTGGTCAAAAGGGTGCCGTGGTGCTGGCCCAGGGTGAACTTCTGCATCCGGCCGTTTTTCAGGATATAGTTGTTGATGACCCCGGCGATCTTCTCCGGGGCCGCGCCGGCCCGGCGGCAGGCGGCGTAGGCCGCCAGGATGTTGTACACATTGTAAATGCTGCGGAAGGCCAGCTGGATGGTCACGGTCCCGTCGATGGTCAGGGTGCCGTTCTCCAGGTCCACCGCCGTGGCGGTGTAGTCCGTGGCGGGCTTGGCGTGGCCGCACCTGGTGCAGCGGTAGGCGCCGATGTGGTTGTAGTGCACATAGTCGTATTCCATCGGGGCGCGGCAAACCGGGCAGTAGGCCCCGTCGTGATAGACGCCGGTGGGGGCGTCCGTGGAGAGGGAGCACCGGTCCAGACCGAACCACCGCACGCTGCTGTGTCCGTTGGCAAAGCAGCTGGACAGGGGGTCGTCGGCGTTCAAGATCAGCTCCGTCTCGGGATGGATGGCGGGCAGGATGGCGTCATACACCCACTCAGGATGGCCGTTGCGGGTCAGCTGGTCCCGGTACAGGTTGGTGACCACGAACTCCGTGGGGTGGAAGAACTTGAAGCTGTGGGCGGCATAGCGCTCGTCGGACTCGATCAGCAGCACGTCCGCCTTGACCTTTCCGCCCAGGGTGGCGTGGGTCAGCACCAGGGTGGTGACGCCCTCGATCTGGTTGGAACCCTCCTCGTTGTAGACCACGTTTTTCCCGTCAGCCCGGAGGATGGCGGCGATCATCTCCACCGTGGAGGTCTTGCCGTTGGAGCCGGTGACGGCGATGATGTGAGGCGGCAGCTGCACCCGGGCCAGGATGTCCGGGCAGATCTTCAGGGCGAACTTGCCGGGCATGGAGCTGCCCTTGCCCACCAGCCTGCCCACAAAGCGGCCCAGCTTGCACACGATGATGGCGAGAAATTTTCTCATGCCTGTTCCATCTCCTTGTCAGAAAAATCCCGGAATTCCGCGATGGCGCGGACCGGCGCGCCGTCGGCGTTTTTGTATTTCAGAGGCAGGGCGAAGAACATGAGGTCGTTCCGGCCCGCCACTTTTTTCAGGCACAGGCTCTCGATGATGACCAGGCCGCCGTTTAGCAGGATCTTGTGAGCGGAGAGACTGTCGCTTTGGAGCGTATCCACACTGAGCGCGTCGGTGCCCACGCCCTTCAGCCCGCAGGAGACCAGATATCTGGCGGCCTCCTCGTCCGGCACCGGGAAGGTGTCCTCAAAGTAGGCGTCCGTGCCCCATCGCTTCTCCCATCCGGTGTAGAACAGCACAAAGTCCGCGGACCGTACCGTACCGTTCTGCTGCCGCAGAAAGTCGGCGGTGATGACGCGGTCCGGCGCCAGGTGGGACACATCCAGCACAATGGCCCGCCCGCAGAACTGGGAGGCGGGCAGCACCTCCAGGGAGGAGCCGTCCCGCAGCAGGTGGGAGGGGGCGTCCATATGGGTGCCGGTGTGGGAGGAGAGGGTGATCTGGGTCTCCCGGTAGCCGGTCCGGGTCAGGGAGCCGGCGGCGGTCATGGTGGGCGCGGAGGAGCCGGGATACATGGGCATCTCCGGCGTGATGGTGTGCGTCAGGTCAATAATCATGGCGCAATTCCTTTCCTTATGTGGTGCAGTATGATAAACGTTCCCCGGATACCGGGGATGGCAGACAAAAGAAGGAGTCAGCGTTCGTCCCGGAGGCCCAGCAGATAATCGGTGCTGACATGGAAATATTGGGCCAGCGCGATGATGGTGAGCGCTGGGATATTTACTTGGCCATACTCAATCTTTTGGTAGTTGCTGGTGGTACAGCCCAAGTATTCGGCCATAGATTTTTGCGTTTTACCGGATTCCAAGCGCAGGCTTTGTAAGCGGCGGCCTAAAGTGACCAGAAAATGTTGTTCCATGAGAACCTCCTGTTGACACACAATTATATTGTGTGTTATAGTGAAAGCACAATAAAATTGCGCTAGGGGGATTCTTATGCGGGAGACCTATGAATGGCTTTATGATTACTACGCGGAACCGCAGCTCCAAAAACTGCCGGAGTTTGACAGCGAACGGCTGGAGCGGCTGGCGGAGGCGGCGCCGGAATTGACGCGCATTGACCTGCTGGACCGCCTGTACGCCCTGCGCCTGGTATGGTGCACCGCCGCCTTTGAGACCGGCGTGCGGCTGGGGCTGCACATGCTGGAGTAGGCGGCCTATTTTTCCAGATAGATCATCAGCGCCGCCACATCCGCCGGGGACACGCCGGAGATGCGGGAGGCCTGTCCCAGGTCCAGAGGCCGGACGGCGTTCAGCTTTTCCCGGGCCTCCAGACGCAGTCCCTGAATGGCGCTGTAATCCAGATCGGCGGGGAGCTTGTGGGACTCCATTTTGCGGAAGTCCTCCACCTGCTTCTGCTGGCGCTGAATGTAGCCCTCGTATTTCACGGAGATCTCCACCTGCTCGGCCACGTCGTCCGGCAGGGCGGGCCGCTCCGGGTCAAAGGGGGCCAGCTCCCCATAGTGGAGCCGGGGCCGCCGCAGCAGGGAGATCAGCGGACAGCCGTCGGTGACGTCCGCCGTGCCCTTTGCCTGCAAAAAGGCGGACAGGGCGGGGGAGGGGGACGCGCCGGTGTGGGTCAGGCGTTTGATCTCCCGGTCCACGGCCGCGTATTTCTCCTCCACGGCCAGAAGGCGCGCGCCGGAGACCAGGCCGATCTCATAGCCCCGGCGGGTCAGCCGCCGGTCGGCGTTGTCCTGCCGCAGCAGCAGGCGGTATTCGCTGCGGGAGGTCATGATGCGGTAAGGCTCGTTGGTGCCCTTGGTCACCAGATCGTCAATGAGGGTGCCGATATAGGACTCCGACCGGGAGAGGATGAAATCGCCCTTGCCCAGCAGCTTGCGGGCGGCGTTGACCCCGGCCGCAAAGCCCTGGACGGCGGCCTCCTCATAGCCGGAGGAGCCGTTGAACTGTCCCGCGCCGTACAGGCCGGACACAGCCTTGACCTCCAGCGTGGCCCGCAGGGCCAGGGGGTCGATGCAGTCGTATTCGATGGCGTAGGCGGGCCGGGTCATGACGGCGCGGCGCAGGCCCGGCACGCTGTGGAGCATTTGCAGCTGCACCTCCTCCGGCATGGAGGAGGAGAAGCCCTGGATGTACAGCTCCTCGGTGTTCAGCCCCATGGGCTCCACAAACAGCTGATGGCGGAGCTTGTCCGGGAAGCGGACGATCTTCGTCTCAAAGGAGGGGCAGTACCGGGGGCCTATCCCCTCGATCAGGCCGGAATACATGGGCGCCCGGTCCAGGTTCTCCTGGACGATGCGCTTGGTCTCCTCTGTGGTCCAGGTCAGCCAGCAGACGGCCCTGTTGGCCGGCTGCTCCGGCGTGGAATAGGAGAAGGGCACCGGCAGCTGGTCGCCGGGCTGGACCTCCATCTCGTCAAAGTCCACCGTCCGGGCGTTGACCCGGGGCGGGGTGCCGGTCTTGAACCGCCGCAGGGGCAGGCCCAGCTTCAGCAGGGAGTCTGTCAGCCGGAGGGCGGCGTGCATCCCATCGGGGCCGGAGTCCTCCACGCACTCGCCCACGATAGTGCGGCCCGCCAGATACGTGCCGGTGGCCAAAATCACGGCCTTTACATCGAACACCGCGCCGGTGGACAGGACCACGGCGGAGACCGCGCCGTTCTCCGCGCGGACCTCCACCACCTCGCCCTGGCGGACGGTCAGGTGCTCCTGCCGCTCCAGCGTGTGCTTCATCCGCTCCTGGTACCTCCGGCGGTCCGCCTGGGCCCGGAGGCTCCACACGGCGGGACCCTTGCCGCGGTTCAGCAGGCGGTACTGGATGCAGCACTCGTCGGCGGCTTTCGCCATCTCGCCGCCCAGAGCGTCCAGCTCCCGGACCAGATGGCCCTTGCCGGTGCCGCCGATGGCGGGGTTGCAGGGCATGTTGCCCACCGCGTCCAGATTGATGGTGAACACGATGGTCTCCAGCCCCAGCCGGGCGGCGGCCAGCGCCGCCTCGATCCCGGCGTGGCCCGCGCCGACCACGGCGATATCAAATTGTCCGGCGTGGAATTCAGTCATCATATATTCCTCTTTGGGGCTCAGCCCAGGCGGAAAACCACGGCGTTCAGCCGCTCCACATCCCGGGGAGAGATTTTTAAGGTATGCAGCGGATCACCGCTGCCGCCATAGATGTATGCAAAATCGAGAAGACGGGCGTCGAATACGCAGGGCAGACCCGATCCGACCAGAGGGATGGCCCCGGCTGGATAGCCTGTGGCCTTTTCGGCCTTTTTCCGGTCGGCCAGCTTTAATTTGGAAAGCCCCAGCCGTGCCTTGAGCGCTTCAAAGTTTACCCTGCCCCGCTGGGCGCTGACGATCAGAGACATCAGCCCGGTCTCCGTCTGGAGGACAAGGGTGGGCGCGGCATATTGCAGATCAAAATGCCGCGCCGCGTCCTGGGTGGCGAGAATGGGGGAGTCCTGGCGGATCAGCTCGTAATCCGCCCGCTGTTCCCGCAGATATCGGTCCAGCGCTTCCAAGGTCATCATCATTCACACTCCTGTGCCGGTTTGCCCGCCGTTGTGTGCCGCATTCTGTCCGCCTTATCCTCTCCGCAGCGTCACCACCGCCACTTCGGGCCGGTTGAACAGGCGGAAGGTGGAGCCGGAGTTGCCCAGCCCCCGGGTGACGAACAGGGTGGAGCCGTTTTTCTCATAGAGTCCCGCCGTGTAGGAGGGGAACAGGGTGCGCTCCACCGAGATCACCCCGTCGGTAAAGGGCAGGCGCACCAGCCCGCCGTGGCCGTGGCCGGAGACCACCAGGTCTGCCCCCAGCAGGCTGTAATGCGCGGGGAAATAATTGTTCCGGTGGGCCAGGAGGATCCAGAAGGGATCGCCATAGGCGGCATAGATCTCCGCCGCCACGGTCTCCGGCGGTTTCTGGTCCGCGTAGCCGTTGGGATCGTCGATGCCGGCCAGTACGATGGTGTCGCCGTTCCGCTCCAGCGGCAGAAACTGGTTGGACAAGACCGTCACGCCGTGTTCCGCCAAGCTCTCCTTCAGCTCCGGCACGCCGCCGATGGCCCACTCGTGGTTGCCGGTGATGTAATACGTGGGAGCGATGGCGGAAAGCCCCTCCGCCGCAGCGGCGGCATAGCCTTCAGGAATCTCATGGAAGGCGTCCAGCAGGTCCCCCACGAAGAAAATGTAATCCGGCGCCGCTTCCCGGACGGCGTTCAGCAGGCCGGTGTTGTCCTCGCCGAAACAGGCGGTGTGCAGGTCGCCCAGCACCACGATGCGGCAGCCGTCGAATCCGGCGGGCAGGTCCGCCAGGGACGGCTCAAAATGTGTGACCTGCAAAGCGCTGTTGTCCCAGCGGATAAAAAGAGCAGCCAGAGCCGCCAGAAACAACAGCGTCAAGACCGCCCGCAGGGGGCGGTGTTTCCGGTTTTTCATAAAAGAGCGGCCCCCTTTTGCCGCGGGATCCGAAACACACGTCAGAGACGTGAAAAAAGCATAAGTCGTGCCGGACCGGCACGATTTATATTATAACATAAGGAGTATTTACGTGGCGAGAGAAAAAATGTACAAAGAAGCGGGAAAAACCGGTTTGAATTCCGCACGTTTCAAGGCTTTTTTCACACAGGAAGCGGGGAAGAGGCGTTTGCGCCCGCCGGAGAGGACGGTTTTGAAATCCTGCGGGGCTGGGGGACATGACTGCCAAAGAAAAATGTCAAAACACACAAGAGAGAAAATAAAATTTTATATAAAAAGCCGAAAATACTTGACTTCATCATAAACCTCTGTTATAGTAGACATAACCTGAAAAGAAAGGGGTGATTGGAACATTATGATGAAGCACGCTCTGTCGCGTGGGGATATCGACGATTTGATCTTTTTAGATGACGTCTGGACGCTCAGTGAGCGATGATCAATGGAAGCCACGCCTGTTGGGCGTGGGTTTTTCTTTTGTACGGCAGTTTGACAGGCGGGAACACCCGTTTACGATAAATGACCCGAAAAACAGAAACTTCAAAAAGAGCTGGTCAGGACACCCTGGCCGGCTCTTTTGGCGAAAGGGCGCAAAAAGGAAGAAAAAGTGGGAAAAAATGAAAAAAGCCCGTAGCATTTTTGCTGAAAATATGATACGCTGAAAGCAAGAAAAGCCCCTGGCTGAGTCAGCCGGCACGTTGGGAGCGTGCGGGGCTTTGCAGCAGAGGAGAGAGAACGATGGGAAGGAAGGTTTGGCTGGCGCTGCTCCTGATCCTGCTCTTATCAGGATGCGGAAATTCCACGGAGGAAACAGAGAAAACGGCCGCAGACCCGCCAACACAGGCGGAGGAGACACTGCCGGCGGCGGAGACGGCGGCCCTGCGGACCGCCCAGGTGGAGGCGGACGCCCGGCCCTTGACGGAGGAGGAGCTTTTGGCGGCGTATGACCGGGCGGTCCGGGTATACAGCTGGTTCGACCTGTCGCCGCTGGCGACCACCGGAGAAGGTGTGGAGGCGGACGGCGCGCTGTACCGCATGGTGGACGTCCGGGGCCTGTATGACCTGGAGGATCTGCGGAACGACCTGCGGGCCGTGTTTTCGGAAGATGTGACGGAACAGCTGCTGGCCGCCGGCGGGGACCGTCCCCTGTACCGGGATATTGACGGCGCGCTTTACGGAAGAGGGAGCGGCCGGGAAAAGGATCCCTATAAGGGCGCGGTGCAGATCCAGACGGAACAGGTCGGCGAAACGGCATATGCGGTCGATGTCATGGTGGACCTTCTGGATGACGACCAGGTCACGGTGACAGGGGTGGAGTGCTGGTCCTTCCCCTATGTCTTTGAAAATGGGCGCTGGGTGTTCACGGAATTCAGCCTGGTGTATTGAAACGCAAAAAAAACGCAAAAAGCGGAGGAAATATCAACGCAAAATTTACAAAAGTCCTAAAAGCCTTTTGGAAGATTTTCTTTCAAAAGGCTTTTTTATAAGAAACGTCATTTTTTTGCGCTATAAAACTGCGAAATTTGCGAAAATTTGCCTGAATTTAAGAACAATTTTACCGGAAGTTTGTGTTAATTTTTGGATAAAACGTAAAAAATACAACGTTTGCGCAAGAAAAAGCAAAAGTGTTACTTGAAAAAACGTTCACGTGTGTTAGAATGATATAGCACTGTAAAACACACAAAACCAATAAGGAGTGGAAAAAATGGAAAACATGTTCTGGATCGGCTTTATTGGCGCGATCGTCGCTCTGCTCTTCGCGGCGCTGCAGCGGAACAAGGTCATGGCCTATTCCGAGGGCAACGAGAAGATGCAGAAGATCGCGGCATCTATCCGGGCAGGCGCAAATGCTTACCTCAAACAACAGTACACCACCGTCTTTAAGGTGTTCGTGGTGGTGTTCATCATCCTGCTGGTGATCGCATTTGCCACTGGCGGGCAGATGCTCTCCAAGTTCACCCCATTCGCCTTTGTCACCGGCGGTATCTTCTCCATGCTGGCCGGCTTCATCGGCATGAAGATCGCCACCAACTCCAACGCCCGGACCGCTCAGGCCGCTTCTGAGAGCCTGAACAAGGGCCTGCGGGTGGCCTTCTCCTCCGGCTCCGTCATGGGCTTCACCGTGGTGGGCCTGGGCATGCTGGACATCACCATGTGGTTCTTCCTTCTGCGCTATGCCTTCGGCGTGAATGACCCCACCGCCCTGGGCAACATCATGGTCATGAACGGCATGGGCGCTTCCTTCATGGCGCTGTTTGCCCGTGTGGGCGGCGGCATCTACACCAAGGCCGCCGACGTGGGCGCTGACCTGGTGGGCAAGGTCGAGGCCGGCATCCCCGAGGACGACCCCCGCAACCCCGCCACCATCGCTGATAACGTGGGCGACAACGTGGGCGACGTGGCCGGCATGGGTGCCGACCTGTACGAGTCCTATGTCGGCTCCATTCTGGCGACCTTCGCTCTGGGCGGCGTGGCCGGTTATGGCTTCAAGGGCATGCTGCTGCCCCTGGCTCTGGCGGTCACCGGCATCATCTGCTCCATCCTGGGTTCCTTCCTGGTAAAGACCAAGGAGGACGCCACCCAGGAGTCCCTGCTGAAGAGCCTCCGCACCGGCACCTATACCGCCGCGATCCTGGCCGCCGTCATCGCCGCCCCTCTGACCTATGTCATCCTGGGCAACATGGGCGTGTACGTGGCCATCCTCTGCGGCCTGATCGGCGGCTGCGCCATCGGCTACTTCACCGAGTACTACACCTCCGATACCTATAAGCCCACCCAGGAGCTGGCTGCCGCTTCCGAGACCGGCTCCGCCACCATCATCATCGGCGGTATCTCCCTGGGCCTCAAGTCCACCATGGCCTCCATCCTGATCGTGGCGGCCGCCGTGGTCGTCAGCTTCTTCGCCGCCGGCGGCGGCACCGCCTACGGCATGGGCCTGTACGGCATCGGCATCGCCGGTGTCGGCATGCTGTCCACCCTGGGCATCACCCTGGCTACCGACGCCTACGGCCCCGTGGCCGACAACGCCGGCGGCATCGCCGAGATGAGCGGCCTGCCTGAAAGCGTCCGTGACCGCACCGACGCACTGGACTCTCTGGGCAACACCACTGCCGCCACCGGCAAGGGCTTTGCCATCGGCTCCGCCTCCCTGACCGCCCTGGCCCTCCTGGTCAGCTACGTGGACATCGTCCAGAGCAAGACCGAGGAAGTCCTGGACCTGTCCCTGACCAATCCCCTGGTGCTGGTGGGCCTGTTCATCGGCGCCATGCTGACCTTCGTCTTCTCCGCGTTCACCATGAGCGCCGTGCAGAAGGCCGCGCAGTCCATCGTCGTGGAAGTCCGCCGTCAGTTCAAGACCATCCCCGGCATCATGGAGTACAAGGCTGACCCCGACTACGCCTCCTGCGTGTCTCTGTGCACCAAGGGCGCCCTGCATGAGATGGTGGCTCCTGCTCTGCTGGCCATCATCGTCCCCATTGCCACCGGCATCGTCCTTGGGCCTCTCGGCGTCATCGGCCTGCTGGGCGGCGTGTCCGTCACCGGCTTCGCCATGGCCGTGTTCATGTCCAACGCCGGCGGCGCCTGGGACAACGCCAAGAAGTACATCGAAAGCGGCCACCACGGCGGCAAGGGCTCCGAGCAGCACAAGGCTGCCGTCGTGGGCGACACCGTGGGCGACCCCTTCAAGGATACCTCCGGTCCCTCTCTGAACATCCTGATCAAGCTGTGCTCCACGGTCTCCATTGTGTTCTCCGGCCTGATCCTGGCCTTCAACCTGATGAACATACTGTAAGCACTGCTTGACAGCGTTCGCCACATACGAAAAGACGCCCTCCGTTTCCCGGCGGAGGGCGTCTTTTTGCGCTCAATCAGAATCCCTTGTATCAGTAATCATCACATTTGCAAGCCATGCAGTCAAATGTGATATGATAAAGAAAAATATTTTTGAAAATAGATGTCAGGTTTCCTTTTAGAAGCTGTGTATATAGGTGAAAGGAGGATTCATATGGATGATGAGAGCATTATCCAGTTGTATTGGGATAGAAACGACCAAGCCATTCGTATAACGTCCGAAAAGTACGGCCACTATTGCAAATCCATAGCAAGAAATATTTTGGACAATGATGAAGATGCGGAGGAATGTGTCAATGATACTTATTTGAACGCATGGAACTCCATGCCAATGCATTGGCCTAAACAGTTATCAACATTCCTTGGTAAAATCACTCGAAATTTGTCCTTTAACAAGTATAAACACAACCGTGCCGAAAAGCGAGGCAGTGGAGAGATAACACTTGTTCTGGATGAATTAGCAGATTGTGTATCAGATACGGAAAATATCGAACAGATCATTGACCGCCGAGAATTGGCAAAAGCAATCAATTCATTTGTAAGAGGCCTTTCAACAGGAAAACGGAATCTATTTATTCGGCGCTATTGGTATGCGGATCCCGTCTTAAAAATCGCAGCAGACTATGGAATGCTGCAAGGAAGCGTGTCAAAGACCCTGGAGCGGACAAGGAAGCAGTTAAAGGCGTATTTGACAGAAAGGGGCTTTGAATTATGAAGAAAGAGGATTTTTTTGAAGCCCTCTGCGAGCTTGATGACGATCTTTTGAGGGGGGCTGAAACACCTGTGAGAAAGAAAATGAATTGGAGGATTTGGGGAACAATAGCCGCTTGCTTTGCCGTATTCGTTGCTATTAGCGGCATATTATCTTACTTTAACAGTGGAATGGTTGTAACGGCTTATGCATGTGGAACGGATGAAGAGATCACAGAGGCAGGGGCTGTTATCCATACAGGAACGATCAGCGATACCGGAGAAATGAAAGGGCATCCGTTGATGTTCTATCTTTCCGGCGAGGATATTGAAACTGTCCGGTTCTCTTGCAAAAACCATCAAATCAACTTTATGGACTGGACGGAAACGAGAGATGAGTATGGGGAAGCTCAAAACTTCACGGTGACTTATGGTGAGGACGAGAGCGAGTATTATTATTTGACGATTGATTGGGTGCCCAACACGATAATCCGTGCTCTGACGGATAACCCGGAAACTACTATTGCGACACTTCCGGCGGAATTGCGCGAGGATATTATCGTTATGGAGATTACCTTTGCGAATGGTAAAACCGCGACAAAGGCCATTACCGTTTCTTTGCTGGAAGATGGAACTTTTTTTGCCACCTTTGATAATTACAAAGTCAGTGAAGCTGATGATTTCATTAAGCGTACTGACAGTGTGGCAATTCCCCGGAATATTCTTTATGGTCAAGGTTCCGACCCTGCTGGTGAGGGAACTCCGGGCAGCGGAGGACCGGTTAGAGGCGGCGCAGTGGATGATATGCCCCAGGTGGAAAATCGCAGATCTGATGATGCGGAGACGGCGCAACCAGCTGCGATTTCAACCCACGGTGTGGCTGACGCACCACCAATGGTTTATGTAAATGGTGTACTTTACAAACAAAGCACCGAACAGATTTCATATGGGGAGATGAAAGAAGAATTTATCTGCTTGGGAAAGATTGAAAGCACAGCTTCTGAAGAGGGGGTGCCGAAAGAGGATCTCCAAGCGAATGATTCTATTGTCGGCTGCGAGGTATATCAATACGGCGAGAACATCGTTGTTCATATCGGTGACGCGTATTGGTTATATACACAGTATGGCGAACGTGAAGTCAGCTGGGGCAACCTTTCTGAGCAGGAAAAGAAAAATTTAGACCCTGCTTATAGGAGATAGCATACGGCGTTCCAACGATACGATAGCATACGTCAAGAAGGAAGCTGTTCCGATTTTGGGGCGGCTTCCTTCTTCAAATCCGCGCACGCACCATGGACAAGGCGGATTTGTATAATTTTGCAGGTATATACCAGAGAATCGGATTTAACGCACCGGGAACACAAAAGCCGTCGGCCTGTCTAAAAACGCGAACATGCCGGTATCTCTTTTTTCAAAACAGCAAACGGCCGGATGAGACACAAGGCTCCTCTTTCGGATGTTTTCAAGAGGAAAATCCTCTAAAAATTAAGCGGGAAAAGGCGACAACAAATCGCGCTCTTTGCTTGACAGGGTAATCGTTTACCGATATAATGTTTAACGGAAAACCTGTGAAAGCCGCCTAAAACAGCGGTTTTTCCTAAAATACAGATCAGGAAAGGAAAGCACGAACATGATTTATTCTACCGAAGTGCAGAACATGTGCCCCGTTGCCAAGGGCGCGTACCATGGTCCGGCGCCCATTCCCGAAGAGGGCAAATGGGTCCAGGCCAAGGAGATCAAGGACATCTCCGGTCTGACTCACGGTGTGGGCTGGTGCGCTCCCCAGCAGGGCGCCTGCAAGCTGACCCTGAACGTGAAGGACGGCATCATCGAGGAGGCCCTGGTGGAGACCCTGGGCTGCTCCGGCATGACCCACTCCGCAGCCATGGCGTCCGAGATCCTCATCGGCAAGACGCTGTTGGAGGCCCTGAATACCGACCTGGTGTGCGACGCCATCAACACCGCCATGCGGGAGCTGTTCCTCCAGATCGTCTATGGCCGCACCCAGACCGCGTTCTCCGAGGGCGGCCTGCCCATCGGCGCCTCCCTGGAGGACCTGGGCAAGGGCCTGCGGAGCCAGGTGGGCACCATGTTTGCCTCCAAGGCCAAGGGTCCCCGCTATCTGGAGATGGCCGAGGGCTATGTCACCCGCATCGCCTTGAACAAGGATGACGAGATCATCGGATATGAGTTCATCAATCTGGGTAAGATGATGAACAGCATCAAAAAGGGGCTGGATGCCAACGCGGCGCTGGAGAAGGCCAAGGGCCACTACGGCCAGTTTGAGAATGCCGCCAAGTACATCGACCCCCGTCACGAATAAAAAAGGAGGAATTGACCAATGGCTCTGTTTGAAAGCTACGAGAGAAGAATCGACAAGATCAATTCCGTCCTGTCCCAGTACGGAATTTCCAGCGTGGAGGAGTGCCGCGAGATCTGCACCGCCGCTGGCTTCGACCCCTATGAGATCGTCAAGGGCATCCAGCCCATCGCCTTTGAAAATGCCGGCTGGGCGTACTGCGTGGGTGCGGCCATCGCGTTGAAGAAGGGTGTCAAGACCGCCGCCGAGGCCGCCGAGTGCATCGGCGTGGGCCTCCAGGCCTTCTGCATCCCCGGCTCTGTGGCCGAGGACCGCAAGGTGGGCCTGGGCCACGGCAACCTGGGCGCCATGCTGCTGCGGGACGAGACCAAGTGCTTTGCCTTCCTGGCGGGACACGAGTCCTTCGCCGCCGCCGAGGGCGCCATCGGCATCGTCCGCAACGCCAACAAGGCCCGCAAGGAGCCCCTGCGGGTCATCCTGAACGGCCTGGGCAAGGACGCCGCCCAGATCATCAGCCGCATCAACGGCTTCACCTATGTCCAAACCAAGTTCGACTACTACACCGGCGAGCTGACCATCGTCAAGGAGATCCGCTACTCCGAGGGCGAGCGGGCCAATGTCCGCTGCTACGGCGCCGACGATGTGCGTGAGGGCGTGGCCATCATGCACAAGGAGGGGGTGGACGTGTCCATCACCGGCAACTCCACCAACCCCACCCGTTTCCAGCACCCGGTGGCGGGCACCTACAAGAAGGAGTGCATCGAGCAGGGCAAGAGGTACTTCTCCGTGGCCTCCGGCGGCGGCACCGGCCGCACCCTGCACCCTGACAACATGGCCGCCGGTCCCGCCAGCTACGGCATGACCGACACCATGGGCCGCATGCACAGCGACGCCCAGTTTGCGGGCAGCTCCTCCGTCCCCGCCCATGTGGAGATGATGGGTTTCCTGGGCATGGGCAACAACCCCATGGTGGGCGCCACGGTCGCCGTGGCTGTGGCGGTTGCCGAAAGCCAGAAGTAAGAAAAATTCGAAAGACACACAGTTTTCGCAACTTTTTGAGGAATATAAAAACTGCCCGTTTCTGTATGAAACGGGCAGTTTTATCTGGGCTTCTGAAACCGGAGGACATGCTCCGGCACCGTCTTCATATTCCGCTCTCAGCGGCAGTGGCGGCAGGGGGAGAGTCGTCAACTACCACCCGATCACGGTGCTTGCCGACAGCAACGTCGATAGCCGCTGCTGTGCCGCGGAAGCTGGTGTGGTCACGAGACCTGTAAAGGGCTGCAAAGACCTTGGCTGCGGCGGTATTCAGGGAGCCGGAAAGGCGGTTCAAGAAGGTGCAAAACGCGGTGCGCTCAAAGCTGTAGTGGATATTGCTTGTGCGGCAGAACAAACGTCCTTTTATCGAAGCCCCGCCGGACTGGCAGCCATTTACAGCTGGGCGCTCATGTTTATTCCACGCTGCGGGGCTTACTGATGGGGCCTGCCCAGGGGCGATTGACGTTCCAGCGGGGAGACGCCGCCTTTGTTCCCGCAGGCACCCGGCGTCATGTGGTACACGGGAAAAACACCTCTAAAGCCCCGCTCCATCTGTGCGCCGCCTGCTATCCCCACAGGACAGGGCACCGGACAAAGGCAGATGGGAGATATGACGGAGCTAAGACAGCGACAGGAGGAGCCGCGGCAGACAGCCGGGGCTCCTCCTGCTTTTTTAGGGGGGGAGAGTTTTTAGGTGACCGCACAAATTTCGCGGCCGACTTTTAAAATGAACCTATGGCGCTTGAGCTTTCGCAGATATCAGCGCTTTTCCACGGTCTCATAGGCCACCTTTTCGGGCTTTTCGCCGCGCTCAATAGCCGGGATGAACCGATCCCAGAAGTCATTAAACAGGCGGAAGATCTCTTTGCGCTTGCCGTAGATGAACACCAGGGTGATGACGACATAGAAGCCGGTGAGGATATCGGTGGCAGCCCACAGCTCCGCTGCATCCACCCAATAGAACACAGAGGCGGGAAGCAGGAAATAGATCATATAGACCGGAGTCATTTTCTTATTCAGCGCCGTGTCGCCCAGGAAATAATTCACGGATTTCGCACAGCTGTAATACATGCCGACGATGGTCGTCCACGCAAACACTGTGATGGCACAGGCCATAAAGCCGCTGCCCAGGTTTCCGTATGCCTCCCGGAAAGCCACAGTCGTCAGCTGGGCGCTGGTGATGTCGGGATGGGTGATATAGCTGTCGGTGAGAATGATGGAGAGAGCGGTCACGGTGCAGACAACGATGGTGTCCAAAAACACCTCGCCCCAGCCCCAGGAGGACTGGCGGACCGGGTGGTCGGCCTTGGCTGCCGCGTGGGCGACGATACCGTAGCCCGTGCCGGCGTCATTGGAATAGAGGCCTCTGGCAACACCATAGCGGATAGCGTCACGCACAGTCGCGCCGGCAAAGCCGCCTACACCGGCCATGGGGGTAAAGGCGCTTTTAAAGATCAAGGCAAAAGCCGCGGGGACCTGGGTGATGTTCATGACCAGGATGCCGATGCCCGCCAGAATGTATGCCATGGCCATGAACGGCACGATTTTCTCCATGGTGCTGGAGATCGATTTTAAGCCGCCTGCAATCGTGATCAGGCAGGTGATGGCGATGACGGCCGCGGAGATGGCCGGATTGATGCCGAATGCCTCTTCCAGAGAGGAGGTCACAGACTGGGTCTGTACCGCGTTCGTCCAGGGGCCCAGCATAAAGACAAAGACTGCCAGAACCGCTGCGCCCTTTTTCCAGCCAAAGGCGTTCTTCATAACAAAGGAGCGGTCGCAAAGATATTCGTCCATGGATACGTCATATTTCACGCGGTATCTCTGGCCCAGAATGATCTCGCAGGCTTTCGTGGACATGCCCAGCAGGCCGGAGACCCACATCCAGAAAACGGCGCCGGGGCCGCCCATGGAGATGGCGGTGGCCACGCCGCCGATGTTGCCGACGCCGATGGTATTGGCCATGGCTGTGCATGCCGCCGCAAATCCGGACACGGTTCCCTCGCCCTCACCCTTGGTAAACATCTTTCCAAAGGTGTTTTTGAAATGGAAGCCCATTTTGGTGATATAGCGGAATTTGAACATGATGGACAGGAAAAGGCCGGTGCCTACCAGCGCCACTGTCATCGGAGTACCCCACATAAAATCAGCTACTGCTGTCAGTGCTGCAGAAATAACGTTCATACGATTTCCTCCCGTTTCGCTCTTTATTTAATTTTCAAAGAGCCACACATTTGTCAAACGCCCCAAGGGCTTGGGTAAAGTCCTCAATTAGGTCTCGGATATCCTCCGCGCCTACGGAGACGCGGATCAGACCCTCGTACATCCCCATCTCCTCCAGCTCCTGCTGGGTGAATTCATCGCGGAAAGCGGTGGCGGGGTGCGTATAGGTGGTGCGGATGCCGCCCAGCGTTCCCAAATATTTCACAAGCTTCAGCCTGTGCATGAAATCATTGACCTTTTCCCGGGAGTCCTCCACACGGAAGCTGATGATGGCTCCGCAGCCGCAGTCAAAAATTCTGCTGGCCAGCTCATGCTGCGGATGGCTGGGAAGACTGGGGTGATGAACGGCCCTGACGCGGCTGTCCTCGCTCAGCGCTTTTGCCAGCAGCCGGGCGTTTTCATTCTGCTTTTTCACCCGCATCCCCATGGTTTTGATGCTTCTCTGGGTCAGCCAGGCCGTGTTGGGGTCCAGGCAGCAGCCCAGCAGCAGATATTGGGGCCTGAGCTTCCGAATCAGCGCTTCAGAGGCGGTTATGGAACCGCCGGTGATATCGCTGTGGCCGCCGAAGTACTTTGTCAGGCTGTGGATGACAATATCGGCGCCGTGCTGCAGGGGGCGAAAGACAAAGGGGGTGGTAAAGGTGCTGTCCACCACCAGCAGAATGTCCTTTTCCGCCGTCAGCTGATGGACCGCATCCAGGTCCACCACCAGCGTAAGGGGGTTGGCGATGATCTCGGTGTAGAGCATCCGCGTGTTGGGGCGGATGCTGTCGCTGACCGCTTGGATGTCGGTGAAGTCCGCGAAGGAGACCTCGATGCCGAAGTTTTTCAGCATGCGGTCCGCCAGTTCAATGGTCTCGCCGTAAATGGCCTTGCTCATCAAAATGTGATCGCCCTGGCGCAGCAGTCCCAAAAGGACCGTGGAGATGGCTGCCATGCCAGAGGAGCAGATCAGAGTGTCCTCACCCTGCTCCAGGTAGGAAATGGCTTTGCCCAGCCCGTCCCGGTTGGGATTGGCGGTGCGGCTGTAATAATAGCGTCCGCCCTTACTGGCGTAGTCGTAATCATCCATGTCGTCGATGATATACGCGGTGGACGGATAGATGGGGGGGACCTCCGGATTGCGGATCTCCCCGCACGGCTCTGTGCCCTGGTATAAAAGCTGTGTATCCAATTGTAACTGCATGGAAACCTCCTTGGCTTTTCGCGTGCGCATCGCTTGGCTGATTCCAATCATAGAGGTTGTCCCTACAGTAAGGTCAATTGTATAAACAGGACAAAATTTTCTTTTGAATTTTTTCTATTACAACAATATTTGCAGCTCATACCAGGCGTCCGACCAGTCGGTCAGGTTATCTTCGAACTCCAACGCGATGGCAAACTTGGGCTGTTCCTTGTTGGAAAAGTAGGTGGTGAGCAGGCCCGGGTCCCAGTCCTCGTGCAGCAGCTGTGTCCGCAGGCACAGGTATTCACCCGCCGGTAAAATATCATACAGGTCCTCTTTCAGCTGGGGCTTTGCGCTGAAATAAGTAAAATATGTCCGGGGATAAAACTCCCTGCGGAACAGACTGTCGATATCCAGGCGGTAGCCGTATTGCCGGTGGAAGGATTCGCCGCGGTATGCCGGCCTGCTCTTCACCTCTGCCAGGCGGATTTCCATATTGGCGAGAGGTTCCTTATAATAGCAGGGACAGCTGACGATATACCGCTCCGGATGGCGCACCGTGTAAAGCTGTTCCGCTCCGCCCTGGGAATCCATATAGGTGCAGTAGTCGATGTACCAATCCAGGTTTTCCCGCCGCTTCTGCAAATCCCGCATCTCCCGGTCCATGTCCGCCCGCTTTTTTTGGAGCTGCTGAAGCAGGTGGTCGTTTTTTCCGTTCTGGATGATGAGCTGAATCTCCTCCAGAGACATGCCGAAGCCCTGCAGATATTTGATCCTGTCAATGATGTGGAACTGCTGGTAACGGTAATGCCTGTACCCGGTCTCGGGGTCCACATGGCATGGCGAAAGCAGACCGATCCGGTCGTAATGCCGCAGCGTCTGCGTGGTGACGCCCAGCAGTTTTGCTGTTTCTCCGATGGTATAATACTGTTTCATGCAGTCTGTCCTCCCGGCGCTGCAGAACTTTTTGTGCTGTTTGCCGCAGCTGTATATAGATTACTCTGTTTTTTGAGGCAATGTCAATGTTCGTTTTCATCGTTGACACAGGGAATTTTCATATGCTATGATGCAGAAAACATTGACTTGTACGGGAGGGCGGCTATGCGCGCACCATTGGAATCTGTTTGGAAAAATACCGGCGTTATGATCATCGACGGCTCCATGTCCACCGCACTGGAGCAGTTGGGCTGTGATCTGAACGACAGCCTCTGGACCGCGAAAGCCTTGGCGGAGTGTCCGGAACTGATACGGCAGGTCCACACGGATTACTTCCGGGCCGGTGCGGACTGCGGCATCACCTGCAGCTATCAGGCCACCGTTCCGGGGCTGACGGCCAGGGGATATTCCGCGGAGGAAGCCGAACACCTCATTACCCGCTCGGCGCAGCTTCTTTTAGAGGCCCGGGAAGCCTGGTGGACGGCGGAGGGAAAGGGGGAAGGGCGTCTTTGGCCCCTGTGCCTGGGTTCTGTGGGGCCCTATGGCGCCTATCTGGCCGATGGGTCTGAATACCGGGGAAACTACGGCGTTTCTCCGGAGGTCCTGCGGAGTTTTCACAAGCGGCGGATGGAGCTTTTGTGGGAGGCCGGCGTGGACCTCCTGCTGATCGAAACACAGCCATCTCTGACCGAGGCGCTTGTTGAAGCTGACATCGCTGAGGAGCTGGGCGCGGATTATTGGATCAGCTTTTCCTGCCGGGACGGACGGCATATCAACGAGGGCGATCTGATCCGTGACTGCGCGGCGGCTCTTGCGAAGGGACATCCCCATCTGAAAATGATCGGCGTCAACTGCGTGCCGCCGCAGTTCGTGGAGCAGCTGATCGGCGAGATAAAGGCGGGCTGCGGCCTGCCGGTGGCGGTCTATCCCAACAGCGGCGAGGAGTATGACCCTGCCACCAAAACCTGGCATGGAAGCCGGGACGGCGTCACCTTCGGCGACTACGCCCGCCGCTGGATCCGCGCTGGTGCCAGCGCCGTGGGCGGCTGCTGCCGAACTGTGGACAGCCATATCCGGGAGGCGGCCCGGGCCCGTGAGATCACGGGGAAGATCCGCGTTCCCCGGGGATGAATCGCGCCCGCAAGCGGCGGAATGCGCTCCCTGTGCCGGATAGACACTTGTACCGTTATCAGCACATAAAATTCGTTGTTAGAAGAAAGCCGACCCTATTATAGTCGGCGCGCTTGGGAAAGGGTAAAAAGGAAGCGAGAGAAAAGGGGATACAGCAGGGTGGAGGATGCAGGCGGACTGACGTCCGCCAAAGACGGCAACGCCGCTGGTTCTCGTTTTATCCACCGAACTTTACCGGTTTTCAGGTGCGCCGGCTATAAAACATATTAGCCATAAATTCCACAGATTTTTATGGAAAAGGGGCAATTGACTTTAGTCCTGCAGCAAACTGTATGTTTACGGTATCAAGTAAAGACGGAGGGATTGACGTGAAAGCCCTGAAGCGGGCCTGGCTTGAAATATCGTTTGACCGCCTGCGTTTCAAAGGTCAGCCGCATACCCGCCGGGACATATGTGGGGTACAGCCGGGTATTTCAGGCGGAAAGGGAAATGGATATCGCGATCCTCACGATCGGGTATTCGGATGCCTCCGCAAAAAGGCGGCGGAAGCACGATGGCGGCCTATATCCTGATCCGCATCCCGAAATCAGCTCATGGATGCAGAAGACTGTGCAGGATATCGACTGGTGTGTATAGGTGTCAGCACAATGACGACCGCCATGCAGAAAAAACAAAAGCTGTGAAGGTTGGAAGGAAAGAATGGACACCGCTTTTGCCGCGCATCAATGGGAGACTGCTGCTTACCGGCAGCATTTAGAACGGTATAGGTGCTGAAATGCTGCCGCTCTATATGGGCGGCGGCCCCTCTGACGGGCGCCACGGTCGCCGTGGCCGTGGCGGTTGCCGAGAGCCGGAAGTAAGTTTCCAATACGAAATGTAAAAATCCCCGGAGTTTTTACTCTGGGGATTTCTTTCTGCCCAAAAGCAGCATAAAAAGACCTGCGACACACAACAAAATGCAGCCGCTGATCTCAGACAGGCCATGCACCCAATAAATCATCAGCTCTTCTGGGCTTTGCGGAACCCAAAAGAAATAGAGAAGGGAACCCAGAAACCGCAGGAGTCCGGTCTTCAGCGGAGCGACTGGAAATCCAAACAGTCCCATGGCAACCAGCGCCCAGCCGGCATGATACCACCGAAGGTTCCCGGCGGCCCGCTTTCCGTATAGAACCGCCAGGGCGCCCAGCAGCATTTTCAACAGATTCTCCAGGTGCGTTGGAAGCAGGGCGATAAAAAGCAGGTTCAACATACCCATCAGCCCGCCTACAGGCAGATAGAGCACCACTGCGTTCCAGATGGAACATAGCAATCCAGAGATGCCCCACGCCACCAGCAGCCAACCTGAGAGCCAGGCCTTTTCCCGGTAAAGCGCAGCGGCCCGTTCCCAGAGGGAAAAAGAGGGCGCAGCCTGTGGTGGAACAGGTGAAACAGAGCGGCCCCGCACCAATTCGTCCAGAGAGACCTCAAACAGATCGCTCAGCTTCACCAGTTTATCCAGCTCCGGCACGCTGGCGTCCGTCTCCCATTTGCTGACGGACTGCCGGGAGACGCCCAGGCTCTCCGCCAGGGCGTCCTGGGACAGTCCCTTTTGATTCCGCAGCCGGACCAGCCGTTCCCCGAAAGTCACAGCGTCACCTCCCTATGTAGATGCTTTTATGGTAGCAGAGGACCCCAAATCTGTCCAGCAAGGCCGCTTGACGTTTCGCAACCGGCAGTTGCAGGTGGTGCTGAAATATAGTCAATTAACTTGAAAAATCGCAAGCGATTTTCCAAGCGAGCTACGCCCGCTGCACGCAAAGCGTGCAGTCATTGACTATGAAATCCAAATTAAGGCCGCATACCGCGGCCTGTCAAAGCGCACATGCGCTGTGACACTTGAAAAGCGGTTTTACCACTTTTCAAGTAATTTGATTATTATAAAAAGAGGACGCCCAAGGCGTCCTCTTTGCGATGCTATGTAAGGAATCAGTCGTCGCACAGACCGGCGGTGATGATGGCCATGGAATAGACCTCCTGGGCGTTGCAGCCGCGGGACAGGTCGTTGATGGGGGCGTTCAGACCCTGCAGGATGGGGCCGTAGGCCTCGAAGGAGCCCATGCGCTGGCAGATCTTGTAGCCGATGTTGCCGGCGTTGATGTCGGGGAAGATGAAGGTGTTGGCATGACCGGCCACCTTGGAGTCGGGGCACTTGGTATGGGCGACCCGGGGAGAGACGGCAGCGTCGAACTGCAGCTCGCCGTCGATGGCCAGGTCGGGAGCGGCGGCCTTGGCCTTAGCGCAGGCGTTGCGCATCTTGTCCACGTCCTCGCCCTTGCCGGAGCCCAGGGTGGAGTAGCTCAGGAAGGCGACCTTGGGATCGATGCCGAACACCTTGGCGGTGTTGGCGGTCTCCAGGGCGATCTCCACCAGCTCGTCCTCATTGGGCTTGATGTTGATGGCGCAGTCGCCCATGGCCAGGACCTCGCGGTCGCCGGTGGCGGAGGGACGGACCAGAATGAAGCAGGAGGACACGATCTTGCTGCCGGGCTTGGTCTTGATGATCTGCAGGGCGGGACGGACAGTGTCGGCGGTGGAGTAGGTGGCGCCGCCCAGCAGGGCGTCGGCGTAGCCCATCTTCACCAGCATGGTGCCAAAGTAGTTGCCCTGCTTCAGGACTGCGCGGCACTGCTCCTCGGTCATCTTGCCCTTGCGCAGCTCCACCAGCGTGGCGACCATCTTGTCCATATCCGCAAAAGTCTCGGGATCAACGATCTCGGCGCCGCGGATATTGAAGCCGATCTCCTCGGCGGCCTTCTGGACCTCGTCCACATTGCCCACCAGAACGGGGGTCAGGAAGGTACCGGACAGCAGACGGGCAGAGGCCTCCAGGATACGGGGATCGGTGCCCTCGGTAAACACAATCTTGCGGGGATGGGCTTTCAGCTTCTTGATCAAGAACTCAAACATTTTGATTTCCTCCAAAAATTGTCAGGTTGGGCTGAATCATATACTAATTTCATTATACACAACTGATTGGCGGGGTCAATCAGAAAATGGAAATATCACCACAAAAATTTACGAACACTTCACCAATTCTTCTGTTGAATGTGTAAAATAATCAGCGCTGTTTCCCCGTGGACAGAGGAAGCAAAAGTGTCAAAATGGAGCCATTTGAAGCGGTTTTAGGTACAAATAAAACTTGACGAACCCCTGTAAAAGGGGTATCATGAAATGGTAACAATTTGTAACTATTTTGGATGTCATTGATTCAGGAGAATTATGAGTCAGAATACAAAAAGAGAACATCAGTCGGAGACCCAGGGGGGCAAACGGCTGTCAAAGCCTGCGCAGTCCCGCCGCACGGTCGGCGAGACCAGGCGGCGGAGACCGGAGGCCGGACGCAGGGAGGACCGGGAACCCCGGACGCAGACGGAGGCGGATGCCGCTGCCGAGGAGCGGACAGAGGACCGTGGAACGGCCCGCCGGCCCGCCAAGGCTGCTATTTCCGCATGGGAGGAGCCGCCCGCGGCACGCCCGGAGCGGAAACGGCCGGTGCGTAAGACGCGAAAAAGCATCCTGGAAAATCTGCTGGAGGACTGGCGGGACCCGGAGGACGACGCCGGATTTTTCAAGAGCTGCTACTTTGGCATGAAGCGGATCACGCGGCGGGTCCGCCGCCGCTGGCGGCACATCGTCCGGGAAAAGCACGCCCACAACTTCCCGGAATCGGAGCGTCTGCCCATTCAGATCCTGCTGTTCGCCTGGTGCATGCTGCCCATGCTGGGCAGCCGCCTGCGGAAATTGCTCCTGGGGCGCCGCCGTCAGGCGGCCAAAGGACCGGGACGTGCGCGGAAGTGGAAGCGAACGATCCACCCCGCGGCGTTTCTGGGCGGCGGCTGCGTCATCGCGGCGGTGATCCTGTTCTGCTCCACCTATACCTTCGGCACGACAGTCAGCTATGACGGCGAGGTGATCGCCGCCGTGGCCAGCAAGAGCACAGCCGAGGATGTGCAGAAGGATCTGGAGCAGATCACCACCCGGACCCTGGGAGAGACCTTTACCATCGACGACTCCCTGATTCAATATTCCTCCGGCCTGCTGCGCCGGAAGGACGTGGTGGACAAGGACACGCTGGAGGAGGACCTGTCCGAGGAGATCGGTCTGGTGACGTCGGCCTACTGCCTGTATGTGGACGGCGAGCGCATCGGCGCAACGCCCTACGAGGGGGCCCTGGATGAGCTGCTGAAGCAGCTCCGCAGCGGCGCCACGGACGAAAACACCATCTCCTGCACCTTTGCCGAGGATGTGGAGATCAAGCAGGAATTTGTTCCCACAGATGAGATCATGAACCTGGGCCACCTGGCGGAGACACTGTACAGCACCAAGACCGCCGAGGTGACCTACGAGGTGAAGAAGGGCGACACCTGGTCGGAGATCGCCAACAGCCACGGTCTGACCTCCAAGGAGCTGCTGGCGCTGAACCCCGGCTACAACATCAACAAATTGCAGATCGGCGAAGTGCTGACGCTGTCCGCGTCCGTGCCCTATCTGACCATGACCGTGGTGCAGCGGGAGCGGTATGTGGAGGACGTGATGTACGACATCGAGTACACCGACTCCGCCAATATGTACCAGGGCGATACCAAGGTCACCTCCGCCGGCCAGTACGGCGCGGCTGACGTGGTGGCCACCGTCACCTACGTCAACGGCGAGGAGACGGAGCGGACGGTGCTGTCCTCTGTCACATTGCGGGAACCTGTCACGGAGCAGCAGCTCCGGGGCACAAAGGTCCGGCCCACCTGGCTGCCCACCGGCAGCTTCCGCTGGCCGGTCTCCGGACGCATCACCTCCCGTTTCGGCGGGCGGAAATCGCCGGGCGGCATCGGCTCCACCAATCACAAGGGCATCGACATCGCAGCGCCGAGAGGAACGCCGGTCTGCGCCGCTGACGGCGGTATCGTGACCTACGCCGGATGGATGGGCGGATATGGCTATCTGGTCCGCATCAACCACAACGGCAACGGCTACGAGACGTATTACGGCCACAACAGCAGCCTGACGGTCTCCGTGGGCGACAGGGTCTATAAGGGCCAGCAGATCGCCCGGGTGGGCTCCACCGGCAACTCCACCGGAAACCACTGCCATTTTGAGGTGCGCTACAACGGCGTTGCCAAAAATCCGCTGAATTACCTGTAAAGAGGCCAACAGAAGGCGCCCGCACGCGGGGCGCCTTCTGTCATCGTAGGAGGGCTGAACAGGAGCTTTTTAAAAAAATGCGGATGATTTGAAATTTTTCTTACATTTTTAGTCTCAAATGTGGTATACTAAATACGCAGCGTGTGGTCCCGGCAGACGTAAGTCCAGTTGCCGGGACCACACGCGTTTTGTATAAGGAGGGATTTTCATGCTTCAGCCAGGAGATATGGTCGTATATGGAACCACCGGTGTCTGCCGGGTAGAGGAGGTCACCCGTCCCAATATGCGCGGCGTGGACCGGAACAGGCTGTACTACCTACTCAAACCGCTTTTTCAGGACGGTGTGATCTATAGCCCCGTGGAAAATGGAAAGGTGTCCATCCGTCCGGTGCTCTCCGCGGAGGAGGCAGAGGCACTGATCGACCTGATCCCGAGTATGCGGGCGGAGGCCTGCCATGCGCCGACACTGCAGGCCCTGGCTCAGCACTATCAGACCTCGGTGCGCAGCCATGACTGCAGGGATCTGATGGAATTGATGATGTCTATCTATACCAAGCGCCGCCAGGCGGAGGCGCAGAAGAGGCGGCTGGGCATGGTGGACGAGAAGTATATGAAACAGGCGGAGCGCCTGCTTCACGGGGAATTTTCCGTGGCCCTGGGTATTCCCTTTGACAAGGTGCCGTCCTACATTGCCGGCCGGGTGGCGGGGGAACCTCCCGCCAAAGCGTCCGGCATGTAAGTGAGGAGAGGCAGGGCATTCCCCGGTACTCCCTGGTTTCATATACCGTGATCCCATGAAAAACAGCGCGGCTGCGGACAATCAAGTCTGCAGCCGCGCTGTTTCACAGTTGAAGATACCGTCCGCCATTGTGCCGGTAGAGGCGGTGGGAGATGGAGATCACCGTGCGGTCCCGGGCGGCCTTTTGCAGCGCGGCCAAGACTGCCTGCTCCGTGTCCGCGTCCAGATTGGCGGTGATCTCGTCCAGCAGGAGGATGGCCGGGTCCGCGGCAACGGCCCTGGCAATAGCCAGAAGCTGCCGCTCCCCCTGGGAGAACAGCGCCTCTGTCCAGGGGGTGCCGTAGCCCAGCTCTAGGCGGGAGATGGTCTCGTGCAGCCCTGCCAGCTTGGCGGCGGCTACCACCTGTTCCTGCGGGATGGACGCATCCCAGAGGGCGATCTGGTCTGCCACCGTGCCGGGAACTGGGCGGAAGGTCTGCTCCACATAGCCGAAGAGCCTGCGCCTGACGGCGCTGGGGATCTTGTCCGCATCGGCGCCAAAGATGCGGACGCTGCCGCTGTCCGGCGCATACAGTCCCAGCAGCAGCTTGAACACCGTGCTCTTTCCCGCGCCGGTCCGGCCGGTAAGGGTGACGGTCTCCCCAGGGGCGACTGTAAAGCCGCAGCCGCGCAGGACCTGCTGGCTGCCGTCGTAGTGAAAGGACACGTCCTTCAGCTGAACAGCGGGTTTGCCGCTGGACAGGAGGGACTCCAGGGTGATGGAAGGGTCGCCCTCCGGCTGCTCCGGCTCCGCCAGGAATTCCTGGATGCGGCGGATACCGGCCACGGCGGACTGGATGTTTTGGATCTCCATGCCGATGCTCTCCAGCGGCTCAAACACCTTGCCCACATAGGCGATGACCGCCACGGCGGTGCCCACGGACATGCCGAACAGGGCCTGCGCCGGGCCGCCCAGGGAGGAGGCGGTCATCATGACGGCCACCACCACGGCGCTGATGGTCAGGATGATGGGGGAGTAGACGGCATCGTAGAAATTGGAGCGCTCCATGGCACGGTAGCTCTCCTGAATGGCCTCGTCATACCGCTCCTCCATATACCGCTCTTTGCGGAGGGTGTGGATCATGCGGATGTTTCGGATGGTCTCGGGAACATGCTGGCTGACACGGCTCACAGCCGCCCGGTTGTCCAGCTGCGCTTGCAGCATCCGCTTCTGGAAGAGGCGGGTCATGGCAAACAGCGGCGGCGTCACCAGCACCAGCAGGCATCCAAGCCCGGGGCTTTTGACAAAGATCACCGCCAGAATGCCGGCGATCTTGCACACGTCCACCACCATGCTGATAACGCCGGAGGCGAACAGCGTCTCCACGGTGTCCACATCCCCCACGAACCGGGAGACGGTGGCCCCGGGGGCCTGGGCGGTGAAATAGGCGGCGGGGAGACGGGACAGCTTGGCACACATGGTATGGCGGAGGCCGCGGGTGATCTTTTGACCGAATACGGTGATCAAAAACGCCTGGGCCGCGTCAAACAGGCCGGAGACCGCCAACGCCCCGAAATACAGCAGGGCCAGCCGGAGGGACACCGTTCCGCCGCCGGTCAGGGCATTGACGGCAGCCTCCAGCACCAGCGGCGGGAGCAGCGCGAAGGCCACGGAGCCTGCCGCGGCCAGCAGCAGCCCCAGAACCAGCAGCCTGTTCCGAAGCAGGACAGAGCGGAGGACGGTCCAGAGAGAGGGCTTATGCGTCATAGCGGGCACCTCCTTCCGCCTGGGCCTGATACAGCCTGGCGTATTCCGGACAGGACGCCATCAGCGCGGCGTGGGTGCCGGATGTGACCTGCCCGTGCTCCATCCAGAGTACCTGGTCAAAGGTGGGAAAGCGGGTCAGGCGATGGGAGATGAGGAGCACGACGCTCTCCCCGGCCAGCTGCCGCAGATGGGTCAGGATCTCCCGCTCGGTCCCCTGGTCCACGGCGGAGAAGGGATCGTCCAGGATCAGGAGCGGCCGCCTGTGGCAGAGCGTCCGGGCCAGCGCCAGGCGGGACTGCTGTCCGCCGGAAAGCCCTGTGCCGCCGTCTCCCACCAGCGTCTGGTCCCCGGCGGGCATGGCGGATACCTCATGATCCAGGCAGACAGCCTCCAGCCAGGGGGCCGCATCTCCATCGGCGCCCAGCAGGATGTTTTCCGCGATGCTGGCCCGAAGAAGCTCGGGCTGGTGGCCCAGATAGCCCACGACCGCACTGTGCTCCGCCGGGGACAGGGCGGACAGCTCCCGCCCGCCAAAGCGGATGCTGCCGCCGTAAGGCGTCTCGCACAAAAACGCCTTGCCCAGGGTGGATTTTCCGCAGGCCACAGGTCCGGTCACTCCGATGATCTGACCGGGCCGGGCGGAGAAGGAAACGCCTGAGAACACCTGGCGCCCGCCGGGATAGGAGAAGGACAGGCCGGAGACCGCCAACTCCGCAGAGGGCGCAGGCGGAAGCGCGGGCACGGTCTGGAGGGGTTGGAGCAGGGGCTTGACGCGCTTCCAGGACACCTGGGCCTTCTGCACGGAATTGAACAGCTTGGCGGCCTTGGAGGTCTTGACGGCCAGCTTGGCATAGCAGGTGAGAAAGGCGGTGAACGCCGCGATGTCCCAAGACATCCAGCCGGCGCCATGGACATTCCGCGCACCCAGCCACAGGATGGGCACCGTGCCCAGCATGGAGATGATCCGGTACAAGGGCGGCATGGTGTTTTCCCACAGGTTGGCGGCCACCGCCTGCTTTTCGTAATCAGCCAGCCGGACTTCGTAGTCGGCATTCCGGGTTTCCTCCAGGCCAAACACCCGGTAGGTTATGGCACCGGACACCCGGTCCAGTGTGGCGCCGCTCAGCTTTCCGGCACTCTCCTTATAGGCCGCCGCGCAGCGGGCCACCGGCTTTTTCATGTGCTCCGCCAGGAAAAGCGCCGCAGGAGGGAAGAGGCTGACCAGCAGGGCCAGACGCCAGTCGTAAAACAGCAGGAGGGCCAGATATGCCGCCATAGCCACCCCGGTGTCAAACACCTCTGTGGTGAATTTGCGCATTCCTTCCGCGCAGGCATCCACGTCGGCGATGGCACGGGTCATCATGCCGCCTACGCTCTCCCGTTCCAGCTCCGGCTTGGGCGTGTGCACCAGGCTGTTGTACAGGACGCGCTTCATGCGGCGGTTCACATCGTTGGCAAAGCGCCGCACATAAAAGCGCTTCAGATACCGCATCCCCTGCACGAACAGCGTCACAGCCCCATAGAGGGCCGCCGCGGCCAGCATGGCGGGCCACTGGGCAAGGCCCTGCAGGATCTCCAGCAGGCATTGGACCAGCTGGCCCTCCAGCAGGGGCCCTGCCGCAAGGCCCACATTGTAGAGGATCCCGGTCGCGGTGACGATCAGCAGAGGCTTTTTTTCCTGCGCAAAGTAGGAGAGGATGCGGTCCGGCCGCCGAAGGCCGGAGGTGTTTTGACTCATACCGATTCCTCCTCGCCCAAACGGGCGGTCACATGGGGAAAGCCGCTTCGGCTCTCGGTTTTGGAGCGGACGTAAAGCGTGTGCAGAAGACTTGTGAAGGTCTCCTGCTCGGCGGGAGACAGACCCTCCAGCAGCCACGCATAAAACGCGGTCTCCACCGTGACCTTGGAACGCTTCAGCGACTCCGCTTTTTCTGTGGCGTACAGCATCTGCCCCCGGCTGTCGGCGGGATTCTGATGCCGGACCAGATAGCCCTTGCCCTCCAGACTTGCCACCCGGCGGGCCACGGCGCCCTTGTCCATGTTCAAAAGCGCGCAGACCTCTTTTTGCGAGATGCCGGGATGGTGGCGGACGGCGTGGATCAGGTCAAATTCTCCGGTGCCGATCCCCGTCTCCTTCATCATGCGGATGGTCAGCTTGGCGGCCTCCCGGGCGATCTTGGTGATCTGACGTTTAGAAGCATCCATAAAAAGCACCCCGCTTAAATAGTTGTAGCATCAACTAAATCATAAGGCCGGAAGCTGAAAAAGTCAAGATTTCTGACTTCCCAAAGGGCACGTCATGGGATAAAATGGTCTTATCACAGGGAGACGCAGGTCTGAAAGGAGCGTATCGAATGAACAAGATCGGTTTTATCGGCGTGGGCCTGATGGGAAAATCCATGGTCCGCAATTTGATGAAAGCGGGATTTACTGTGCAGATCTATGCCCGCCGCCCGGAGAAGGTGCGGGACGTGGTGCGCGAGGGCGCGGAGCTTCGGGAGAGCATCGCCGCCTGCACGGCGGGCTGCCAGGCGGTCATTACCATCGTGGGCTTCCCGAAGGACGTGGAGGAGGTCTATTTTCAGCCGGGCAACATTTTGGACAGCGCGGAGCCGGGGGCCTACCTGATCGACATGACCACCACCAGCCCCACGCTGGCGGAAAAGCTCTACGCGGAGGGAACGGCCAGAGGGTTCCATGTGCTGGATGCCCCTGTCACCGGCGGCGATATTGGCGCGAAAAATGGAACGCTCTCCATTCTGGTGGGCGGTGAACAGGCGGACTATGAGACGTGCCTGCCCCTGTTCCAGGCCATGGGCACCAACCTGAACTATCAGGGCAAGGCGGGCTGCGGCCAGCACGCGAAGATGGCGAATCAGATCATGATCGCGGGGACGCTCTCCGGCGTGTGCGAGGCGCTGACCTATGCCAAGGCCAAGGGCCTGGACCTGGAAACGGTCCTGCGCTCCGTGTCCACCGGCGCGGCGGGCAGCGCCCAGCTGGACGCCTTTGGCCCCAAGATTTTGGCCGGGGACTATACGCCCGGGTTCTTCCTGAAGCACTTCATCAAGGACATGAAGCTGGCGGAGGCTGAGGCGGAGAACAGCGGCCTGCATCTGGACATTTTGAGCAGGGTCCTGGAAAATTACCAGGCGCTGGAGGCTGCTGGCTTCGGCGATCTGGGGACCCATGCGCTGATGAAACATTATGAGCGGTGAGACCGTTGGTTAAACACTTGCTTACAAAAACAAACGTCCGCCGCTGGCGAACTACACAAGAATCGTGCAGGACTGTTGTGAAATTAAATCAGAAATCAACGAAAAGGAAATAAATTTCAAAAACCACCTTGACTTTTTGAAAAATCCTGTGCTAGGATAACACCACAAAATACGAAGAAGGGAACAAGTAACCTGATTCGCTCCGCTTTCAGAGAATTGCCGGTTGGTGCGAGGCAATAAGTGCCGGGTCAAGTGAAATCATCCTGGAGTAGCCTGCTGAAGGAAGATCCATTAGGCAGTGCCGGGCCGCACCCGTTATCGTGCAGGGCTTGTTGGAGCCTGCTGAGATGACGGCATACCGGATATGCCGTTAACAAGAGTGGTACCGCGAAGGATGAAAGCCTTTGCCTCTTGAATTGCAAGAGGCAAAGGCTTTTTTGTTGTCTGCATCCTGCCCGCGGAGCGGGCCGCATCCTCTGCCAACAAAACAAACAAAAAGGAGATCACGAACATGGCTATCAAGAAGTATTACGATTCCGACTGCAATCTGGGACTGCTGGACGGCAAGACCGTCGCGGTTATCGGCTTTGGCTCTCAGGGCCATGCCCATTCTGAAAACCTGGCCGAGAGCGGCGTGAACGTGGTCGTCGGCCTGCGCAAGGGCTCCGCCCACTGGGAAAAGGCGGCGAAGTTCGCCGAGACCTGCCCCAATTTCCGCGTGTGCGAAGTGGAAGAGGCTGCCAAAGCCGGCGACGTTGTGATGATGCTGGTGCCTGACGAGCTGTGCGCCGACATCTACAACAAGCAGGTCGCGCCCTACATGACCGAGGGCAAGACCCTAGCCTTTGCACACGGCTTCAACATCCACTTCAAGACCATCGTCCCCCCCCGCCAATGTGGACGTCATCATGATCGCCCCCAAGGGCCCCGGCCACACCGTCCGCAGCCAGTATCTGGAGGGCAAGGGCGTTCCCAGCCTGATCTGCGTGGAGCAGAACTTCACCGGCAAGGCCAAGGACGTGGCCCTGGCCTATGCCTCCGCCATCGGCGCCGGCCGTGCGGGCATCCTGGAGACCACCTTCAAGGAGGAGACCGAGACCGACCTCTTCGGTGAACAGGCCGTTCTGTGCGGCGGCGTGTGCGAGCTGATCGTCGCCGGGTTCGAGACCCTGGTGGAGGCCGGTTATGAGCCGGAGATGGCCTACTTCGAGACCTGCCATGAGATGAAGCTGATCATCGACCTGATCAACCAGGGCGGCATGGCGAAAATGCGCTACTCCGTCTCCAACACCGCTGAGTACGGGGACTACCGCACCGGCAAGCGCATCATCACCGAAGAGACCCGCAAGGAGATGAAGAAGATCCTGCGGGAGATCCAGGACGGCACCTTTGCCTCCGAGTTCCTGACGGAGATGAATCCCAACGGCGGCCGCCGCACCCACTTCCTGGCCCAGCGGCGCATGGCTGCCGACCACCTGATCGAGAAGGTGGGCGCGCAGCTCCGCGGCATGATGAGCTGGCTGAAGAAGTGAGCCAAAGCGCTCAAAAAAACGCGGCGCAGGCCGGGACCATCCGTGGCCTCCGGCCTGCCCGCAGATGGATAGAAATCTCATTTTACAGCGCGAAGCGCGTATGAAAAGGAGAGCACCATGCGCAGTGATAATGTGACAAAGGGCGCCGAGCGGGCGCCCAACCGCAGTTTGTTTTACGCCCTGGGCTATACGCCTGAGGATCTGAAAAAGCCGCTGATCGCCGTGGTCAGCGCCCACAGCGACATCGTTCCCGGCCACATGAACCTGGATAAGCTCACCGACGCCGTGAAGAGCGGCATCGAGGCCGCCGGCGGCACCCCCTTCATGGTGCCTGCCATCGGCGTGTGCGACGGCATCGCCATGGGCCATGTGGGCATGAAGTACAGCCTGGCCAGCCGGGAGCTGATCTGCGACAGCGTGGAGACCATGTTCATGGCCCACCAGTTCGACGGCATGGTCCTGGTGCCCAACTGTGACAAGATCGTGCCCGGCATGGTCATGGCGGCGGTGCGGATGAACGTGCCTGCCGTGGTCTGCTCCGGCGGCCCCATGCTGGCGGGCACCTATGACGGACAGGAGGTCAGCCTCTCCAAAATGTTTGAGGCCGTTGGCTCCTACAAGGCCGGGATGATCGACGAGGACCAGCTGGAGGACTGCACCCAGAACTGCTGCCCCGGCTGCGGCAGCTGCTCCGGCATGTACACCGCCAACAGCATGAACTGCCTGTGCGAGGCCATCGGCATCGGCCTGCCCGGCAACGGCACCATCCCTGCGGTATACAGCAAGCGGCTCCAGCTGGGCCGCCAGGCCGGCGCCGCCATCATGGAACTGGTCCGCAGGAACATCTGCGCCCGGGATATCATCAACGAGCGCAGCATCCGCAACGCCCTGACCTGCGACATGGCCCTGGGCTGCTCCACCAACACGGTGCTGCACCTGCTGGCCATTGCCCACGAGGCGGGGGTGCCTGTGGACCTGGCCCTGTTCAACGAGATCTCCGCCCAAACCCCCAACCTGTGCCACCTGGCGCCCGCCGGCCCCACCCATATGCCGGACCTGTACGCCGCCGGCGGCATCCCCGCCGTCCAGGCGGAGCTGGCCAAGCGGGATCTGCTGGACCTGGACTGCCTGACCGTCACCGGCAGGACTGTGGGCGAGAACATCAAACACGCCAAAAACAAAGACCACAGCGCCATCCGGCCCATCGAGGACCCGTACAGCGCCACCGGCGGCCTCCAGATCTTGTGGGGCAACCTGGCCCCCAACGGCTGTGTGGTCAAGCGCAGCGCCGTGGCCCCCGAGATGCAGGCCCACACCGGCCCCGCCCGGGTGTTTGACAGCGAGGAGAACGCCATCGCCGCCATCTATGCGGGCAGGATCGTCCCCGGCGATGTGGTGGTCATCCGCTACGAGGGCCCCAAGGGCGGTCCCGGTATGCGGGAGATGCTGAATCCCACCTCCGCCCTGGCGGGCATGGGCCTGGATAAGACTGTGGCCCTCATCACCGATGGCCGTTTCTCCGGCGCCAGCCGCGGCGCGTCCATCGGCCATGTCAGCCCGGAGGCCGCTTCCGGCGGCCCCATCGGCCTGGTGCGGGAGGGCGACCAGATCGCCATTGATATCCCCAATGCCTCCATTACCCTCCAGGTGTCCGAGGAGGAGCTGGCTGTCCGCAGGGCCGCCTATGTGCAGCCTGAGCCCAACATCACCACCGGCTGGCTCAGCCGCTATGCCCGCATGGTCACCAGCGCCGACGAGGGTGCGGTGCTGCGGTAAATCCCATTCAGGATGTGAGGAGCTTGCGATTTGAAGAGATGAAAAACCGGCTGGCGGGGCTGGTGATCTTTCGGGAGCTGCTGAAGGACCCCGTGGTCACGGCCTTCCGGGAGATGCTGGAGAGCCGCTGCCGGACGGACGGAGAGACCTTCACCGCCAGCTGCGCCGCTTTTGAGGCCGCGCTGTTTGAGTCCGGCGACAACTGGTCCATATACCTGCACAATATCGTGATGGAGAGCGAGAACGTCTGCATCCGGCATCAGGCCGCCGGCGGCGTCAGCCCGGTCCTGGAGACGACCCTGCGCCGGGAGCTGGCCTTTTTTGACGAGCTGTCCCAGGTGCGGCTGGAGACCTTGGCGGACGGTTTGGCCGGTGCCCCTGACTTTTTGGAGAGCTGGACCACCGCGCCAAGCGACATCTCCGGCGATTATATGCAGAGGATGCGGGAGGTCGGCTCCAAGGGCTACGGTATTTTTGCCCGCTACCATGTGTTCACTGTGGAGAATGGCCAGCTGACGCCGGTGAAATACCCGGACCCCCAGCGGCTGGAGGAGCTGCCGGGCTACGAGCGGGAGCGGGAGAAGGTCATCGCCAACACCCGCGCCCTGCTGGAGGGCAGGCCCGCCAACAACGTGCTGCTGTACGGCGACGCGGGCACCGGCAAGTCCAGCGCCATCAAGGCCATTGCCAACGCCTTTGCGGGCGAGGGCCTGCGGCTGGTGGAGGTGAAGAAAAACCAACTCTACCAGATCCCGGACCTGATGGACGCCCTGGCGGCCAACCCCCTGAAATTCATCCTGTTCATCGACGATCTGAGCTTTACCGCCAATGACGACAACTTCGCCGCCCTGAAGGCGATTTTGGAGGGCAGCGTGGGCGGACGGGCCCACAATATCGCGGTGTACGCCACCAGCAACCGCCGCCATCTCATCAAGGAGACCCTGACGGACCGCTCCGGCGACGACATCCATGAGAGCGATACCCGCCAGGAGCTGATGAGCCTCTCCGCGCGCTTCGGCCTGACCATCACCTTCGGCAGTCCCGACCGGGAGCGGTATCTCTACATCGTGGGGCAGCTGGCCCGGCAGTACGGCGTGGAGATGGAGGAGCGGGAGCTGGCGGTCCGCAGCGAGGCCTTTGCCATCCGTGCCGGCGGGCGAAGCGCCCGTGTGGCAAAGCAGTTCATCGAGCTGTGCAAGGCCGGTGTCTCCTGCTGAGAGAATACGAGAAAAAGGGAGGCATGTCCCATGCCCTTGGCAGTCTATTTGGAGCTGGCGGTCTCCGCCTGCGCAACGACCTTTTCCCCAGGGCCGAACAACATCCTGCTGCTGAGCAGCACCAGCACCCATGGCTTCCGCAAGTGCCTGCCGCTGCTCTTCGGCATCTGGACGGGCCTTCTGACCATCATGCTGGTCTGCGGCTTCGGCTGTGCCGCCCTGGGCGGGCTAGTGCCCCAGATCGTCCCCGTGGCAAAATATGTGGGCGCGGCGTACATCCTGTATCTGGCCTACCGCACGCTGCTGCGAAAGACCGGCAGCACTGGGGAAGGGGCGTCCAAGCCTCTGACCTACGCCAACGGCTTCCTGCTCCAGTTTTTGAATGTGAAGATCATGATGCTGGGCATCTCCTTTTATTCCAGCTTCATCATGCCCCACGGCTTTCGCGTATCCGCGGTGCTGGCCTTCGCGGTCATCATGGCGGTCTGCGCCGGAACGGGGAACGTGATCTGGGCCACCCTGGGAGCCATGCTGTTCCCCATCTACCAGCGGTACAACAAGGTCATCAATGTGATCATGGCGCTGCTGCTGGTGTGGTGCGCCTGGAAGATCGTCTCGATCTGACATCAAGATAGAGAAAAAGAGCGCCTGGTTTTGAAAAAACCAGGCGCCCTTTTTGCTGTATAAATGAAAACCACGGGCTAAGCCCGTGGTTCTAAAAAGGCTAAGCCTATGCGGAGAAAAATGAGAAGAAAAGAGACCAAAGAAAGCAACCAGGTTGAGTACAAGCACGAATATAGACATTGGAACTAAATGAAAAGAACCCAAGCAAGAAAAAGTCTCGGAGAGACGAAAAAGACTGCACCCCACCGCCGATAAAAATCGGCAGCAGGGCACAGATGCAGTAGAAATAAAATTCGAAAGCCTTTAGGCTTTGCCAGTAAAAGCCCCTTATAGGGGCGAGTGCAGGCCACCCGTTATACGGGTGGTCCTGACTGTCGGGCGAAACGCCGGCAGAGAAGCCCTCCGGCGGATAAAACGGCTTATTTCCGGACCATCAGCCGCTTCATACCGGCTTCCAGCCCCTCTGCGGAGAGGTCGTACATGTGGAACAGGTGCCCCAGCTGCAAGTGGGTCTGGCTCCAATAGTCCTCCCGGGTGGGCATGGGCTCCGGGTTCAGCCAGATCAGATAGGGATACTGCGCCCGAAACCGGGCCAGCCACTCCAGCCCGGAGGGACCGTATGTGCCCTGGCTCCAGTTGTACCGATGCTCCCGCAGCTCGTAAGGGCTCATGGCGGCGTCTCCCACGATGATGACCTTGTAGCTGCTGTCATAGTTTTTCAGCACCCAGTCTGTGGAGATGGTGCTGTCCCCCCGCAGGCCGGGGTGGGTGTAAAGCTCTCCGAAAATGCAGTTGTGAAAATAATAGGTGTGCAGCTCCTTGAAGTGGTTGGACTTCGTCGCCGCCTGGAACAGCATGCTGCAAAGTCCGGAATAGTAGTCCATGGAGCCGCCGGAGTCCATCAGGAGCAGGACTTTGACGGTGTTTTTCCGGGGATGCTGGTAGCGGATCTTCAAAGTTCCCGCGTTGTCGCAGGTGTCCCGGACGGTCCCGTCCACATCCAGCACCCTTTCCGCGCTGTCTGCCTGGGCAGACAGCTGCCGCAGAAGGCGGAAGGCCATCTGGAACTGCCGGGTGTCCAGGGTGTTGTCCTTGCGGAAGTCCCGGTATTTCCGCTCCCCGGCCACCATCATGGCGGTCCGGTGCTGGCTGCGCCCGCCGACGCGGATGCCGTTGGGATGCCAGCCGCTGTTGCCAAAGGGAGAGCGGCCCTGGGTGCCTACCCAGTAGCTGCCGCCGTTGTGTTCGGAGGTCTGCTCCTTCAGCCGCTCTTCCAGCAGCTTTAGCAGATCCTCCAGCGTCTCGTCCGGGAATCCCCGGGACCGCAGCTCCTCAATGGTGCGGTGCAGGTCCTCTGACGGGTGGTCCAGCCAGTCCAACAGCTCCTCGGGCAGCTCCCCCTGATAGGGCACGTCCCGGAAGAACTCCAGAAATACCTGGTCGAACCGGTCGTACTCGGTCTCATTCCGTACCAAGATGGCCCGGCAGAGGTGGTAGAAGCCGGTGAGACTGGAGTGGTGCAGGCCCTTTTCCATGCCCTCCAAAAGCGTCAGCCACTCATTCAGGGACACATGCAGGCCCCGCTGACGCAGCAGGTAAAAAAATGCAGCAAACATGGCCTTACCGCAGATTCCGGCGCAGGGTGTGCAGATCTTTATCCTTTTTCAGCAGAACGCCGGAAAAGGGGATCTCGGAGACGATGCGGTCCGGGTCGATGCCGCCGGCCACCAGTGCCCGCAGCCAGTCTACCAGCTCGGAGGTGCTGGGCTTTTTTTCAATGTCCCGCAGCTGCCGCACCCAATAGAAGGCGGCCAGCGCCTGCTGGACCAGGTGCTCCTCCAATTGCCCGAAGTGGACACGGAGGATCTGCTCCATCTGCGCCTGCTCCGGAAATTCGATGTAGTGGAACACGCACCGGCGCAAAAAGGCGTCCGGCAGCTCCTTCTCCGCGTTGGAGGTGATGATGACGATGGGCCGCTGGCGGGCCCTGACGGTCTCCTGGGTCTCGGGGATATAGAACTCCATCTGGTCCAGCTCCCACAGCAGGTCGTTGGGGAACTCCAGGTCCGCCTTGTCGATCTCGTCGATCAGCAGGACCACCTGCTCGTCGGACTGGAAGGCCTCGCCCAGCTTGCCCAGCTTGATATAGCGGGCGATGTCGTCCACGCCGTGGGTGCCGAACTGGCTGTCGTACAGCCGCTGCACCACGTCGTAGACATACAGGCCGTCCTGGGCCTTGGTGGTGGATTTCACATTCCAGATGATGAGCTTCTTGCCCAGGGCATCCGCCACGGCTTGAGCCAGCATGGTCTTGCCGGTGCCGGGTTCGCCCTTGATCAGCAGGGGCTTTTGCAGGGTGACGGCGATGTTGACGGCGCCCATCAGCTCGTCAGACGCCACATAATGACTGCTTCCGGTAAAAGTTTGATCCATAATAAATACCTCTTGTTATATAAATGAAAAATCATACGAGACGTATTTGCAGGGCCGGTTCACCGGGCGGAGCGGAACCGGGGCAGCCAGACCCGCAGGATGGAGGAGATCAGCATGGCGCCCACGGACAGGGCGGCGGCAAAGCCCAGGGTGTGCAGCAGCGTGGACAGAAACAGAGGAGTCTCCCCCGCGATGCAGTACTGCATGGCCCGATAGATGCCCGCGCCGGGGACCAGCGGGAGCAGCGCCACCTGTAAATACCCGGTGACAGGGCAGTGCCGGATGCGGGCCATCAGCTCGGAGTAGGCGCTGATGGACATGGCCGCCAGAAAGGCGGAGAAGATGTCCGAGTGGAGAGCGCCCAGGGACAGCAGGTAGATCAGCCAGCCCAGGGCCGCCCCCAGTCCGCAGATCAGGATGCCGATGCCCTGGATGTTGAACTCGATGCCGAAGCCCACGCAGGCAAGAAAAGCCCACAGGCAGGGGAGCAGGTATGCGTCCGTCACCGCCTGGGCGGGCGGGGCGGCGTCCCAAAGTCCCTGCCCGGCCAGAAGCGGCAGGGCGGTGCCCAGGGCGATGGCGGTGGCCACCAGCAGCGTTTCGGCGGTGCGGGTGAGGCCGGAGATCAGGTCCCCGGCCATGATCTCCCGCATGGCGTTGGTCAGCGCCATGCCGGGCACCAGGACCATCAGCGTGGCGATGGTGATGATATCCGGGCTTCGGCCCCAGCCGATTTGGACCAGGACCAGAGCCAGCAGGGAGGCCACCGCGGCGCACACCGCTGTGCGGAAAAAGATGTTGGAGCCGATAAACGCCTGACCGAACAGAACGCAGATGCCCACCGCCAGACCGGCGATGGCGGCGCAGAGAAGATCCCGGACACCGCCGTTGAAAAAGAGGGCGAAAAAGGCGGGGGCCATCATATAGCCCAGAAGGACCACGCGGGGAGAAAAGCTCCGGCAGCGGTCCGCCAGACCGTCCACCAGCCGCTGGGCCTCCTCCACCGGAGGCGTCTCCCGGCACAGGCGGCGGCACAGGTCGTTGCACCGCTCCAGAAGCTCAATGTCCGTGCCGTGGGCGGGGATGCGGTACATCTGCGTGAGGGGCGTTCCATCCGGCGTGTTGATGCTGACGATCAGGCAGCTGGGGATGGAAAAGACCTGGGGGTCCAGCCCATAGGCGGTCAGCAGGCGGCTCACGGATTCCTCCACCCGGTAGATCTCCGCCCCGCTGGCCATCAGCTGTCGGCCCAGCTGGGCGCCCATTTGCAGCAGTTTATAGTAATCCATGTGCGGCCTCCCCGTGGATATCGTCAACGCAGTTGAAAAGGCGCGTGAGCGTTGCCTGTGAAATCAAGCACGGAGGACCCCATATGCGGTCTCCAGTGCTGCGCAGCAGCGATACATGAAAAAGATTCTTTCCAACTGTACCGGCTGCAACACTCTCAAGATACCATGTTTTTGCAAAAATGCAAGGGGAAAGACCGGATGAGAGCTGTTTCGGGCCGCCAAAGAGACTCTTTGATATCCGCCGTGCGTAAAACGCACAGGGACTGCTCGTAAAAGCGGGCGCACAGATGGCATTCATCTGTGCGCCCTTTGTGCAAGCTGTGGAAAACAAAGCGAAAGCGCGGCGGGGACACATGCCCGCTGGCGGTCATGTCATTTTCAGGATCTGCACCTCATAGATGCAGTCCTTGAAGCTGGTGAAGTTGTCCTCATATTCATTGGCCAAAGCCAGGCACGGCGCTGTCTCATCCCGAAAATACCGGCGGACGAAGGTGTTGTCAAAAGGCTCCGCCAGAATGCGGGACTGAATACAGAAATAGGTGCCCGCCGGGATGCGCATGAAATGGGGATGCTGGATCTTCGGCATCTCCCGCAGGTATACAAAGTAATGGGTGGGGACGATCTTCCCGGCTATCAGAGAGGGAAAATCCAGCAGATACCCGACTTGCCGCAGAAAATGCACATCGGAGAGAAGCTCGCTGTGCTGCAGCTTGGTCAGCCGCTGACCCGCGGTGCCATAGATATCCTCGCCGGGGAGCAGAGGCTCCGCCAGAATATACCGCTCCGGCTCTTTCGCCTTATAGGGCAGGTCGTTATAGTTATAGTAGTCGATGTGATTGTAGTAATCCACATAACAATCCAGCTCGTCCAGCAATTCCCGCAGATGGTCCAGCTCCGCCTGCATGGCATGCCGCCGCCGGAGCAGGAACTGCTTGAACTGCCCGGTATCATTGGAGGCCAGCGCCTCCCGGATATCGTCCAGCCGGAACCCAAAGCGCTGTAAGTACTTGACCCGGGCGATATAGTGGATCTGGTCATAGCTGTAATAGCGGTAGCCCGTCTTTTGATCGGTATAGTAGGGGACCACGATTTCGTGCTTGTCGTAAAAACGGATCGTCTGAGGGGACATATTCAAAAGCGCGGCGACCTCACCGATGGTATAACGTTCTTTCATTGGGACACCTCCCTGCGTATCAGTATGACAAAAAAAATCAGAAAAGTCTATACCTAACTAGAAGGTTTGACAAAAAAGTCTTTCAAAAAATGGGCTGATACAACAAAGTTGGGCGGCAGAATTTTGTGAAAATTCCCAAAGAATTTCGGTTGACTTTATAGCGTGGAAAAGTTCTACTCTGGCAGCAGAGGAAGTCGCAAACCCTTTTAATCAAGAGAAAAAGAAGAGAAAGAGAGGAAACTACACATGACATTTATCGATTTCCTGTACAAGCTGGACGGCTGGGTCTGGGGAAAGCCTCTGCTGGTCCTGGTGTTCGTCCTTGGCGTCTACTACATGGTCAAGGGCAAATTCTTTCCCTTTGTACACTTTGGACATGCGGTGAAAAACACCGTCCTGGCTGAAAGCGCGGAATCCGGCAAGAGCGGTGACGGCAAGATCTCTCCCTATCGGGCGTTCTGCCTGGCATTGGGCGGCGCCGTCGGCATGGGCAACATCTCCGGCGTAGCCACCTCCATCGCGGTCGGCGGCCCTGGCGCCATTTTCTGGATGTGGGTCTGGGCCTTCTTCGGCATGATGATCAAGACCGCCGAGACCTCTTTGGGCCTGTATTACCGCCACAAGGAGGCTGACGGCAAATACAGCGGCAGCGCCATGCACTACATGGAGCGCGGCATCAAGGGCGAGATGGGCCTGAAGTTCGGCAAACCGCTGGCTGTGCTGTTTGCAATCTCCCTGTTCCTGATGGTGGTCCAGGGCAGCGGCGCCTACACCGTGGGCGAGACGCTGAACGCTTCCTTCGGCCTGAACCTCATGGCTGTAGTCATCGTCTATGTGCTCTTCGTCGTGTACCTGCTGATCCGCGGCGAAAACGCCATTGGCAGGGTGGCGGAGAAGCTGGTCCCCGTTATGTGCGGCGCCTATCTGCTGGCCACCATTGTTATCCTGCTGCTGAACATCACCTATCTTCCTACGATGTTTGCGGAGATCTTCAAGGGTGCCTTTACCGGCACTGCTGCCGTGGGTGGTTTTGCCGGCTCTGCGGTCTCTCTGACGATCCGCCAGGGCGTTTCCCGGTCCGTGTACTCCAATGAGGCCGGTAACGGCACCTCTCCCCTGATCCACGGCTCCGCCGACACCGTTCATCCTGTCCGTCAGGGCCTCTGGGGCGCTGTGGAAGTGTTCTGCGACACCCTGATCGTCTGCACCTGCTCCGGCCTTGCCATTCTGGCCACCGGAACCTGGAGTTCCGGCGTCAGCGGCGCGCCTCTGGGCGTTCTGGCCTTCACCACCGCCTTTGGCGGATTCGGAAAATACTTCCTCGGCGTCATGACGATCCTCTTCGCATTCACCACGTCTACCACTTGGTATATCTTCTACCAGAATATCCTGACGTACCTCCTGGAAAAGTGGCCCAATGCCCAGAAGGTCGCTCACAAGATCTTTGCCGTTGCCTTCCCGCTGATCATGGTTGGCAATGCGGCGCTGGTGTACTATTCCAATTCCGACGCCACGCTGTTCTGGACCATCGTCAGCATCGTCACCGGATTCCCGCTGTTCTTTAATGCCCTGGCCCTGTTTGTCCTGCGCAAGAAGTTCTGGGCGCTGCTCAAGGACTATAAGGCCCGCTATATGGGGATCGGCGAGGTGGACCCGAACTTCCATGTCTTTGCGGAGGATGATCCGGAGGTCATGGCGAAGATCAACAAAAACCTCAAGAATTCCTGAGCAAACCACCTGCAAAACCACGAGCTTTCAATAAGGAGAAATATACTATGCCTGAATATTCCGTTAGCACAGAGGCCCTGTATCAGGGCAACCATATCCGGGGAATGGAGATGCACCCGGAGACCATTCCCTGCTTCCTGACCACCGCCTTCACCATGAAGGGGTTCAAGGAGGTCCAGGAGACCTATGACACCAAGGGCTATACCTACATCCGCACCCGCAACCCCAACCGCACCGCCCTGGGAGAGGTCATCTCCTGCCTGGAGGGCGGCGAGGAGTCCCTGGTCTTTTCCTCCGGCATGGGCGCCATCACCACGACCCTGATGGCGCTGCTGGAGCCCGGCGACCATGTGATCTGCAACGCCAACATCTACGGCGAGACCTTCTGCGTCATGACCCAGATCTTGAAAAAGTGCGGGGTGGAGGTGACCTTCGTGGACTATCAGAACACAGAGGACATCGCCAAGGCCGTGCGGCCCAACACCAAGCTGATCTACTCCGAGGTGTTCTCCAATCCCACGCTGACGCTGGTGGACCTGCGCGCGGTGTCCGCGCTCGCCCATCAAAACGGCGCGCTGCTGATGGTGGACAACACCTTCACCAGCCCCATCGCCATCCGGCCCATCGACTTCGGCGCAGATATCGTGATCAACAGCCTGACCAAGTTCCTCAACGGCCACAGCGACGCCGTGGGCGGCGCCGTGACCACCACCCAGGCCCTGTGCGACAAGATTCAGTCGGTGGCCATGCTGCTGGGCACCCCCGGCGATCCCTTCAGCTCCTGGCTGATCCACCGGGGCATCAACACCGCCTCCGTGCGGATCCCCCAGCAGATGCACACGGCGGAGCGGCTGGCCCAGGTGCTGTCCCAGAACAAGCACGTCTCCAAGGTCAACCATCCCAGCCTGCCCACCTATCCCCAGAAGGAGCTGGCGGACAGCATGTTCGGCAAGAACGGATACTGCGCCATGCTGAGCTTCATCGTGCCGGAGGACCTGGAAAAGATCGACCAGTTCATGCTGGCGCTGAAGTTCCCCCGCTACGCCCCCACTCTGGGCGGCCTGCACACCACCCTCAGCCACCCCGTTACATCCTCCCACATGGGCGTGCCTGACGAGACCCGGCGGAAGATGGGCATCACCCCCGGCATGATCCGCGTCTCCGTGGGCATCGAGGATGCCGACGACCTGGCGGCGGATTTCGAGAACGCGCTGAAGGTTTTCGACTGATAAAAACAAGGCATTACCTCCACAGAAGGGCGGTCCCCTCACGGACCGCCCCGCTCCAAAACGGATTTCAGGCAAGTGATCCTGCCGCAAGGTTTATGAAAAAATTCGCATAGGGCGCCCTATGCGTTTGCTCTATTTTCAATAGAGCAAAATGAGCTTTGTATTGCTTCAACACATTTAAAACTGCAACAGGAGGAAGATTCCCATGGCACAGATGTTTGAGATGATGATGTTGATTTGTTTCGGCATATCCTGGCCGCTTAATATCGTGAAGTCGCTCCGCTCGCATACAGCGAAAGGTAAAAGTTTGCTGTTTGAAATCTGCATAGTTACAGGGTATTGTTTCGGCTTAGCTGGAAAGTTTATCAGCGGAAATGTGACCTATGTGGCGGTATTCTATGTGTTGGACATTTTGATGGTTTCTACGGACCTTATCTTGACTTGCCGCAATCGGAAACTAGACCATTTGGCAAAAGTCAAGTTCGGAGAAATTGATTCTCTAGGCACCTCAAAACCAATAGGCATTTGAACTATTCAAGAAAAATACAAGGAGGAAAACGGTCATGGGTAAAGGAAAAGGTCTCAAGAAAAGCAGAGTTCCGCATGTATGTGTCATTATTGTTTTAATTATTCTGCTTGCGGCGGTATTGACATATGTGGTTCCGGCTGGCTCCTATGAGCGGTATAAGGATGAGGATACGGGACGAACGTTAGTTGTCTCGGATAGTTACACGACTATCGAGCGCACACCGGTTACACCTTTTGCTGTTTTGAAATCTATCCCGCAGGGCATGGTTGAGAGCGCTAATGTTATTTTCATGGTGCTCCTCTATGGCGGTGCTTTTGGCATCATCAATAGTACAGGGGTTATTGAGCTTGGATTAAAAAGCCTGATTAAAAAAATGCGTGGGGCCGCGATTTTGCTGATTCCCATTATGATTATCCTGTTTGCGGCCATGGGAGGCTTCCTGGGACTGACTACCAGTGCGGTTGTTTTTGTCCCCATATGTATTTCAATAGCCAGGGCTTTGGGCTTTGACGCGATGGTGGGAGTAGCCATGGTAAACTTGGGTATCATGGCTGGATTTACGGCTGGTCCCACCAATATGTATAGTACAGGTGTTGCGCAGGGCATTGCGGAGCTACCGCTGTTTTCTGGAATGGGCCTCCGTATGGCGCTGTTTGCGCTTCTGGTGGGCACGGCCATCCTTTATGTGCTGTACTATGGGCGAAAGATCAAGAAGAATCCGGAGACCAGTTTGGTATACCAGCAGGAATTGGATTATAAAAACACCGAAGCCAAGGAAGCTGAACTGGAAAGCAATTTTACCGCGCGGAAAAAAGTCGTTTTAACGGCCCTTCTGCTGGGATTTGTTCTGTTGATTGTGGGAATTCTGAAATTGGGTTGGACATCTGGCACGGCAATCAGCGCTTATCTTATTGGCCTTTCCGTGGTAGTCGGATTCATAGACGGGAAGAATGGCGATGAACTGTCCGTGGATTTCATTGCGGGCGCAAAGAGCGTTTTGATGGGTGCGCTGCTTATCGGTTTGGCAAGGGCGGCTTTGGTTGTGCTGACTGAGGGCAATATTATTGACACATTCCTCTATGGCGCGGCCAACATTCTTGGACGGTTTTCTCCGGTCATTGGTATCATTCTCATGTTCACATTCCAGTGGCTCTTCAACTTCTTGGTGAATTCTGGAAGCGGCCAAGCCGCCGCGACCATGCCGCTGATGGTTCCGCTTGGAGATCTGATTGGCGTGACACGCCAGACCTCCGTGCTGGCTTTCCAAATGGGTGATGGCCTCAGCAATCTGATTTTCCCCACTTCCGGCACACTGATGGCGAATCTGTCCATAGCAAATATTTCCTATGACAAATGGGTGAAATGGGTGGCTCCCTTTATGGCGATTACTTTTGTGGAGTCGTGTTTATTCCTGGTTCTGTGTGTACAATTCGGCGTAGGCCCATTTTGATTGTGAATAGGAGTATAGGATGGATACACAGGAGATAAGAAAACTTGCGGAAACTTATCGCGACTATGCGGTGGAGGCAAGACGTTGGTTCCACTCCCACGCGGAGTTGAGCAATCAAGAATTTCAAACTACAGAATATATTATCCGGCAGTTGGAAGAGATGGGGATTCCATATGTCACCCCTGGGAACACTGGCGCTATTGGAATTATTTCCGGTATTCAGCCCGGTCCAGTTTTGGGTATCCGGGCCGATATTGACGCGCTTCCAATTCAGGAGTTGAGCGATGTTCCATACCGTTCGATGTATGATGGTGTCATGCATGCCTGCGGTCATGACGCTCATGCGGCAAGTCTGCTTGGAACCGCGCAGATATTGAACCAACTAAAGGACCGCTTTCATGGTACAGTAAAATTAATTTTTCAGCCCGCGGAAGAATATTTCCCCAGTGGAGCTTTGACCATGATGGGAAAGGGTGACCTGGATGACTGTGACGCAATAATCGGTGCTCACACGGGAGGCCTCATTCCCAGTGGAAAGGTCAATGTAGAGCCAGGCCCAAGAATGGCGTCTTCCGCCAGTGTCAATATCCATGTCAAAGGGCAGGGAGGACATGGCGGACGCCCCCATGAAGCCATAGATGCAATTGTTGTAGCTGCGGCAATTATTATGAATCTGCAAACAGTGGTCAGCCGGGAATTGAACATCAACAATTCAGCGGTGCTGTCTATTGGGACTTTGCAGGCGGGAACCGCCAAAAATATTATTGCTGAAGACGCCTATATGACGGGCACTCTGCGGTATTTTGATCCCGAACTAATCAAAACGCTGGAAGCATCTGTGCAAAGAGTCGCCTCCAATACTGCTGCGGCCTATCGTGCGACCGCAGAAGTAGAGATCGTTCCGGGCCTTCCAGCGGTGATTAATGACTATGCCCTGGCTGAACTTGCTGAGAAGACGGCCATTGATCTTTTTGGAAAGGACAACATCATACCGCTGTCAAAAGTTTGTGGAACGGATGATTTTGCGTACTATGCTGATAAAGCGCCTATTCTCTATGCTAGAATCGGCGTGATGAACGAAGAAAAAGTTCAGGCTGTGCCTCTTCATAATCCCAGATTTGATATTGATGAGGATTATCTCGTGCAGGCAATGGAGTTCTTTTCCGCATTTGCGCTCCGCTACAACAACCGCTGAACCGCTTTATAAGCGTTCCTCTCTCTTTCCCTCTGGCAGACCGGCTGGCCCTTTGGGCCAGCCGGTCTGTCCATTTTGATTGAAAACCGATATCTCCCTCGCGGCACGCAAAAACCGCGGGGGATTTTTTGCGCCCTCCGCGCATGAAAACGGAAAAAACAGAAACCCTATTCCAGAACAAGCGCAACACATTTTGACCCTGAAAAGGAGTGAGCCTATTGGAGACGGGAATCCATAATACCTCCGAGATCGGGCGGCTGAAAAAGGTCATGCTGCACCGCCCCGGCATGGAGCTGGAGAACCTGATGCCGGAATATCTGGAACGGCTGCTGTTTGACGATATCCCCTACCTGCGGGAGGCCCAGCGGGAGCACGACGCCTTCGCGGACTGCCTGCGGAACCAAGGGGTGGAGGTGGTCTATCTGACGGACCTGGTGGTCCAGTCCCTGACCTCCGACGAGGTGCGGCAGGATCTGATCCGCCAGTTTTTGGACGAATCCGGCGTGCGGGATGACCGGACACGGGGCGTCCTGACGGATCTTCTGGAAAAAATGCCGGACAAGGAGATGGTGTCCACCATGATGGCCGGTATCCGCAAGAGCCAGCTGCGGGCCCAGAGCGGGAAGCTGGGCGACTACCTGTCCGCCGTGGAGGACGACTATCCCTTTGCAGTGGACCCCATGCCCAACCTGTATTTCACCCGAGACCCCTTTGCCACCATCGGCACCGGCGTGTCCATCCACAAGATGCACACCGCCACCCGGAACCGGGAGACGCTGTTCGGCAAATTCATCTTTGAACACCATCCGGAGTATATGCACGCGCCCCGCTGGTACGACCGGGGGGAGACCTCCTCTCTGGAGGGCGGCGATATCCTGGTGCTGTCCCCCCAGGTGCTGGCGGTGGGCATCTCCCAGCGGACCCATGAGGACTCCATCGACCAGCTGGCGGAGACGGTCCTCTCCCAGAGCAAGACCTTCCGGAAGGTCCTGGCCTTCAACATCCCCAAGACCCGGTCCTTTATGCACCTGGACACCGTGTTTACCATGGTGGACCGGGACAAATTCACCGTCCATCCCAATATCCTCTCCAGCATCACCGTGTTCGTCATGGAGATGGACGAGGACCGCAGGATGAAGATCCGCCAGGAGGATGGACGGCTGGAGGATATTCTGAAGGAGCATTTGAATCTGGACAAGGTGACGCTGATCCCCTGCGGCCAGGGCAGCGAGATCGATGCCGCCCGGGAGCAGTGGAGCGACGGCAGCAACACTTTGGCCATTGGCCCCGGCGAGGTGGTGGTGTACTCCCGGAACTATGTCACCAACCGCTCCCTGGAGGAGGCGGGCATTCGCATCCACACCATTCCCAGCGCGGAGCTGAGCCGCGGCCGGGGCGGCCCGAGATGCATGTCCATGCCCCTTTGGAGAGAGGACCCGTGAAAAATCGGGGATTGGGGATCTGCTTCCAAGATCCTGATTTCTAATTGAATGAAGAGGAGAACTGATTTATGGCAGTCAATTTAAAAGGCCGGAGCTTTTTGACTCTGGAGGACTTTACCCCCGCGGAGATCCGCTACCTGCTGGATCTGGGCCACGACCTGAAGGCCAAGCGCCGGGCGGGCATCTGCGAGCCCACCTTAAAGGGCAAGCACATCGTGCTGCTGTTTGAAAAGACCTCCACCCGCACCCGCTGCTCTTTCGAGGTGGCGGCCACCCAGGAGGGTGCCCACGTCACTTATTTGGACGCGGGCAGCTCCCAGATGGGCAAGAAGGAGTCTCTGGAGGACTCCGCCAAGGTGCTGGGCCGCTTCTTTGACGGCATCGAGTACCGGGGCTACGACCAGAAGAACGTGGAGGACCTGGCGAAGTACGCCGGTGTTCCCGTGTGGAACGGCCTCACCGACGCGGACCACCCCACCCAGATCCTGGCGGACATGATGACCATTGAGGAGCACTGCCACAAGCCCCTGAACAAGGTCAAGGTGGTGTTCCCCGGCGACGTGCGGAACAACATGTGCTACGCCTGGATGATCGGCGCAGCGAAGATGGGTATGCACTTCGTGGCCATGGGACCGGAGGAACTGGCCAAGGAGATGGACAAGGACCTCATCAAGCGGGTATTCGCCACCGCCCGGGAGAACGGCGGCCTCATCGAGATCACGGACAACAAGAACGACTTCAAGGACGCGGACGTCATCTACGGCGACATCTGGGCCTCCATGGGCGAGGAGGAGCTGATCCCCAAGCGGGCGGAGCTGCTGTCCCCCTTCCGGGTGACGGAGGAGACCCTGAAGGCCACCGGAAACCCCAATGTGCTGTATATGCACTGCCTGCCCTCCTTCCACGACTTTGAGACCAAGCTGGCCAAGGAGTGGAAGGACAAGGGTGTGGACATCCGGGAGGTCACCGACGAGGTGTTCCGCAGCCGCAGCAGCGTGGTGTTCGACGAGGCGGAGAACCGGATGCACTCCATCAAGGCGGTCATGGTGGCGACCATCGGAAAATAAGGAGGGGAGACCCTTTGAAAAGATCCAAATTCCGGATGCCTACCGCCTATACCATTTTGTTCCTGCTCATCATTCTGGTGGCCATCGCCACCTGGTTCATCCCGGCGGGGGCCTATGAATATGTGGACGGCGTGCCGGTGGCGGGGACCTACCACGAGGTGGCCCCCAATCCCCAGGGTGTGGGTGATGTGCTGAAGGCTGCGTTCTCCGGCTTTTACGACGCTGTGGACGTCTGCGTATTCATTTTGATGGTGGGCGGCTTCCTGGGCGTAGTGATGAAGACCGGCGCAGTGGATGCGGGCGTCAGCAATGTCATCCGCCTGCTGGACAACAGGGAAAAGTGGCTCATCCCGATTTTGATGCTTCTCTTTGGCCTGGGCGGCACCACTTACGGCATGTGGGAGGAGACCATGGCCTTTTACCCCCTGCTGATCCCCGTGTTTCTGGCCGCGGGCTATGACGCGGTGGTGGGCATCTCCGTGATCCTGCTGGGGGCCGGAGCCGGCGTCATCAGCTCCACGGTGAACCCCTTTGCCACGGGTATCGCGGCGGGGTTCGCCGGGGTATCCCTGGGGGACGGCATCCTGCTCCGCGTTCTTCAGTGGATCGTATTTGAAGGCGCGGCCATCTGGTTTGTCATGGCCTATGCCGCCAAGGTGAAGAAAAATCCCTCTAAATCCGTGGTGGGCGTGGGCGCCGGCAAGATCAAGGTGGCCATGGACGAGACCGTGCCCTTCAACACAAAGCGGAAGATCATCATGGCCCTGTTCACCCTGGCCTTTCTGGTGATGATCTACGGCGTGATCCCCTTTGACGAGATGGGGCTGCCCCTGCCGGTATTGGGGTGGTGGTTCCCGGAGCTGTCGGCACTGTTTCTGGCGGCGGGCATCATCATCGGCCTCATCGACGGGCAGCGGGAGGACGAGATCGCCGAAACCTTTGTGGCGGGCTGCGCGGACCTGCTGGGTGTGGCGTTCATCATCGGCATCAGCCGGGGCATCACCGTGCTGATGAACGACGGCGGCATCACCGATACCGTTCTCCACTGGGGCGAGGACGCGCTGGCGGGCGCCGGACCCATCAGCTTTGTCCTGCTGGTATATCTCATCTACCTGCCCCTGACCATCCTGATCCCGTCCTCCTCCGGCCTTGCCACATTGTCGGTGCCCATTATGGCGCCCCTGGGCAAGTTCGCCGGGGTGGGGGGAGATTTGGTGGTGACGGCGTTCCAGTCCGCCTCCGGCCTGGTGAACATCATCACCCCCACGGCGGCGGTGGTCATGGGCGCCCTGGCCCTGGGCCATGTGCCCTATGACCGCTGGGTCAAATACGTGTGGAAGCTGATCCTGTATTTTCTTCTGCTGACCATGGCGTTTTTGGTGATAGGCGTTATCATCGGATGATTGAAAGACACGCGGGCGCTGATGCGCCCGCGTGTCTTTTTCAAGATCTCCAGAGTTTTCGCGGACAGATGCGGGGAACCTTTATACAGCGTATGCGTCAGAAATGGAAATATTCATTTTTATATACAGAATGCTCTGGGGGATATCTATAAAAACAACAAATAATCCTTGGAGACAACGGGGAATTTTCAACGGAAACGTAGAAACGGGTCAAATAAATATACATTTTTTTTGTAAAAGTATTGACAGGAGAGGCGGGGAGTGATAAGGCATCCACAGTCAGCGGGAGGAAATCATTCCCTCCCGGCGGCACTGGAAATTGACGCTCCCCACAAGGGGGAGGAAATTGATTGGAAAAGGAAGATTGCATCATGAAAAAGCTGTTTGCACTGTTGCTGACTTTGGCAATGGTCCTGTCTCTGGCCGCCTGCGGCGGAAAGGACGAACCCGCCCCCGACACCCAGGAGGATCCCGCCAACAACACGGAGATCCAGGAGCCTGCCGAACCCACCATCACCACGGTCGTTGCTGGCAAGCTGACCGTGGCCACCAGCCCCGACTTCGCGCCCTATGAGTTCTATGCTGTGGATGAGAACGGAAACGCAAACCTGGCCGGTTTTGACATGGCCTTGGCCCAGTATATTGCCGATTATCTGGACTTGGAACTGGATGTGATTCCCATGGATTTTGACGGCGTGCTGAGCGAAGTTACCGCCGGCAACGTGGACTTGGGCATGGCCGGCCTGTCTCCCGATCCCGAGCGTATGGATGCTATGGACTTCTCCGATATCTACTACATGGGCGGCCAGTCTCTGGTAGTCACCCAGGCGAACAAGGACAAGTGGTCCGCGCTGGAAGAACTGAACGATCCCTCTCTGAGCATTGGTGCCCAGCTGGGTTCCATTCAGTATAACCTGGCTGTGGAGAACACCCCCGACGCTGACATCATTCAACTGGCAAAGGTGACGGATGTTGTCTCTGAGCTGCTGGGCGGCAAGCTGGATGCCGGCTTCATCGAGACCGTTGTGGCGGAGAGCTATGCCAAGAACTACCCGGATCTGTATGTGGCCTTCGACGTTCCCTATGATGTGGAGGGTTCCTCCATCGGTGTGGTGAAGGGCAATGAGGCTCTGCTGGCCGGTGTCAACGAGGCCATTGCCGCCGCTCTGGCCGATGGTTCCATGGACGACTTTGTGGCTGAGGCCAATGAATTGGCTTCTGGCGACATCATTGAGGGTTTGGTTGGCTGATCCCCTAAAATTCCGTTATGTATCCGCAATTCCTCCCCGTAAGAGCGCGGGGAGGAATTGCGCGTTCAAGAAACAGCCCCCGAAAGGAGTTGCGCGATGAAAATCTCAGCGGCAGGCTTTGAAAAAGTGTGGCAGTATTCCCAAATGTTTAAGGAGGGCATGCTCTGCACCATCTATCTCTCTTTGTTTACGGTCATTCTGGGCTTTTTGCTGGCCTTGGTGCTGGCGACCATGCGGATGACCAATTTCCGCCCCTTCCGCACATTGGGATTGGACAAGGATGGGCATCTCCGGGACGGGGGGTTCCTGCTGCTCCTGAGCAGGTTTAACCCCATCAGCTTTATTGCCACGATCTATGTGGAGGTCGTGCGGGCCACACCTATGCTGGTGCAGCTGTTTATCGTGTATCAGGTGGTTTTCAATAAGAATGTCATCAATCTTCCCTCTGTGACAATCCTGGGCTTTATCAGACTGGACCGGTTCCTGCCCGGCGTCATTGCGCTGGCACTGAATTCCGGCGCCTATTTATCTGAGATCATCCGGGCCGGCATCCAGTCTATTGACGGCGGCCAGACCGAGGCGGCCCGTTCTCTGGGCCTGACCCAGGGGCAGAATATGATACACATCGTATTGCCCCAGGCCATCAAAAACATCCTGCCTGCTATCGGCAATGAGTTTGTCACCATTATCAAAGAGTCCGCTATTACATATACCATTGGCGTCCAGGATCTGATGGCTGCGGTGAAGGCTGCTCAGGCCGGGACCTTCCTGGTATTGGAACCGCTGCTGGTGGTGGCGGCGATGTATTTCTGCCTGACCTTCCCTACCTCCAAGGTCATTGCCTACTTTGAAAGGAGAATGAGCCGTGGCGACAAGAGATAGTCTGATCCAGGTCACTGATCTGAAGAAATACTACAACAAGGGCGCCATCAAGGCCCTGGACGGCGTGACGGTGGACATCAACCGGGGCGACGTGATGGTGGTCATCGGCCCCTCCGGCTCTGGCAAATCCACCTTTCTCCGCAGCTTGAACCTGCTGGAGGAGCCCACAGGTGGTTCCATCATCTTTGACGGCGTGGATATCACGAAAAAGAAGGTGCGGAATGCCGAGGGCAAGCTGGTGAAGCTGGATATCGACCAGCACCGGCAGAAGATGGGCATGGTGTTCCAGCACTTCAACCTCTTCCCCCATATGACGATCCTGGACAATATGACGCTGGCTCCCATCAAGGTCAAGGGCATGGCGAAGGCTGAGGCCGAGGAGAAGGCGCTGGCCCTGCTGGACCGGGTGGGGCTGAAGGACCGTGCCGGGGCGTATCCCATCCAGCTCTCCGGCGGCCAGAAGCAGCGTGTGGCCATCGTCCGGGCCCTGGCCATGGAGCCGGAAGTCATGCTCTTTGACGAGCCCACCTCCGCCCTGGACCCCGAGATGGTGGGCGAGGTGCTGGAGGTCATGAAGCAGCTGGCCCTTGAGGGTATGACCATGGTGGTGGTCACCCATGAGATGGGCTTCGCCCGGGAGGTGGGCAACCGTGTGCTGTTCATGGCGGACGGCAAGCTGCTGGAGGAGGGGCCTCCGGCGGATATCTTCGGCGATCCCAAGCACCCCAGACTTCAGGACTTTCTGAGCAAGGTCCTGTGACCGGGACCGCTATTCAAATCAACAGGATAGGAGAGGGCACGCACTTTCGTGCGTGTCCTTTTTCGCAGGCAGAACAATATAAGAAAAAGAGGTATCGTCATGACAAAAGAAAAGCAGGCGGCGATCCGCACTGTGGAGGAAAAAGCGGGACTGGTGGCAGAGGTGGCGGACCACATTTGGGAGTATGCCGAGCTGTCCCTCCAGGAGGAGAAGTCCGCCGCATTGTACTGCAAAGTGCTGGAGAGTGAGGGCTTCCGGGTGGAAAAGGGGATCTGCGGGATCCCCACGGCCTTCTCCGCGTCCTATGGCAGCGGACGGCCCGTCATCGGCATCCTGGCGGAGTACGACGCGCTGTCCGGCCTGTCCCAGAAAGCGGGCAGCGTGGAGCGGGAGGAACTGGTCCCCGGCGGCTGCGGCCACGGCTGCGGCCACAATCTGCTGGGTGCGGGGGCCTTCGCGGCGGCTCTCGGCGTCAAGGCGTATCTGGAGGCGGCGAAACAGTCCGGGACCGTGGTGCTCTACGGCTGCCCCGGCGAAGAGGGCGGCGCGGCCAAGGCCTTTATGGCCAGGGATGGCCTGTGGTACGGCCTGGACGCGGCGCTGACCTGGCATCCGGAGGACACCAACGAGGTCGTCACAGGGTCCACCAACTCCTGCATCCAGACCCAGTACAAATTCACCGGCATCGCCGCCCACGCCGCCGGAGACCCGGACCGGGGCCGCAGCGCCCTGGACGCGGTGGAGCTGATGAACATCGGCGTGCAGTTCCTGCGGGAGCACATGAGCGACAAGGCCCGTATCCACTATGCCATCACTGACGCCGGCGGGCGCAGCCCCAATGTGGTCCAGCCCAGGGCCAGCGTGCTGTATATGGTGCGGTCCAATCACGTGGCGGAGGCGGTGGAGCTGCAAAAACGGGTGGATCAGATCGCGGAGGGCGCGGCGCTGATGACGGGAACCACCTATGAAAAGCAGTTTATCGACGGCCTGGCGGATACCGTGACGAACCATACGCTGGAAAATGTGCTCTACCGGAACTTTCGGGAGCTGGGCGTGCCCGGCTATACCCCGGAGGAACACGCCTTTGCGGATGCCCTCTCTGCCACATATCCCGGCGGCGACGGCGTGCCGGGCATCGGCAGCCGGTATGACGCCGGTTACGCGGACCAGGCCAAAGCCCTGCGGACCAGGGCGGGCCACGCCATGAATGATTTCCTGCTGCCGCTGTACCAGGGGGAGGCCTTCCGGCCGGGCTCCACGGATGTGGGCGACGTCAGCTGGCAATGCCCCACGGCCCAGATCCAGGTGGCGGCGTGGCCCAACGGCTGTCCGGGCCACAGCTGGCAGAACGTCTCCTGTGACCGGACGGAGATCGGACATAAGGCGGCGGTCCATGCCGGCAAGGTGCTGGCGGCAGCTGCCGTCGATCTGCTGACAGATCCCGCGCTGCTGGCTGAGGCGCGGGCGGAATTCCAAAAGCGGGCGGAGCCAGGATACGTCTGCCCGATCCCGGCGGATGCCGTGCCGGTGGTCCCGGATTGAGGGAAAGCCCCTGCGCGTTTGCGCGGGGGCTTTTTGAATAATTGGGGATTATACAAAATTTTATTAAGATGAACAAAAAATTTGTTTGCTTTTGCGGGGAGATGTGGTATCATGGGATCGTACCCCGAAAATCAACAAGGAGGCGTTTCCCATGAAGACCCCAGCATCCAGCCGGGACCTGCTGTTTCAGTTCCATGGAGTCCCGCCCTTTGGCACATCCGTATCCCTTGCGCTCCAGCATCTGGTGGCGATGATCGTAGGCTGCGTGACACCGCCGATCATCATCGCGGGCGCCATCGGCCTCTCCCAGGCGGACCGGGTGCTGCTGATCCAGGCGTCCCTGGTGATGTCCGCCGTGTCCACCCTGCTGCAGCTGTACCCCATTGGCGGACGGTTCGGCTCCGGCCTGCCGGTGATCCTGGGTGTCAGCTTTGCGTACGTACCCAGTATGCAGGCCATCGCGGCCTCCGGCGGAGGCGTGTCCGCCATTGCGGGCGCCATGCTGGTGGGCGGCCTGGTGGCGATCCTTGTGGGCATATTCGTGAAGAAGATCCGCCTGCTGTTCCCGCCGGTCATCACTGGAACAGTGGTGTTCACCATCGGCCTGTCGCTGTATCCCACCGCCATCAACTACATGGCGGGCGGCACGGCGAACACCTATGAGGCAGTCACGGCCAAGAGCCTGCCGGAGGCGCTGGTATACGGCTCCTGGCAGAACTGGCTGGTGGCGGCCCTGACGCTGGCGGCGGTCATGATCCTGAACCACCACGGCAGGGGCCTCTGCAAGCTGGCCTCCATTCTATTGGGGATGATCTTCGGCTACATAGTGGCCCTGTGTTTCGGCATGGTGAGTTTTGCCGACGTGGGGACGGCGGCCTGGTTCTCTCTGCCCCGGTTCATGCACTTCGGCGTGACCTTTGACGCGCCCAGCTGCGTGGCAGTGGGGCTTCTGTTTGCCATCAACTCCATCCAGGCCATCGGCGACTTTACCGCCACCACCGTGGGCGGCATGGACCGGGACCCCACGGACGGCGAATTGCAGGGCGGCATCATCGCCTACGGCTTCAGCAATATCCTGGCGGCGCTGTTGGGCGGACTGCCCACGGCGACCTATTCCCAGAACGTGGGTATCGTCAGCACCAATAAGGTGGTGAACCGGACGGTGTTCGCCCTCACCGGCGGCTTTTTGCTGCTGGCGGGCGTGTCGCCCAAGTTTGCGGCTCTGCTGACTACGATCCCCCAGTGCGTGCTGGGCGGCGCCACCATCACCGTGTTCTCCACCATCGCCATGACGGGCATGAAGCTCATCGCCTCCCAGGAGCTGACGGCCCGGAACACCACCATCGTGGGCCTGTCCGCCGCTTTGGGCGTGGGCATCTCCCAGGCCAGCGGCGCGCTGAGCCAGTTCCCGGACAGCTTTACCATGATCTTCGGCAAATCCCCAGTGGTCATCGCCACGCTGATGGCGGTGCTGCTGAATCTGATCCTGCCCAAAGAGGCGGCATGAAAACCGACTGCTTTTGACAGAGTACCGCGAGGTGTGATCGTTTAGACCGCACCTCGCGGTTTCTTATGGAGCGGATGAAGCCGGCAGGGAAGTCTGCATGTAGCTGAAAGGTTTTTAGGAAAAAGCCCTGCAAAATTGACGAAAACCACAAATAAACAACGCGAATTCTGTGAGATCCCGCAAGGAAATGCGGTTGACTTTATAGTTCGGAAAAACATGATACTGGTGTTGGAAATAAACTGGGATGAATTTTTGGGGAGGACGGAACATGGAAGACACAGGACGAAGAGACCGCTGCTGGGCAGTCATTGATTTGGATATCGTGCGTCAAAATGTGCAGGCCATCAAACGCCGGATTCCGGATACCTGCGCGTTGATGGCCGTGGTAAAGGGGGATGGATACGGACACGGCATCATTCCCATGGCACAGGCGTGCGCGGACGCTGGCGCGGAGTGGCTTAGCACGGCAACGCTGGAGGAGGCGGTCTGTCTGCGGGAAAGTGGCATCATGCTTCCGATTCTGATTTTGGGTGTCACGCCGCCGGAACGAGGACCGGAACTGTTCCGTTTTCGCCTGACACCGGTTGTTCCCTCTTTAGAATACGCAAAAGCATTGGCGCAGGCATTGCGCGGCTCCAATGGCCGGCTTTCCGTACACATCGGCGTAGATACCGGGATGGGACGTTTGGGATGGTGGGTCCAGCCGGAGACAATGCCCGAGATATGCGATGACATTGCACAGATCGGACAGGAGCGGGCGCTGAAAATCGAGGGGATCATGACGCATCTGTCATCAGCCCGGGGCAGTGATCCAACGGCGCTTGCCTATACCCGCCAACAGCTGGAACGATTTCAGCAGCTGTGCGGGGCTTTGAAAACAAGAGGCATTGCACCGCTGTACAGACATGCGATCAACAGCGGGGGACTGATGCATCACAGCGACTTTGCTATGGAGATGGTCCGGATCGGGCACCTGCTGTACGAACCACTCGCTGGCGCGGAGGACTTTGGCCTGCGGCCGGCCATGGAGATCAAGACGACCATTGCCTATATAAAGGAACTGCCTGCGGGTGCCTGTGTGGGATATGGACGGAGCTGCCGGCTTACCCGGCCCGCGCGAATTGCGGTTCTGAACATCGGATACTGCGATGGATATCCCGGCTGCCTCTCCAATAAGGGGGTCCTCCTGGTGCATGGGACCCGGGTCCCTGTAGTAGGAAGCGTCTGCATGGACCAGATGATGGTCGATATCTCGTCAGTGCCGGAGGCGGCGGTGGGGGATACGGTTACCATCGTTGGCCGGGACGGGGATGATGCGCTCACCATGGAGGATATCTCGCGGCAGGCAGATGGAATGATGGATGGACCTATCAGCATACATCTCACGAACCGCATGCCGCGCTATTATAAACACCAGTCCCGTCTGGCCGGATATCGGCAGATACAGGAAAGACTTGTGCCGCTTAATGACGAAGTTGCCCTCTGATTTGTTGAAAAATTTGGCGATTGTCAGCAAAAAGAATGGACAACCGCACTTGAAAAAGTATGACAGCAGTGTTACTATACAATACAGATTGTAAAGGCAGCTATTACAGAGACGACCGATTGTACAGAGGCCCGTTTCGAATAAAGACCATGAAAACCGCTGTCGTGCAAATTTGAAGGAGGTCTATTATGAAACAGACAGAGTGCACCAAATGGGTGGAGCGGGACAAAAAGGTGGTCGCCCCGTGCTCCCATCTCTCCTATTTTCCGCTGGTCGTTGAATCCGCCGACGGAGATATCATCAGAGATGCGGATGGAAATGAATTCATCGACTTTTTGACCAGCGCGTCCTCCCTGAACCTGGGCAGCCGCCATCCGGCGGTCATGAAGGCCATTGAAAAGCAGATCACGCAGTGCACGCAGTACACGGCGGCCTATACCTACAACAAGCCGATGATCGAATACGCCGAACGCCTCACTTCCGTGTACCCCGGCGGCGTGGAGGCCAAAATCTGCTTTGGCAACTGCGGCTCTGACGCCAACGACGCCGCCGTCAAGTTCGCAAGAGCCTATACCGGCCGTCAGAAGATCATCACCTTTGAGAACTCCTACCACGGGAACACCTACGGCTCCTCTACGCTCTCCGCGTGTTCCACCAGAATGAGCAAGGGCATGGGTCCCTTCCTGCCGGAGGTCTATCACTTCCCCTTCTATGGCGAAATGGATGTGGACGACAGCTGCAAGACCTGCGTGGGCGAGATCAAGGCGGCGTTCGAGTCCTATCTGCCCCCCCAGGAGGTTGCGGCGGTCATCATCGAGCTGATGCAGGGCGACGGCGGCCTGCACATGGCCCATCCCCGTTTTATCCAGGAGCTGTATGCCCTGTGCAGAGAGCACGGCATCCTGTTCATCGCCGAGGAGGTCCAGCAGGGACTTTTCCGGAACAAGCACTGGTTCAGCGTTGAGAATTACGAGGGCGTCATTCCGGACGGCATTATCATGGGTAAATCCGTGGGTGCTGGGCTGACTCTGGGCGCCTTCATGGCCCGGAAGGAGATCATGGACTGCCTGCCCGCCCCCGCCCATCTGTTCACCATGGGCGGCAACCACCTGGCCTGCGCGGCCGGCGTGGCGGCCTTCGACTATATGAAGTCCGAGGAGTTCCAGAACATTCTGGAGGTCAATATGAAGCGGATCGCGGAGCTGTGCTCCCAGACCGTCCATGAAAAGGGCCACCGCTGCCTGAAGTTCTATCGGGGCAACGGCATGTCCTACGGCATCGCCGTGGCGGACCCGGAGACGGGAGCGCCGGATTTGGAGGGCACTTTCAAGATCCTGTACCGGTGCTATGAATACGGCCTGCTGATCATCTCTGTGGCCGGAAACATCCTCCGCATCCAGCCGCCGCTGAATATCACCATGGAGCACCTGGAGAAGGGCTTTGAGATCCTGAACCGGGCCGTTGAAGACTTTGAGACCGGGAAAATCCCGGACGACGTGCTGCGCTACCGCAACGGCTGGTAAGGCGCTGGCTCTCCTTTAAAATGTATTCTGCGGACCGGCATATCCTCACTTTGGAGATATGCCGGTCTTTTTTGTTAAACGAAAACCACGTGCTATGCGCGTGGTTCCAAAAAGGTTTTACCTATGAGTAAAAATCGAAAAACGCATG
>NZ_CANRMB010000011.1 GCF_947631635.1 uncultured Dysosmobacter sp.
CCCGCCGGCCCCGGCCCGGATCCCCGCCTGGAAAGGCAGGAAGTCCTGACTCTCAAACTGGCTGTATTCCCGCTCATCGATGGCAATGCCGGTATGGGTGTCCACGTTATTTCCATAGCCCGGGAAATGCTTCAGCACCGAGCCGATACCCAGCGTCCGCCCGTCCGACTCATAGGACACCTGATTCGCGGCGCTGACCACCGTCTCCACGTACTCCGCCGTAGCGGCGGCATCCTGACCGAAAGCCCGGTCGTAGATGAAGTCCGCTGGGTCCACGGACACGTCCGCCACCGGTGCCAGATTCACGTTGATGCCCAGCGCCAGCAGCCCCGCGCTCTTCTCCAGGGCGTCGCGCCGCACCGCCTCCAACCCCCCGGCGGCAAACACCTTCTGAGGGGACTTAAAGACAGCGGGAAAGAGGTTGGGATTCCGGCTGGCCCTGGCCACGGTACCGCCCTCCTCATCCACCCCGATGAGCAGAGAAATTTTTGCCGCCGCCTGATAGGAGGCGATGTTCCCCATGAATTGTTCTCCGGTCAGCCATGTCCCGGCGGCGTCCTTAAAATCCTGGCCGAAGAGAATATAGCCGCCCAGATGGTAGGCGCTGATATCCTCCACCGCCCCAGCGGCGGGGCACCGGACGAAGAACATCTGCCCCACCTTCTCCTCCAGGGACATGGAGGCCAAGATAGCCTCCACAGTCTCCGCCCTTGGATCCGCCCCCGCCGGGGGCTTGTCCTCGTCCCCGTCCCCCGGGGATTGATTGTCTTCCCCGTCTTCCGGCGGAGGTGCGATTCCGTTACTGTTATTATTTGAGTTGATATTACTATTTGTATTATTTAAATTGGTATTGCCGGCGCTATTTTCCACAGCGCAGCCCGCCAGGAGCAGGAGCACCAGCAGAAAAGGGATGATTCTTTTCATCACGATGTACCTCGTTTTTCTCTGTTCGTAGACTGGGCTGTAGGGGCCTCCGGCCAACGCTTGGTTTTCCCCTGCCGGGGGGACGGAGGATGTGGGGCCTCCCCGGCCCCACGCCCCGGGTAACTTTTTCCCGCGCGGGAAAAAGTTACCAAAAAGCGCGCCAAGGGGCTCCGCCCCTTGGAACCCTAATGTTTGATTATTTTTGCGCTCACCCTGTAGTCCGTCCGGTCTAAACCGAACTCACTCCCGTGTATAAGGCGAAGCGGCTATTTTAGAGCTGTTGTACGAGAGATATCTATGCAGCGCCCAGTCGCCTTTGGCGACCTTCGCATTGGTTGCGCTGTACGGCCTGTCTCCCTCTCGCGGAGTAGAACGGAGCGACGGAGGGCAGTTAAAACAAAAAAGCAGTACCGATGAGGGCTTCTCTGGGTTCTGCTCAATACCCATCTCCCGCAAAAAAGGGGGTCCAGCCCGTAGGGCTGGCGGTTTTTCCGGCCACTTTTGGGCGTCCAAAAGTGGCCCCAGGGTGAGATGAATCAAACAAAAAGAAAAGACCAATAAGGGGCTGGAAGCCCCCGGCACCCAGGCCATGGGGGTGGAACCCCCGCACCCCCGCCCCGGCAGGGGAGGGGGGAGGCTCACGCCTCCTCCTTCTCCTTTTCCGTCACAGCAATGTGCAGTTCATCCAACTGCTTCTGCTCTACAAAAGAAGGCGCCCCCATCATCAGATCCTGTGCGTTCTTGTTCATGGGGAAGGGGATGATCTCCCGGATGGAGTCCTCGCCGGCCAGCAGCATCACCATTCGATCCACGCCCGGGGCGATACCGGCGTGCGGAGGCGCGCCGTAGCAGAAAGCGTTGTACATGGCGGGGAACTTGGCCTTGACGTCGTCCTCGCCCAGCCGTACCAGATTGAACGCCTTAATCATGATCTCCGGGTCGTGATTCCGCACCGCGCCGGAGCTCAGCTCCACGCCGTTGCACACCAGATCGTACTGGAACGCGGTGATGGTCAGCGGATCAATCTCCCCGGCGATGGCCTTGTCCAGAATCTCCGCGCCGCCGTTAGGCATGGAGAAGGGGTTGTGGCAAAACTCCAGCTCACCGCTCTCCTCGCCGATCTCATACATGGGGAAGTCCACAATCCAGCAGAACTCGTAGCGCTCTTTGTCCATGTGATTGGGACACATGGTGCCTAGCTTGTTCCGCAGCACACCGGCGGTCTTCTGGGCCGCGCCCTTCTTCCCGGCGGTGAGTCCCACGAAGCAGTTGGGTTCCAGCCCCAGTTCAGAGACCACCCGATCCTTCACCGGCTGAATAAACTTGGCAATGCCGCCCACAATCTCGCCCTTCTCGTCCACGCGGAACCAGTAGGGCTTCTGCCCGGCCTGGACCTCCACATCGGCGCACAGCTTGTCGATCTGCTTGCGGGTGGCGGAGAAGCCGGAGACTACAATAGCCTTCACCACATTGCCCTCAAATGGCCCAAAGCCGATGCCGCCCAGCAGATCACTCACGTCCCGCACCACCAGATCGATGCGCAGATCCGGCTTATCGGAGCCGTAGGTCTCCATCGCCTCTGTAAAGCTAATTCGCTTGAAAGGCGCTGCGGAAGCTACATTGTAGGTGCCGAATTTGGCGAAAATGGGCGGCAGCACGTCCTCCAGAACGGCGAACACATCATCCTGGGTAGCGAAGCTCATCTCCATGTCCAGCTGATAGAATTCGCCGGGGGAGCGGTCGCCCCGGGCGTCCTCGTCCCGGAAGCAGGGGGCGATCTGGAAGTAGCGGTCAAAGCCGGAGGTCATCAGCAGCTGCTTGAACTGCTGGGGCGCCTGGGGCAGGGCGTAAAATTTGCCGGGGTGGTTTCGGGCGGGCACCAGATAGTCCCGGGCGCCCTCGGGGGAGGAGGCGGTCAGAATGGGCGTGGTGATCTCCAGGAAACCGTGCTCCGTCATGGCCTGCCGCAGGGCGGCCACCACCTGGCACCGCAGGACGATGTTGGCCTTGACAGCGGGATTCCGCAGGTCCAGATAGCGGTACTTCAGCCGCTGGGCCTCGTCGGCCTCCCGGCTGCGGTTGATCTGGAAGGGCAGCTCATTGTGCTGGCAGCGGCCCAGGACGGACACCTGCGCGGGGACGATCTCAATGTCGCCGGTGGCCATCTTGGCGGTCTTACTGTCCCGCTCCCGGACGGTGCCCTCCACGCTGATGGTGGATTCCTTGGTAATGGCCTTGAAGGTGTTCACCATCTCCTCGGTCTCCGCCACCACCTGGGTGGTGCCGTAGAAGTCCCGAACGACAATAAAGGCCAGGCTGGAGGAGACCTCCCGGATATTTTCCATCCAGCCCACGATCTTTACCTGCTTTCCAGCGTCGCTGAGCCGGAGTTCCCCGCAGGTATGGGTACGATTCTGCATCATAAAATAACTCCTATTTGTATAATAAAATTGATTTATTGCGATTTGTATTTTTATTCTTCCGCATCGTTGAAGAAATCAGAGTCAATGGTCTTGATTTCATATTTTGCGATGGGGGAGACGCCAAGATCATATTCGATCATTAGTCGGGTAAGCCGTTTTCCGTCTACCAGCACGATGTGCTGCCTTTCGGCAGAGGCGCGAGCGCCGTCTGAAAATTTTGCAGTGGTAATAAACAGCCCCTTTGACGCGCCTTCATCACGAAGCGCGCCGGAAAATTTTTGGATATCCGGGCGGCTGATCGACTTTTCAGGATCCCAGCGTTTGGCCTGAATGTAGATTTGGTCAAAGCCCAATTTATCTTCCCGGATAATGCCGTCGATGCCGCCGTCATTGGATTGCTGCGTGACAAAACCAGAGTCAGAGGCCGAGCCGCCATATCCCATTTTTTGAAGGAGTTTGACAACCAACTGTTCAAAAAAAACGGGGTCTTTGGACATGATTTCTGCCATTAAGTCATCAGCCAGCTTTTGGTTGAGGGAAGAGAATGCGTGGTCGATCAAATCCTGAGGCGTTTCATCTGATTCGGTGGGGTTGGAAATTCGCTCGGAAGAGGAGGATTCTGTCAGATAAAAAGCTTGAAAAGAGGGATATTTGCAAAGAAAATTGTTGTCCAGAAGTGGGGGCGGATTTTGCAGGATTTGATATCCTTCGTCTGTCAGGCGATGATGACCGCGCCTTTCGCTTTCCACCAGTCCTGCCTTTTTCAGGTATGTGCAGGCCCAGTTTACCCGATTTGAGAAGACTGATACACCGCTTGTGAGTGTGAGTTGCTGCCGTTCTTGCTGTGTAATTCCAAGGCTTTCGGCAATTGTATCAGCCATCTCCCGGTTTGTATGAACTGCGCGATCCCCGAGGGCTCTCAACAGAGGAAGATACATTTCGTTGTATTTTGGAATTCCCATACAAAGCCTCTTTCTGTATCTTTCTATTTCTATGGATCGTATTCGTTTATCCCAAAATCACCGCGCCTTTTTCCCGTTCCGCCAGGCCCGCCTTGATGCGGTAGATGGTGGCGGGGGGCTCCAGCTTGGTCTGTTCGCCGGTGGACATGTCCTTGCAGGCCACCACACCGGCGTTGATCTCGTCCTCGCCCAGGAAGATGACATAGGGGATGCCCAGCTTGTCGGCATAGCTGACCTTCTGCTTGAACTTCTTCTCCTCGCAGTGGAGCTGGGTGCGAATGCCGTTTTCCCGGAGCTGGGTGGCGAGACCGATGGCGGCGGAGAGGTCCTCCGTCATGGGCAGGATCAGCACATCGGCGGGGGCGGTGGGCAGATCGGGATTCAGCATGCCCTGCTCGCCCAGGACGTAAAACAGACGGGTCAAGCCGATGGAGATGCCCGCGCCGGGGAGCTGGCGGTCCGTGTAGTACTCCGCCAGGTTGTCATACCGTCCGCCGGAGCAGACGGAGCCGATCTCCGGGTGGTCCAGCAGGGTGGTCTCATACACGGTGCCGGTGTAGTAGTCCAGGCCCCGGGCGATGGTCAGGTCCACGGCGAAGTTTTCGGCGGGCACGCCGAAATCCGCCAGATACCGCACCACGGTCTTCAGCTCGGCAAGGCCCTGGTCAAACATCTCATTCCGGCCCTGGTAGCCCTCCAGCGCCGCCAGCACGGCCTCGCTGCCGCCGCCGATGGCGATGAACTTCAAAATCTCGCCGGCGTCGGACGCACTGACGGCGAAATCCTCCACCAGAATGGCCTTGACCTTCTCGGGACCGATCTTGTCCAGCTTGTCCACGGTGCGCATCACGTCGCCGGACTTTTCCGTCAGGCCCAGCATGGTGTAAAAGCCGTTGAGGATCTTCCGGTTGTTCACCCGGATCTGGAACCGTTTCAGGCCCAGAGTGGAGAAGGTCTTGTAGATGATGGCGGGGATCTCCGCCTCATTGATGATGGAGAGCTTGCCGTCGCCGATGATGTCGATATCCGCCTGGTAAAACTCCCGGAACCGGCCCCGCTGGGCGCGCTCGCCCCGGTAGACCTTGCCGATCTGGAAACGGCGGAAGGGGAAGGTCAGGTCGTTGTAGTGCAGGGCCACGTATTTTGCCAGGGGGACGGTGAGGTCGAACCGCAGGGCCAGGTCGGCGTCGCCCTTCTGGAAGCGGTAGATCTGTTTTTCCGTCTCGCCGCCGCCCTTGGCCAGCAGCACATCGCTGGATTCGATGACAGGGGTGTCCAGAGGGGTAAAGCCGTACAGGGAATAGGTGCGGCGGAGGACCTCCATGATGCGCTCCATCTGCTGTTGGGGCGCGGGAAGAAGCTCCATAAAGCCGGACAGCGTCCGGGGGGTCATTTTAGCCATGGTAATCGTCTCCTTTTCTTCTGCTGGTCTCAAAGATCTCTGCCAGCCGCACTGCGGCCGATTCACGGTCTTTCAGCCGAGACCATCGGATAGCTTTTTGGGTAAATCCCCTGAGTTCCAAGTGTTTGTATGCCTGTATATAGTCGTAATCTTTTTCGTCGATCTATTTGACCAGCAGCCTGTCATCCTTGACCAGCCGGGCGACGAAACCGCGGGAGAAGGCGCCGCCGCTGCCCCGCTGAAAGCCCAGTAAATAGCAGCCGCCGGTCTCCGCATCCCATTCAATGTGGTCCGGCACAATGGAGCGCTCGCCGCGGAACAGCTTGCGGAGAACATGGAAGTCCGCGGTTCCATAGATGGTCAATTCTGTCTCACGGCTGGAGAGGGGTTTTCAATATTGAAAAACAGTCTGCCGTCCGGCGAGAAACAGCAGCCCTCATCCTGGGCGGCGCCCAGAGGGGAGAGTTTAAATTTCTTCACAAGCTTTGGCGGCTCCAGGGAATAGACCGCCAGCCAACCGGCGGTGGATTTTACGATAAACGGATCCCCCTTTGGGGAAAACATGGGTGTGTAGGCATATTTCAAGTCTTTGAATGCTGCAGGTTCCGTGCCGCTGGCGTCGCAGAGGCAGACTGTCTGGCCGGTGCAGCTCACAGAGTAGTGCTCATTTCTGGCAATCTCCCAGGACCGGCGCATAAAATACCTTCCGATAAAATAACGCTCCCGTCCCATCAGCATTGGGACGAGAGCGAACAGACGCTTCGTGGTGCCACCCAAGTTCAAGACCGAAACGGTCTCCTTTGGCCTCCTGGTACGGGGAGGGCGCCGTGGGCGTTTCCGCCCCCGCTCCGCCGCTGTCCTTCGCCCGGGCCGAACGGGGCGCTTTCAGCGCTGCGCCCCTCTCTGAGGATCGGCTGCCGGAGTACTGCTGCGGCATCTCTGCGGTATCTGTGATTGTATGCGTTTTTTCCAAAAAAGTCAAGCGATGGGACGGGTGGAGGGGTTGACGATGCAGCGCCAGTCCAGATCGCCCCGGGCCAGACCCAGCACCAGCATCTCGGCAGTGGCGATGTTGCTGGCAAAGGGGACGTTGTTCTGGTCACACAGGCGGGAGATATAGGAGATGTCGCCGGCCATGCTCTCGTTGCTGGGATCGTTGAAGAACAGGACCAGGTCAAATTCGTTATATGCGATGCGGGCGCCGATCTGCTGGCTGCCGCCGTGCGCGTAGGACAGGAAGCAGTGCACGTTCAGACCGGTGGCCTCGGCCACCATGTGTCCCGTGGTGTTGGTGGCGTAGATCCGGTGCTGAGACAGGATGCCGGCATAGGCGGTGCAGAACTGGACCATCAGGTCCTTTTTGTTGTCGTGAGACATGATCGCGATATTCATTGGGATGGACTCCTTTCTCTTCTATTTGATGCGCAGAAGGGGGGCTTTGCCGCCCTGAATGCGCGTGGCGATGTTTCGATAGGCGGAGGCGGCAGGCTGGGCGCCTGCCAAAAGTAACGGGACGCCCTGATTCAGGCAAAGCGGGAGGGCGTCATCCTCCGGGACCACCCCGATCAGCGGGAGGCCGGCTTTATCAATGGCATCGTCAATGGTGGCGTGCATGCTGCGGAGCATTTTCTTTCGTACCCGGTTGACCACCAGATGCAGGGAACCGCTGGAAAAACGGTTCAGCTCCATGACGGTGTGCTGGGCGTCCCGGAGGGAGGAGGCGTCTGCGGTGGTGACCACGACAGCCCGGTCCGCGGCGCAGGTGGCCAGCAGAAATCCGCCGCCCAGGCCCGCCGGCGCATCCAGCAGGCAGTAGTCATACCGTCTGCGGATCTCCTGAAGCAAGTCTGCCATCTGGCGCTCGCTGACCGGACGGCCGCGGCTGCGGACGGGGGCGGTCAGCAAAAACAGGCCGGGGATCTTGGGGTGCTCCACCACAGCGGACTCCAGAGAGCAGCGCCCCTGGGCCACATCGGAGAAATCCATCAAAGCCCGGTCAGTGAGGCCCAGGGCCAGGTCCAGGTTCCGGAGGCCCACATCGCAGTCCAGGCACAGGACGCGCTTGCCGCCCAATGCCAGGGCAGAGCCCACACCGGCCGTGAAGGAGGTCTTTCCTGTGCCTCCCTTGCCGGATACAACGGCGATGCATTGTCCGCGTGTTTCCATGAACTGGCCCCCTTTCCTGCACAATTATTTACTATTTTCTGCCATCCATTATAACATAAATTTTCGGCATGTATAGCGCAAAACAGTGGAATGTGCGTATATTATAACGGATTTTTTTTGATTTTTGCAAATGCTCTGGGATATTTTTGGGGAGTTTTTTGGACTTTTTTGATGCAGACCAGCCGGTGGCGGACATCTGTGCCCGGAATGGTGTAGTCCGATACCTTTTCCACCGTCCCGCCTAGGACTTGGATGGCGTGGGCGGCGGACCGCAGCTCCGCGTCGGAATCCACGGATTTCATGGAGAGAAAATATCCGCCCTCCTTCACCAGGGGAAGACACAGTTCCGCCAGAAGGGGCAGTCCGGCCACCGCCCGGGAGGTGACGGCGTCAAAGGACTCCCGGTGGCCGGCGGCGAATTCCTCGGCCCTGGCGTGGACGCAGGCGACATCCGTCAGACCCAGATCCCCGCAGACCTCCCGGAGAAAGTCGATGCGCTTGTTCAGAGAGTCCAGAAGCGTCAGGCGGATGGACGGCTCCAGGATGCGCAGCGGCATTCCCGGAAAACCGGCGCCGGTCCCTACATCCGCCACAGCTTTCCCCCGCAGGTCCGCCAGGGAAAGGAGTGCGGCACTGTCCAGAAAGTGGAGCGCGGCAATGTCCGCCGGTTCCGTGATGGCGGTCAGGTTCATGACCTTGTTTTTCTCCAACAGCAACTCCGCATACCGGAGCAGGGAGGGGACCCCGTCCTCCGGCAGTCCCAGCGCGGCAAGACCGTCCCGCAGGAGCTGCTCCATTACTTCTGCTCCTTCAGCAGGTCACGGATCTCAGTCAGCAGCTTTTCCTCAGCAGAGGGCTCGGGAGGAGCGGGGGGCGCGGCGGGGGCCTCTTCCTTCTTGCGGTGCAGGCCATTGAGGAACTTGATGAGGCAGAACACCGCGAAGGCGATGATGAGGAAATCCAGAATGGTGGCTAGGAAAGCGCCGTAGCGGATAGCTACTTCGGTGGCGGGGTCAATGGCGCCATCGGCACCGGCTACAGCCGCCTTCAAAACGATTTTCCAATTGTTAAAGTCCACGCCGCCGGTGAGCATGGAGACGGCGGGCATGATAACGTCATTGACCAGGGAGGTGGAGATCTTGCCGAAAGCGCCGCCGATGATAACGCCGACGGCCATGTCCATCACGTTGCCCCGGGCGATGAACGTCTTGAATTCAGATAAAAAGCCAGATTGTTTCTTCTCGGTTGCCATAAGTAACCTCCTGTTATATAATAATAAAATTATACTAAAAGTATATACATATGAAACCGTTGCGGCCCAATGGATACAGGGAATTCGACCCAAATAGGGCGGCCAGGACGCTGGGCAACGAAGCAAGGTATGACCCGGCGTCCTGCTATCCGCTGGAAAGGGCCCGGAATTTTTGAGGGGCAGGCGCTGTTACTTCTTGGTGGGGACCAGGACCTTGGTGCCGCCCATATAGGGCCACAGAACCTCGGGGATCTTTACGGTGCCGTCGGCCTGGAGGTTGTTCTCCAGGAAGGCAATCAGCATACGGGGGGGCGCCACGCAGGTGTTGTTCAGCGTGTGGCACAGCTGGGTCTTGCCGTTTTCGTCCTTGTAGCGGATGCGCAGGCGGCGGGCTTGGGCGTCGCCCAGATTGGAGCAGGAGCAGACCTCGAAGTACTTCTGCTGGCGGGGAGACCAGGCCTCGATATCGCAGGACTTGACCTTCAGGTCGGCCAGGTCGCCGGAGCAGCACTCCAGCTGGCGGACGGGGATGTCCAGGGAGCGGAACAGCTCCACAGAGTAGCGCCACAGCTTCTCATACCAGTCCTTGGACTCCTCGGGTTTGCAGACCACGATCATCTCCTGCTTTTCGAACTGGTGGATGCGGTACACGCCCCGCTCTTCAATGCCGTGGGCGCCCTTTTCCTTGCGGAAGCAGGGGGAATAGGAGGTCAGAGTCTGGGGCAGCTTTTCATTGGGGATGATCTGGTCGATGAAGCGGCCGATCATGGAGTGCTCGGAGGTGCCGATGAGGTACAGGTCCTCGCCCTCGATCTTATACATCATGCCGTCCATATCGGTCTGGCTCATAACGCCCTCCACCACGTTGCCGTGGATCATGAAGGGGGGGATGCAGTAGGTAAAGCCCTTGCTGATCATGAAGTCACGGCCATAGGCCAGCACCGCCTCATGCAGGCGGGCGATGTCGCCCAGCAGATAATAGAAGCCGTTGCCGGAGACGCGGCCGGCGGCGTCCATATCGATGCCGTCAAAGGTCTCCATCAGGTCGGTGTGGTAGGGGATGGGGAAGTCGGGGACCTTGGGCTCGCCAAAGCGCTCCACCTCCACGTTGGCGGAGTCATCCGGACCCAGAGGCACGGAGTCGTCGATGATCTGGGGAATGACCATCATCCGCTTGCGGACCTCTTCATCCAGCACGGTCTCCTGCTTTTCCAGCTCCGCCAGACGTTCGGCCTGCTGGGTGACCTGCTTCTTTACGGCCTCGGCCTCCGCCAGCTTGCTGGGGTCCTTTTTGGCCTGGCCCATCAGCATGCCGATCTGCTTGGACAGGGCGTTGCGGTTTTTGCGCAGCTCGTCCGCTTCGGCGATGGCGGCGCGGCGCTGCGCGTCCAGATCAATGACCTCGTCCACCAGGGGAAGCTTGGCGTCCTGAAATTTCTTTTTGATGTTTTCCTTGACGATATCGGGGTTTTCGCGGACAAAACGAATATCAAGCATGATGCGGTTCTCCTTTATTTATAGTGTTTCCAGCGAGATGTTTCACGTGAAACATTCATTTATTTGTGCGGGCTTCCAATTTATCAAGCACAGCGTCTTTCAGCTGCTGATAGCGCTCAGAGGGCGGGGTTACGCCCTGTTCGATACGTTTGGGGAGCAGTGTTTCATAGCCGGCTGCTTCCATCGCCTCCATGGTCTCCTTGCAGGCGGCATAATCTCCGGCGGAGTACTGCTGCTGCAAGGCGTACAGGGCGAGCAGCGCCTGCTGTTCTCCCTGGGCCTGGAGGAGGTCCTTTTGGGTCTGGCTGGCCTCGGCCTCCAGATCTTCAATGGCCCCCTGGGCAGCCGTCACTTCCTCCTGAAGCTGAATGATCTTCTCCTGATAGGACTGGACCTCCTGCATGGTGGAGACGGAGTTTTGCAGCTGGCCCAGCGCCTCGGTGTTGCTGCGCTGGTGCATCAGAAAGGAGAGGGCCATCAGCAGAAAGGCCGCGATAAAGAGGATCATGATATAGACAACAACGGGCTTGCTTTTGGCGGGCTTGCCCTCCTGCATGGAGGGAAGCTCCTCGCCGCCGCTGCTGCGTTTTTCAAGTTTCATAGCGAGGATCCTTTCTTTTTCGCTGACCGCAGGAGCGCAAGGGCCTCCAGCAGGTCATTCAGGTCATCCAGACCGTAGTATTCCAGCTCGATGCGTCCCTTTTTGCGGCCGGACACGATCTTTACGCCCCGCCCCAGCTTGGAGGAAAGCTCTTTTTGGGCCTCGGCGGTGTAGTCCACCTGAGTGGGATCGGGCTGCTTTTTGGCTTTTTTCTCAGCTGCCAGTCGTTTCGCCAGGGCCTCTGTCTGCCGGACAGAGAGTCCGCCGGATAAAACCGCATTGGCCGCGTTTTCCTGGAGACCAGAGGGAAGGGGGAGCAACGCCCGGGCATGTCCTGCGGAGAGCTTTCCCTCCTCCACCAGCTTGCGCACGGCAGGCGTCAACCCCAACAGCCGCAGAGCGTTGGTGACGGTGCTGCGGGATTTTCCCACTCGCTGGGCGGCTTCCTCTTGGGTCATATGATAGTTGTCGATCAGGGCCTGGAAACCGGCGGCTTCCTCCATGGGATTGAGGTCCTCCCGCTGGAGGTTCTCGATCATCGCCAGCTCGGCGGCCTTGCGGTCGTCCGCCTCGATCACGATGGCGGGCACCTCCTGGAGACCGGCGATCCGGGCGGCGCGCCAGCGGCGCTCACCGGCGATGATCTGGTAATAGCCGGAGGCCAGCTTCCGTACGGTCAGAGGCTGGATGATGCCGTGCTCCCGGATGGAATCAGCCAATTCGGCCAGAGCCGCTTCGTCAAAGGACTTGCGGGGCTGGGAGGAACAGCTTTCCACCTGGGAGATCGGTAAATAGAGGTTTCCCGTGCTTTCAGTCTTCAATACATCGTCGCCCAGCAGGGCGCCGAGTCCCCGGCCCAGGCCGGAGGGCTTTTTCGATGCCATGGGATCTGCTCCTTTCAAAGGTCAGACATGCTGTTTTTTCAGGAACTCCGCCGCCAAAGCGGTATAGGCTTCAGCGCCGCGGGAGGAACGGTCATAGGATGTGATGGGCTTTCCGTGGCTGGGAGCCTCGGAGAGCCGGACGTTTCGGGGGATCACAGTGGCGTATACCTTGCCGGGGAAATAGTGCTTGACCTCCTCCGCCACCTGGAGGGCCAGATTGGTCCGCCCATCGAACATGGTCAGCAGGACGCCCTCCAGCTCCAGGCGGGGATTTAAAGAGCGGCGGACGATGCGCACCGTGTTCATCAGGTCGGAAAGCCCCTCCAAAGCGAAATACTCACCCTGGACCGGCACCAGGATCGCGTCCGCGGCGCAGAGGGCGTTGAGGGTCAGAAGCTCCAGAGAGGGGGGGCAGTCGATAAAGATGAAGTCATAATTGCCGCTGATCTGCTCCAGTGCATCTTTCAGCAGAAATTCCCGGCGTTCCATACTAATCAGCTCGATGCCGGCTCCGGCCAGCGCCTTGTTGGAGGGCAGCACATCGCCGAATTTGGTATGTACAACGGCGTCAGCGGCAGGGGACTCATCGATCAGAACCTCATAAATGCCTTTGGAGACTGTCTTGTCCACCCCCATGCCGGAGGTGGAATTGGCCTGGGGATCAAAATCACACAGCAGAACGCGCTGCCCAGCCTCTTTCAGCGCAGCGGCAAGGTTCACACAGGTGGTGGTTTTGCCCACACCGCCCTTTTGGTTGACGATTGCAATGGTTTTTGCCACGAAGGCACCTACTTTCCGGATATCCAAATCCATGTAAAGGCTTTTTCGCATACGCACATATTATAACAAGCTGTTGCGGCGCTGACAAGGGGAAATCAAAAAAAGCGGAAAAAAAGAGATGTTCCACGTGAAACATGGAAAGCGGGCAGAAGGGAGAGCAAAGAAAGACCCGGTATGTTTCACGTGAAACATACCGGGCGGTCGATCAGGACAGCAGCAGTCCTTGACAAGGCTCGAGATCCAGGGTCAGCACGCCGCCCGCCGCGCAGAATTGGCGGCCGGAGAGCAGGTCGACGGCTTCCGTTCCCTCCCAGGGGAGGAGAAGCTGTTGGGGCGCGGCCGACGCATTCACCACCGTGACAGTCCGCTGGTCCGGAAGCTCCCGGGCAAAGGCCAGCAGGGGGCCGGAGGTGTACAGCCAGCGGATGGCGCCCCACTGAAGGGAGGGCCGCTGGCGGCGGAGGGTCCCCAGCAGCGTAAAGTGGGCCTTGAGGGACAGGTCCTCGTGTCCCCAGGGATAGGTGCCCCGGTTGAAGGGGTCCTCACAGCCCTCCATGCCGGCCTCGTCGCCATAGTAGACGGTGGGTGCGCCGGGGAAGGTGAACAGCAGCAGAGCAGCCAGCCGGACCAGCGCCAGCCCCTTTTCCCGCTGGGCGGGGGAGAGGCGGTAAAAGGCGCGCTCGTCCTTGCTGTCCGGCACGCCGTCTGTGCCCAGGACCGTGAGGATACGGGGGGTGTCGTGGGTGCCCAAAAAGTTCATGGCGGAATAAAAGGCGGCGGGGGGATAGTTCTCCCGCAGAGTCTCCATGGACTCCCGGAAATCGTCGGCGTCGCCGCCCTGCAAATAGGCCAGCACGGCGTTTCGAAAGGGGTAATTCATAACGCCGTGGATCTCGCTGCCCAGCAGATATTTGCGCCGCTGGGAATAGGCGATCTTGGTGGAGGCATCCTCCCAGACCTCGCCGATCAGCAGGGAGTTTGGAGCGGTCTCCTCCATAACGGTGCGGATCTTTTCAATGAACCAGTCCGGCAGCTCGTCGGCCACGTCCAGCCGCCAGCCGGAGGCACCGGCCCGCAGCCAATGGCGGATGACGGAGTCCGGATTTTCGATGATATAATCCACATAACTGGGGCATTTCTCCCGGACAGCGGGCAGCGTCTTGATCCCCCACCAGGAATCATAGTCGCTGGGCCAGGGATGGAAGGAGAACCAGTCGAAATAAGGGCTTTCCCGGCTCTGCGCCGCGCCCAGGGTGGGATAGGCCCCATCGGCGTTGAAATAGCGGCTTGTGGAGCCGGTGTGGTTGAACACACCGTCCAGGATCACCCGCATACCGCGGCCCTTGGCCTCCCGGCACAGGGTCTTGAAATCCTCCTCCGTGCCCAGCATGGGATCGATCTTGGTATAATCGGCGGTATCGTAGCGGTGGTTGGAGGCGGATTCAAAGATGGGGCAGAGATACAGCGTGGTGACGCCCATAGCGGCAAGGTCATCCAATTTGGAGGTGATACCAGCCAAAGAACCGCCAAAAAAGTCACAGTTCCAAATATTTTTATAGGGGTCAGGCCGCCATGCCGGGGTGTCCTCCCAGTTCTCATGGACCCAGCGGTCTCCAATCAGGCCGTCGGGGGAGGGGATAGCCGTGCGACAGAATCTGTCTGGGAAAATTTGGTAGGTAACGCCGCTGCCGAACCATTCCGGCGTATGGCTCTTTCGGTAGACGGTCAGCTGCCAGGGGTCCGTAAGGCCGTCGCTGCGGTAGCCGGTCTTATCCAGCTCACAGCCGGTGCCGTCGTCCCGCCAAAAGCGGAAGTGATACCAGGTCAGCTCCGGTGTTTCAGAGGCGGAGATGGTGCCGGAAAAGCAGCTGCGGCCGCCTTCCATCCCAGCGGGCTGTAATTCCACCTCCTGGCGGGTGCCGGAAAATTCGTGGTTCAAGATCAGGGAGCAGTGGGTAAAGCCCTCCTGCGTCAAAGGGCGGCAACGGAAGGTCACGTTCTGCCCGCATACGACCGCGCCGAAGGGTTCCTTGCACAGTGCGCAGCGGGGGTCAAAAACAAACGGTTCACTCATGGGGGAGAGGCTCCTTTATTACTGGAGTAACTGATTTTCGCTGATAACAGCGGTTCCGATCTCGTCGGGGGTAAAATAGGCGTTCAAAATCTCCACGGCGGTGGAGGCCAGGGCCGCGCCGGAGCCGCCGTGCTCGATGGCGATCGCCACGGCGATCTCCGGTTCCTCATAGGGGGCGAAGCAGACAAACACGCCGTTGTTGGTGATGTTGGCACCCAGTTGGGCGGTGCCGGTCTTGGCGCCGGCGGATACCACACAGTCCTTAAAATAGCTGTATACCATGCCGCCGGGCTGGGTGTAGTCGTACATGCCCTTTTTCACGGCGTTCAGCGTGCTGTCGCTGATATCGATCGTATTGGAGGGCTCGGCGGCGCCTACGGCGATCACCTGGGAGTTGTCGTAGGATTTGACGGCTTTCAGCAGATGGGCGTCATAGTGCTTGCCGCCGGAGACCAGGGTGGCGATGTAGTTGGCCAGCTGGAGCGGCGTGAACAGGTTGTCGGACTGGCCGATGGCGGCCTGGACCGTATCGCCGCCGTACCAGACGCCGCCGGCTTTCTCCCGCGTCTCCGGGCTGGCCAGCGTGCCGGCTTCGTCACCGATCTCAATGCCGGTCTTTTTGCCCAGGCCGAAATCCAGGGCATACTGGTCGATGGTGTCGATGCCCAGAAGATAGCCCATCTGATAGAAGAAATAGTTGCAGGATGCTGTGATGGCCTCGGTGATGTTGAGGCGGCCATGGCCGCTGTGGTTCCAGCACCACCAGCCCCAGCGCTTGGTGCCCTCCACGTAATCCGGATACAGCCAATAGCCGGTATCCCGGATTTTTTCAGTCAGTGTGACCTTGCCCTCCTCCAGTGCTGCCACAGCGATCAGGGGCTTGAACGTAGAGCCGGGCGGATAGGTGCCATTGGTGGCCCGGTTGAACAGAGGGGCTCCCTCGGCGGCGCTCAAGGAGTTGAATTCCTGCCGGTAGGTGGAGAGATCGAAGGTGGGATAGGAGGCCAGTGCCAGCACCTCCCCAGTGCCGACCTTCACCACGGCGGCCCCGGCGCCGCGAGCGGTGTCGCCGTCCTTGTCGTTCATTTGGGAGACAGTGGCCGCCAGAGCGTCCTCTGTGGCCTGCTGGAGCTTCAGGTCGATGGTCAGCTCCACGGTACTGCCGGGCTGCGGCTCTATGGAATAGTATTCTCCGGTGACCTTGCCGTCACTATTCGTAGACACAACACGCCTGCCGTCCGTGCCTTTTAAATACTTCTCAAAGGCCAGCTCCACGCCGTCCCGGCCGATCCAGTCATCCATGTCATAGCCCTGGTCCTTCAATTCGGCGTAATCCTCTTTGTAGAGGCGCCCTACAGTGCCCAGAATATGGGCGCCATAGGAGGTCTCGTATTCCCGGACCGTGGAGCTGGTGATTTTGGAACCGGCGTAATTGCCGTCGCTGAGCAGGGAGATGAAGGCAGTGTCCACATCATCCGCCAAAACATAGGTGTCGATGTCCATCAGCTTCCGCAGGGACAGTTCATATTGGACGCCCAGGACCAGGCGGGTCTCATCCAGAGAGAAGGAGGCGGGAATGTCCAGGTCCTCCTTCATGATCTCCAGCAGCTTGGGAACGGAGATCCCCGCAGAGCGCAGAAGCCCGGTGGTCAGGGTCTCGGCGGTCAGCTTTTCCGCCAGCGCGTTGGCGGCCTTTTTCAGGGCCTTCTCGTCATGCTCCTCTCCGTCGGGAAGCAGCTCGGACAGGTCGGCGGACACCACCTCCGGGTGATCCAGCAGATAGGCGCCCAGTGCCGTTTTCACCTCCCGCAGGGATTGGAGATAGGTTAGAAAACGCTTTTTCTGAATATCGGTCTGTTGGTCGATGGTATAGGAGAAGGGGGCCTTGCGGGTGATGGGGAGATTGTCGTTCCAGACCACGCCGTTCTCCTGGCAGAGCTGTACCAGGCGGAGGATGGCCTCGTTTTCATCGTCCGACTCCTTCAGCAGACCGGCGTCAAAGGTCAGTGCGTAGGTGGAGCGGTTGCTCACCAGCGTCCGGCCGCTGCGGTCGGTGATGATGCCCCGGGAGGCCTCCACCTTTTCCGGCTTGGCGATGGAGCGGACGGACTGGGTCAGGTAGTCGTCATAGTGATTCACCTGGGTGTCAAACAAAACGCCCAGGTAGACCAGCAGGATCACTGCCAGAAATCCCGCCAGGATATAGAGGCGGCGGTTGCTTTGCGGATCTTTGTAGTCCATGGAAACTCCTTTATGGAAACAGAGAAACGGTCTGTCAGTCGTAGAGATGTGTCTTGCGGAAAACGGCCCGGTACAGCAGATTCACGGGCACTGTCAGCGGCGCGGTGACGCAGAACTCCCGCAGGGTTAAAAACAGGCCCGCGCCCCAGGCGGTCTTTCCGTTGATCCACAGCAGCAGACAGTGGAAAAGCCCCGTCATCAAAAAGGCGATGGCCGTCCCGGAGAGGGAGCAGAGGATCCCGGCGGGCAGCAGGCTCTGGGAGAGCAGGGAGGCGCAGAGGCCCGCCAGGGGAAAGACCAGGGTGTAAAAGCAGGGGATGGAACCGGGAAGGATCAGGTCGCAGAACACGCCCACGGCCAAAGCGAAGATCGTGGCGGACACGGGCTTTTCATAGGAGGCGGGAATGGCCGCCAGCAGGGGGTACAGAAAGGGGATCACGCCCCAGACTGTGATCCGCTGCAGCAGCGCACCCTGGACAAAGAAGCACAGCGCCGTGGCGGCGGCATACAGCGTCCATTTGAAGATGATCTCATTTCTTGCCAGCACAGGCGGCGGACCTCCTTTTTAAACGGATCTACACGTGGGAAAGGGCGGAACGTTCAGCGGCTCACGTCACAATGTCGAAGGATTTGATGATAAAGACCTCTGTCAAGGCGTCAAAATCCACCTTGGGGACCAGAATGGCGTAGGAGGCGGCGCCGGAATCGTCCACCTGGACCTCCTCCACGGAGCCGATTACCAGGTCCGAGGGATAGTAACCGCCCAGACCGGAGGTCATCACCAGGTCGCCGCCCAGCAGCTGGCAGTCGGCGGGCAGATAGTCCAGCCGCAGGCGGTTTTTGCCCATCAGGGTGAAGTTGCCCTGGGCCAGTCCCAGGTCCTGGGTGCGAAAGACCTTGGCACCCAGGGAGGTGTCCGTGTCCACCAGGGTCAATACAGTGGACCAGTTGACGCCCACCTCGCTGATGATGCCCACCAGGGCGCCGGTCTCGTCGATCACGCAGTCATTGACCTCCACGCCGTGGGTGGTGCCCTTGTTCAGGGTCAGGGAGGAGGTCCAGTTGGTGACGGTGTGCTCCGTGACGGTGGCCGCCTCCAGGTCGCTGGTCAGGTCCCGCCGCTGCTCCCGCAGGTTCAAAAGCTCCCGCAGGAGTTTGTTTTCTTCCAGGGCCGCCTCGGCCTGCCGCACGGTCTCCTCCATCTCAGCCATCTGCTTCCGCAGCGCCGCGTTTTCGGCTTCCAGCGCGGTGGTGTCCTTATAGTAGTTCTGCTTGTCGTTGAACCAGTCGGCTACGGCGGTGCAGGCGCTGCGGAAGGGGGAGGCCAGGGTGTTGGCCACATTGGTCAGGGGGGAGGAAGTCGTGCTGAAAAGGGACATGACGGCCAGGGCCACGGAGATGACCGCCGCGGCAAACAGGACCCACAGTCCATGATCTCTCAGGAATTTTTTCAAATCAAGGCCTCCTTAGAGGTTTACGCAAAAAAGGTGACGCCAAACTGCGAGAGCATCCGGGACAGCCGCAGGACGGGCAGCCCCATCACATTGAAGAAATCGCCGTTGATCTTCTCCACCAGCAGCGCGCCCTTCCCCTGGATGCCGTAGGCGCCCGCCTTGTCCATGGGCTCGCCGGTGGCGATATAGCCCCGCAGCTCCGCCTCCGGGACAGGGCGGAAATAGACCTCCGTGGACTCGCTCTCCGTAATGGAGCGGCCGTCCTGCCGCACCGTCACGCCGGTACAGACCGTGTGATGCCGCCCCTGCAGGGCCGTCAGCATCCGCAGGGCGTCGGCCTCGTCCACGGGCTTGCCCAGACGCTGGTCGTCCAGAAAGACCATGGTGTCGGCGGTGATGACGATCTCATCCGCGCCGCACAGCTCTGCCGCGGCATCCGCCTTCTCCCGGGAGATGTACTCCACGATCTGCCGGGGCGTCAGGCCGTCGGGATAGGATTCCGCTGTCTCCGGCACCCGGACCTCAAAGTCCGTGATGCCGATGCGCTGCAATAATTCCTGCCGCCGGGGGGAACCGGAGGCCAAAACGATCTTTGCCATGGGTGATACCTCTCTATGATATGCGTTATTTGCCGGTGGAGCCAAAGCCGCCCCGGTCGGGGCCGTCCAGATACTCCACCCGGGTGAAGCGCAGAGGCGGCTGGTTCTTCATGATGCGGAACTGGCAGATGCGGGCATTTTTCTCAATGGTCACGTCCCGGGTGGCGTAGACCGGCATCCGCCACTGGTCGTTGTCTCCGCAGTAGGAGCAGTCCACCACGCCCATGGAGTTGGACTGCAAAATGCCGTAGTTTTTAAAGGTGGAGCTGCGGGGGACGATGTGGGCCTCATAGCCCTCCGGCAGGGCGATGGCCACCCCCAGAGGGATCAGCCGGAATTCCCCGGCCCTCAGCGTCACCTCTTCGGCGGCGTGGAGGTCGATCCAGTCGGATTTGCCGTCCACATAGCACAGCTCGTCGATATCATCTACAAAATATTTTACCTTGATCTCTTCCATATGAAACTCCAAATTTTGATAATATATCGTAATATTAAAATGAATATATACAAATTGTATTTACTTGCGGGCACACATCAGATAAAACAGAGGCATGCCGCGTATTTTTCAAAGGAATCAAAAGCGTTTGGGATGCCCGCGGGTCAGGAGAGCAGATAGAATCCCGCATCCGCCAGAAAGGGGAGGTACATGGCGGCGAGACAAAATTGCTCCCACAGGCCCTCCCGGGCGATGATGGTGCGGCGGAACCGCGCTTTGTCCGAAAGAATGAACAGCACGAAGCAGAAGAGGGCGAAAACAAATGCAAGGAGGCGGAGTGCGGCCATACGGGGACGGCCTTCCGCCAGGGCCAGCAGCGCGCCGGAGAGGGGGAAGCCCAGCAGGGCGAAAAATCCCAGGGCCGAGGCGATGCCGTGGACCAACGCGCGGCGGTCCGACAGGTCTTTCTCCAGTCCGGTGGGAAACAGTCCGGCCAGAATACCTGCGCCCAGGGCAAACGCCCCAATGGCTCCGGCCTGCCATGCCGCCAGGACCGGGGAGACCGGAAAAGCGGCGGCATAGTACACAGATGCGGCCGCCAGCAGGAAAAGCCCCAGCCAGAGCAGCCAGCCGCGATAGATGCGGGCCACGGGGCCGCCGGATCGGCCGAGAACGCTGACGGCCATCCAACCGGGGCGGTAATCCGGGTCCCGGCAGGAGAGAAGGGCGGGCAACAGGAACGCACCCATCACTGTCAGCGCCAGCAAAAGCCAGAAAGCGCGGCTCTGCGGAAGGATCCAACACGCGGCCTATTCCACGCCCCGCTCATACAGGCCCCGGGTAAATTCGCCCGGGGCGGCAGCGCCGTCCAGATACCCCCGGAACACCCGGACGCATTCCTCCGGCGTCTCCGTGGTGAACCGCAGCCGGGCGTAAGCCAGCCCCAGCCGCCTCCACTCCGGCCGGTCCGCCAGCCAGAGGACCTTGCTGTTCTGGATCTCCGTCCGGTGCCCATAGGCGGGCAGCAGGGGGAAGGAGGCTCCGGTGCGGTCATTCAAAAAATTGGGCCGGTCACAGCGGCAGCCCCTGTCGTTTTGGATGATGCAGTTCTCCGTGATCATCAGAGGCAGGCGGCCGTAGACGATGGCTTCGGCGGGGATGATCTTTTGCAGGTCCCGGATCTGGGCGAACCGCAGCTCAAAGGACACACAGGCGGAGGCGAGGCCCTTGCCTCGGAGATAGTCCAGAGACCAGGTGTTGAACACATTTAAGCCAAAATCGCCGTACAGGGCAAACCCCATCTCCCGCACCAGGGGGAGATGGCCGATGTTGCCTGCCAGCACGCCGGTGACGCCCAGCGCCCTGGCATGGTCCAGCCAGCGGCGAAGCTCCGGCTCATCCCTGTCCCGCCAGACCCGGGGCAGGATGGCGCACCACGCCGTATCCGAAGCTGGCAGGGCGGAAAGGCCCGCCAACAGCTCCAGCGGCACATAGGTCCGGGCGGGACGGAGGTCCAGCAGGCCTCCTGTCAATTGGGCGGCATGGGTGACGGACACCGTGAACTGCGGCGCGTCTGCGGCGCAGTTCAGATCCGGCAGGTCCGGCACCGGCAGCTCCCGGCGGACGGGTGCGGCGGTGCGGGCCTGGGTCATAGCCGCCAGCGCGTCCCGCCGCAGGGCGTTGATGGCGCTGGCAGGGAGGGACAGGCCCTCGTCCACAGCGGCATCCACCTGTTCGCAGCGGAAAGCGGTGCCGCCGGTCTTTTTCAGCCGGTCCGAGACCTCGGCGGCGGTGATGCTGCGGCTGCGGGCGGCCTCCGGCACAGGGCCGGTGACGGTGATGGTGTGTCCATCTCTGTCCGCCGCAGTCAGGGCGCAGGGGATGCCGGTCCGGATCTGGCAGGCAAAGCGCACTGGGATGGTGCGCAGATCGTCTTTTTCATAGGCGGCCTTTGCGGCGTCAAACAGCTCCTTGGGGTCGGCGGCGTTCTCCGGACGGACGCCGAGCATGGGCGCGCCGTGCTTGCCCTGCCAGTACCAGTCGGTGAAGCCGGAGCGGGAGAAAGCCTGCTTCAGTTCCGACTCCTCCCGGGCGGTGGGGCCGCGGCCCTCCTCCAGCAGGCGGGCGTAGATGCGGGTGATGACCGCCACGTATTCCGGCCGCTTCATCCGGCCCTCCATCTTCAGGCATGCCACGCCCATGTCCGCCATGGCGCCCAGTTCCCCGGCCAGGCAGTTGTCCTTCAGGCTGAGGGGATACTTTTTCCGGGCCGGCTCGTTGACGCCATAGGGCAGGCGGCAGGGCTGGGCGCAGCGTCCCCGGTTGCCGGAGCGTCCGCCGATCAGGGCGCTCATGGCGCACTGGCCGGAATAGCACATGCACAGGGCGCCGTGGACAAAGACCTCGATCTCGGCGGAACAGTTTTGGCAGATGGCCCGGGTGTCCTCAGCGGAGCACTCCCGGGCCAGGACCACCCGCTCACAGCCGTCGGCGGCCATCTCCACAGCGCCGCCGGAGGTAAACACGCTCATCTGGGTGCTGGCGTGGAGGGGGAGGTCCGGCAGGGATCTTCGCATCAGGTCAAACAATCCCCAGTCCTGGACCAGAATGGAATCCACGCCCATGCGGCAGGCCGCGGCGGCGGTCTCCAGAGCCTGGGGCAGCTCCCGGTCCGTCAGCAAAGTATTCAGCGTTAAAAATACCCGGACGCCCCGGACATGACAATAGGCCAGCGCGTCCGCAAATTCCTCGTCAGAAAAATTCTTGGCGCCCCGGCGGGCATTGAAGTCGCTCCAGCCCAGATATACCGCGTCCGCTCCGTTCTGTACTGCGGCCCGCAGGGACTCCAGAGATCCGGCGGGGGCGAGAAGCTCCGGCTTCATCCGCGGTTCCGGCTGTCCAGCTTCTGCTGCAGGCGAAAGACCTCCCGCTTCAGCTCGCTGACCTCCGCCTGGGCCTTGCCGGCCTCATCCAGATACCCCTTGATCTGCCCCCGCAGCTGTTCCGCCGCGGCCTGGGCTTTAAACAGCTCGTCGGCGATGTTGGCGGCGGTCAGGATAGCGGCGTCGGTGCGGCCCACCTTGGCGCTGTTCAGCACTTCGTTCATCTTGTCGCTGACGTAGGAGCCCACCTTCTGCATGTAGGCTGCGGATTCATCCGCCACGAAGGTATATTCCTCTCCACAAATGCTGACGACCACACGGTTTGCCATGGAAAATTCCTCCTCTTTCGTTCTCTATCTGACGGCAGGACATACCCTACCTATTATTACAGCGTACAGTATACCATAAGGCGGGGAACAGCGCCAGAAAAAATGCACTAAAATCCAAAAAATTCACAAATGAAATTGAAAAATACAGCTTTTCTGGACCCTGCGCGTCCATCGACAAAAACAGGGAAAAGGAGAGGCCGATTTTCCGAAAAGACGGAGATGTGCCGGGAGTTTTTGCGCCGGGGCTTGTTCTTCCGGCATAATTCGTGTAAAATGGAAAGGCAAAACAGAAGGAGGAGCGTCATGGCAAATATTTTGGTACATACGGCGGACGAGAGCGTCACCCTGACCGCCCAGGCGGCCAAGCGCCTGCTGGACAGGGGAGACGGCGACGCGGCGCTTCTCTACCTGGCGCTCCTGCGGCACCACGGCAGTGTGCCGCCCCGCTCTCTGGCGGGGGAACTGCGCTGGGATCGGCCGCGGATCGAGACGGCGGAGCGGACCCTCCGGGACCTGGGGCTGATCGCTCCGGCGGAGACGCCGCCGGAGCCGTCGGATGAAAAGCCCGTCTATCAGCGCATGGAGATCGCGGAGCGGCTGGAGGGCAGCGCAGAGTTCCGGGACCTCACCGCCGAAGTGGAGCGGAAGCTGGGCAAAAAGCTGACCACGCCGGATATCGGCGTCCTGCTGGGGTTGAACGACTATCTGGGTCTGCCCGCCGATGTAATCTATCTCCTGGTCTGCCACTGCGCGGAGCGCATCCAGCGCCGATACGGCGAGGGTCGCCGCCCCACGCTGCGGCAGATCGAAAAGGAGGGCTACGTCTGGGCCCGCATGGGGATCGACACCCAATCGGAGGCCGCGTCGTATCTGAAGAAGTACGCCGAGCGGCAGGGCGCCCTGCCCCGGTATATGCGTGCCCTGCGGCTGGGAGACCGTCTCCCGGTGGCCTCGGAGGAGAAGTATCTGACATTGTGGCAGGAGATGGGATTTCCGCCGGAGACAGTGGCGCTGGCCTATGACAAGACGGTCCTGAAATGCCACGAGCTGAAGTGGCCCTATTGCAACGGCATCCTGAAGCGCTGGCATGAAGCCGGGCTTCACACGCTGGAAGAGGTGGAGCGGGGGGACAAGCCTGCGAAGCCCGCCGGGTCAAAGCCGCAGTCCGGAGACCTGCGGCAGTACGTGCAGGACCTGCACAGAAACAGGGGGTGATGGGATGGCATACGATGGAAAGCTCATGCGGCTGGCGCTCCAGCGGTTTGAAGCGGACAAACAGCAGCGGGAGGCCCGGTTTCAGGCGCAGCGGGAGACGGTGTTCCGCCGCCAGCCCCGTTTGAAAGAGGTGGACGCCGAGCTGCGGGCCACCATGAGCCGCATCATCTCCAGCGCCCTGCGCTACGGCACGGACCCCGCGCCGGCGGTGGAGGTCCTGCGGGAGGAGAATTTGCGCCTGCAGGCGGAAAAACGGGAATTGCTGCGCCAGATGGGGCTTCCCCAGGATTTCCTGGAGGAAAAGCCGGCCTGTGCGCTCTGCGGCGACACCGGATACCAGGGCGCGAGAGTCTGCCGCTGCCTGCGGAGCTATTACGCCCAGGAGCAGCAGAAGGAGCTCTCCCGGATGCTGGACCTGGGGAACCAGAGCTTTGACACCTTTTCCCTGGACTGGTACGCCGACCGCTTTGACACGGGAAACGGCATGTCTCCCCGGGAGCATATGGAGACCGTTTACGAGGTGTGCGCGGAATTTGCCCACAGCTTTGGAAAGCGGCCTCAGAATCTGCTGCTGTTCGGCGCGCCGGGTCTTGGCAAGACCCACCTCTCCGCGGCCATCGCCCGGGAGGTCAGCAAGGACGGCTGGTCCGTGGTGTATGACACGGCGTCCCACGTGTTCACGCAGTTTGAAAACCAGAAGTATGGACGGGACTCCGGCGGCGAGGCGGCCGCCCATGTGGAGCGGGTCCTGACCTGCGACCTGCTGATTCTGGATGACCTGGGTACGGAGGCAGGCGGTCCGGTGGTCTCCAGCGCGCTGTATCAGATCGTCAACACCCGCCTGATGGAGAAGCGCTCCACCATCATCAGCACGAACATGATGCCGGGGGAGATCGCGCAGCGCTACTCCCCCCAGACCGCCTCCCGCATCGAAGGAGAGTACGCACTCCTGCCTTTCTTCGGGGAGGATATCCGCAAATTGAAAAAGGGCACGAAACCCTTTTGACAGGCCCTGCGAACTGCTTAAGGTCCATCGGAAATGAATACAAATAGCAATATAAATTATAAAAAATCCAATTTATTATCAAAAATGAGGGCTTTAGCTCACATGAGACCGGCAGCAGGCGGCGGAACACACCGGTGTGTTCCGCCGCCTGCTTTTACTCAAGATACCGGCTCCGTCCGCCAAAACCGCCAGAGGCACAGGGACAGCGCTGTCAGCGCCGCCCCAATGCCCAGGGAAAGCCAAAACCGTGTTCCGCCGATCTCCCAGAGGGCGGCGCCCAGCAGCGTGGCGGAGACCACTCGGGGAAAGCTGCCCAAAAGTCCGCCGGACAGGTAGGCCCGCCAGGGGACGCCCGCCGCGCCCAGATACAGGCTCACCAGGTCGCCGGGGGAGACGCCGCCCAGCCGCAGCAGAAAGACGGTCCGGCCCGGATGGCGTGGGTCCGGCCGGACCAGATCCGCCAGTTGGGGATACCGGGCGGCGACGGCGGCAAGGCCGCCCTGTTCCCGCTGCCCCAGGAGATAGGGAAGCGTCTGGACGATGGCAGCGCCGCAGAGATTCACGGCCAGCGCCGCCGGAAAGGGAAACAGCAGTCCCGACGCAGCCTCCAGCGCCGAGAGGGGAAAGGCCACGGACAGGCTCTTGACCGCGTACAGCGCCAGAAGAAAGCACACGGTCACCCAGGCCTGTTGGGGGGACCGGGCGGCGATGGCCTCTGCGGTCAGCTGGCGGCGAAAGGCCCAGGCCCCGGCGGCGGTCAGGAGCAGGAGAAAAAGGGGCAGACATCCCCGCCATTTTTTCAAAAAACTCCCTCCCACCTGTCGAGATCTGCGGATATAGTCAGCGCAGTTGAAAAAGAGCTTGTGCCCCTTTTCAACCGGCGAACCAATGGTCCGCCGTCGCGAAAAGCGCGCGTGCGTTTCCTATGAAGTCAGGCACAGAGGGCCGCATACGCAGCATGCAGCGCTGCACAGCAGCATTGCATGGAAAAGAATCCTCTGAATTCTTTTCAACTGTGCCGACTATAGTATGCGCAAAAGCGCGAAAAATGCGGCGGTCTTGAAGGGAATTTTATAGAGGCGGAGATGTGCGGCTGCCATTTGGAGCGGCTGCGCCCGCACAGGCTGCGGAAACAGTAAACATCTGTTAATTTTTGTGTTCGATTGTTGCGTGATATACGAAGAATGGCTATAATAGATATCATCTTGTTTTCATCAGCTGCTGATAAGGGAGGGGCCTATGGCACGCCGCCGCTTTCAACTCAATGCCGTCCAGACACTGGCCGTCAGCTTTGCCTGCCTGATCTTCGCCGGCGCGATGCTGCTGTCTCTGCCCATCGCCTCCCGCGGCGGGCAGTCCCTGCCGTTTTTGGACGCGCTGTTCACCTCGGCCTCCGCCTCCTGTGTCACAGGGCTGGTGCTGTATGATACCTATACACAGTTCACCCTCTTTGGGCAGGCCGTGCTGCTCCTGCTGATCCAGATCGGCGGACTCAGCTTTATGACCGTCTCGATTCTGGTGTCCATCCTGCTGCACCGGCGGATCGGCCTGCACCAGCGGTCCGTGCTGATGGATACCATCGGCGCTTTGCAGATGGGCGGCGTGGTCCGCCTGACCCGCCGGGCCCTGACGGTCACCGCACTGTGCGAGGGCACCGGAGCCCTGCTGCTGTCCCTCTGGTTCTGCCCCCGGTACGGAGCGGGGCGGGGACTTTGGATGGCGCTGTTTCACGCGGTGTCGGCCTTCTGCAACGCGGGCTTTGACCTGCTGGGGACCGGCAGCTCCCTGACCTCCGCGGCGGGGGATCCCCTGCTGAACATCGTCCTGATGGCGCTGATCATCGCAGGCGGACTGGGCTTTCTGGTCTGGGACGATGTGATCGTCCACCGCTTTCACTTCCGGCGATACCGGCTCCACAGCAAGATCGTGCTGACGGCCACATCGGCCCTGTTTCTGGCGGGGACGCTGGCGTTTTATATCCTGGAGGGCGGTTCCGCGCAGGCGGGGCTGCCTGTGGGAGAGCGGCTGATGATGTCGGCCTTCCAGTCTGTGACCTGCCGGACGGCGGGTTTCAACACCATGGATCAGGCCGCCCTCAGCGAGAGCGGGACCCTGCTGACCATGATCCTGATGTTTATCGGCGCCGGCTCCGGTTCCACCGGCGGCGGCATCAAGGTGAACACCTTTGCCGTGCTGCTGCTCAGCGCCTTCGCACGGGCACGGCGGAAGGAGGACGTGAACCTCTTCCACCGGCGTCTGGATGAGGAGACGGTCCATAGGGCATTTTCCTCGGTCAGTCTGTATTTCATGGTCTGCCTGCTGGGATGCATGGTCCTGTGCACCCAGGGTGTCACGCTGGATGACGCGCTGTTTGAATCTGTCTCCGCCATCGGCACCGTGGGACTGACCCGGGGCATCACGGCAACGCTGCCAGAGGTCTCCAAGATCGCGGTCACCCTGCTGATGTTCGCGGGGCGGGTGGGCAGCATGTCGGTGGCAATGGCAGTCACCCGGGACCGGCCGCACCCCAAGTTGCGGAATATCCCGGAAAAGATTTTGATCGGTTGAAAGGGGAGTAGGGCATGAAATCCTTTTTGGTGATCGGCCTGGGCCGGTTCGGACAACACCTGTCGAAGAAGCTGGTGGACCTGGGCAACGAGGTGATGGTGATCGACCAGGACGAGGAGCGGGTGGCCCGTCTGGCGGGCAGCGTGACCGCCTCCTGCGTGGGAGACTGCCAGGACGAGCATGTCCTGGAGGCGCTGGGGATCCGCAACTTTGACGTCTGCTTTGTCTGCGTGCGGGACGACTTTCAGTGCTCCCTGGAGGTCACTGCCACGCTGAAGGATCTGGGGGCCAAATGCGTGGTGGCCCGGGCGGACCGGGAGCGGCAGATTAAATTTCTGAAAAAGATCGGCGCGGATTATGTGATCCACACGGAGATGGACATGGCCCACCGGGTGGCCATGCGGTTCTCCGCCCGCAACGCCTTTGACTATTTTGAGCTGACGCCCAAATACGCGATCTTTGAAATGGAGATCCCCGAGGAGTGGGAGGGACGCACGGTCACCGAGGTGGATGTCCGCCGCCGCTACAATGTGAACATCCTGGGTATCAAACACGGGGACGAGGTGATCCCCCTGCTGGACCCCGGGTACCGCTTTCAGCCGGATGTCCATCTGATCATTGCGGGAGACAAGGACGCGGGCCTTCGGCTGATGGATAAAGTGTGAAAGCGCATTTCCCTGGGGCTTCCATCCTTTACGGAGGATAGCAAAACGGCCCGCCGGATCTTCCGGCGGGCCGTTTTCTGCTTAGAATTGTTATTTGTGATGATTTGGGGCCCGGTCACTTGTTGGCTTATGCGGCACTGTTCGAAAAATCCTCCGGCAATACGATGATGGGGGTGCTGGGCGTCTCCTCCACCGGCTCGTCAGGCTGGACGGGGACGGCCGGCTCATCGGGAGAGGCGGGGATGTCCCCGGGGCCGATCACGGGAGCGCTGGGCTCCGCGGCTTGGGCAGGGGCACGGAGGATGACCCGGTTCCGGGCCTTGTAATCACTGGTGTCCTCATAGGCGCTGGAGATCAGATTGCCGTCTTTGTCATACAGATGGCGGTAGGTCCGCCACTTGGATCCGGTATAGGGCGTGGTCTTTACCTTTTCCACGCCGGGGGCAAGGGTGGGATCGTCCTCGTAGACCACCTCAAAGTTGGTGGTGGACAGCCTCTCGTGGGTCATTTTGGCGGTGACACCGGTGACATTGGTGCCCAGCAGCTTCACGGTCAGATAGCCGTTCTCATAGCTGGTAACGATCTTGATGGGATAGCCGGTGTTGTTGGTGAACTTGTAGTCCGGTCCGCCCCAGGAGACAGTGGCGTCCATACCGGCGTCGATGTAGGAGGGGATATAGCGGTGGGCGTGCCGCTCGGTGATCTCCAGATTCCCGCGCAGGCAGGCCAGGTACAGGGTGGAGGAGGTCTGGCAGATGCCGCCGCCGATCTCGTCCACGGTCTCGCCCTTCACATAGGCGGGGGCGGGCTTGTAGCCGTTGGCAGCGGTCCGCTTACCCACGACGCCATTGTAAGAGAACACGTCTCCCGTGTTCATAACATAGTCGTTGATGGTGGAGGCGGACAGCTTTACATTGCTCTTTCGGGCGGCGGTGCCGCCGACCTTTGTCCGGGCCTCGCCCAGCACATCCCGGAAGAGGACGGCCTTCAGCTGCTCGGCGGTGACAGAGGGATATTCGATAACGGCGGGCACCTCCACGGTCTCGCCGGGCTGGGCGGCATCCAGCGCCGCCTGGGCGGCGGCCACGTCGAATTCCGCGCCCACCTGCTCGGGGATGATGGAGTCTGTGGCGGCGTCATATCCGGCGTTCTTCACCTCACTGGACACCTCGTCATAGATCTCCTGCGCTGTCAAAGACCTGCCGGGCACGGCGGTATAGGAGGCTTTGAGAGAGAGGTCACTCAGCCATTCCATCTCCCGGATAGCGGTTTTCAGAGCGGCCGCGTCGATCTGCAGGCCATCTTTGGCCACTTGAAATCGAATGGAATCCTCCGCGACGGTATAGGAGGTGTCCTGGGGCGCAATGGAGAGGGCCTGGGCCGCGGCCTCCGCGGCGGCGTCGGCCTTTGCCTCGTCCAGCGTCAGCATATTGCCGGCATAATAGTTGCTGGACCGGATGGTCCGGCGGTGCCGGAGGTAGTCTTTGCCGGCACTGAGCAGGGAGGTGTTCCGCTGGGAGTCAAAAGCGCTTTGTGCCAGCGCCTGGGCGTCCAGTTCCATTCCGAGGTCCGAGAGGAGGACGGAGTAATGGGGCGGAGCACCCTCCTCGTCGGGGTCCTCCGGGTTGGAGAGAAATTCGTTGTCAGCGCTGTCCTCCGGCATATAGTAAATGAAGAGGTCCGTCTCGGGCAGGGCCTCCTGAAGCATCTGGGTGGCCTCTGTCACCGTCAGACCGCTGACATCATGGCCCAAAACAGAGGTGCCGGGCCAAAAACGGTCCAAATGGAGGGCGTAAGCGCCCAGCCCTATATAAACCGCCAGACAGACCACCCCAAAGAGCCCCACGATTAAAAGGCCCCATTTTTTGCGGTGATGCTTCGCGGCATCCTCCTTTTGCAGCCGGGAGCCGCCCTTCTTCTGCACAATGGCTTCGTTCGTTGTCTGTTCCATGAAGCCCTCCTGTTGTCACGATAGAATTCAAGACAGGCTGCACACACAAACAGCCTATTCTACTAAGTATATAGTTTAACACACTTATTTGGAAAAAGTGATTACAATCTCGTAACAACCACAGTTTTTTTCATGGAAGTCCCACACGGAAACGATGTCACGCCTGCCTGCGCCGCTGCTTGGGGATGCGGATGGTCAAAAGGATGTCCTCCTCCGTCTCCTCCCGGCCGCAGGCCGCGTCGATCCCAGCGTCCCGGATCAGCCGCAGACCCCGGTCCACGCTGTTGAGAAACAGCCGCACGTCCTTGATGATAAAGGTCCGCCGCCCCGCCGGGGGCGTGGACTGCAGGGCGGCCAGCCGCCGCTCGATGTACTGTTCGGCCTGGGCCACGTTCAGATGGTGGTCCGCGATATACCGGACGGCGCGCAGGCGCTCCTGTTCGTCCTCCAGCCGCAGGAGGCACCGGGCATGGCGCTCGGTCAGCCCCTGGGATGTGAGGACCTCCCGGCAGGCAGGGGACAGCCGCAGGAGCCGCAGCTTGTTGGCCACCGCTGAGGGCGAGCGGCCCAGCTGGGCCGCGGCTTCCTCCTGTGTGACGCCGGACTGCCTCAGATAATCCGCGATGGCGGCGGCCTCTTCGAAATAGTGAAGGTCCCGCCGCTGTAAATTTTCCACCAGGGCCAGCAGGGCGGATTCCCTGTCGTCCGCCGAAGCCTCGATGCAGGGCACCGTCTCCAGTCCCACCAGCCTGGCCGCCCGAAGCCGCCGCTCTCCGGCGATCAGCTCCCAGCCATCCGGCATCCGCCGCACAGTCAGGGGCTGCAAAATGCCGTGGCGCCGGATCGACGACGCCAGCTCCCGCAGCCCAGCCTCCTCAAAGATCTGGCGGGGCTGCCTGGGATTGGGCCGGATCTCCGCCGCTGGTAGCCGCAGGACCCGTTTTTCCTCCTCCATGGATCCGCCTCCTTCCAATTTTCTCCATTGTACAATCTGTTTTCGGAGAAGTTGGATGGAATCTGTCGAAAGAAACTGGGAAAGAAAAAAGTGCGCGGCTTTTGCCGCGCACGGAAGGGTCAGCTATTTGTCTGTTCCGCCTGCCCCGCGCGATAGGCTTTGCTTGCATTGGTGTTCATCAGGACCTTGGCGATCAGGGAGGTGGTGACCTGGAGAAAAATGGGCGTGAAGGCCACGGGGAACATCACGTCGGCGGGGAAGTACTGGGAGGCCAGAACGGCTCCGGCGCTGATGTTCCGCATGCCGGTGTTCAGGCACATGGTCTGTATGGTAGGATAGTCCTGCTTCAGCAGCTTGCCGCTCCAGTATCCGGAGAGGAATCCCACCAGACACAGCAGGAACACCACCACCATGACCAGGACCAACGTCTTGTTCATATTCCGCAGGAAGGGGGCGCAGCCCGTGGCGTTGGAGAGGATGATGACCAGGAGCGCCGCCTTGGCAAAGGGGGACAGCACCGGCTTCACCCTGTGGGCCACACGGCCCTTGGTGGCTTGATAGAGAATCATGGCGATCAGAGCGGGGATGGCCACCATGACCAGCAGGTCCTTCATCATCCCCATGGTATCCATCTCCACCACAGAACCGAGAAGGACTCGCAGGGTCATTGGGATGACCACCGGAGAGGCCAGGGTATCCAACAGGACGATGGAGAGGCACAGCGAGGCATTGCCGCCGCACATGCCCACCCACATCAAAGACGCGACGCCGGTGGGGATGGCGTATTCCAGCACCAGTCCGGTGGTGAACAGGGGCGCGTCCGGGAACAGCAGATTGCCCAGACACAGCGTCAGCACCGGCATCACGATGTGAAGCAGGACCAGCGTTATCAGGGCGGGCAGGGGATGCAGAAAGACTCTGCCCAGTTCCCGAAAGCCGCCGCCCAGGCTGTTGGCAAAGGTGGTGAAGGCAAAGAGCCCCACAACGATATGGCTCAGCGGCTCAAAGAAGTCTGGAAAGGCAACCCCCAGACACACGCAGAACAGGACAAAGCAGGGGAAATATTTTCCCAGGAATTGGTCGATGTGATTGAGCTTTTGCACGGAAAGGTCCCTCGATTTCTGCGGCGCGGTCACATCAGCGGCAGGTGTAGGCAAACCACCCCTCGGAATTCCGGCTTTCCAGAATTTCCAGACCGGCCTGGCGGAGCTTGTCCGCCACCTCCTCCGCCCGGTCGTCGATGATGCCGGAGCAGAGGAACACGCCCCGTTCGTTCAGCAGAGAACGGACCATGGGAGCCAAACCGATGATGACGTCCGCCACGATATTGGCCAAGACTACGTCATAACCGCCGCCTATTCTATACTGCAAAACGCTGTTCGTCAAGATGTCGCCTGCAAAAACTGTATAAATATCTTTGCCGATGCCGTTCATGGCCGCGTTTTCATAGGCCACATCCATGCACTTGTCGTCAATATCCACCGCCGTCGCGGCGGCGGCGCCCAGCTTCAGGGCCGCGATGGACAAAATGCCGCTGCCGCAGCCCAGGTCCAGGACCGTTTCTCCGCCGTGGATGGTTTTTTCCAGGGCCGTCAGGCACAGACGGGTGGTGGCGTGGCTGCCGGTGCCGAAGGTCAGGCCGGGTTCCAGGATCAGCGGGACTCTGGAGGCCATGGCCGCCTGGACCTTGGGATCGTCCTGCTCCCACTGGGGGATGACCAGCAGCCGGTCTCCGATCTCCATGGGCTTGTAATACTGCTTCCAGTTGTTCTCCCAGTCGGCGTCCTGCATGTTGTTCAGAGTCATCAGCAGCGTGCCGCAGTCGGTCACGGTCCGCTTCAGCTGTTCCAGCGCGATGCGGATCTCGCCCAGCTTGGCGAAGCCCTCCTCATCCGCCTGAAGATAGAAGGTGAGGCGGGACTTGCCCTGCATCTGTTTTTCCAGATCCTCATCCACATAGTCCCAATATTGATGGTTGTTTTCCAGGAAGTCCTGAAATTCGGTCTCGTCATCGATGACCACACCGTCGATCCCCAGGGCGGAGAGCATGGTCTCCAGCGGCTCCAAGCCCTTGTGGGTGGTGTCGATATGTAATTCCAGCCAGTTCATAGAGGTTCCTTTCCAGATCAAGAGTGAAGTGTGAGACGCGGAGACGTGAGGTCCGCAGGCGGACCTCACGTCTCCGCGTCACGCCCGCCTGACCGCGCCGGTTTTCAGCGGGGCTCGCCGAGGAAGAACAGCGCCATGGTGCCGGGGCCGGAGTGGTTGCCGATGACCGGACCCACATAGTTGATATGGATATCGGTGATGCCGAAGCGGCGGGTGATCTCCTCCGCCACAAAGCGGGCATCCTCCGCGCAGTCGCCATGGCTGATAAAAATGGTCTGATGCTGGGGGTCGATGGCCGTCTGCTCCATGTGGTCCACCAGGGCCAGCAGGGATGCCCTCCGGCCGCGGGCCTTTCCAACGGGCGTCAGATGGCCGCCGTCGTCCACATGCATCACGGGCTTGATGGACAGCATGGTGCCGAACAGGGCCGTGGCGGCATTGATGCGGCCGCCCCGCTTCAGGTGGTTCAGGTCATCCACCGTGAACCAGTGGCAGACCTTACCCTTGGTGGACTCGGCAAAATCCCGGACCTCCTCGATGGTGCGGCCCTTCCGCTGCTCCTGGGCGCACAGGTACACCAGCAGCCCCTGTCCCAGGGAGGCGCACAGGGAGTCCACCACGAAGATTTTTGCCTCCGGGAATTCATTTCGCAGCTCGTCGGCGGCAATGGCGGCGGACTGATAGGTGGTGGAGAGGGCGGAGGAGAAGTTGATGCAGAGGATGTCCTTTCCCGCTGCCAGGACCTTCCGCATGGCCTCGTCAAACTGGCTGACGTTGGCGGCGGAGGTGGTGGCGGTCTCGCCGCTCCGGATACGGGCATAGAAGTCCGCAAAGGCGATATCCCGGCCGTCCAGCCAATTGCGGTAGGTCCTGCCGCCCATTTCCAGGCTCAGGGGGAGGACCACAAGGCCCAGCTCCTCCGCCATCTGGGCGGTCATATCACAGCAGCTGTCTGTAAAGATCACAAAATCACGCATGTCAGTCGCGCTCCTTTTCCTTTTTGGACTTGGCTCTGCCCTTGGTGGGCAGCTCTCCAGCCTGCGCTTTTTGCTGCCGCAGGAGAGAGACATAGCGGCTGCTGGCCACGCCGGCGGCATAGCTCAACAGGGCAAAGTGGATGGCAGCGTCCGCCAGGCCGTCCTCATCGGTGCGGTTGGCCATCTCTCCCGCAGTGATATTCAGAGCGCTGTCCAGGCTGGCACAAAAGGCGGTGTATCCGTCCTCAATGGAATGGCGGCCCCGCAGCTCCTCCTGGATCAGCAGGTCCATGTCCTTGGTGGACATGACGCGCTTTAAAATACAGATGGCGGTGAGATAGGCAAGATGCTCCCGGCTGTATTTTTTGCCCTCAGCCCGGGGGACCAGGCCGCTTTTGGTATAGTTGTTCACCATGGCGGCGGTCAGCACGTCATCCTCACCAAAGCGGATGAACTGGCGGTCCATATAGGACAGCACCTGGTCCATATACAGTGCAAAGTCCGGAAGCTGGTTCCATTCCACGGGACGCTGGGTTTGCAGGCGTTCCCGCAATTCTGTCAAATCAGACACGGCAGTGCCCTCCTTTATTTAGAGATGAAAAACGAATATAGGAGAATTGTACCACCGCAATGTGATTTTGTAAACCATGTTTTAAAGGGATGAAAATGATATTTTTGTCATTTTCCGACACAGAACCGGGAGAAAATGCGGGAGACGATGGCCTCCTTTGCCGTCCGCCCGGTCAGTTCGCCCAGGGCATCCAGAGCCTCCTCCGCGTCTGTCAGCACGGCATCCGGCGTTAGACCCGCGTCCAGGGCTCCGGCGGCCCGGCGGACGGCGTCCCGCGCCCGGGTGACGGCTTCCTCCTGCCGCTGGTCTGTCAGCAGGCTCCCGGCGTCATTGCTTTCCCCGGCGGGGAAGAGAGCGGCGACGGCGGCCTCCAGCGTGTCCAGTCCCTCCCCGGTGACGGAGGAGACGGACACCTGGAAGGCGGGGGCGTGCTGGCCATCCCGCGGGCAGAGGAAGGGCGCGGGAGCGGAGGGGAGGTCGGATTTGCTGGCCACCAGGACCCATGTCTGATGCCGCGCGGCCAGTTCCAGAACGGTTTCATCCTCCGCCGTGGGCGGAACGGAGCTGTCCACCACCGCCAGCACCAGGTCGGCGGAGGCCAGAGCGGCCCGGGAGCGCTCGACGCCCTTTTGCTCCACCACATCCTCCGTGTCCCGGATGCCCGCGGTGTCGATGAGCCGCAGCAGCACGCCGCCGCAGAGGACAGACTCCTCCACCGTATCCCGGGTGGTGCCGGGGATGTCGGTGACGATGGCCCGGTCATACCCCGCCAGGGCGTTCAGCAGGGAGGACTTTCCCGCGTTGGGCCGCCCCACAATGGCGGTGCGGACGCCGGCTTTCAGCAGCTTGCCCCGCCGGCAGGTGGCCAGCAGGCGGGTCAGCGTCTCGTCGGAGTCGCGGAGGGCCTGGGCGATCTGTTCCGGCCGAATGTCCTCGATGTCCTCGTCCGGATAGTCCACCACGGCGTAGAACCGGGAGGAGATGTCCAGCAGCGCGTCCTGCACCGGCTCCAGCACCCGGCGCAGACCGCCGTCCAGCTGGGCGGCGGCGTTTCGGGCGGCGGCGGCGGTCTCCGCGTCGATCAGGTCCACCACGGCCTCGGCCTGGGTCAGGTCCAGCCGCCCGTTGAGAAAGGCCCGCTTGGTGAACTCTCCGGCTTTGGCCTGCCGTGCGCCTGCGGCGAACAGGGCGGACAGCAGCTCCCGCAGCACCACGGGGGAGCCGTGGCAGTGGAATTCGGCGGAGTCCTCCCCCGTGTAGCTGTGGGGGCCGGGGAAGCGGACGGCAAGCCCCCGGTCGATGACACGGCCCTGGCTGTCCAGCATCTCACCGAAGATCATTTTTCGGGGCGCCTGCTCTGCAAAAGCTTTTCCATTTGCGGCCCGAAATACCCGGTCACAGACGGAAAAACAACCGTCGCCGGAGACACGGACAATGCCGATGGCGGTGGGATTCCCGCCGGTGGCGATGGCGGCGATAGGTTCCATCAGATCAGCTCCTTTTCCATCACATAATTGGTCAAGCGCTGTCCCCGGCGCTCCACCTGCCGGGGCCGTATAACGCGGCAGCTCCCTTTTCAAAGAGGGGACGGACGGCCTCACAGAGCAGCCGCATCAGTATGGATCCGCCCGCGGAGCGGCAGAGACGAAGCGCTGTGGCACAGTCTTCTTCCCGCGAAACGCGGCGGGGGTCAACGGTCAAAACCCGCTTACAAGCAGTTTGCGGAGCCCCCTGCTTTTGGAAAGAAGAAAGACCAAAAGCGTGCTGCACAGAGCGGTTCCCGCAAAAAATACCAGAATGCTGCGGGACGCGCCAAGAGCGTTTGGCAGTCCTCTGACAAAGTAAATGCAGCAGTCCAGGAGCAGGACATGGGAGAGATAGATGCCGTATGACAGCTCCGAAATATGCTTTGAAAGGCGCGGGATCACACCGGTGCTGGAACCGGTGGTTCCACAGTGTTCCTTAACCCACAAAAAGAAGGCACCGGCTGTCAAAAAATGCGTAAGTGCGCAGCCGTCATTGAAGACCAGGTTCATCTCCTGGGGCGACGAGTAATAGAAGCTCCCCCATACATTCAGGAGAAAACCCGCTATACCGCCCAGATACAGAATGCGCTTTTGTAAAGACGAGAAGTCATACTTCCCCAGAATATAGCCCAAAATGAAAAATCCGATGCGGCCTTCTATCAAAGAGCCGAAATCAATATGGACAGCGGACTGAACCGTATTGATAAAGGGAAATATCGTGGGCTGGAGCATGACCACCAGCAGCAGGAGGATCTGCTCCCGGAGCTTGCAATGGTCAAGGATTTTTTTGAGAAACGGGATCAGCAGATAGATGGCGATGATCTTGTAAATAAACCACAGATGATATTTGCTGCCCCGCTGTGCCAGCAGCTCCAGCAAAAACTGCCTGAGATCCGGAGGTTGTGCCTGAAGATAGCAGTTCTCCAGAAAATAAATAATGTCCCAGCAAAGGAAGGGAATAAGCACCTTTTTCAGACGCTTTGTGTAAAAAGAGGGGATATCCAGTACCCGTTCATCAGAGAGTAGCAAAAATCCGCTGACCATAAAAAAGATCGGCACGCCCATCCGCACGATGCTGTTTACAACATTACACACCCACCAGACAGGCGTTCCAAACAGCGAACTGCTGGCAAGATATGATGAGATGCAGTGCAGCGCGATGACCAGATAGGTTGCGATGCAGCGCAGGATGTCAATATACAGGTACGCAGGGCGCTGGGCCGCATTTCCTATTGCCTTCATATCCCATAACTCCATCAAGTAATGCAAAAATAAGGCGGAAAAATTCCGCCTTATTTTCGGTTCATACAAAATGCTTATTTGACTCGCTCTCCGGCGGCTTCCTTGGCGGCGACTTCCTTCACCGCGTCCTTGTGGCTCAGGTTGACCCGGCCCTTCTCGTCGATGTCGGTGACCTTGACCCACATCATATCGCCTATCTTGCAGGCGTCCTCCACCTTCTCGATGCGGTGGTCGGCCAGCTTGGAGATGTGCACCAGGCCGTCCTTGCCGGGGGCCAGCTCCACGAAGGCGCCGAAGGTCATCAGACGAACCACGCGGCCGTAGTACAGGGCGCCCACCTCGGGCACGAACACGATGTCGTCGATGCACTTCTTGGCGGCGTCGCAGCTGTCGGGGTTGGGAGCGGAGATGAACACGGAGCCGTCGTCGTTGATGTCGATCTTGGCGCCGGTGTCGGCCACGATCTTCTGGATGACGGAGCCGCCCTTGCCGATGACGTCCCGGATCTTGTCGGGATCGATGTGCATGGTCAGCATCTTGGGGGCGTACTTGGAGACCTCCTTGCGGGGCTCGGCAATGCAGGGCAGCATGATCTGGTCCAGGATCTGGCACCGGGCGTCGTAGGTGATGTCCAGGGCGTTCTGGATGATCTCCATGGTCAGGCCGTCATTCTTCAGGTCCATCTGGATGGCGGTGATGCCCTTCTTGGTGCCGGCCACCTTGAAGTCCATCTCGCCGTGGAAGTCCTCCACGCCCTGGATGTCGATGAAGGTGGTGAAGGAGCCGTCGTCATCCTGGATCAGGCCGCAGGAGATGCCGGCCACAGGGGCCTTGATGGGCACGCCGGCGTCCATCAGCGCCAGGGTGGAGCCGCAAATGGAGCCCTGGGAGGTGGAGCCGTTGGAGCTGACCACCTCGCTGACCACGCGGATGGCGTAGGGGAACTCCTCCACGGAGGGGATCACGGGCAGCAGGGCGCGCTCGGCCAGAGCACCGTGGCCGATCTCGCGGCGGCCGGGGGAGCGGGCGGGCTTGGCCTCGCCCACGGAGTAGCCGGGGAAGTTGTAGTGGTGCATATAGCGCTTTTCGGTCTCTTCCCAAATGGTGTCCAGCTTCTGGTTGGCGGACAGGGTGTCCAGCGTGCAGGCGGACAGGACCTGGGTCTGGCCGCGGGTGAACAGGCCGGAGCCGTGGACCCGGGGCAGAACGCCGACCTCGGCGTCCAGGGGCCGGATCTCGTTCTTCTGGCGGCCGTCCACGCGGTGGCCCTCCAGCAGCCATGCCTTGACGATCTTCTTCTGGAACTTGTAGGTGATCTCCTCCAGGTACTGGTCCATATCGGGGTGGGACTCCAGATACTTCTCGTGCCACTTCTCGATCATGGCGTTCCAGCGGGCCTCTCGGACGTTCTTGTCGTCGGTGTCCATGGCGGCCTTGGCCTCGTCCATGAAGTTGGCCACGATATCGTCGAACAGCTCCTGGTCGAAGGCGGCGTGGGGATATTCAAACTTGGGCTTGCCGATCTCAGCCACCATCTGGTTGATGAGGGCGATCTGCTTCTGGTTCTCCTCGTGGGCCAGCTTGATAGCCTCGAACATCTTGTCATTGGGGACCTCATTGGCGCCGGCCTCGATCATGACCACCTTCTTGCCGGTGGAGACCACGGTGACGTCCAGGTCGGAGACCTTCCGCTGCTCGCTGGTGGGATTCAGCACCAGCTTGCCGTCCACCAGGCCCACCTTCAGAGCGCCCACGGGGCCGTTCCAGGGAATGTCGGAGATGGCCAGAGCGGCGGAGGTGCCGATCAGGGCGGCGATCTCGGGAGAGCAGTCATGGTCCACGCTCATGACGGTGGCCATGATGGAGACGTCGTTGCGGAAGTCATAGGGGAACAGGGGGCGGATGGGCCGGTCGATGACACGGCTGGTCAGGATGCCCTTTTCGCCGGGGCGTCCCTCCCGGCGGTTGAAGCTGCCGGGGATGCGGCCCACGGAATACATCTTCTCCTCAAAGTCCACGCTGAGGGGGAAGAAGTCGATGCCGTCCCGGGGACGGGCGGAGGCGGTGGCGCACACCAGCACGCGGGTGTCGCCGTAGCCCACCATGACGGCGGCGTTGGCCAGCTCGGCCAGCTTGCCCACCTCCAGAGTCAGGGGGCGGCCGGCCAGATCCATCTCATACTTGCGGTAGTTGGGAAACTGTCTGCGGGTGATGATGGTTGACATGATATTGCTCCTTTACATTTCAGGCTCGGGAGCGGCTCTTTTCGTATTTGAAAGCATGTCCGAAGCCTTCGGGCACAGTTTCAAACACAAAAAGGCAGCGGCTCCCGGCAGAGATACACGAGAGGGACCCTGCGGGCAAAGCCCGCTGGGTTCGCCGCAGGTGCGGCGTCCAAGCGTTTTGCCGAAAGGCAAAACCTTGAAATGGTCGGGCTCCGCTTGACCATTTGTGTTCGATCCGGGGTCCCCGCGCGGCATGCCGCGTGGGGGATCACAGTTTCAAACACAAAAAGGCAGCAGCTCCCGGCAGAGATACACGAAAGGGACCCTGCGGGCAAAGCCCGCTGGGTTCGCCGCAGGTGCGGCGTCCAAGCGTTTTGCCGAGAGGCAAAACCTTGAAATGGTCGGGCTCCGCCTGACCATTTGCGTTCAATCCGGGGTCCCCGCGCGGCCCGCCGCGTGGGGAATCACAGTTTCAAACACAAAAAGGCAGCGGCTCCCGGCGGATTTGTACAAAAGGGTGACGGAGGCCAGCCTCCGTCACCCGATTTGTCTCTTATTTCCGGATGCCCAGCTTGGCGATCAGAGCACGATAGCGCTCGATGTCCTTTCTCTGCAGGTAGTCCAGCAGGCTGCGGCGCTTACCGACCATCTTCAGCAGGCCACGGTTGGAGTGCTTGTCCTGGGGGTTCTTGCGCATGTGCTCGGTCAGCACATTGATGCGCTCGGTCAGAATGGCGATCTGGACCTCGGGAGAACCCGTGTCCGTGGGATGGGTGCGGTTGGCGTCGATAACAGCGGTCTTTTGTTCTTTGCGCAGCATAGTGATTTCCACCTTTCCAATAATTCCCCGCAGGACTGCGTTCCGGGATCGGTGAAAGTCCGCAAAACGAAGCTCTGGGGCATAATCTGCACGGTCGCGTGCTTAAAAAATATATCACACCGGATGCCGCTTGTAAAGAGAAAAATCGAGGATTTTTATAACATATATGCGGTTCCCGGATATTTTTGCGAAAGATCCGGCCGTTTGCTCCAGGAAGTGCTTGACAAGGGGAGCGGGGTATGATATGTTAACTGTACTAGTACGGTTAATACAGTTTGCGGCAAAACAGGCCGCAGAAGGGAAGGTGAAGCCATGATCAGCCTGAATTATCGGGATTCCAGGCCGATTTACGAGCAGATCAAGGATGGCCTGCGGAAGCTGATCGTCACCGGAGCCATGGCGCCGGATGAAAAGCTGCCGTCCGTCCGGGCATTGGCCACTCAGCTGTCCATCAACCCCAATACCATCCAGCGGGCCTATAACGAGCTGGAGGGCGAGGGGTACATCTACTCCGTCCCCGGCAAGGGCAGCTTTGCCACCGGAAATGTGGACGCGGACGCGGCCCGGAAGCAGGACCTGCTGGCGAAGGTGCGGGAGCTGCTGGCGGAGCTGCGATATCTGGGCGTGGGCGACGAGGAGCTGCTGGCGCTGTTGAAAGAGAAGGAGGAGACGCCATGATCGAAGTGAAGAGCGCCGTCAAGCGGTTTGACGGCTTCGCGGCCCTGGACGGGGCCTCGCTGACCGTTCCGGCGGGCAGCGTATACGGCCTGGTAGGGCCCAACGGCGCGGGAAAATCCACCGTGATCCGCTGCCTGACGGGAGTCTACCGGCAGGATGAGGGCGCCGTTCAGATCGGCGGCGCGGACGTGTGGGAAAACGCGGCGTTGAAGGCCCGCGTGGCCGCCATCCCCGACGACTGGTACTATTTTTTGCAGGCCACCGTTCGGGATATGATGCGCTTTTACCGGGGTTTTTATCCCTCGTTTTCCATGGAGCGCTATGAAAAGCTGAAGGAAGTCTTCAGCATCGATGAGAAAAAGACCATCCGCCGCCTGTCCAAGGGCATGCAGAAGCAGGTGGCCTTCTGGCTGGCCCTCTCCTGCATGCCGGACTACCTGATCCTGGACGAACCCGTGGACGGCCTGGACCCGGTGATGCGGCGGCAGGTGTGGTCCCTGGTGATGGGCGACGTGGCCCAGCGGGGCACCACGGTGCTGGTCAGCTCCCACAACCTGCGGGAGCTGGAGGACGTCTGCGACCACGTGGGCATCATGGACCACGGCAAGGTGCTGCTGGAGCGGTCCCTGGCGCAGCTGCAGGACAACATGGTGAAGCTCCAGGTGGTGTTCCCGGACGGCATGACGGAGGTCCCGGCGGAGCTGCCGGTGCTCCATGCGTCCAGGATCGGCCGGATCCATACCTTAATTATGCGGATGAACGCGGAGGAGGCCACGGCCAAGCTCTCCACCTACAATCCGCTGCTGGTGGACGCGGTGCCCCTGACGCTGGAGGAGATCTTTATCTATGAATTGGGAGGTGCGGACTATGCGGTCAAAGATATCGTTCTTTAACGGGACACTGTTCCGCAAGAACCTGACGCGGTTCTGGCCCCTGTGGGGCGGCGCAAGCTTCTTGGGCGCGCTGTTCCCCCTGGCCCTGTGGCTGAACATCAGCCGAGGCGACAGCTTTTACCAGAGAACTCCCCTGGAATACACCAGCGCCTATTACAGCATCCTGACCGAAATTGTGCCCATCATCTGCCTGCTGTACGCCATCCTCTGCGCCATGGCGGTGTGGAGCTACCTGTACAATGCCCGGAGCGTGGGGATGCTCCACACCCTGCCCATCCGGCGGGAGGGTCTGTTCGCCGCCAACTTCCTCTCCGGCATGGCCATGATGCTGATCCCCTACGCCGTCACAGGCGCGCTGTGCGTGCTGGTCTCCGTGCTCTACGGCAATTTTGAGCCGGCGGGCCTCTTCACCACCATCCTGGGCGTGCTGGGGCTGAGCTTCTTCTACTTTGCCAGCGCCACCTGTGTGGCCTTCGTCACCGGAAACCTCCTCGCCCTGCCAGTGCTTTACTTCCTGCTGCACTTTCTGGCCGCGGCGCTGGAGTGGATCCTGACGGAGCTCGCCTCCTGCTTCCTGGTGGGCGTGAACGCCTTTTACACCGGGGCGTCGGACGTTCTCTCTCCCACCATCCATTTCCTGAGGCATCTGGGCGTGGACCGGACCTACGAGGAGGTGGAGCGGATCTCCTCCAACGGCTATCATTACACAGACAGCGTGCTGACCGCCGTGAGGCTGGAGAATTTCTGGATCATCGGCGTCTACGCCCTGGTGGGCGCGGCGCTGGCTGCCATTGCCCTGGCCCTTTACCGCCGCCGCAGGAGCGAGAGCGCCGGAGACGTGGTGGCCGTGGGCTGGATGAAGCCCCTGTTCCGCTACGGCCTGGCGGCCACGGCGGCCCTGGTGGGCGGCCGGGCGCTGTACGCCCTGTTCTGGGAGGACAGCTTCCAAAACGGCAGCTACGCCGAGGCGCTGCCCATGGCCGTGTGCATGGCGGTGGCGGGCGTCATCGGCTACTATATCGCCTCCATGTTGCTGGCAAAGTCCCTGAAGGTCTTTCGCGGGAGCTGGATCGGCGCGGGGGCGGTGCTCGTGGCCTGTGCCGCGCTGTGCGCCGTGCTGCGGTTCGACCTGCTGGGCATTGAGAGCCGGGTGCCGGAGGCCGGGACCTTCACCGACGTCCGCCTCTATGCGGCAGACAACTCCTATACGCTCTGCACCGGGGAGGACGACGCGCTGATCAGCGATGTGCTGGCGCTCCACCGGGCTGTCATCCATGAGGCGGAGCGCCTGCGGGACACCAGCTGGCGCCATGAGACCACGGAGGACGGCAAGCTGCTCTATGCCCGTACATATATGACGCTGACCTATACGCTGGAAAACGGCCGCGAAGTCCGCCGCAGCTACGACCTTCCCCTGACGAAGGAGCGGATGGCGGAGGAGGGCACCTATGAACAGTTGCTGGATCAGCTGGTGAACCAGCAGGTTATGAAGGAGAAGCGCCTGCATCTGAATGACAGCCGTTATACGGTCTCCGGCGGATCGCTCTGGCGGTATACCCCGGACGGCGCCGGCGACGAGGGCTTCGACCTGAACAGCCGGGAGGCGAAAACCATTTTGGAGGCCGTTGGGCAGGATGTGCAAAGCGGAAACTGGGGCGATGTGACCTGGTTTGACTCCGACCGGGACAGCGCCTATGCGCTGGAGCTCTCTTTGTACTTTGATCGCCGGGAGGAGAACAGCAGGGTCCCTGCCAGCGACCAGATCAGCATCACCGTCCGGCCGAAAATGGTCCACACCCTGGACTGCCTGGACGCGCTGGGCCTGATCGACCGGAACGAACTATTCACCTGGGGACAGCTTGACGCGTATAACGATGCGGAGGTCCAATACACCGAGATGGCGGTCCCCGTTGAGGAGATGAAGCGCTGAACCATGGAAACGCACGGAAGAAGGCGCCGGAGGCGGCGGTATGCCGATCCCCGGCTGAAGATCGGCGTCCTGGCGGCGGTGCTGCTGGTGCTGGCGTTCGCCGTCATAGGCACGGTCCTGACAAAACTGGGACCCGCCGCCAAGGACGTGGAGGTGCCGGATTATGTGCGGAAGGACTATCTCACGGTGAACGAGTGGTCCCGTCCCGGCACGGAGCTGGAGAAGATCCGGGGCGTGGTCATCCACTATGTGGGCAACCCCGACACCACCGCCCAGGCCAACCGCAACTATTTTGAATCCCTGTCCTCCGGCGCAGAGGGCGTCTATGCCAGCAGCCACTTTGTGGTGGGGCTGGAGGGGGAGACCATCCAGTGCATCCCCCTGACGGAGATCGCCTACGCCTCTAACGGGCGGAACGGCGACACGGTGTCCATCGAGGTCTGCCATCCCGACGAGACCGGGGAATTTTCCCCGGTCACCTATGACCGGGTGGTGGAGCTGACTGCCTGGCTGTGCCGGGAGTTCCGGCTGGACCCGGAGACCGAGGTCATCCGCCACTATGACGTGACAGGCAAGATCTGTCCGAAGTACTACGTGGAAAACCCGGAGGCCTGGGACGCCTTCCGGACGGATGTGGCCGCTGAAATGGAGGCGCAGAAGACGGCGGAAGCGGCGGATTGACGGCCTGTGGAAAAAATTTTTAAAAATTTTTCAAAAAAGGTGAAACAAAACGCCCCTTTGAATCGTCTTATTATCAGAAGCTGTGTGAAAGGAGCCATTCTCTGTGGAGAAAACAAGAGCAAATGAAGACCTGTGGCGCGTCTGGGTGGATACCCGGCGGCGGATCGTATCCTTCCATGAAGAGGAAGGCTGTCAGCTGCTGGAGTTCCGGAGCCGGGAATTGTTCCTGAGCTGCGTGGACCAGTACACAGGGATGCAGTACCGGTATCAATAAGTGGAAAAAGGACCGCCGTGGGCGGTCCTTTTTTTATCTGAGGTAGGGGGTGGGGTCATCGGTCAGGCCCAGCAGGTAGTCGATGCTGGTCTCGTAAAACCGGGCCAGGGCGATCAGCGCCGCGCTGGGGATGTCCAGCGTGCCGCTCTCATACCGGGAGTAGGTGGCCTGGGAGACGTGGAGCAGCTCCGCCAGCATCCGCTGGGGCAGGTCCTTGTCCTCCCGCAGGTCCCGCAGACGCTGATACATGGCCCACCGCTCCTTCCGTTCCCGATTCCGCTGTTATCATCAAATCACTTGAAACGTGATCAATTCACTTTTCAAGTGTCACAGCGCATGTGCGCTGTGACAGGCCGCGGACCGCGGTCTTGATTTGCATTTCATCGTCAATCGCTGTGCGCTTTGCGCACAGCGGGCATCACCCGCTTGAAAAAACGCATGCGATTTTTCAAGTTCATTGACCATATTCTAGGATATGCAAAAAATGCATATTGCATTTTATGCGATAATCGCATAAAATAGCAGAGAAAGGCAATCGGGCAGCGGGAGGTGAGCGGCAGTGGCCCAACGGAAACAGGAACCCCTTTGGCGCATTTGGGTGGATACGGAGCGGCGGGTGGTCTCCTTTCACGAGGTGGAGGGCGGACAGCTGCTGGAATTTTGCAGCTATGAGATGTTTCAGGCCTGCATCGACCGGTACACCGCCCAGCGGTACCGCTATCAGTGACAAAAAGGGGCGGTTTGCCCCGGTTTTCAGGAAAAAATTCGTCCAAAACGGTTGACAAACCACCGAAACGTGGTATGATGATTCGGTAATTGAACAGTTTGGCGTGGATAAGGACGAGTAACCCTTTGAGCCCTGCAAAGAGAGCCGCCGTTCGGTGCGAGGCGGAGAGGAGCGGAGGATGAAAATCACCTTGGAGCCTCCTGCTGAAAGACGACGCGAGTAGGTGTGGACGCGTGATGCCCGTTAAAGCATCGGCCCGTGACGGCGGGCGGTGAGCGGCCGCTTCCCGCAAGGGGAGGGCAACCGAGAGTGGTACCGCAGAGTGTTTGCAAACGCTTTGTCTCTTGACGGAGACAGGGCGTTTTTTGTTTTGCAAAGACCTGTCTCCGCCGGATTCGTGAGACAGGGATCATAAAAAATATTATTTTATTTTCGTATAGGAGGAGACACAGATATGGATTACAACAAGACCATCAATCTGCCGAAGACCGACTTCCCCATGCGGGCGGGCCTGCCCAAGCGGGAGCCGGAGATGCTGGAGCGCTGGAAGAAGATCGACGTCTACCACGAGCTGCTGAAGAAGAACGAGGGCAAGCCCCTGTTCAACCTCCACGACGGCCCTCCGTTCTCCAACGGCGCCCTGCACATGGGCCACGCCCTGAACAAGTCCATCAAGGACTTTATCACCCGGTCCTACGCCATGCGGGGCTATTACACCCCCTATATCCCCGGCTGGGACAACCACGGCATGCCCATCGAGTCCGCCATCATCAAGCAGAACAAGCTGAACCACAAGGCCATGAGCGTGCCTGATTTCCGCTCCGCCTGCCATGAGTTCGCCCAGCACTATGTGGACGTGCAGAGCGAGGGCTTCCAGCGGATGGGCGTCATCGGCGACTGGGAGCATCCCTACCTGACCATGAACCCCGGCTTTGAGGCCGAGGAGGTCAAGGTGTTCGGCGAGATGTACAAGAAGGGCTATATCTACAAGGGCCTCAAGCCCGTGTACTGGTGCCCCCACGACGAGACCGCCCTGGCCGAGGCCGAGATCGAGTACCAGGACGATCCCTGCACCACCGTCTATGTGAAGTTCCCCATGCACGACGACCAGGGCAAACTGGGCAGCTTTGACCACAGCAAGCTCTTCTTCGTGATCTGGACCACCACCATCTGGACCCTGCCGGGAAACCTGGCCATCGCCCTGCATCCCGACGAGAGCTACGCCCTGGTGAAGGCCCCCAACGGCGAGACCTATATCATGGCCGAGGCCCTGACCGACAAGGTCATGCGCATTGGCGGCTTTGAGAGCTACGAGATCGTGGAGACCCATCCCGGCTCCTTCTTTGAGAACATGCTGGCGGACCATCCCTTCCTGCCCAAGACCAGCCGTCTGGTGCTGGCGGACTATGTCACCATGGATTCCGGTACCGGCTGCGTCCACACCGCTCCCGGCTTCGGCGCGGACGACTATCAGACCTGCAAGCGCTACGGCATGGACATGGTGGTGCCCGTGGACGACCAGGGCAAGCACACCGATTACGCCGGCAAGTACGCCGGCATGAGCACCGACGAATCCAACCCCGTCATCCTGGCGGACATGAAGGAGAGCGGCGCCCTGTTCGCCGACCAGGATATCGTCCACAGCTATCCCCACTGCTGGCGCTGCAAGAACCCCATCATCTTCCGGGCCACGCCCCAGTGGTTCTGCTCTGTGGACGCCTTCAAGGAGGAGGCCTGCGCCGCCTGTGATGACGTCCGCTGGGTCCCCGGCTGGGGCATCGACCGCATGAAGTCCATGATCCGGGAGCGCAACGACTGGTGCATCAGCCGCCAGCGCCGCTGGGGCCTGCCCATCCCCGTGTTCTACTGCAAGGACTGCGGCAAGCCTGTGGTCACCGACGAGACCATCGCCGCCATCTCCGCCCTGTTTGAGAAAGAGGGCTCCAACGCCTGGTTCGCCAAGGACGCAGAGGCGATCCTGCCCGACGGCTTCACCTGCCCCCACTGCGGCAAGAACAGCGGCTTTACCAAGGAGGAGGACACCCTGGACGGCTGGTTCGACTCCGGCTCCACCCATTTCGCCGCCATGAAGCGGGATCAGGGCTTCTGGCCTGCCACCGTGTATATGGAGGGCCTGGACCAGTACCGCGGCTGGTTCCAGTCCGCGCTGCTGACCGCCGTGGGCGCCTTCGGCAACGGCGCGCCCTTCAAGGAGTGCATCACCCACGGCTGGACCGTGGACGGCGAGGGCAAGGCCATGCACAAGTCCCTGGGCAACGGCGTGGACCCCTATGAGGTCTTTAACAAATACGGCGCGGACCTGCTGCGCCTGTGGGCCGCCTCCGCCGACTACCACGCCGACATGCGCTGCTCCGACGCCATCTTCAAGCAGCTCTCCCAGAACTACCTGAAGTTCCGCAACACCGCCCGGTACTGCCTGGGCAATCTGGACGGCTTCGACGCCGACCACCTGGTGCCTGCCGCGGAGATGGAGGAGCTGGACCGCTGGGCCGTCACCCGCCTGAACGCCCTGATCGAGAAGTGCGAGCAGGCCTACCATGACTACGAGTTCAACGCCGTCACCCACGCTGTCAACGACTTCTGCGTGGTGGAGATGAGCAACTTCTACCTGGACATCATCAAGGACCGCCTGTACTGCGAGGAAAAGGACGGCGCCAAGCGCCGCAGCGCCCAGACCGCCCTGTTCCTGATCCTGGACACCATGACCAAGATCATGGCCCCCATCCTGTGCTTCACCTGCGACGAGATCTGGCTGGCCATGCCCCACCGCGCCTGCGACGACGGCCGGAACGTGGTGTTCAACGAGATGAACAAGCCCTTTGCCGACTATGCCCTCAGCGAGACCGGCATGATGCAGTGGTCCGTGCTGAACCAGCTCCGCGACGGCGTGAACGCCGCCCTGGAGGCCGCCCGCGCCGACAAGCGGATCGGCAAGTCCCTGGAGGCCCACATCACCCTGGTGACCGAAAAGCCCGTGGCCGAGAGCGCTCTGGCCGAGACCAAGGCGCGCTTTGAGAGCCAGTGGGCGGACCTGTTCATCGTCTCCGACGTGGAGGTCAGCGATGACGCCGCCCTGTACGCCCAAGGCGCCGAGACGCCGCTGGCGGGCGTCCGGGTGGTGGTCTCCGAGGCCAAGGGCGCCAAGTGCCCCCGCTGCTGGAAGCACTCCACCCAGTCCGGCAAGGACGACCTGTGCCCCCGCTGCGCCGCCGTGGCGGCGACCCTGCCCGAATTCTGAGAAAAGCCATGAAAGCCCGGAAGCATCAGCTTCCGGGCTTTTCTCTGTAATACCGGCAGGCCGGGGCATTCCCCCGCCGGAGCTTCAGGCGGGGATAGACGCAGTGCCCGGACCCCACCGGGTTATACCGGAACCCGAATTTCACGTAATGCCGCCGAAAATGTACGCAGGTCTCGCAGTTTTTTTCCATACATGTATCACCTCAAAAGAAATTTTACACCTGATAAGGTGTAAAGTCAATGTATCCAACAAGATTTAAAGCAGGATATTATTTGAGGTGATGTAGGTGAGCTATTATCCAAGATTACGAGATTTGCGGGAAGATGCGGATAAAACGCAAGACGAAATTGCAAAGCTATTGCAAACGACCCAACAGCAGTACTCCAAATACGAAAAGGGTGTCCAGGAGATCCCGGTCCACCATTTGATTACACTTGCAGATTTTTATAAGGTGTCAGTTGATTACCTGCTTGGAAGATAAGACCGGAGACGGATGTTCCCGGTCTTATTTTTTGTAAGTGCCCACTTACGGGGAATGAACCCCCATTTTCTTTTCGGTTGCGCCGAAAAGAAAACGGCCGTTCACGGTCAAAAGAAAAGGCGCTTTGGTGTCCACAGTTGGCCCCTAGGGCCAACTGTGGACGAGACGCGGGGTCCCAGAAAGAGACCGATGGAGGTCGAGGGCAGACTCTGCGTTGGGCGCGGGCACAGTCTTGCTGAATCTTTCGGTTTTTAGCCACGCGAATGGGAATTGCGGGAACGGGCAAAGACTGCAAGGACCAGCGGCTTCTGTCGCTGCCGCTCTTTGATTCCTTGCGGAAGCGCCTGCGTGTGGGCCTTATACGGGACCAGACATTGTTGAAAGCCTTTCGATATCCACCCCAAATTTGTACCCATGCCCTCAAATGCGGGCACGCACTCCTACCCTCGTACTTAGTCCAGCGGCCCCGCCGGAGGCCAATTTGACCGCCCAGGTAGTGTGTAGCGAAGCGGAACACACGGGGCCAGCGGTAAAAGCCTTTCATCGACCACCCCAAATTTGCACCCAAGCCATCAACCTGCGGCGGCGCAGTTCTAAACCCGTACCCGGTTCGGCGCACCCGGCAGAAGATTTCCGGGACTTGGTGGCACATCTAACCACCACCTCCCGTCCGGCCAACTTTACCCCAAAGGGGCAAAGTTGGACACCCAAAAGCACTTTTCTTTTGGACCGTGCACGGCCCGTTTTCTTTTCCAGCCGGAAAAGAAAATGGGGGGTGCATTCTGCGGTGATGCACCGCATCCCCCACGGCAAAGCCGCCCGCAGCAGTTGCAATTCCCGCTCAAAGCGTGTAAACTGGTCAGGAAATCGAAATTTGAGGAGAACCATTCATGTTATATGCCATTTTTGCCGCCCTGGCCATGGCCCTGCTGGCGCTGGACCAGTGGTTCAAGCACTGGATCACGGTAAACCTGCCGCTGGGGGAGACCATGGACTTTCTGCCCGGTTTTATGCAGCTGCGCACCGTCCATAACTACGGCGCCGCCTGGTCCAGCTTTTCCGGGATGCGGTGGCTGCTGCTGGGCGTCACCGGCTGCATCGTTCTGGCGGTGCTGTTCGTCCTGATCCGGCGGATCGTCCGCCATCCCGTGGGGCTTTGCGCCTGCTTCCTGATCCTCTCCGGCGGCCTGGGCAACATCATCGACCGGGCCCGCCTGGGATACGTGGTGGACATGTTCGACTTCCAGTTCATGAATTACCCCGTATTCAACGTGGCGGATATCTGCGTGGTGTGCGGCTGCATCCTGGGGGCGGTGTATTACATCTTCCTCTACGAAAAATACGACAAAAAGGGAAAGAACGATGGAGATCCTGACGCTCCAACCGAATAAGGAGGACGCAGGCGTCCGGGTGGACGCCTGGCTGGCCGCCCATCTGGAGGGCGTCACCCGCTCCGCCGCCCAGCGCCTGCTGGAGGAGGGGCGGATCACCTGCGCCGGAAAGGCCCTGGCGAAGAATTATAAGCTCACGGGGACCGAGACCCTGGAGGCGGTCCTCCCGGACCCGGAGCCGGTGGACGTGGCTCCCCAGAACATCCCCCTGGACATCGTGTACGAGGACGGGGACGTGATCGTGGTGAACAAGCCCAAGGGGCTGGTGGTCCATCCGGCCCCCGGCCACCCGGACGGCACCCTGGTGAACGCCCTGCTGTTCCACTGCGGCGACTCCCTCTCCGGCGTCGGCGGGGAGCTGCGGCCCGGCATCGTCCACCGCATCGACCGGGACACCTCCGGCCTCATCATCGCGGCGAAGAACGACTTTGCCCACCAGCACCTGGCGGCCCAATTGCAGGACCACACCCTGGCCCGCACCTATGAGTGCATCGTGGTGGGGAGCCTGCGGGAGGACGCCGGCACCGTGGACGCCCCCATCGGCCGCCACCCGGCGGACCGGAAGAAGATGGCGGTGGTATCCAGCGGGCGGCCCGCCGTCACCCATTGGACCGTGCTGGCCCGCTATCCGGGCTTCACCCATGTCCAGTGCCGCCTGGAGACCGGGCGGACCCACCAGATCCGGGTCCACATGGCCCACATCGGCCATCCGATTTTGGGCGACACGGTCTATGGAAACAAAAAGCCCGTTCCGGGGCTGCAGGGCCAGTGCCTCCACGCCGTGGGCCTGCGGTTTGTCCACCCCCGCACCGGGGAACTGGTGGAGCTGCGCTGCGGCCTGCCGGAGGAGTTCCAGGCACAGCTTCAAAAGCTGTCGAACAGACGCTGAAAGGGAGGGCTCCGGCCCTCCCTTTTTTGACAGCCCCTGAAGCGGAAACGTTTAAAATATGCAATATACACAGAAAGCAATCGATTACCTAACACAATTATGGCGATTTATATTGTTGACAGTGCTGGATGAGACTGCTAATATGATGGCGATCCCGCGGGGAACGGGACCGCCGAAATTTTTGTGAATAAGGAGGAAACGGGCATGGTTCGAGAGATCGATATCAAGAGCAAAGAGCAGGCGGAGAAGATCAACCAGCTGGCCTGCAGAGCGCCCTATGAGGTCTGGGTGAGCACCGACACCGTGATGCTGGACGCACGGTCTTTGCTGGGCCTGCTGGCACTGGTGGGCCAGAAAGCCCATGTGGTTGCCGAGGATGATGTGAATCCCATTGCTTTCGGCAAGCTGGTTTCTAAAATGAAATAAGCGGATGACAGGGAGAGCGGCGCCATGTGGCGCCGCTCTCCGCTTTTTTATATTGTGCTTTTTGTGGTTTTATGCTATGATACTTTAGTTAAAGTATCTATATTCGGAGGAACGATTTTGGAACGGAAAGACGTATTGGTCCCGGAGGCGGATCTCACCCGCCAGCGGGACTTTGAGAAGAAGATCAGGGCCATGTTTGCGGCCCGGGAGGCCCATCCCGCGGCCTGCGTGGACACCTTCGGGTGCCAGCAGAACGTGGCCGACGGCCAGAAGCTGATGGGGATGCTGCGGGACTGCGGCTTCACCTTCACGGAGGAGCCGAAGGAGGCGGACCTGGTGATCCTCAACACCTGCGCCGTCCGGGAGCACGCGGAGCAGCGGGTGTTCGGCAATCTGGGGGCCCTGACCCACACAAAAAAGGAAAACCCAGAGCAGGTCATCTGCCTCTGCGGCTGCATGGCCCAGGAGGAGCGGGTGAGCAGGCGGGTGAGGGAGTCCTACCGCCATGTGGACCTGGTGTTCGGCCCCCATGCCCTGTGGAAGTTCCCGGAGCTTTTGTGGCAGGTCTATGAGACCCGCAGACGGGTGTTCTCCGTGGACGACGAGCACGGCACCATTGCCGAGGGCATCCCCGTGGTGCGGGAGAAGGGCGTGAAGGCCTGGGTCTCCATCATGTACGGGTGCAACAACTTCTGCTCCTACTGCATCGTACCCTATGTCCGGGGCCGGGAGCGGAGCCGGGACCCCCAGTGCGTTTTGCAGGAGGTCCGGGAGCTGGTGGAGGCCGGGTACAAGGACATCACCCTGCTGGGGCAGAACGTCAACTCCTACGGCAATGATCTGGACCTTGGATATGATTTCGCAGATCTGCTGGCGGAGATCGATGAGATCCCCGGCGAGTATCTGATCCGCTTCATGTCCAGCCATCCCAAGGACGCCACAAAAAAACTCTTTGATACCATGGCCCGGTGCAGGCATGTTGCAAAGCAGCTGCACCTGCCCTTCCAGTCCGGCAACGACCGGGTGCTGCGGGAGATGAACCGGCGGTACACCAGGGCGCAGTATCTGGACCTGGTGAACTACGCAAAGAGCGTCATGCCCGGCCTGGTGCTGACCAGCGACGTGATCATCGGGTTTCCCGGCGAGACGGAGGCGGAGGCCATGGACACCGTGTCCCTGGTGGAGGAGGTGGGGTTCGACGCCTTGTTCACCTTCATTTACTCCCCCCGGCCCGGCACAAAGGCGGCGGAGATGCCGGACCCTGCCTCCCGTCAGGAGAAGCAGAAGTGGTTCGACAAGCTGCTGGAGGTCCAGAACGGCATGTCCGCCAGGCTCCACGCCGGCTATATCGGAAAGACCGTGCGGGTGCTGGTGGACGGTGAGAGCGACGACCCGGCATATCCCCTGGCTTCTCGGACCGAGGGCAACCGCCTGGTGCGGCTGAAAGGGGAGAAGGATCTGATCGGACAGTTTATCGATGTGAGGATCACGGACAGCAATACCTGGGCGCTGTACGGCGAGCCGGTCTAACGGGCCATCCATTTGCCGAGGGCGAAGGTCTCTTGAAACAGGGCCATGGTCTCTAAGGCATACAGGCCTGCTTCCGCCAGGAGGAACTGTTCCAGCGCCGCCTGCTGTTCCGGCGAGAGCATGGTTTCAAGGGCCGATAATGCGGATTCCCGGCTGGCTGAAGCCCTGCGGTGTTCCGATGTGTGGAGGTGCCGGGGAACACAGTTCTCCTGCACATAGGTATATAGGCAGTCCCATAGATCATCCATAAATGATTCTCCTAAAAAAGAATTGAAAAGCACATTTGGGTATGATTATAATAACATACCCGTTTGTGCTTGTCAATAGAAAAGAGGCCACATGGAATTTCATGAAAAACTACTTAGTCTGCGCCAGAAAAGGGGACTGACACAGCCGCAGGTCGCAGATGGCACCGGACTTAGTTTGCGTGGCTATCAAAATTACGAGCGGGGCTTGCGGGAACCGCAGCTGACTGCTCTGGTTGCCCTGGCGGACTTTTACGATATTTCTCTGGACGAGCTCGTCTGCCGGGAGCGGCAGCGCTGACTGCGGACTTTCCGCAGGGAATGAACCCCCATTTTCTTTTCGGTTGCGCCGAAAAGAAAACGGCCGTTCACGGTCAAAAGAAAAGGCGCTTTGGTGTCCACAGTTGGCCCCAACGGGCCAACTGTGGACGAGACGTGGGGTCCCAGAAAGAGACCGATGGAGGTCGAAACTGGATTCAGCGTTGGGCGCGGGCATGGTTTTGCTGAATCTTTTGGCTTTTAGCCACGCGAATGGGAATTGCGGGGGCGGGCAAAGACTGAAAGGACCAGCTTCTCTTTCCGCGCTCCGCGCTTCGCTTAGCGCTACCTGGGCAGTTGCGGCAGTGTGTTTTGGAGCCTGTTCCTCGACAGGGGACCAGGTAGTGTGTAGCGAAGCGGAACACACGGGGCCAGCGGTGAAAGCCTTTCATCGACCACCCCGAATCCGCACCCAAGCCATCAACCTGCGGCGGCGCAGTTCTAAAACCGTACCCAGTCCGGCGCGCATTTAACTGCCCAGGTAGTGTGTAGCGAAGCGGAACACACGGGGCTTGTTGCTGAAAGCCTTTCGCTGACCACCCCGAATCCGCACCCACGCCCCCAAATGCGGGCACGCACTCCTACTTTCGTACCCGGTATAGCGCACCCAGCAGAAGATTCCCGGGACTTAGTGGCACATCTAACCACCAACTCCCGTCCGTCCAACTTTACCCCAGAGGGGCAAAGTTGGACACCCCAAAGCGTTTTTCTTTTGGACCGTGCACGGCCCGTTTTCTTTGGCGCAACCAAAGAAAATGGGGGGTGCATTCCCGCACGGCAAAGCCGTGCACCCCCCGTCCCCGGCCCGTGGCCGGACAAGTCCCCGCCCCATGGGCGAAAGCTCTCGTCCCGCGCCCGCGGCGCGAAACCCTCCGCTCCAAAATATTTTTAACAGCTTGATAGTAGATAGAAAGATAACGAGGTGAGTTCATGGCGGAATTGACCCCCATGATGAGGCAGTATCTGAAGATCAAAAAGGACAACCCGGATTCCATTCTGTTTTTCCGTCTGGGTGATTTCTATGAGATGTTCGACGACGACGCGCGCCTGGCGTCTAAAGAACTGGACCTGACGCTGACCAGCCGGGACCACGGCAAGCACGCCAAGCCGGCGGAGGAGCAGATCCCCATGTGCGGCATCCCCTACCACGCCAGCGAGGCCTACATCGCCCGGCTCATCGGCAAGGGGTATAAGGTCGCCATCTGCGAGCAGATGGAGGACCCGGCCACGGCCAAGGGCCTGGTGAAGCGGGACATCATCCGGGTGGTCACGCCCGGAACCGTCATCGACGCGGCCTGTCTCGACGACAAGGCCAGCAACTTCCTCTGCGGCATTTATATCGACTCCCGCTCCGCCGGCGTGGCCTTCTGCGACATCACCACCGGCAAGGCACACCTCACGGCCTTTTCGGGCAAGGACCGGGTGGAGCATGTCATCAACGAGCTGGGCCGTTTTTCCCCGGCTGAGGCCATTCTGAACGACGGCGCATCCGCGGAAGGGGCCCTTGCCGCCGCCTTGACGGACAAGCTCCGCTGCCGCACGGAAAACGGCGGCGAGCGGCGCTTCCTGCTGGCGGAGGCGGAGAAGAATATCCGCAGACAGTTTGGCGAGGAGGCGCTGAAAAACCTGCCCGCCGGAAATCCGGCGGCGGCCATGGCCCTGGGCGGGCTGCTGAACTACTTATACGAGACCCAAAAGACGGATCTCTCCCACATCAACGATCTGGATTACTATGAGCAGGGCCGCTTCATGGAGCTGGACCTGACGGCCCGGCGGAATCTGGAGCTGACGGAGACCCTGCGGAACAAGGAGAAGAAGGGAAGCCTGCTGTGGGTGCTGGACAAGACCAAGACCCCCATGGGGGCGCGGTGCCTGCGGAGCTGGCTGGAGCGGCCCCTGCTGTCCGTCACCGCCATCTGCAGGCGGAATGCCGCTGTGGCAGCGTTGGTAGACAACACCATCAACCGGGAAGAGCTGATCGCCGCCATGACGGGCCTGGGCGATATGGAGCGGCTCATCGGCCGCATCGTCTACGGCACCGCCGGCGGGCGGGACATGGCCTCCCTCCGGGCGGCCATTGAAAAGCTGCCTGCCGTGAAGGAACAGCTCACCGCCTTCTCCGACCGCCGTCTGTCCGAGCTGACGGCGGAGCTGGACACTCTGGACGACATCGGCGCCCGCATTGCCGCCGCCATCTGCGACGAGCCGCCGTTTTCCGTTCGGGAGGGCGGCTTCATCCGGGACGGCTTTGACGGGGAAGTGGACCGCCTGCGGCACATCCTGAAGGGCGGCAAAAGTGTCATCGCGGAAATGGAGGCCAAGGAGAAGGAGCGCACCGGCATCCGCACGCTGAAGATCGGCTACAACAAGGTCTTCGGCTATTACATCGAGGTCTCCAACTCCTTTAAGGAGCAGGTGCCGGAGACCTACATCCGCAAACAGACCCTGGTGAATGGCGAGCGTTTCATCACCCAGGAGCTGAAGGATCTGGAGCATGAGATCGTGACCGCCTCGGAGCGGGTGGTGGCCCTGGAATATGAGCTGTTCACCAGGCTGCGGGAAGAGGTTTCGGCCCAGGCCCAGCGCATCCAGAAAACCGCCGCGGCAATCGCCGAGATCGACGCGCTGGCGTCCTTCGCCGCCGTGGCGGTGCGGAACAACTACTGTCGTCCTGATGTGGACGAATCCGGCGTCATCGAGATCCGCGAGGGCCGCCACCCCGTGGTGGAGCGGGTGCTGAAGGACAGCCTGTTTGTCCCCAATGACACGTTCATGGGAGAAAAAGAGGAGCGGGTGGCCATTATCACCGGTCCCAACATGGCGGGAAAGTCCACCTATATGCGCCAGGTGGCGCTGATCGTCCTCATGGCCCAGATGGGCAGCTTCGTCCCGGCGGCCCACGCCCACATCGGCGTGGTGGACCGCATCTTTACCCGCATCGGCGCGTCGGACGACCTGTCCGCCGGACAGTCCACCTTCATGGTGGAGATGACGGAGGTGTCCGACATCCTCCACCACGCCACGAAGAAATCCCTGCTGATCCTGGACGAGATCGGCCGGGGCACATCGACGTTCGACGGCATGTCCATCGCCCGGGCGGTGCTGGAATACTGTGCGGACAAAAAGCTGCTGGGAGCCAAGACGCTCTTTGCCACCCATTATCACGAGCTGACGGAGCTGGAAAACACGCTCCCCGGCACCGTGAATTACAACATCGCCGTCAAGGCCCGGGGCGAGGACATCATCTTTCTGCGGAAGATCATCCCCGGCGGCGCGGACCGCAGCTACGGCATCGAGGTGGCCAAGCTGGCGGGCCTGCCGGACAAGGTGGTCCAGCGGGCAAAGACCGTCCTCAGGGAGCTGGAGGAGGAAAACGGGGTCCAGTACACCGCGCCCCGCCGGGAGGCGGACCAGGTGTCCCTGGGGGCTATCGGGGAGGGCGAGGTTTTGGACGCCATCCGCCGCTGTCAGCCGGACACCCTGACGCCGATCGAGGCCATGAGCCTGCTGTATGAGCTCAAGAAAAAATTGCAGTAGGGCGGAGGGATCGACATATGGCTAAACGCAAGACCGCGACTTACATGACGGCGGGGGAGCAGATCGCCGGGGTGGTGTTCTTCGTCATCTACCTGCTGGTGCTGCCCTTTGCCACCGCGCCGCTGTTCCGCCTGGCGGGCAGACTGCTGGGGGTGTCCATCTCCAGTGCCATGCAGAATATCATCTACTATTACGTGCTGTTTGCTGTGACCATCATCATTTTCCATGGGTTTCTGGGCCGCACCTCCCGCCATTTCGCGGACAATCTGGGTGGTGCCTGCAAGACCCTGGTCATCGGACTCATCGGGCTGTACGGCCTGAACGAGCTGGTCTACCGGCTGACGAACCTGATCTTCACCAACCACACCAACCTTAACGACACCACCATCTCCGCCCAGATCGACGATGCGCCCCACATGACGCTGCTGATCGTCATTTTCCTGGCGCCCTTTGTGGAGGAGGTGCTGTTTCGCGGACTGGTGTTCGGCAACCTGAAGAGCAAGAGCCGGACGGTGGCCTATCTGGTGAGCTGTTTGCTGTTTGCGCTGCTGCATGTGTGGCAGTTCGCCGTGGTGAAGCAGGACATCACCTATTTCCTGCTGATGATCCAGTATCTGGTGCCCGGCCTGGTGCTGGCCTGGGCCTATGAGCACAGCGGAACGCTGTGGACCTCCATCGGGCTCCATGCCGCGGCCAACGCCCTGAGCGTGTGGACCATGATGCGGTGACCGTGAGAAAAGAGAGAAGAAGTTCCCTATGAGTTTTATTGACACGTTTTCCGAGATGCTGATCCTCCTCTTTGCCATGGCGATCGGCTATCTGGCGCACCGCCTGGGCTACCTGGGGGAGGGGATCGACGCCAGGCTGTCAAAGCTGATCCTGAACATCACCCTGCCCGCCATGATCGTCGGCTCGGTGGTATCCGGCAGCGCCCTTCCCGGCACGGCGGAGATCCTGTCCACCCTGAGGGTGGCAGCAGTATTTTACGGGATCCAGCTGCTCGCCGCGTTTGCCGTGCCCCGCTTTCTGGGGGGCACGCCCGGACAAAAGGGCGTCTGGCGCTACGGTCTGGTGTTCTCCAATCTGGGCTTTATCGGCTATCCCGTGGTCATCAGCCTCTTTGGAGCGGATAAGCTGTTTTACGCGGTGATCCTGCAGCTGCCGTTCAACATGCTCTCCTATACCCTGGGACCGCTGATGCTGGCGGGAGCCAAGCAGTTTCGGTGGAAACAGTTTTTGTCGCCCAGCATCATCGCCTCAGTGATCGCCCTGACGATCGCCCTGACAGGGGTCCGGGTGCCGGCGCAGATCGGAGACCTTATGAACTTTGTGGGGGACCTCACGGTGCCGCTGTCCCTGCTGGTGGTGGGGTCGCTGCTGGCGGGCCTTCCCGATATGCAGGCGCTTTCCGCCTTCCGGTTCTGGGCGCTTTCCGTCCTCCGGCTTTTGGTGCTGCCGGTGCTGCTGTGGCTGATCCTGCGGCAGATGGATGTCGACCCCGTTGTACAGGGAATCGCCGTCATTGAAATGGCCATGCCGGTGGCAGTTAATGGGTCGATGCTGTGTTTGGAATACGGTGGAGATACCGAGACAATGGCACAGGTCATATTCATAACCACTCTGCTGTCCATCGTCACGATCCCCCTGGTGGCGATGGTGCTGCTGTAAAATTTTTGATATCCAAAGGCGTGGGGAGATGCCCAACATCCAACAACTGGACGTCCGTGCGGCGGCGAGATGGCGGGGCGGTTTCGACGGGTTCCAGCTGCCGGAGACCCCATGATTTGACTTAAATTGTCCGAAATAAATTCGAGATTTCAAGATTTTGCCTGCGGTAAAACGCTTGGACGCTGCACATGCGGCGGCTGGACACTCCACGAAAGGAGAAAAACATGCCTCACATTCAACAATTGGACGCTCATGTGGCGGACTTGATCGCCGCCGGCGAGGTGGTGGAGCGGCCTGCCAGCGTGGTCAAGGAGCTGGTGGAAAACGCCATCGACGCCGGAGCCTCCGCCGTGGTGGTGGAGATCCAGCGGGGCGGCATGGGGGCCATCCGCGTAACGGACAACGGCTGCGGCATCGCGCCCGCCGAACTGCCCACGGCCTTCCTCCGCCACGCCACCAGCAAGCTGCGCACGCCGGAGGATCTGGGAAAGATCGGCACCCTGGGCTTCCGGGGCGAGGCGCTGGCGGCCATCTCCGCCGTCAGCCGGGTGGATATCCTGACCCGGCAGAAGGGCGCCGGAAGCGGCGCGTCCCTTCATCTGGAGGGCGGCGTACCCAGCCAGGTGGAGGAGGCGGGGGCGCCGGAGGGGACCACCATTCTGATCCGGGACCTGTTTTACAATACGCCGGCCCGGCTGAAATTTATGAAAAAGGACAGCGCCGAGACCGCCGCTGTGGCGGGATTGATGCAGCACCTGGCCCTGTCCCATCCGAATATCTCCTTCAAATTCGTGAAGGACGGCATGGAGGCCCTCCATACCCCCGGCGACGGAAAGCTGGACTCCACCGTCTACGCCGCGCTGGGCCGTGACTTTGCCAAAAGCCTGGTGCCGGTGGAGGGCCGGGGCGGGGACGTGGCCGTCTCCGGCTTCGTGACGGCCCCCCTCATGGGGCGGGGCTCCCGGTCCATGCAGGTGTTCTTTGTCAACGGCCGCTTTATCAAGTCCCAGCTGCTGACAGCGGCGCTGGAGGAGGGCTACCGCAACCAGATCATGAAGGGGAAATTTCCCGGCTGCGTCCTGGCTGTGACGCTGCCGGTGGCGGCGGTGGATGTCAACGTCCATCCCGCCAAGACCCAGGTCAAGTTCGCCCGGGAGCGGGAGGTGTTCGACGCGGTGTACCACACCGTGCTGGACTGCCTGGCCGCCAAGGGATCGCCCATTTCGGCCCCCAAGCCTGCGGAACAGGCGGTGAATCCACGGCAGGATTTCTTCCAGGCCATGGATGCCAGGACCTACCGGGAGCGGGGCGCAAAGCCTGCGGAAAGGACGCCGGAAGCAGGAAAGCCGGCGGCCTGGCCCATGGGGCGGCAAACGGCCGCGCCCCAGCAGCCGGCCCGGCCCGCCGAAAGACCGGCCGCCCCCCGCCCAAGCTGGAACACGGAGTGGCGGTCCGGCTCAAAGGTGGCGGACAGCGCGGCGGAGAAAACCGTGTACCGGACATCCCAGACGCCCGGCAGGCCCATCGGCTCCGCCCTGGGCAAGCCCCCGGCCTCTGTGGCGGCAAGGCCCGCGGAACAGGCGGCGTCTGAAAGGCCCGCTGTTCCCGCGGCGGAGGTCCCGGCCACGCCAGAGGCGCCGAAGCGCCCCTTTGTGCCGGCCATCCCGATGGAACAGCAGACCCTGGACCTGCCGGAACAGCAGACCATCGAGCCGGTGAGGGAAGCGCCCTGGCGCATCGCCGGAGAGGTGCTGCATACCTATATCATCTGCGAGAGCGGGGACGGCTGCGTCTGGCTCATCGACAAGCACGCCGCCCATGAGCGGATCAATTTTGACCGCATGAAGGCGTCTCAGGAGCCGCCGATGCGGCAGACCCTGCTGAAGCCCATCGCGGCGGAGCTGGAGCGGGAGGACGGACAGCTCCTGCTGGAAAACCTGCCGCTTTTGGAGCAGTTCGGCTTTGCCTGCGAGGATTTCGGCGATGGCGCCATTCTGGTGCGGGAGGTCCCGGCGGATATCGACGCGGCGGACGCCGTGGCGACGCTGGAGGAGTTCGCGGAAAACCTGCGGACGGGCCGGGACCTGGCGGAGAAGCGGGAGAACCTGCTCCACACCATGGCCTGCAAGGCCGCCATCAAGGGCGGCTGGACCAGCGATGTGTCGGAGCTGAGGGTGCTGGTGGAGAAGGTTCAGAGCGGAGAGGTCCGCTTCTGCCCCCACGGCCGCCCGGTGGCGGTGAAGCTGACGAAATACGAATTGGAGAAAATGTTCAAGAGGGCCTGACCGGTCCCGGAGGAAAGCTGGCTGGGGCCGCTTGGACAGAACGCCCCAAATACAGGGTGAGAAGGAGAATCAGCATATGGCAAAGGCGGAGGAGCGGTTTGTAAAGACCTATGCCCAGGGAGTGGTGAACATCATGGAGATCTGGGTGGACCGCAGGACTGGCGTGAACTACCTGTTCCACGCCAACGGCAATGCCAGCGGCCTGACGCCGCTGCTGGACCGGGAGGGCAGGCCAATCATCACAACGGTATATGGCGAGGACTGAATGATGAAACTTTTATTTGTGGAGTGCTGTATCAGCCAGCGGGGCGGGGACTCCCGCACGCTGGTTCTGGCAAATGCGTTTTTGGAGGCGTTTCGGGAGTCGTACCCGGATGCGGAGATCGAGACGGTGAGACCCGGGGAGATGAACCTGCGGCCCTTTGACCGGGACATGCTGAATGACCGGGACGCGCTGGCAGGCATCGGCGCCTTTGACGCGCCGGTGTTCGATCTGGCCCGGCAGTTTCGGGGGGCGGATGCCGTGGTGGTGGCCGCGCCCTTCTGGGACCTGAGTTTTCCGGCGGTCCTGCGGACCTATATCGAATATATCTCCGCCAACGGCCTGACGTACCACTATGAGGCGGACGGCTGCCACGGCGACTGCCGGGCGGAGCGTCTGGTGTATCTCACCAGCGGCGGAGACGCGGAGCGGGAGGACAGTCTGGGCGTGCTGTACTGGCGGCAGCTGTGCGGCATGTTCGGCATCGGACAGTTCGACTACGTGTTCGCCGGGGGATTGGACCTGGACCCCGCCGGGGCGCCGGAGCTGCTGGCCGCCGCCTGTGATCTGGCGCGGAAGCTGGCGAGGACTTTTAAAGGGACGCGGGGATGAGGCCGGAAAACCCGGATGAGGAAAGATAACGGAGGGAGACCATGGCACCAAAGATCGTCTGTGTCGTCGGGCCGACGGCCTGCGGAAAAACGACACTGGGCGTTTTACTGGCAAAAAGATTCAACGGAGAAGTGGTCTCCGCCGACTCCATGCAGATCTACCGGGGCATGACCATCGGCACCGCCGCGCCCACGGAGGCGGAAATGGACGGCGTGCCCCACCATATGGTCGCCGTGGCGGACCCGGCGGAGCAGTGGTCCGCTGCCCGCTACGCCGAAATGGCCACGCCCATCATCGATGACATCCTGGCCCGGGGAAAGCTGCCCATCCTGGTGGGCGGCACCGGGCTGTGGCTGGACGCGGTGGTGAAGGGCCACGGATTTGCAGGCGGACACGCCGGCGGACAGGTCCGCCGCGAACTTCAGCGGCGGCTGGAGCAGGAGGGGATCCAGCCCCTGCTGGCGGAACTGCGGCAGGTGGACCCCGCGTCGGCGGAGCGGCTGCACCCGGCGGATGAAAAGCGCATCCTCCGGGCGCTGGAGGTGTATTTGGAGACGGGCAGGACCATCACAGCCCACAACGAGGAGACCAAAGGGCTCCCGCCCCGGTATAACGCCGTCTGGCTCGGCCTGCAATTTGAGGACCGGGCGGACATGCGGGACCTGATCAGCCGCCGGGTGGACAGGATGGTGGAGGAGGGGCTGCTGGAGGAGGTCCGGGGCCTGCTGGAAAGCGGCCTGCCCCGGAATGCGACGGCCCTCCAGGCCATCGGCTATAAAGAGTTTTTAGGGGTCCTGGACGGCACTGCCACAGAGGCGGAGGCTATCGAGGAGGTAAAGCTCCGCTCCCGGCAGTACGCCAAGCGCCAGCTGACCTGGCTGCGGAGGAATCCGGATATCCACTGGATTTTTTGGAAAAAAGAGCGGGATTTTGCGCGGGCCATACAGGTTTCGACGGAAATCCTGGCCGCTGCGGGCGTATCCTAGCCCTGGGGACCTAACAATCACTGAGGCCCTGGGGCGGGCGGTACATAGCAGAAGATCGTCCGGCCGAAAAAGAAAAAAGGAGCGGACGACATGCAGACAAAAGCAAATTTACAGGACATTTTTCTCCTCCAGGCCAAACGGGACAAGCTTCCCGTGACCATGTTTTTGATGAACGGCTTCCAAATGCGGGGCGTCATCACAGGCTTTGACGCCTTCGTGGTCATCCTGGACAGCGACGGCAGACAGCAGGTGATCTACAAGCACGCGATCTCTACCATAGCTCCCATCAGGCCCGTGGACCTGACAGGGGATGAGGCTGTCTGACGGCGCGGAAGCGAAAGCGGACCGCCGCGAAGCGGCGCCAAGCATCTTGCGGAGCAAGATCTTGAAATCGGCAGGCTCCGCCTGACGATTTGAGTGAAATGCGGGGTCCCCATCCAATGGCTGCATTGGGTGGGGCGGCAGACAGCAGGTGATCTATAAGCATGCGATCTCCACCATAGCGCCCATCAGGCCCGTGGACCTGATGGGGGATGAGGCTGTCTGACGGCGCGGGAGCGAAAGCGGACCGCCGCAAAGCGGCATCAAGCATCTTGCGGAGCAAGATCTTGAAATCGGCAGGCTCCGCCTGACGATTTGAGTGAGATGCGGGGGCCCCATCCAATGGCCGCATTGGATGGGGCGGCAGACAGCAGGTGATCTGCAAGCACGCGATCTCCACCATAGCGCCCATCAGGCCCGTGGACCTGACAGAGAATATTCCATAAAACATGCATTTTCCCCCGGGGGAGGGTGCGCATGATAAAAGGCAGTTTGTGTGATGAAAAATAACTCTCTTGGAATAAAAATACTGATGGCCCTCATCATGATGGCTGCGCTGGCGTATTTCGGCATTCAGGCGTTTCTCTATTTCAGCGACCCGCTGACCACCACGCTGGCGTACAGCTATCAGGTGGAGGAGGGCATCGACCTCTCCGGCTACGTGGTGCGCAGTGAACAGGTGCTTGCAGACGACGCCGGGGGCCTGATACAGATCCAAAAGGCGGAGGGAGAGCGGGTCTCCTCCGGCGGGGTGATCGCCACGGCCTATGCGGACCAGGCGTCTCTGGACCGCCAGAATGAGATCAACGCCCTTGCCACGCAGGTGGAGCAGCTGGAGTACGCCCAGGACGCGGCGCTGGGAGCGGAGGTATCCCTGAAGCTGGACGCGCAGATCATGCAGAGCCTGCTGGGATACCGGCAGGCCCTGGCGGAGGATCGCCTGGACTCGGCGGAGAAGCGCGGCGGTGAACTGCGGACCCTGGTGATGAAGCGGGACTACACGTACTCCGATACGGAGGACCTCTCCGCGCAGATCGAGACGCTGAAAGCCCAGCTCAAGGACCTGCGGTCCCAGTCGGCCGGCTCCGTGCGGCGGATCACCGCGCCGGCGGCGGGACTGTTCTCCGCTGTAGTGGACGGGTATGAGACCGTCCTGACGCCGGAGGCGCTGCCGGAGCTGACGCCGTCAAAGCTGGCGGCCATGCAGGCCGACGGGTCAGTGCACTCCGATTTGGGCAAGCTGATCCTGGGAGACAGCTGGTATTATGCGGCGGCCATCTCCGCCGAGGACGCGAAGGAGCTGAAGAAGACCAGCGGCCTGAGCCTGCACTTTGCCAAAAGCATCGAGCGGAGCCTGGATGTGACATTGGACAGCGTGGGTCCGGAGGAGAACGGCCGGGTCGTGGCGGTTTTCAAGGGCCGGACCTACCTGCCGGAGCTGACGCTGCTGCGCCAGCAGAGCGCCATGGTCGTCACCAGGACCATCGAGGGGATCCGGGTGCCCAAGGAAGCGCTGCGCATGCGGGCGGAGACGGTGGAAAATGAGGACGGCACCACAAAAGAGGTGCAGGTCACCGGCATCTACTGTGTCTATGGCAGAGAGGCCCTTTTCAAACCGGTGGAAGTGCTGTATAACGGAGACGGCTTTGTCCTGGTCCGGGCCGCCGGGCCGGAGGGGAAGGAGAAGCTCCGGCTCCGGCCCGGCGACGAGGTGATCGTCACGGCCGTGGACCTGTACGATGGAAAAGTTTTAGCATAACGGAGATAGAACAAGATTCAGAAGGGAAGTTGGAACGCTTATGTCCATTGCGGAGAATATCGCCCAGATTCGGGAGAGAATTGCCGCCGCCGCCCGGGAGGCGGGGCGGGACCCCAGCGAGATTATCCTGGTGGGAGCCAGCAAGATGAACGACGCCGCCGCATGTCGGGAGGCCATTGCCGCGGGGATCGACGTGCTGGGGGAGAACCGGGTCCAGGAGATGACCCAGAAGCTGTCGGAGCACGCCTATGACGGCGCGCCCCTGCACTTTATCGGCCATCTCCAGCGCAACAAGGTCAAACAGGTGGTGGGCCATGTGGACCTGATCCAGTCCGTGGGCTCCATGGAGCTGCTGGACGAGATCGAAAAGGTGGCCGCCGCCCGGGACCTGGTGCAGGATATTTTGCTGGAGGTCAACGTCGGGGAGGAGGCGGCCAAGAGCGGTTTTGCCCCCGACGCGGTGTTTGCGGCGGCAGAGGCCGCCAGGTCCCGCGCCCATATTCGGGTGCGCGGATTGATGACGATCCCCCCCGCGGACGCGGACCGGGATGCCAATATGCGGTATTTTGACAAAGTTCGGGCACTTTATGTTGACATCAATACAAAATTGTTCCATAATGAACTCAAGTATCTGTCTATGGGCATGAGCGGCGACTATGAGGATGCCATCCGTGCCGGCGCTACCATGGTCCGGGTGGGCACCGCTATTTTCGGCGCCCGTCAGTACCATATCTGAAAACTCCAACAGGAGGATCTGCCATGAGCATTATTGATGAGCTGAAGAAGCTGACCCATCCCTATGAGGATGAGGACGAGGAATTCGAGGACTTTGAGGAAGAACCCCGGAGAGACGCCTTTGAGGACCGCCGGAACAAGGCCGAGGACCGCCGCAACAAGGTGGTGAACATCCATGCCACCACCCAGCTGAAGGTGGTGCTGGTGAAGCCGGAGCGCTTTGAAAACGCCTCCGAGATCGCCGACCATCTGAAGGACAAGCGGACAGTGGTGCTGAACCTGGAGTCCACCAACAAGGATATCGCCCGCCGCCTGGTGGACTTTTTGTCCGGTGTGGCCTATGCCGGCGAGGGCAAGATCAAGAAGGTGGCCGTGAATACATACATCATCACGCCCTACCATGTGGACATTGAGGGGGACCTCATCGACGAGCTGGAAAACAACGGTCTGTATTTCTGATAGGGGGATAGACGGGTATGCTGACACCGCAGGAAGTTTCCACCCATGCCTTCACCAAGGCGGTCATGGGCGGCTATAACATGGCCATGGTCGATGAGTTTTTGGACGAACTCACAGACGACTATACGGCGCTTTATAAGGAGAACGCGGCGCTGAAGGCAAAAATGAAGGTCTTGGTGGAGAAGGTGGAGGATTACCGGGCCACGGAGGACTCCATGCGGGCCACGCTGCTGACCGCGCAGAAGATGGCGGATTCCATCGTCCGGGAGGCGGAGGCCAAGCGGGACGAGATCCTGGCCAAGGCGGAGACCAGCGCCCAGGACCGGATCGCCCAGATGGCCCAGGAACTGAAGGAGTCCGAGGCGCGCCTGCGCCAGGGACAGCTGGAATTGGCAAAATTCATTGCCGCCAGCCGGGATATCTGCAATAAGGAACTGCAGCTGCTGGAACAGCTGCCCCAGGCCCCGGTGGACATGCCCGCCCCCGCTCCGGCGGCGGGAGCGCCTGTGGAGGAGATCGAGGAGAAGGTCATGGCGGCATTTTCCGCCCAGGACGGCGAGGAGCCCGCTGAAGAGCCCGCCCCGGCAGTGGACGACTACCCGGAGGGAGACCCCTTTGCCGAGCCGGAGATGCAGGATGCCACCCGCCGCATCAATCTGAATGATCTGAAATTCGGCCGCAATTACAGCGGAGAAGAGGATTGACCGAAAAGCGGCTCTTTTGAGCCGCTTTTTTACTGACCGGAGGAGACAGCTATGGAGAAACAGCAGCCCATCGTGGCCTTTCTGTACGATTTTGATAAGACGCTCTGCACCACGGACATGCAGGACTACGCCTTCATCCCCAGCCTGGACATGACGCCCCGGGAGTTCTGGGCCAAGGCCAACGGCTTTGGCCGGGCCAACCGCATCGACGGCATCCTGGCCTACATGTATACCATGATCCAAGAGGCGGAGCGGAAAAACCGCCCCTTCACCCGGCAGGACCTGGTGGAAAAGGGGCGGAGCATTGTTCTGTTCCCCGGCGTTCAGGACTGGTTCCGCCGCATCAACGCCTTCGGCGCCGGCCAGGGCGTCCAGGTGGAGCACTACATCATCTCCTCCGGCCTGCGGGAGATCATCGAGGGTTCCTCCATCAGTGGGGAGTTCAAGGAGATCTACGCCAGCGAGTTCTACTATGACGAGGCGGGGCGGCCTGTCTGGCCTAAGCTGGCGGTCAACTTCACCGCCAAGACCCAGTTCGTCTACCGCATCAACAAGGGGGTGTTGGACGTGTCCGACGACAAGACCCTCAACGACTCCATGCCGGACGACAGCAAGCGGGTACCCTTCCCCAACATGGTCTACATGGGCGACGGCCTCTCCGACGTGCCCTGCATGAAGATGATGCGGGCCTACGGCGGCCAGGCCATCGCGGTGTACCAGGCCAGCAACCGCATGGGCGTGGAGGATTTGCTGGCCAAGGGCCGGGTGGACTTCATCTTCCCGGCGGATTACCGGGAGGGCACGGCCCTGGACGAGACGGTGAAAAACATCATCCGGAAAATGGCCATCACGGACCAGCTGTGGGAGGAGAACACCCAGCAGCTGCGGAACATCGGGGGAGATGTCCTGCCGGACCAGGTGGGGCTGTTCTGACAGACCGCTGAGGGCGGATATGGACGGAGACCCGATAGCAGTCAGGAGGAAAAGATGGGTCAGATCATTTGGAACTGGACATGGATCGCGGTGATGCCGCTGCTGTTGGGTGGGGCTGTCCGGCTGCTCTGCCGCAGGTGGTCCAAGGCGTGGCTGGTGACGGCCGCCGCCGCACTGCTGGCAGCGGCGGCGTATATCGCTGCCTTAGACCCTCCCGTGCGGGGGAGTGAGCTGTATGGATTGCGGACTGTAATGGCGGTTTTCCTGACGGCCGGTTCTTTGACCGCGGCTGTGATCCTGCGGGTAAAAAATAAACGGCCCTAAAGATTGAATCAAAGAAGCGCTTCCGCCACGGACGGAAGCGCTCTTTTGATCAAGTCCGGTCACAGAAGGTGCAGCTTGGAATCCGCCTCTGTAATGGGGCGCATGGGACGGCAGGGAACGCCGTAGGCCAGGTATCCCGCCGGGATGTCCTTGGTGACGACGCTCCCGGCGCCGATGACCGCACCCTCCCCGATGGTGACGCCGCCGAGAACGACGCTGTTGGCGGCGATCCAGACGTTGCTTTCAATGTGGATATCCTCCGCGTACTCGGACATGGAGATGTGGCCGTCCGGATACCGCATGGCGGTCCGCTCCTCCGGGAGCAGAGGGTGGTTGGTGGCCATCAGGGATACGTTGGGACCGAACATCACATTGTCGCCGATGAAGATGCGGGCGTCGTCCATGACGGTCAGGTTGAAATTGGCAAAGAAGTTTTCACCGATAAAGGTGTGGGTGCCGTAGTTGAACTGGATCGGCCCCTGAAAATAGTATTTTCCGCCAATGGCGCCGATAAAGTCCCGGATGATGGGCAGGCGGCCCTCATCGTATTCGTCCATCTGGTTGAACCGGCGGCAGGCCTCATGGGCTTTGTGCTTGATGTCCCGCAGCTCCTGCGTCCGGGCGTCGAACAGTCTCCCCGCAAAGATCTTCTCTTCCTCCGTCATGGCGTGTCCTCCTGTTCTGTGATATACCAGTTCTATGGTATCATCCCGCGGCGGACTTGTAAAGCGGCGTCCCACGGGAAAATCTCACGCATTTTGCTTTACATTTGGTAGCTTTTTTGCTAAACTATACCCTGCGTATTTAGAAAAACCCCAAAGGAGAGAGAAAAATGGCTTCCACTTCTGAGTTTTCCCGTACCTTATCCCTGCTGCGGCGGGAACGGGGCGTGTCCCAGCGCACCGCCGCCGGCGACCTGGGCATCTCCCAGGCGCTGCTTTCCCACTATGAAAACGGCGTCCGGGAACCGGGCCTTTCCTTCGTGGTCAAGGCCTGTGACTACTATAACGTCTCCGCGGACTTCATCCTGGGCCGCACCCTGTCCCGGAAGGGCAGCATGCTGACCTCGGAGGAGGTGCTGAACGCCGCGGAGCCGGGCAACGTCCTCCAGGGCAGCGTCATGGCGACCCTGCAGAGCAAGCTGCTCTCCGGCGCAATAGGCGTGCTGTTCGGCCTGCTGGGCAAGCTGGGGGACAAGAGCGCCATCAACGCGGCGGCGTCCTATCTGGGCAGCGCGGTCTACCAGCTCTACCGCCACCTGTACCGGACCGCCGGAGCCAATGAGGCCTATTTCGCCCTGGACCCCGCCGCCTGCACCATGGGCGTGGCCGACGCGGATATGAAGCTGGCTGAGACCCAGTACGCCCGTGCCCTGCGGAGCCAGGCGGCCCAGCGGGCGGAGTTTCCCGACCTGTCGGCGGAGGCCCTGAATGATAACTATCCCGGCCGCTGCCAGAGCCTGACCCAGGTCCTGAGCACCGCCGACACCCGGCTGAACAAGCTGGCGGAGCGCTGATATGAATTTTCAATCCCTGTCCTTTTTGACCTTTCTGGCCGTCACCGCAGCGGCCTGCCTGACGGTGGGCCGGAGGGCACCCTGGGCCGGACGGCTGCTGCTGACGGTGGCCTGCCTGGTGTTTTACATCGCGGGCGGCGGCTGGCAGGCGTTTTTGGTGCTGGCTGCCGGCATGGCAGTGACTGCCGGCGTCCTCCAGCACCTGCGCGGAACGGAGGAGACCTCCCGCCGCAGGGCGCTGCTCCTGGGCTGCTGCTACCATATCGCGGTGCTGGTGGTATTCAAATATACCGGCTTTTTCACCGGCGGCAGGCTGTCCATCGGCTGGGCACCGCTGGGACTCAGCTTTTTCACCTTCCAGCAGCTGTGGCTGCTGAAGGAGGCCTACACCCGCCAGTACCAGCCCGCCCAGGGCGACGATCTGACGCTCTTTGCGTTTTTCTTCCCCACGGTCACATCCGGCCCCATCCTGCGGCCGGGCGCGTTTTTCCCGCAGCTGAAGAGTGAGAAATTCCTGCATCCCGACTGGCAGGACGCGGCGGCGGGCCTGTATGCCATCTGCATCGGCACGGCGAAAAAGGTGCTGCTGGCGGAGGGCTTCGGCGTCATCGTGAACAACGGCTACGCCTACCCGGAGCGGCTGACCACGGTTTCGGCTGCCATGGTGGTGCTGGGCTATACCCTCCAGCTGTATTTTGATTTTTCCGGCTACTGCGATGTGGCGGCGGGCTGCGCCCGCCTGCTGGGCCTGCACCTGCCGGTGAACTTCGATTCGCCGTACCGCAGTCTGTCCGTGGGCGAGTTCTGGAAGCGGTGGCACATCACCCTGACGACGTTTTTGCGGGAGTGCCTGTATTTCCCGCTGGGCGGCAGCAGACGGGGCACGGCCCGGACCTATCTGAACATCCAGATCATCTTCCTGGTCAGCGGCTTCTGGCACGGCGCCGGATGGACATTCCTGCTGTGGGGTGCCCTCCACGGCCTGGCCCAGATCGTGGAACGGATGCTGGGGCGGCGGCTGGATAAACTGCCCGCTTGGCTGCGGTGGGGGCTGACCTTTGCCTTTGTCAATCTGGCCTGGATCTACTTCCGGGCGCCCACGGTGGCGGCGGGCAATGAGATCGTGAAGGCCGTCTGTTCCCTTGACTTTGCCAAGCCCATGCCCTGGCTGTCCGAGGGCTTGTTCACCTGCGAGCAGGAGGTCATCCGCATCCTGCTGCCCGCCATCGCCCCCTGGCGGAACCTGCTGGTGACAGCGGCGCTGTACATCACCGGCCTGGTCATCGCGCTGTGGCCCCGGAACACCATCCGGCAGATGGACCGGTTTCGTCCCACCCTCTGGCGGGGCGCGGCCCTGTGGGTGCTGGGGGTGTGGTCGGTGCTGTCCTTCAGCGGCATCACCCAGTTCATCTACGCGAATTTTTAAGGGGGGAGAGGCTTGAAACAGGAATACCGGAAATGGGCGCTGGGCCTGCTGGCCGCGATAACTGCGATGCTGGGCCTCTGCGCCGCCATTGTGATCGTGGTGGACCCCTTTTTCCACTACCGGACACCAGACCCGGAGGCGGAAGTCTGGTTTGAACAGCGGTGCCAGACAGCGGGGCTGCTCCGCAGTCAGGACTATGAGACGGTGCTGATGGGGACCTCTCTTGCGGCCAACTACCGCCCGCTGTGGTTCGACGCCTACTTTGACACCAAGACCGTGAAGGCCACCTTTCCCAACGGCGGCTTCCATGAGTTTTCCCAGGCCCTGGACTACGCCTGCGAGACCCACGACGTGAAGCGGGTGATCTTTGGCCTGGACCCCAATATCCTGGTCCGCTCCGTGGAGGAGGCCCCGGACCAGCTGCCGGCATATCTCTACGACACCAATCCCTGGAACGACAGTCCCTATCTGCTGAACAAGGACGTGCTGGTGCGGGCGCTGTATGTGGTCCGGGAAAAGGCGGCGGGGAATACCCAGGCCCTCCAGGACGCCTTTGTGTGGGACGGCAATGTGTTTTTCTCCAAGGAGCTGGCCCTGGCGGGGTACAAGCGGCCGGAGATCGGGGGCACGGTCCTGCCGGAGGACGCCCTGCTGGGGGTCTGCGATGAAAACCTGGCGGTGGTCAAGACCTGGCTGGAGGAACACCCTGACACGGAGTTCATCTTCTACTATTCCCCATACAGCATCCTGTTCTGGGACAAGATGGCGCGCATGGGACAGACCGACGCCATGTTCGCCGTGCTGAAGCACGCCACGGAGGAACTGCTGGCCTATGACAACGCGAAGGTCCAGTGCTTCCTGACGGATATCGACACCATCACCGACCTGGACAACTACGCCGACCACATCCACGTGGCGGGCCGGGTGACCTGGAGGATGTCCAAGGCTATGGCGGGAACGGAACACCTGCTGACGCTGGAAAATTATGAGGCAAAGCTGGACGCTCTTCGGGAATATGTGTTAAACTACGACTACGAGAGCATTTGGGAGGACCAGAACGGATAGCGTTTCCTGAAAACCGGCTTTGAGCGGCCAAACGGAAGAGAGGGCGGATACGGCAAGACAACATCCGCGATTCCGGCGTCACGGCCCCTATGGACCACAGCAAGCCTGTTTCCTTATGCGCATGCCGATCCGGCATGGTGTTCCTGAAGCTTTCAGGGGGTACACAGATGACGGATATCATTTCAAAAATCGATGAACTGATAGGCAAGCCCTGCTATTTGATAGATATTTTCCCCTGTACGGTTCCGGCAACACCGGACAGGCGGTATTTTGCAATAGAAGAGCTCTTCCAAAACGACAGAGCTGAATTGGATAAAAAATTCTGTAGAATACTGCTCAAATTATATTGCTATTACGATTTTGGGGTCTCTGCAGGGGAGAAAACCGCGGAAAACCCAGAGCCAAGCCAGCTTATAAACTGGGTCCGCCGCTGTTTTGAGGGAGACTGGCGGAAACGGGATTATATCCATATCATCCTGCCGGATTGCAATGCCATGGTGCTCCTGAATGGCGATGACCTTTATATGAGCGTGTATAACCCTGACAAGCGGCTTATGGAACTTATATCCCAGTTGGCCGAAGCGGAGGGACTCTTCTTTTACAAAGCTCCGGAAATGCAGACGTAAATTGGAGGTTACCAATATCCTCGGGCGAAGATCCGCCCTGCGGCGGGCGTTTTCCCCGGAAAACACCCGCCGCGCTGCCGCGCGAAACCGCGCGGACTTGCCAAAGGAGGTTTTATCCGATATGACAAAACAGAGCAATATCCGAAATTTTTCCATCATCGCCCATATTGACCACGGCAAGTCCACCCTGGCGGACCGGCTGCTGGAGAAGTGCGAGGCGGTCTCCCAGCGGCAGATGGAGAGCCAGCTGCTGGACAATATGGACCTGGAGCGGGAGCGGGGCATCACCATCAAGGCCCGTGCCGTCCGATTGAATTATAAGGCCCAAGACGGGCAGGTCTATGCGCTGAACCTCATCGACACCCCGGGCCATGTGGACTTCAATTACGAGGTCTCCCGGTCTCTGGCCGCCTGCGAGGGCGCGGTGCTGGTGGTGGACGCCACCCAGGGCGTGGAGGCCCAGACCCTGGCCAACACCTATCTGGCCATGGAGCACGACCTGGAGATCCTGCCGGTGTTCAACAAGATCGACCTGCCCGCCGCGGACCCCCAGAAGGCCAAGCATGAGGTGGAGGACATCATCGGCCTGCCTGCTATGGATGCGCCGGAGATCTCCGCCAAGATGGGCATCAACATCGATGCCGTGCTGGAGGACATCGTGAAAAACGTACCGCCTCCCACCGGAGATGTAAACGCCCCTTTGAAGGCGTTGATCTTCGACAGCCAGTATGACAGCTACCGGGGCGTCATCGTCTATATGCGGCTGATGGAGGGCTCCATCCGCACCGGACAGACCGTGAAGCTGATGGCCTCCGGCGCAGCCTACCAGGTGGTGGAGTGCGGACACCTGCTGCCTCTGGGCATGGAGCCCTGCAGCCGGCTGGAGGCCGGAGAGGTGGGCTACTTCACGGCGTCCATCAAAAATGTGAAGGACACCCAGGTGGGCGACACGGTCACCGACGCGGCCTGCCCCACGGATTCCCCGCTGCCCGGCTACCGCCCGGTGCAGCCCATGGTCTACTGCGGCATCTACACCGAGGACGGCTCCAAATACCCGGACCTGCGGGACGCGCTGGAAAAGCTGCAATTAAACGACGCCTCCCTGAGCTTTGAGCCGGAGTCCTCCGTGGCACTGGGCTTTGGCTTCCGGTGCGGCTTTTTGGGGATGCTCCACATGGAGGTCATCCAGGAGCGGCTGGAGCGGGAGTTCGACCTGGATCTGGTGACCACGCTGCCATCGGTCATCTACCACGTCTACAAGACCGACGGCACCCTGGTCAAGGTGGATAATCCCCACAATTACCCGGACCCGGCCTCCATTGAGCACGCGGAGGAGCCGTATGTCAAGGTCTCCATCATCACCCCCAACGAGTACGTGGGCAACATCATGCCTCTGTGCCAGGCCCGCCGGGGAGAGTTCAAGGACATGCAGTACCTGGACACGAACCTGGTGGAGATGCACTATCAGATGCCTCTGAACGAGATCATCTACGATTTCTTCGACACCCTGAAGGCCAACACCAAGGGCTATGCCTCCCTGGACTACGAGCTGTCCGACTACCGCCCCAGCGAGCTTGCGAAGGTGGACCTGCTGCTCAACGGCGACAAGGTGGACGCGTTGAGCTTCATCGCCCACCGGGACAAGGCCTATCCCCGGGCCAGAAAGCTCTGTGAGAAGCTGAAGGAGAACGTGCCCCGTCAGCTGTTCGAGGTCCCCATCCAGGCGGCCATCGGCGGCCGGATCATCGCCCGGGAGACCATCAAGGCCATGCGGAAGGACGTGCTGGCCAAGTGCTACGGCGGCGACGTCACCCGCAAGAAGAAGCTGCTGGAAAAGCAGAAGGAGGGAAAGAAAAAGATGCGCTCCCTGGGGACGGTGCAGGTGCCCACGGAGGCGTTTTTGGCAGTCCTTAAATTGGACGAATAAGAGCGGGAAAAGGCGGAGCCTGTATCTATAGCTCCTTACCGCGCTGCTCCCGGCTCTCACCGCCTGCGGCGGGGAAAAGGAGACCACGGGGCCGTTGCCCCGCTGCAGGCAGAACAGTCTACCACTGGTGCGGTGGAAGAGGAGAAGAACTTCCGGCCGGGAGAGATGAACGTGTATGGCGACGGATTCTTGGGCACCGGCTGCACGCCCGATATCGCGGCGCTTTTCTGCACGCCGGACGCATCAATAGCACGGCCCGCACCTGGATTTCCAGGCGCGGGCCGTGTTTTGTATCCAGAGGCTCCGCCAGAGCGGCCGCAGGGGCAGGGGAGACCGCACAGGGGCCGACGGTCAGGGACCCTCCAGGAGGACCCAGCTCTGTCCCTGGTCCGCAGAACACAGGGTGATGACGGAAGTGTGGCCGGGGTCCGTGTTTGTGCCCATGGATAGGTACACCGCGCCGCCCTCCAACTGGAGGGCCTCCGGCCGCCAGAGGGCGCCGCCCTCCGGAAGCGGGAGAACGGCCTCCGTCCAGGTCTGCCCGCCGTCGGCGGTGGTGTACACCGGAGCGCCGTCAAACACCTTTGTGGTGATCACAGCGTGGCTGTCGTCCAGAAATGCCGCCTGGGCGGGGAGCCAGGCTTCTTCCGGCAGGGGCGCGGCCTCCGCCCAGGTCTGTCCGCCGTCATGGGTGCGGTAGATGTAGGTGTCCATCCCGGCCACGCCGCTTTCCAGGGAGAGCATCAGCCAGCCGTCGCCGGCGGAGACCATCTCCAGGGATGTGAAGGCGGGTTCGATACCCGCCCAATCCTTTGCCCGGTTCCGCCCGGCCAGGTCCTGCCCCGCCCAGGACGCGGGCGCGGGGATGGCGGGACCAAGGGGCGTCCAATCCGTCCAGCCGCTGTCAAACCGCCTGACACAGAGGACGCCGTCCATCAGCGCATAGCAGTCCATGGTCCACAGGCATCCCTCCGGGACTTGAAATTCCACGGCCTTCCGGGTGAAGCGCAGCTGGGCGGGGAGCGCCGGGGATACCGTGCCCTCCCCGCGGCATGTGCCGCCGCAGGGAAGATAAGTCACTGGGAGTACGGTCCTGCCGGAAAGGGCCGCTGTGTCCTCACTGGCCGCGCTGAGGTCCGCTCCGCAGAAATCAATGGGGGAGGCGTCCGCAATGACATCGGAGACAGGGAGCATACAGACCTTTCCGTCCAGAAGGGCGTAGTAATAGATCTCGTGGAAACCGTGGTAAAACCACAGCAGCTCTGTCACGCCGTCACCGTTGACATCCGCCTCCAGCACGTGATTGGCGCAGTCCGCCAGCATGCGGGGGACGCCGTTTTCATCGATGATGTAGTAATCAAAGGCCTCATAGGCCGCACCCCGGGGAGCCTGGATGCGAAAGCCGTTCTGCCCCAGAATGCCCGTGAAGGGCGTCACGTCATAGCCTGAGGCGTAGGCGCTGTACTCCTGGGCGAACCGCAGCAGCTCATCGCCTTGGCGGATGGCCCAGTATTTGGTGAATTCGTGCTCCGGGTTCGTCAGATGGTCCGGTTCCCAATAGCAGACGACCTCTGTGCCGTCCGGCAGCGTCTTGCCGCACAGCACCTCGCCCATGGTGCCGGCGGAGACCGTGTCGGCCTCCATGCTCTCCCAGGGCTGGTAAGGCGTCTGCTCCGCCAGCGGGATCGACAGCACCGTTACATGGATATCATCCGCATCCCCGGCGGACTGGGCGGCGGGCGGTCCGCCGGAGGGCTCCGGGGCCGTGCAGCCCGTCAGCAGCAGACAGGCGAACAGCGCCGCCAGACATTTGATCATAAAAATTCCCCCTTTTTCCTGGCCATCATAACAGGAAGAGGGGGGAATTTCGTTACAAAACGGTGAAAAAGCGGTAAAGATCCGTGTACAAATGGTTACAGATCTTCCAGCGTTATCAACAGGACGCCGGCCTCCCGGTCCAGCCAGGAACAGTGGAAGTGCTTGCATTGGGGGCCGCCGGGGGCATCCAGAGCGCAGGTGTAGGTATACGTATCCTGGTTTTGCAGAACGTCCAGGACCGTCTCCAGGCGGACGGCCCGGCGGACGGCGGCCCGCTGGCGGGAGGGGGCCTGGTCCCAGAGGTACTTTGCCGCCAGGGAGCGGTAGGTGGTCCCGGCGGGCAGCGGCTCCTGGCCGCCGTACATCTGGCAGATGCCGCTGGCGGCGTGGACGGTCAGCACAAAATCATAGCCGCGGCGGGCCAGGGCGTCCAGCACCGCGTTTTGATAGCGCGGGACATCCACATTGGAGATGGTGCAGAAGGCCGTGATGTGCAGGGTCTCCGGGTCCTCCGCCAGCTCCACCGTGGTGCTGGCCCAGACGGGAACGCCGTCGCTGACGAGGAAGCGGTGCTCAAAGGAGCAGGCGGATGCGCCCTGGTGGAAGGCGGCCAGCAGCGTGTCCCGGCGGAAGCGGGCGTCGAAGGCCTGGCGCTGGGCCTCGTCGGGCACATTGTCCCGCAGATGGCGCAGACAGGCGTCCGCCGTGTTGCCGAACAGCACCCGCGTCAGGTGGCGGCTGCTGCCCTTGGCGTCCAGGATGCGGTCCTGGGCCAGATCCAGCCGGGCGGAGGCCAAAACGCCGGGAGCCAGTTTTTTCTGCTGGCCCGCAAGGGCGTGGAACCGCTGCGCGGCCGCCCTGCTCTGGGAGATGTCCTCGCTTTTTCCCAGCAGGCGGGTGACGTTGCCCTGCCCGTCAAACAGGCTGATCCAGGACAGGCGGTACCACCGCCAGCCCTGGCCGTCATAATTGCCCCGGTATTCCAGTGTCTCGGCGCCGGGGCGGGCGGAGAGCCGCTTGACGGCGGCGGTCAGCTTTTTGCAGTCCGCCGGGTGGACGAAGGTGGTGTCGGCCAGAGAGGTCCGGTAGTGCTCGATGGTGTGGGTGATCCGGTGGCCGGTGTCGTTGTGGCGGTCGATGCGCATGGTGTCTGACACAGGGTCGTAGTCGAAGCCCAGAATGCGGGAGCGGTCCAGCAGGAGGTCGCACAATTGGGCGCGGAATCGCAGTTCGGCCTGAGACTCCTGCTCCTCACTGCGGTCAAAGCAGGCGGCGCAGACCAGGCAGGAGCCATCCGTCTGCGGCTGCCAGACCACCTCCAAAGAGAGCCAGGTGCCGCCGCTTCCCGGCTGGAGCCGGCAGGCGTGCCGCAGGGGAAGGCCCGCACTTTGGGCCTGTGCCGCGGCGGCGGACAGGGCGTTCCGCTCCTCGGGCGGCAGGAGCCACAGCGGGTCGGCGGCCAACTGCCGGGTGAGCTCCGGCAGGGGGAGGTCCAGCAGGCGGGCAAGACCCTGGCTGGCGAAAAGCGGGGAGAGCGTCTCTCCGGCGGCCTCTCTGCGCAGGAGACAGTAGCCGCTGGGCAGACCATCAAACAGGGCGGACAGGTGTGCCCGCTCTGCGGTCAGCTGCCGGAGGGAGGCGGCGGCCTGCTCCTGGGCGCGCCGCTGGCAGTCGATATCCAGCAAAAGCGCGTGGATGAGATAGACGCCCTCCCGAAGGGACAGGATCTCCGCCCGGAGATCGACCCACAGGGAGGGGGCGTCCTTCCGCCGGAGCCGGAATTCGTGGTCTGCCGGACGGCCGTCCCGGGCTGCATCCAGCAGGGACTGGAGCAGATCCGGCCAGTCCGCCCGCTCCACCAATGCGGAAAAGTCCCCGGCAAACCGGTTCAGCAGCTCGGTCCGGTCCCAGCCGGTGAGCGCGCACAGCTTTTGGTTAAAGGCGCGGCAGAGGACGCCGCCCCGTCCCAGCTCAATCACTGCCGCGGCGCAGGGGAGGGCCTCGGCCGGTGTGATGTCCGGGTCCTGACGGCGTTCCCGGGCCGGTTCCAGAATGCAGCAGACCATACCGTACATGGGCTGGTAACAGGTGACGGACAGTGTCTGCCCCAGGGCCGTTTGATAGGAAAAAGAGACGGTGGAGCCGGAGAAAGCCACGGTTTCCAAGGGCTTCAGCTTCGCCAGCCGTTCTGGGGGAAACCGGTGCGTGAACCGCTGGTTCTGGAGCTTCTCCGCCGGGAGCTGCAGCAGTCCGGCCGCCGCCTGGTTGGCAAACCGGCAGGCCAGGTCGACCATGATGCCCCGCCCGTCGGTGATGACCTCCACCAGCAGAAAGGGAATGCTGCTCTGCCGAAACGCATGGATGAAATTGTGCAGGCGCTTTGCCAAGGCGGCACCTCTTTTCCAGTGAGATGGCTCTATTATACGCATAAATGGGCGTTCTTGCAATGCAAATCACGGCGGTTCGGCGCAGATTCCGGCAAAAAGGTCCACCTTTGCAAAAATGCACAAAAAGTAGTACCTATTTTTCCGGAAAGTCTACCTGTAAAATCGTGGAGAGACGTTGACTGTTGGAGAAAAAACCATCATAATGTCATCGAATCATATAAAATAGATGAAATGCGGTCAAAAGCAGGAGGAGAGCATGAAGAAGGGCTATTTGGTGTTACAGGATGGCCGGGTGTTTGAGGGGATCCGCTTCGGCGCAGAGGGCGATACGGTGGGCGAGCTGGTATTCACCACCGGCATGTGCGGGTATATCGAGACCCTGACGGACCCCAGCTATGCGGGACAGATCGTTTTGCAGACCTATCCTTTGATCGGCAACTACGGCATCATCCGGGAGGACTTTGAGGGCGCCTGCTGTGTGAAGGGCTATGTGGTCCGGGAGTGGTGCGACGCGCCCTCCAACTTCCGCACGGACTGCGATCTGGACACCTTCCTGAAGGAGCAGGGCGTGCCGGGGCTGTACGGCGTGGACACCCGGGAGCTGACCCGGATCATCCGGGAGCACGGCGTGATGAACGCCGCCATCTGCGGCGAGGTGCCCGCTGATCTGACGCCGGTGGAGACCTATGCGGTGGCGGGCGTTGTGGACGCCGTCACCTGCAAGGAGTCCTCCGTCCATCCGGCGGTGGGGGAGGAGCGGTTTAAGGTCTCCCTGCTGGACTACGGCGCGAAACACAACATCATCCGGGAGCTGCAAAAGCGCGGCTGCACCGTCACTGTTTTGTCCGCGTCCACCACGGCGGAGGAGATCCTGGCGGCGGACCCCGACGGCGTGATGCTCTCCAACGGTCCCGGCGACCCGGCGGAAAACGTGTTTCAGATCCAGCAGATCAAAAAGCTCTTAGGCAAGGTGCCCCTGTTCGGCATTTGCCTGGGCCACCAGCTGACGGCCCTGGCGGCGGGCGGCTCCACCTACAAGCTGAAATACGGCCACCGGGGCGTCAACCAGCCCGTGCGGGATCTGAACGGCGTCCGCACCTACATCACCAGCCAGAACCACGGCTACGCCGTGGATTCAGATACCGTGAAGCTGGGGAAGGTCAGCTTTGCCAACGCCAACGACGGCACCTGCGAGGGCATCGACTATCCCGGACTGCGGGCCTTCACCGTGCAGTTCCACCCCGAGGCCTGCACGGGGCCAAAGGATACATCCTTCCTCTTCGACCGCTTTGTGGAACTCATGAAAGGTGGTGACCGGTAATGCCTCTGGATAAAAGCATTCAAAAAGTCCTGGTCATCGGCTCCGGCCCCATCGTCATCGGTCAGGCAGCCGAGTTTGACTACGCCGGCGCCCAGGCCTGCCGTATTTTGAAAGAGGCGGGGGTCAACGTGGTGCTGTGCAACTCCAACCCTGCCACCATCATGACCGACCAGGCCATGGCGGACGAGATCTATCTGGAGCCCCTGACCGTGGACACCATCAAGCGCATCATCAAAAAGGAGCGCCCCGACTCCATCCTGGCGGGCCTGGGCGGTCAGACCGGCCTGACCCTGGCCATGCAGCTGGACAAGGAGGGCTTTTTGGAGGAGCAGGGGGTCCGCCTGCTGGGCACCGATGCCAAGGCCATCTCCCGGGCCGAGGACCGGGAACTGTTCAAGGAGGCCATGGCGGAGATCGGCCAGCCGGTCATCGCCTCCGACATTGCGGAGACCGTGGAGGGCGCGTTGGAGGTGGCCGCCCGCATCGGCTATCCCGTCATCGTCCGTCCGGCGTTCACCCTGGGCGGCGCCGGCGGTGGCGCGGCCAAGGACGAGGCGGAGCTGCGCGTCATCGCCCAGACGGGCCTGGACGCCTCGCCCATCACCCAGGTGCTGATCGAAAAGGCCATCTTTGGCTGGAAAGAGATCGAATTTGAGACCATGCGGGACAGCGTGGGCAATGTCATCGCCGTCTGCTCCATGGAGAACCTGGACCCTGTGGGCGTACACACCGGCGACTCCATCGTGGTGGCCCCCACCCAGACCCTGGCGGATAAGGAGTTCCAGATGCTCCGCTCCGCGTCGCTGGATATCATCACCCACCTTGGCATTGTGGGCGGCTGCAACTGCCAGCTGGCCCTGAACCCCGATACCTTTGAGTATGCGGTCATCGAGGTCAATCCCCGTGTGTCCCGCTCCTCCGCCCTGGCCTCCAAGGCCACCGGCTATCCCATCGCCAAGATCACCACCAAGATCGCCCTGGGCTACACCCTGGACGAGATCAAAAACGACATCACCGGCAAGACCTGCGCCTGCTTTGAGCCCACCCTGGATTACATCGTGGTGAAGATGCCCAAGTGGCCCTTTGACAAATTCGCGGACGCCTCCCGGAAGCTGGGCACCCAGATGAAGGCCACCGGCGAGGTCATGTCCATCGCGCCCAATTTTGAGATGGCCCTCATGAAGGCCGTCCGGGGCGCGGAGGTGGGCATGGACTCCCTGAACCGCAAGCAGGACCCCGACGACCACGCCCCCATCTGGGAGCGGCTCCGCCGGGTAGACGACCACCGCATCTTCACGGTGTTTGAGGCGCTGAAATCCGGCGTCTCCATCGGCGAGATCTTCGGCATCACCCACATCGACCGCTGGTTCCTGGCAAAGCTGAAGAAGATGGCGGACTTTGAGCTGGCCCTGGAGCGGGACGGCCTGACCGCGGAACACTACGAGACCGGCAAGAGGATGGGCTATCCCGACGACACGCTGCTGCGCCTGGCCAGGGCGGACGGGCTGCCTGTGCCCGCCAAGACCGCCGTCTATAAGATGGTGGACACCTGCGGCGCGGAGTTCGACGCCGAGACCCCCTACTTCTACTCCAGCTTTGACCAGTTCTGCGAGTCCCGCACCTTCCCCCGGTCCGGCAAGCCCGTCATCATGGTGCTGGGCTCCGGCCCCATCCGCATCGGCCAGGGCATCGAGTTCGACTACTCCTCCGTCCACTGCGTCTGGACCCTGAAGGAGCTGGGCTACGAGGTGGTCATCGTCAACAACAACCCGGAGACCGTCTCCACAGACTACGACACCGCCGACCGCCTGTATTTCGAGCCCCTGTTCCCCGAGGATGTGATGCACATCATCGAGGTGGAAAAGCCCGTTGGCGTGGTGGTGGCCTTCGGCGGCCAGACGGCCATCAAGCTGACCCAGTTTCTGGACAGCCGCGGCATCCCCATCCTGGGCACCTCCGCCGAGTCCATCGACATGGCGGAGGACCGGGAGCGGTTCGACGAGCTGCTGGAGCGCTTCTCCATCAAGCGCCCCCAGGGCCGGGGCGTCTTGGGGATGCAGGAGGCGCTGGATGCCGCCCACGAGCTGGGCTATCCCGTGCTGCTGCGGCCGTCCTATGTCATCGGCGGCCAGAACATGGTCATCGCCCACAACGACGAGGACGTGCGGACCTATATGGAGGTCATCCTCTCCGGCAAGATCGAAAACCCCGTCCTGGTGGATCAGTACCTGATGGGTAAGGAGCTGGAGGTGGACGTCATCTCCGACGGCCGGGACGTGCTGATCCCCGGCGTGATGCAGCACATCGAGCGCACCGGCGTCCACTCCGGCGACTCCATCGCCGTCTACCCGCCCTTCTCCATCGGCGACAAGATGCTGAAGGTCATCATCGACTGCTCGGAAAATCTGGCGCTGTCCCTGGGCACCCGCGGCCTTATCAACATCCAGTACCTCATTTACCAGGGCGAGCTGTACGTCATCGAGGTCAACCCCAGGGCCTCCCGCACCGTGCCCTATATCTCCAAGGTCACCGGCGTGCCCATGGTGGACCTGGCCACCCGGGTCATGGTGGGCCAGCCCCTGGCCTCTCTGGGCTACGGCACCGGGCTTTATAAGCAGCCGCCCTATGTGGCCGTCAAGGTGCCTGTGTTCTCCTTTGAGAAGATCACCGACGCCAACGCGGCCCTGTCCCCGGAGATGAAGTCCACCGGCGAGGTGCTGGGCCTGGGCAAGGATATGCAGGAGGCGCTGTTCAAGGGCCTGGTCTCCGCGGGCTACAAGGTGGAAAAGGCGACCCGCGGCGGCGTACTGATCTCCGTCAACCACCGGGACCAGCCGGAAATCGTCAACATCGCCCGGAAGCTGGACGAGATGGGCTACAAGCTCTACGCCACCGACGGCACCGCCCATGAGATCGAGCAGCTGGGCACCAGCGTGGAGGTCGTGGGCAAGCTGGGGAAGGACAACAAGGTCTTTCAGATGCTGGAGGAGGGCAAGATCGACTATGTGATCCTTACCGGCTCCACGGAGCCGGACTACATCCGGGACTTCATCCATCTGAACCACCGCTGCGTCCAGCTGGGCATTCCCTGCCTGACCTCTCTGGACACCGCCAACGCTCTGACGGATATCCTGGCCTCCCGCTACACCCAGCAGAACACGGAGCTGATTGATATCTGCCATCTGCGCGCAGAGCGGCAGAAGCTGCGGTTCGTCAAGATGCAGACCTGCGGCAACGACTACATCTTCCTGGAGAACTTCCACGGGGAGATCACCTGCCCCGAGTCCCTGTGCGTCTCCTTCTGCGACCGGCACTACGGCATCGGCGCCGACGGCATCATCCTTATGGAGTCCTCCGGCCAAGCCGACGGGAAAATGCGGATGTTCAACAGCGACGGCAGCGAGGGGGCCATGGCGGGCAACGCCCTGCGGTGCATGTGCAAATACCTCTACGACAACGGCATCGTGAAAAAAGAAGAGATGACCATCGAGACAGGCAAGGGCGTCAGGACGGTGAAGCTCTATACCACCAACGGCAAGGTCACCTCCGCCTGCGTGGACATGGGCCGTGCCACATTGGACACGGCGGCCCTGCGGTTTACCATTCCCGAAAAGACCGTGGTGGACTACCCCGTCCGCATCGCCGGGCGGCCCTACAACATCACCTGCGTGGATGTGGGCAACCCCCACTGTGTGGTGTTCTGCCCCCGGGTGGACGCGGTGGACATCGACTTTATCGGCCCCCGCTTCGAGCACGCTCCCTATTTCCCCGAGCGCATCAACACGGAGTTCATCCGGGTGGTGAATCCCAGCACCATCAAAATGCGGGTCTGGGAGCGGGGCAGCGGCGAGACCATGGCCTGCGGCACCGGTGCCTGCGCGGCAGTGGTGGCGGCGGTCGCCAACGGGCTCTGCGCCAAGGGCAGCGATATCACGGTCCGGGTCCGGGGTGGCGACCTGGTGGTGAACTACACCGACGAGCGGGTGACCCTCACCGGCGACGCCAAGCTGATCTTTGCCGGCGAGGTGGAGTACTGATCTCGGCGTTTGCAACAGATCTGATACAACGAGAGACCCGGCGGAACATTCCGCCGGGTCTCTCTTTCCGTTATTTAGATAGTGGTTCTTCAGAAATCCAGATTGACCCGCACGTCGTCCAGGGCGGGGGCGGAGCCGATCAGCCCCTGGGCCAGCATCCAATCGATATTCTCCTGCCAGCAGGCGTCGGACTGGGACAGGAACTTGGCGTCCGCCGTCTCCATCAGGGGCAGCAGGGTCTCCATGCTGGAGCGCTCCACCGTTTCAGACAGGGGGAAGTTCTCCTCGTTCTGGTTGTCCAGCAGGACGCGCAGAGCCTCCTCCGGGTCGGCCTGCATGTCGGCAAAGCCCTTGGCGGAGGCCCGCAGGAAGGCCTTCAGCATGCCGCTGTCGTTTTCGATGGCATCGCCGTTGGCCAGGAAGATGCCTTCATAATAGGTGGGCACACCGTAGTCGTCCACGGCGAACCAGTTGACCTCGAAGCCCTCTTCCTCCATCTGGGGGACCTCGTGGTTCACCAGGCACCCGATGGTGGCGTCCACATTGCCGGTGGTCATGGAGCTCATCAGGTCAAAGCCCACGTCGATCATGGTCACATCGCTGTAATCGGCGCCCACATTGGCCATGATGCTGCGGGTCAAAGCCTCGGACAGCTCCGTGCCTGCGTAGCCCACGGTCTTGCCCACCAGATCCCTGGGGGAGGTGATGTTCTCCTCCTTCAGGGACAGGATGATGTTCAGGGGTTTTTGCACCACGGCGGCAATGGACTTCACCGGCACGCTCTGGTTGGCCCGGGCCTGGATGACGTCCTGCTGGTAGTACAGGCCGATGTCCGCCTTTCCCGCGGCCACCATGGAGATGGCGTCGTTGGCGTTGGAGGGGAAGCGGATGTTGACCTTCAAGCCCTCTGCCGCGTAGTAGCCCTTTTCAATAGCCACGTACAGGAAGGCGTGGAGGGCGTTGGGATACCAGTCCAGCACCACGTCCACCTCTCTCAGTTCCGTCCCGGCGGCGTTTCCCTCCTCAGCGGGAGGATCGCTCCGGTCGCCGCAGGCGGCCAGCAGGGACAGGCACAGCAGGGCGGACAGGAGGCGCGCAAGCATTTGTTTCATGATCGTTATTCTCCAATCTTTTGTGTTTTGCGGGAAACGGTCAGGACTCGCCCCGCCATTTCACGACTTTGTTTTCCAGCAGGCCTACCAGGGCCACCACCAGCATGGCCACCGCGCTCAGCAGCACGATGGGGGCGAACACGCCTGCGCCGTCCAGCTGGGTCATCATCCGGCGGGAGAAGTAGCCAAGGCCGCTCTGGGAGCCCAGCCACTCGCCGATGGCGGCGCCGATGATGCTCATGGGGATCGCCATCTTGATGGCGGAGAAGAAGTAGGGCAGGGCGCAGGGGATCTTGATCTTCAAAAAGATGTCCCATTTGGTGGCGCCGTAAGTCAGCAGCAGCTCCCCCATCTCCGTTTTCGCGGCGCGGAAGCCGTCGCAGACGGTGATGGTGATGGGAAAGAAGGTGATGAGCACCGTCACCAGCACCTTGCTCCAGATGCCGTAGCCAAACCACAGCACGAACAGGGGGGCGATGGCGGTGGTGGGGATGGTCTGGGAGGCCACCACCACCGGATACAGGCACTTTTGCAGCAGGGGGCTCCAATCCATGGCCACCGCCAGAAGAAGGCCCAGGCCGATGGAGATGAGAAGCCCGATGCCGGTGACCGCCATGGTGGCGGGCAGGTGGACGGTGAACAGCGGCCCCCGCAGCTCCCACAGCCGCTGCAGGATCTGGATGGGCGTGGGCAGGATATAGGCGGCGTTGACTCTCATGGCCCCCAGCTGCCACAGGAACAGCAGGATGAAGAGGAAGATCAGGGCGGGCAGATTGCCCTTATTTGCTTTTCTCATGACCGCACCTGCCTTCTCAAAACGCCGATCAGATCCTCCCGCAGAGCCACCATGTCCGGCCGGGCCAGGCATTCCCGGGTGCGGGGGTAGGCGGCGGGGACGGGGACCTCCGCCAGGGCGCGGATGGGCGTCTCCGTCACCGCCAGCACGCTGCCGGAGAGGAAAATGGCCTCCTCCACGTCGTGGGTGATGAAGAGGATGGTCTTTTTGTGCTTTTCCCATTGGCCCAGCAGCCATTCCTGCATGGAGATGCGGGTCAGGAAGTCCAGGGCGGAGAAGGGCTCGTCCAGCAGCAGAAGGTCGCAGCCGGTGAGCATGGTGCGGGCAAAGGCCGCCCGCTGCCGCATACCGCCGGACAGCTCCTCCGGCCGCTTGTCCCGGCAGCCCTCCAGGCCCACGTCCGCCAGAGCGTCGTCGATCAGCTCCCGCTGCTGGGCCCTGGAATAGCCGCCGATGATCTCCAGGGGCAGAGCCAGGTTCTCTCCCACGGTGCGCCAGGGGAACAGCAGGTCCTTCTGGGGCATGTAGCCGCAGTAGTGCTTCTGTTCTCCAATGGGCCGTCCGCCCACCCGGATGACGCCGGACTTGGGCTGAAGCAGGCCGTTGGTCATGCGGAAGATGGTGCTCTTGCCGCAGCCGCTGACGCCGATGATGCAGTGAAAGGAGCCGGGTTCCACGGAGAAGGAGAGGCCGTCGATGATATCAGAGTCCTCGCCGGGATACTGATAGGACACCCGGTCAAATTCCAGCTGGCTCATTTGCGCATCTCCCAGGCCATGTCCCAGAATCCCAGCTCATAGCGGCTGCAATGGACGAAGATATCCTCTAAACGGGCCAGCTGCACCTCCGGCGCGCCTGCCGACAGCTCGTCCATCAGCTCGATCAGGGCCTGGTTGGCGGCGGCGTAGTCCGTCCCGGCATAGCCCCGGATCCACTCGCCGTAGAAGGGGTGCTCCGCCGCGCCGGGGAGCTTCGCCAGAGCCTGTCCGATCTCGGCATAGCTCCAGGAGCAGGCGAGGATGGCGGCCACGATCTCCATGGGGCCGCCGGACTCCGCCGCGGCCAGCATGTAGTGGGTGTAGGAGAGGTTGTCCAGAGCGGGCTTGACAGCGAACACCTGCTCCTCGGTGATGCCCAGCCGGGCCATGTAGGTCCGGTGGATGTTCATCTCTCCGCCCAGGATGGCGTCCACGTTTTGGGCAAAGGTCCGCATCAGCTCCGGATCACGGGCCTTGACCACGCCCAGGGCGAACACCCGGGCGTAGTCGAAGAGATACAGGTAATCCTGCAGCATGAAATACTGAAACTTCTCCACCGGCAGAGTGCCGTCTCCGATGCCGGTGACGAAGGGGTGGGACAGGCAATCGTCCCAGATGGGCCGTGCCGCCTCATACAGGCGCTGGGATGTGGTCATGGCAGTTTCCTCCCGTTTCAAAAACTAACATGCCCCCGCCGGATCTCCCGGCGGGGGCATGTCGTACATCGTCTTTCTCTGCTCGACGAAAACAGTATGCTCCCTACGCTGGCATGATCCAGATCAGGTTTCGTGGGTCTCGGAACACATCCGACTCTCAGCCCGTCAACTCGGACTCCCCAGTTGTCTGGAATTACTCTATGCCATTTTTCCCGATTTGTCAAGAATTCGATCAGGGCAGGGGAATCTTTTTTCACAGGGAAAGGGCGCTCATGGTTCGCCGGCGGCGCGTTCCCTCTGCTGTTCCGCAGCCCGCCAGGGACCCCGGGCGTAGAAGCAGACGGACATCACAGCGGCCACCGCCCAGCCGATGGGCCAGGCGCACCAGATGCCGAGGGCGGAGCTCAGGGCGCTGGACAGGCCATAGGCCAGCACCACCCGCAGGATCAGATCCGTGAAGGTGGCGGCCATGAACCGGCCCATCATGCTGGAGCCCCGCAGAACACCGTCGGCCACCAGCTTGGCGGATACCACAAAGTAGAAGGGGGACAGGACCCGCAGGAACTGGACGCCGGCGGAAACGGCGGTCTCGGTGGGCGCGTCGATGAAGAAGCAGACCAGGCCGCGGCCCGCGAAGAAGTACAGCAGCGTCAGCGGGACACACAGGGCCCAGACCAGCCGCAGTCCGGCCCGGAACCCCTGGGGAATGCGGGAGAGCTTGCCAGCGCCGATGTTCTGGGCCGCATAGTTGGAGATGCCGTTGCCAAGGGTGGTGAAGGAGGTGATGACCAGGTTGTTCAGCTTGACGGCGGCGCCATAGCCCGCCATGACGCCGGTGCCGAAGCCGTTGATAACGCCCTGGATCATGATGTTGCCGACGGAGATAAAGCTCTGCTGCAAAATGCTGGGCACGGCGATGACCGCGAACTTTTTGAACAGGGACAGGGAGAAAAGGTGGGGATTTTCCTCCGACGGGATGCGGCGCAGCCGCCGGAACACCACCCATACCGCCAGCACGCAGCTGATGCCCTGGCACAAAAAGGTGGCCCAGGCCACACCGGCCACGCCCATGTCAAAGGCGGTGACAAAGAGAATGTCTGCCAGAATGTTGCCGGTGGAGGAGCAGGCGAGGAAGAGGAAGGGCGTTCTGGAGTCCCCCAGAGCGGAAAAAATACCGGTAGACACGTTGTAGAAAAACACAAAGGGCAGGCCGTAGACGTAGATGTTGAGGTACAGCAGGGAGTCCGCCATGGCGTCCTCCGGCGTGTTGATGGCCAGGAGCAGGGAGGCGCCCAGGCCCAGGCCCACGGCCATCAGCGCCAAACAGACCGCGGCGCTGGAGATCAGAGCCGTGTGGACCGCCGTTTTCATGTCGGCCAGTCTTTTCGCGCCGAACAGCTGAGACACGATCACAGAGCAGCCGATGTTGCAGCCGAAGGCGAATGCGATAAAAATGAGGGTGATCTCATAGCTGTTGCTGACAGCGGCCAGGGCGTTCTCGCCCACGAATTTGCCGGCCACCAGGCTGTCCGCGATATTGTACAGCTGCTGAAACACGATGCTGCCGAACAGCGGCAGGCAGAATTTCCAGAGGACGGTTTGGGGCTCGCCCACCGTCAGATCTTTTTCCATGACTTTTTCTCTCCATCTTTTTTTGGGGACTTGCTTTTCACGGCTATTTAGTATACGCTCATTGCAGAAAGATGAAAAATATATAGTTGATATTATAGCAATATCAAATTATGATGACAAGGAGTGCGGAGATGGCGGTCAATTACGAGTATTATCGCTGCTTTTACTATGTGGCGAAATACAAAAACCTGACGCGGGCGGCCGCGGCCATGGGGAGCAGCCAGCCCAATGTGACCCGGGTGATGCACAATCTGGAATATGAGCTGGGCTGCCGGCTTATCACCCGCTCCAACCGGGGCATCGCCCTGACGGAGGAGGGAGAGCGGCTGTACCAGCATGCGGCGGTGGCGTTCGCCCACCTGCAGCAGGCTGAGGAACAACTGACCCGGGGCGGCGGTCCCCAGGAGGGCTGCGTCTATATCGGCGCCAGCGAAGCGGCGCTCCACGGCCTGCTGCTGGATGTGCTCCGGCATTTTCACCAGGAGTATCCGGCCATTCGGCTCAAGATCCGGAACGACACGGCGCTGCGGGCGCTTCAGGCCCTGCGGAGCGGACAGATCGACTTTGCCGTGGTGGCGATGCCGGCGGGACCCCTTCAGCGGCCCTTCAAACGGACGGACCTGAAACCCTTCCGGGATATCCTGGTGGGGGGGAAGCTCTTTGCGGAGCTGGCCGGAGGGTCCCTGTGCCTGGCGGACGTGAGTCGTTATCCGCTGATCAGCCTGGCACGGGACACGGCCACCTTTGCCTTTTACAGCAATTTTTATATGAAACACGGGCTGGAATTCGACCCGGATATGGAGGTGGCTACCACAGACCTGCTTCTGCCCATGGTGGAGAACGACCTGGGCCTGGGGTTCGTGCCGGAGGAATTCGCGGCAGAGGCCCTGCGCACTGGCCGCGTCATACAGGTCCGTCTGCGGGAGACCATTCCGGAGCGCCGGATCTGCCTGGTGCAGGATACCAGAAACAGTCCCAGCGCCGCTGCCCGGATCTTGCAGCAGATGCTTTGCGCATATGCGCCGCGGTTTTAAAAAAATACGCAAATTTTGCGGAGAAATTTGCGTAAAGCCCTTTCCAAGACAGAACCTATATGATATAATTTTAACGAATTTTAAACACAGCAGACCCAGGTGGGGAGAAACCATTCATAGTAGGGAGAAATCTGCCATGGACACAAAAGCAACGACGAAGCACGGATTGCCAAGGATCGGACTGCGCAACATCAAAACAGCCATCGCCGCCACGCTCTGCGCGCTGGTGTACTATTTTTTTGACCGCAGCCCCGCCTTTGCCTGCATCGGCGCCATCTTCGGCATGGGCAGTGACCTGGGGAACTCCAAGCTCCACGGCGGCAACCGCTTTTTTGGAACGCTGGTGGGCGGCTTCATCGGCATGGGCCTGTTTGCCCTCTACGCCCAGATCTTTCCGGGCGGCGGCAGCCGCTGGTTCCTGATCCCCCTGACCTTTGTCGGCGTGGTGATCCTGATCGTAGCCTGCCAGTATATCTGGGTGGGCGGCGTGCAGCCCGGCGGCGTGGTTTTGTGCATCATCCTGTTCAACACACCCATGGATTCCTACATCTCCTATGCCTTGAACCGGATCCTGGATACGGGCGTCGGCGTGCTGGCGGCCCTGTTTGTCAACGGGATGCTGCCCGGAGGCTTTACCTTCGGCTTCATGCACCGCTTTTATGTGCGGGTGGGTATCCCGGACAATGTGGAAAAAGAGACATAACATGAAGCGTTCCGGCCTTTTCAGCAAGGCCGGAACGTTTTTCTGATCAAATCACCTGAAAGGGAGCGACGCTTCTTTCAGGTGACCCGGCGTTGATACGCCGGGGGGGCGCAAACGCGGCCCCGGTTTAGCGCTCATAGTCAACACCGGCGCGTTTTACGCGCCGGCGGGCAGCGCCAAACGGCGTCCGCCCATCCAAGAAGAATCCCCCCGGTCCTTCATGGACCGGGGGGATTCATTAGGCTTGAAAACGGAGAGGCGGATGATCACTTGCCCTCTTTGATGGCGGCCTGCGCGGCGGCCAGACGGGCGATGGGCACCCGGAAGGGAGAGCAGGACACATAGTCCAGGCCAACCTTGTGGCAGAACTCCACGGAGGAGGGGTCGCCGCCGTGCTCGCCGCAGATGCCCAGGTGCAGGCCGGGGTTGGCGGAGCGGCCCAGCTTGCAGGCCATATCCACCAGCTTGCCCACGCCGTTCTGATCCAGCTTGGCGAAGGGATCGTTCTCGTAGATCTTCTTGTCATAGTAGGCGTCCAGGAACTTGCCGGCGTCGTCGCGGGAGAAGCCGAAGGTCATCTGGGTCAGGTCGTTGGTGCCGAAGGAGAAGAAGTCGGCCTCCTTGGCGATCTCGTCGGCGGTCAGAGCGGCGCGGGGGATCTCGATCATGGTACCAACCAGGTACTTCATGTGGGAACCGGCCTCCTTGATGAGGGCGTCGGCGGTCTCGACCACCACGCTCTTGACGTATTTCAGCTCCTTGACCTCGCCCACCAGGGGGATCATGATCTCGGGGACCATGGTCCACTCGGGATGGCGGGCCTGAACAGCCAGAGCGGCCTTGATGACGGCGCGGGTCTGCATGGCGGCGATCTCCGGATAGGTGACAGCCAGACGGCAGCCGCGGTGGCCCATCATGGGGTTGAACTCATGCAGGCTGGCGATGATGGCCTTGATCTCGGTCACGGTCTTGCCCATATCCTTGGCCAGCTTCTCGATGTCGGCCTCCTCGGTGGGCACGAACTCGTGCAGAGGGGGATCCAGGAAGCGGATGGTCACCGGGCAGCCCTCCATGGCCTCGTAGATGCCCTCGAAGTCGCCCTGCTGCATGGGCTCCAGCTTGGCCAGAGCCTTCTCGCGCTGCTCCACGGTGTCGGAGCAGATCATCTCGCGGATGGCGGGGATACGGTCCTCGTTGAAGAACAT
>NZ_CANRMB010000012.1 GCF_947631635.1 uncultured Dysosmobacter sp.
GTTCGGTACATCGCCGTCAACGACGGAGTGGACAGCGCACAGGGCGACAACGATCTGACTCCGCTGCGTAATTTATTCAACGAATGGATGGTGAGAGACACGAGCAAGAAGATCAAGGCGGTCTTCAAATCCAAGGGCATGAGCGGCAAGCCCATCACAAGTCAGCCGGTCTACGGCTATCTGAAGGGCGAGGATGGAGGCTTCATCGTGGACCCGGAAACCGCTCCGGTGGTCAAGCAGATATACAGTCTGTGCCTGGCTGGGAACGGTCCCACCAAGATAGCCCGGATGCTGACCGAGCAGAACATCCCCACGCCGGGCACGATGGAATACCGGAGGACGGGCAGCACCCGGCGCTACTACCCTGACTACGCCTGCCGGTGGTCCGCCAATACGGTGGGGCACATCCTGGAGCGCCGCGAATACTTGGGACATACGGTGAACTTCAAGACCGAAAAGGTGTCCTACAAGGTCAAGGCCAGCGTTATCAACCCGGAGGACAAGCTGGTGATCTTCGAGAACACCCATGAGCCGATCATCGACGAGGTGACTTGGGAGCGCGTCCAGGAACTTCGGAAACAGCGTAAGCGCCCCAACCGCTATGACGAGGTGGGCCTGTTCTCCGGCCTGCTGTTCTGCGCCGACTGCGGCAGCGTCATGTATCAGCAGAGATACCAGACGGACAAGCGGAAACAGGACTGCTATATCTGCGGCAGCTACAAGAAGCGCACCGCCGACTGTACGGCTCACTTCATCCGCACAGACCTGCTGACCGCCGGCGTGACCGCCAATCTGCGGAAGGTCACCGACTACGCCGCCAGACATGAGGCCCGGTTTATGAAGCTGCTGGTCGCGCAGAACGAGGACGGCGGCAAGCGAAAGAACGCCGCCAAGCGCCGGGAGCTGGACGCCGCCAGAAAGCGGATCACGGAGCTGTCCGCCATCTTCAAGCGGCTGTATGAGGACAGCGTGGCCGGACGCATCAGCGATGAACGCTTCATGGAGCTGTCGGCAGAGTACGAACGGGAGCAGGCCGGGCTGAAAGAGCGCGCCGGTCAGTTGGAGGCGGAGTTAGCCAAGGCGCGGGATGCTACGGTGAATGTGGAGCGGTTTATGAACGTGGTCCGCAAGTACACCAGCTTCGAGGAGCTGACCCCCACCCTGTTACGGGAGTTCATCGAGAAGATCGTGGTGCATGAGCCCTACAAGGACGAGAAGGGTATCCGCCGCCAGGATATTGAGATCTATTACAGCTTCGTGGGCAAGGTGGACCTGCCCGATTGACGCCAGACCCCTCCGGCGAACGCAGCCGCCGGGCGGGCTGGTGCCAGAGCCTAAAAAGGAAACCGTTTCCGTTTTAGTTTATCCTCGGAAAGAGCCTCGACGTGACCGAACTTGGTTCGCTCACGTTGCCGCCGATGGCACGGTTCTAAAACGGACACCGTGTCGCTTTTAGGACCGCGCACGAAAAGCCGCAATCTGCGGTTTTTTGGCGCACATATTTTTTTACACACAGTTTACTTCTTTATCAGTAATGAGCAGACAGGCCGGATTTGAAGCGGACTGGCCTGAAAATTGAGAAGCCATGCCCCGCCGGACCTTTTGCGTCCGGCGGGGCATTGTTCAAAATTTCTTCAAAACCCTTTCAGGCATTTTTAAGATACCGGGGCTATACTACGGGCAAAGGCTCGGGAAGGACCACAGAATTCAAAAAAGATGCAAACATTCTTCACACTTTCGACACAATCCCCCGGTATCATTTGTTCTAACAGATGAGAAAACGGGATACATAATAGGAGGAAACGATTATGTATAACGATGAGCAGAACCTGTACCACTACACCTACCGCAAGGACGGCAGCGAGCCCGGGGCGCGCTATGACGCCCAGCAGGCCGCCTCCGGCGCCCGTCCCACTGTGGACGAACAGCTCCACAGCTATCAGTCCGGGCAGGACCGGCGTCCGCCCGTGCAGGAGATGAAGCCCGTGAAAAAGAACCGGATCGGTCTGAAGATCACCGCGCTGGCCCTGTGCTGCGCCCTGGTGGGCGGCGCTGTGGGCGGCGGAACGGTGTGGGCCGTCAGCCGCGGCAGCGGAAATTCCACCAGCGTCAACGTGTCCAACCGCCCCGCCACCCAGGTGAGCATCAACACCGTGGACGGCAAGACGCCCATGACTGACGCGGAGGTCTACGCCGCCAACGTCAACAGCGTGGTATCCATCAACGTCACCGGCACCAGCGGCACCAACTTCTTCGGCCAGTCGGTGCAGACGGCCTCTGCCGGCAGCGGATTTGTCCTGACCAAGGACGGCTACATCGTCACCAACTACCATGTGGTGAAGGACGCCGACACCGTGAAGGTTACCATGTACAACGGCGATGCCTATGAGGCCAAATATATCGGCGGCGACGAGGACTATGATATCGCCGTCATCAAGGTGGAGGCCGCGGACCTCCCGGCCGTCACCCTGGGGGACAGTACGACACTGAATGTGGGCGACCACGTGCTGGCCATCGGCAACCCCCTGGGCGAGCTGACCTTCTCCATGAGCGGCGGCATGGTCTCCAGTGTGAACCGGGCCATCAATGTGGACGGCACCCCCTTCAACATGATCCAGACCGACACCTCCATCAACCCCGGCAACTCCGGCGGCCCCCTGCTGAACAGCTGCGGCGAGGTGGTGGGCATCGTCTCCGCCAAGTATTCCAGCTATTCCAATGAGGCCGTGGAGGGACTGGGCTTTGCCATCCCCATCAACGATGTGATCGCCATGATCCAGGACATCATGACCAACGGCTACGTGAGCAACAAGCCCTTCCTGGGTATCACCCCCATGTCCATGACGGAGCAGATGGCGGCCCAGTACCGCTATGACGTGACCACCGGCGTGTTCGTCTGCTCCACGGAGGACGGCAGCGCCGCCGAGAAGGCGGGACTGCAGATGGGCGACGTCATCACCAAGGTGGACGACACCGACATCAGGACCGTGGAGGACCTGAACGCTGCCAAGAAGAAGTACTCCGCCGGAGATACGGCCACGCTGACTGTCTACCGGGGCGGGGAGACCATCCAGGTGGAGATCACCTGGGGCTCCGTGCCTGTTGACCGGCAGGCGGAGGAGAGCCAACAGCAGACCCAGGACAACAGCCAGAATGGGAACAGCTATTACGGCAATCCCTACGACCTGTTCGACTATTTCTTCGGCAGCCGCTACCGTTGATGTTCCTCTCCGTGCCCGACGGCGGCTTCGCGGCAATCGCTGCGGCAAGGCAAAAGACCGCCATTGCGACGGGAGCGGGAGGCTCATATATGCATAAAAAGCGCACCGTGCCATGCACGGTGCGCTTTTCTGACATCCAGGGGAACCGGGCGACCATATAGCGGAGTTGTCCGCATATGGGAAGACAAAAATTGGAAAATATGACGAATAAATCAGATATTTACTCGCCATATTTTGTTAAAATTGTAGAAAACAGGAAGCGGTGATGGTATCATTTCATTACCAAGGATTTTAGAATTTGGCAAACTTAAGAGGGATGAGCAAAACACGGGCCAAATGAAATCGTGCAGAGCAGAGACGGGGGGAGGCCGGAAGGGCGTTGGCGAAAAGCGTACAAAAACCAAACGCAGCAGAGAGCTGAGCGATAAAAGCGCAGCCCAAAAATGCGGAAGGCAAGTAATACTTGCCTAAATGTAAACTGTGTGCGGTTTACATTTGACCGGATATTTCTTAAATTTGGAGGTGAAAGAATGGAGCTGTCTCAGAAACTAAAAGAATTGAGAAAGAAACAAGGACTGACGCAGATAGAACTGGCCGAAAAACTATTTGTGTCCAGGCAGGCTGTAACCGGATGGGAAGCGGGAACATCGAGGCCGTCGACAGGAAATTTGCAGAGCCTGGGCAAGTTCTTTAATGTACCACTGGACTATCTATTTAACGAAGGTGAAGACGAACCGCCGACTCCAATGGCCCCGGATGTGGAAAGGGGGGAGGTACAGAAAAAAGGAAGGCAGAGGATCAGGTGGCTTTTGATCGGCGCGGTAGTTTTTGTGCTGCTGGTATGTTTTCTTTCCTGGCATAGAAATAACCAGAAGAATGATATGGATGATTTACATACGCTCCAAAGAGAAGATACTACTTTGGGTGAAGTTCCGAAATTTGATTTGAATTGGGATTAAAAGGAAGGGAGGTGAAACCAGTGAGAATGAAAAAATATCTTTGTTTAATGTTCGCCTGTCTTGCAATAGTCAGTTGTTTTTCTGTTCCTGCGGCTGCAGCTGATATTGGAGAACGGGTAACAGAAATTACAGGACCAAAAGCAACAGGTAAATTTGATTTTGAGATTCCTGCAAAGACCCTGGCGGAAGCAAGTAGCAGCTTTCCGATGGATTATGGAGAAACCATTACCATCACGGCATCCTACGCTCCTGCCTCTGCGAGTATGGACTTCGGGCTGATTGACTCAGACGGGGTATTTTACTCCGTACCAGGAAGTAATGGGAGCATTAACAGGACGATCAGGATCAATCTCAGAGGGACCTATACATTTGCGGTAAAAAACAACTCCAACTACGAAGTGAGTGTGTCTGGATTTGTAAATTATTAACAAGTAGTCACTCATCGGGAAAGAAAGGAGAATTACATGAGAAAGACAAGAAAGATTCTGGCGGCGTTGGTTCTAGCTCTGGCAATGACCCTGAGTAACACTGCATTTGCACTAGATGGAGTAGTAATTGAACCGATTGAACCGGATTACAAAGAAATTGTTGAGGAGGTCTTTCCGGGATACTGGGATGTAGAAATATCTCCGCAGTGGTCAAGCGGAGACAAGGACGTTGCAAATCCCGGGACACATGGTTATATCACTCAGGTTGCATATGATCTCCTCCGTGATGAAAAAAATGCTGCGTATTCATTTTATAGTGGGCAACGGACGAATCTTATTAGGGGATCAGTTTTACCTGATAAAGATGAAACACAAGGAATTTTGTTTCTATGGCATTTCTATGGACCAGATGGAAAGAGCTGGGATGGAAGCAGCGTTACAGCATACACAAAATGTATTGAGCATTATAATGATGCGGTAGACCTATATTATGCTGGTTCTAAGGCCAGCGCTATGGAAGAACTTGGACGAGCACTTCATTATCTTCAGGACGTGAATGTTCCGCATCATGCAATGAATGTAACAGCCATACACATAGGAAATAACCATTCATCTTTTGAGAGCGAAGTTGAGGAAGATAAGGAGTCTTATGCGGTCACGGGATTTAATCAATCTGTTTATACTGATGCAGATTATTCTCTTGGAACGATTATTGATGACCGTGCGGAAATTGCGAGAGATTGGTATGATGATGCTTCTTCCAGCAACAGAAGTGACCGTAATAGAGCTGCAGGAGCTTGTGTACGAAACTCCCAAAGAGCTACTGCGACAGTCCTTTATAAATTTATGTATGATGTGGGCTATATTGTGGATGTGCGATAAATGCGTATACTGACGATATGATACAACTTTTCCTTTACAGTGGTGAAGAAGTCATACACTATGGGTTGCAGAATTTAGTTGTACGCATAATTCTAGCTGTGGAAGTTATTACAATTTTACTCGGAATTATGATTGGCCTGTTCATTCACATCAATGGGAAGCGTTATATTTTGTTGGTGCTTCCTGGTTTTGTTGGTTGCTTGCTATTCGTTTTTATAAATACTTTGGGGGGGCTAGTGTTAAGCAATGCGGATATATGGCCTCCATTATTGGCGGAGGATTTGCTGGTTTTTTCTGTAATTTCCTGTATGGTCTCGTATTTTAAGAAACGATGTAAATCGAGAGGTGTATGAAAAAAGTGAGTGGGACGGGTGTTGCAGAGGAGGCACCTGTTCCACTCACTGTATAACGGTTTACCCGTTCATGCCATTACAGAGCTTGAACGGGTAAACTGTTATACGGTTAGATTCCTGAATATGTTGCCCCCCTCCGTGCAGTATGGCAGGCAGCTTCATCAGCAGCTGGGCCGGCTGTCATCAAGGGGTGACGATGATTTTGCTGGTAATTCCTTTTTGAAAAGGACACGCAAATGCGCTCAGAAAGTATGAAACCATAAAAAAATAGCCGAAAAATGCGGAAGGCAAGTAATACTTGCCTAAATGTAAACCGCGTGCGGTTTACATTTGACTGGATATTTCTTAAATTTGGAGGTGAAAGAATGGAACTGTCTCAGAAACTAAAAGAATTAAGAAAGAAACAAGGGCTGACACAGATAGAACTGGCCGAAAAACTATTTGTGTCCAGGCAGGCTATAACTGGATGGGAAGCGGGAACATCGAGGCCGTCGACAGGAAATTTGCAGAGCCTGGGCAAGTTATTTAATGTCCCACTGGAAATGCTTCTGGATGACACGGCAGAGGTGGAGCATGCGCCGGAGAAGATTTCTGTTGTGGAACGGTTGGAGGAAGAGAACAGGGAGCAGGAAACAGAACAGGCTGGAAGACACAAAATCGTTATTCTTGTGATTGCATTCTTGCTGGTTTTGCTCACCGTAGCTGTACTGACGCATAGGGGAACAAATCAAGAAGATTCAGAAGATCTGGATTTCAGCATGATGAAAGACGAAGTCTGGGATACTGCTGAGGATGATATAGAATATGGAACACTTGGAAGATTTGATGAAGGGAGGTGAAGGAAATGCGCAGGTTTTCGTGTATGGTATTGACCGGGATGGCGATGATCGGATGCTTGTGTACCAGCGCCGGAGCAGTTGAAGGCTCAGATGCGATTTCAGGGGAATATGAACAGTCGGAAACGGCCATTGCACGGGCAACAGGCCCCCTCGACTGGACCATAAAGGCGAATAGCAGGAAAGTAATGGATACGGCTTTTTCCATGGCGGCAGGGGAAAGTGTACGAATTCGCGCAATCTACTCGCCGGAAGACGCCAGCCTGGACTTCGGATTGCTCGATTCGGACGGAGTATACCACTATATCAATGTGACAACAGGCAGCATTGACAAGACGATTGAGGTTCCGGAAAACGGAAGTTATACGCTGGCGATCAGGAACAATTCGAGCAACTCGGTCAAGGTGACTGGGATCGTGAGATATTGAGCTGAATTATGGTATCTAAAATTGGTTTTATAGGAACACTAATCTATATTTTTAGATTTGTGATCTTAATGACAATTGGTATGATTTTTGTCAAGTTAATAAAAAATAAGTCCCTTATCCGTGTAAGTGTTGTTGGCTAAATCAGTGAATAATCAGTTAATTTTGTGTATAAACATAGGAAGTGGTTTGATATAAAACAACTGATAACAATGCTTCTGTTGCTGACATTTGTGTTGGCAATGGCAGGGTGTGGCAGTGGCAATCAGAAGGGTGATCCTTGGGTATGGGTACAAGCATTGAAAGCGGATGATATAAGTTCAGTTGCCATATGGTACGACAATGAAGAACAAGTAGCGCTTTCGCCAGATGAAATTGCTAAACTAATCACTCTGCTTAACGACCTGAAACAAAGCGACTTTACCGAAAACGAAGAGTTGACTGGCGGGACACCTGCTTATGGTGTTCAGATTACAACCGCAGATGACACATACTACATCAATGAAGCTATTGCTCCATCTGGCACGTTGGAAATTAAATATGGCGAAAAAATGTGGTGGATTGATAACGAGGCATTGAGTAGTTTCATTAAAGGAAAAAATGAAGAATAACCATCGGCAGTCTTTCCGCTGAAACAACTATCCATTGAGGATATCTGCCCATTTTGTTAAGCGCTGCATAAATATGCATCATTTTAGATGGAAAGGCAGTATTATTTCCGAATTTAAAATTCGGAAATAATACAATTTGATTTCAGTCGTTTTGCGGTTGCCGCCGCTCTGCGGCGGCAACCGCAAAACATGACACCTATTACTTCCGACCTTTAAGTTCGGAAGTAATAGCAGCACAAGATTAATAAGGGATAAAAATAAACGGTGAAAAAGAAAGGAAAAACACTATGAAGAGGTTTAGACAATTTGCATCTATGTTGCTAGCACTGTCCCTGGCACTCTCTATTGTGGCGCTTCCTGCTGCGGCCGTGGAACCCGAGACGTCGGAGGATATGCTTGAAGCGGCAATTATGGAGTACGGAAACTATAACACATATGAGTTGAGCGATGGTACGACTGTGATTGTAGGAGTGCTGCCGATTGCTAGTACTTATGGTGGGTATGATATTGAAAAAGGGGTTGCGCGTCCTACGGCTTCTCACAATTACCAATGTACGGCTGCAGAAGGAAATTACTGTAGGAGTGCTGCGTACAATATCGATGAGAACGACACCAGTTTGACTGCAACACTTACGTACGATGCATCGGTTGATGCGGTGAGCGAAACAAAAAAGTTAGCACCCGGTGAGCGACTTGTTATGGTGGCAAAATCGACTACGAGCGGGGGCTTGACGGGAAAAATGTCTGCGGTGCTTACTGCGGTAAGGGCGGATTCTGTGACGTACAGTTATACGGTCGATCAATATTGGGCATAAGACCGATTACAATTATATGGGAAAAATTATATGGGAAAAAATAAAATGAAGCCGTTCCTTTGTGGGATGGTCGTTATGTCCTTGCTGATGGTTTTGTGCGGTGCTGCAATGGAGCCATCTGGAAACGTGTGCTTTAATACAGCAAGTTTATCTATTAATGGCAACCGAATTATACAAGAGGGAACGAATTTGAAAACGGCTTCTGGGGCGGATATCCCATCCATTATCCAATATACAGATTCGCAGGGGGCTATTACAAATTACATTCCGATACGATTTTTATTGGAATCAATGGGCATGGAGGTAACCTGGCAAGGATTCCGCAACAACATCGATGTGGAAGTAGAGGGCGATGCAGCATTGTATACCATGGAACTGGACAGCGCAGGAACAATTTATAATGGTGGCCAGTTCGAAGAGGTAAAACCGATAAGTCCAACCAAAGGGAAAGAAATATTGACAACGGAATACCTGGCGAAAGATGCTTTTGAGAAAACACTGGATTTGCACGAAGAAGATGGAGACTTTGTAAGTGTCACTGTAACCAACAATGGCAAGTATCCCTTACAATTCGGCCTGGGGCAAAGTATGGCGTCTGCCATAGTGACGAATCCGACAGGAGCACCTGCAGGACAGAGTGTGACCCGAACAATCAAAATAAATGATTGGGATTCCATGAAGAGTGGTATTTGCGTAAGTATCGGAAATGCTGATTATATTTCGCGGTATTTGAATATTACTGTTGATGTGATCCAGTTTGCGCAGTGATCAATTTTATGTAGGATAAGGGAGGGATGTGGAATATCTGCGTCCCTCCCTTATTAACGGTTTACCCGTTCATGCCCTTACAGGGCATGAACGGGTAAACCGTTATACGGTTAGATTCCTGAATATGTTGACCCCCTCCGTGCAGTATGGCAGGCAGCTTCATCAGCAGCTGGGCCGGCTGTCATCAAGAAGCCACAATACCCGATTTTCATGGGAACCTACCACGGGAGAAATTTTGTTTCGGCATTTGCGGGACGACAGCTTGCACTTTTCCGCCGGGGATGGTACAATACTATGTCGAAAAAATCAGCAAAGGAGATTTGCTTTTATGAAACTGGGCATCGTCGGACTTCCAAATGTTGGAAAATCAACCCTATTCAACGCCATCACCAACGCCGGCGCGGAGAGCGCCAACTACCCCTTCTGCACCATTGACCCCAACGTGGGCATGGTGGCCGTTCCCGACGAGCGGCTGGACAGGCTGGCGGAGATGTATGAGCCGGACAAAAAGACTCCGGCGGTCATCGAGTTCGTGGATATCGCGGGTCTGGTGAAGGGCGCCAGCCAGGGCGCGGGCCTGGGCAACAAGTTCCTGGCCAACATCCGGGAGACCGACGCCATCGTCCATGTGGTCCGCTGCTTTGACGATGAGAACATCATGCATGTGGTGGCCGACGCGGGCACCAATGTGCCGGTGGACCCCCTGGGGGATATTGAGACCATTGACCTGGAGCTGATTATGGCGGACCTGGAAATGGTGAACCGCCGCATCGAAAAGGCCGCCAAGGCCGCCAAGGGCGACAAGAAGTTCCTCCACGAGGTGGAGGTGTTCAAGGGCCTGGCGGAGCATCTGAACGCCGGCAAGTCCGCCCGCACCTACGATTGCAGTGAGGACGATATGGCCCTCATCGCCACCAGCGACCTTCTGAGCCTGAAACCCATCATCTACGCCGCCAACACCGACGAGGACGGCTTTACCAACCTGGCGGGCAACCAGTATTACCGGCAGGTGAAGGAGCTGGCGGAGCGGGAGGGCGCTCAGGTGCTGCCCATCTGCGCCAAGCTGGAGCAGGATATCGCCGAGCTGGAGGGCGAGGAGAAGCAGCTGTTCCTGGAGGAGCTGGGCGTGGAGGAGTCCGGCCTGGACCGCCTCATCAAGTGCTCCTACACGCTGCTGGGCCTGATCTCCTTCCTGACCTACGGCAAGGACGAGTGCCGCGCCTGGACCATCAAGAAGGGCACCAAAGCCCCCAAGGCCGCGGGCAAGATCCACACCGACATCGAGCGGGGCTTCATCCGGGCGGAGGTCATCGCCTACGAGGATATGATGAAGTGCGGCAGTGTCAACGCCGCCAAGGAAAAAGGCCTGCTCCGCAGCGAGGGCAAGGAGTATGTCGTCCAGGACGGCGACATGATCTACTTCCGGTTCAATGTGTGAGATGACGGAATTAGAGCGCCTGACGGCCTATGACCGGATGTATGAAGACCTGCTGAAAGAGCGGGACAAGGTGGCCGCCGATATGGACAGGCTCCGTGCCGCCGGAAAGAACCGGGGCGCCACCTACCAGCAGCTGCTGGCGCAGAAGCTGACGGTGCAGAATCTCATTGGAAGATTTGAGATCTACGGCATCAAAGAGAAATAAAGAGAGGCGGACGCAGATGCGTCCGCCTCTTTTCAATGGGAGAGAAGTGCGTCCCGGCCCTGGAGAATCTCCAAAGTCAGAGCGGCGCCAAGATGAAAGCCGTAGACGAATTTGCGGTAGCTGAAGTCATCTTCGGCATCGTCGGACAAGTCGTCATAGGCGTCCAGCAGGGCGGTCTGTTCCGGCGTCAGCATGGACCGCAGACTGTCCATCAGCTGGACACGGGCTTTTACATGTTCCAAGGCGGGAGAATCCGGCGCGCAGGGGCGGGCATTGTAGGCGATGGGGGCGTCGCACAGCCATTCCAGGATGCTTTCCATAAAAAGATTCCTTTCTGTTTTGTTTGACGCTTCCCTTGCAAAGTCTCGCCGCGCATGGTAACATATTTACGCGGGTCCGGCTCTGCCGGAAGCGTGGATCGGGAAGCGGTGCTGTCTGTGGAAGGGGAGCGCCGCTTCCTCTATTTTTGGGGATCGATCAGTTCGGCATAGATGCGGTCAATGCCTTCCCGAATGATCCGAGACCGGGACATTCCGGTTTTTTCACAGCAAAAGTCGAGCTTTTCCAGCTCTTGAACGGTCATCTTTGTTTCAACACGCATTTGCCGTGGATTATCAGAATGCGGTCTGCCTGTTCTCGGACTCAAATCATCACCTCACTTTTTATCCGTACTTTAATAATATATTTATACGGATAAAAAGTCAATAGAAATATTGCAATCTTGGGAAGAGAATTTGCCGATGGAATAGACGGGGAGCGTCCGGCCACAAGGCGGGGAGGTAGATTTCGCGCCGCGGGCGCGGGACGGGGTTTTTCCGCCTGCGGGCGGGGACGAGGGATGTGCCGCTTTGCGGCACGGGAATGAACCCCCATTTTCTTTTCGGTTGCGCCGAAAAGAAAACGGCCGTTCACGGTCAAAAGAAAAGGCGCTTTGGTGTCCACAGTCGGCCCCTAGGGCCAACTGTGGACAAGACGTGGGGTCCCAGAAAGAGACCGTTGGTGGTCGAGGCTGGATTTTGCGTTGGGCGCGGGCACGGCTTTGCTGAATCTTTTGGCTTTTAGCCACGCGAATGGGAATTGCGGGAACGGGCAAAGACTGAAAGGACCAGCGGTTCCTTTCGCTGCCGCTCTTTGATTCCTTGCGGAAGCGTCTGCGTGTGGGCCTTATACGGGACCATGCAGTGGCAGCGGGGCCAGCGGTGAAAACCTTTCGATGGACCCCCCGAATCTGCACCCAAGCCGCCAACCTGCGGGGGGCGAAATCCTACCTTCGTACCCAGTCCGGCGTCCCCGCCAGAGGCTAATGTAAGCGCCCAGGTAGTGTGTAGCGAAGCGGAACACACGGGGCCAGTGGTAAAAGTCTTTCATCGACCACCCCAAATCTACATCCAAACTTCCAAATGCGGCTTAGTATCCCTACCCTCGTACCCGGTATAGCGCACCCGGCAGAGGCCAATCTAACCGCCCAGGTAGTGTGTAGCGGAGCGGAACACACGGGGCTTGTTGCCGAAAGCCTTTCAATGAGCACCCCGGATTTGCGCCCAAGCCCCCAACTTGCGGCGGCGCAGCTCTAAATTCGTACCCAGTATAGCGCACCCGGCAGGATGCTTCCGGGCTTGGTGGCACATCTAACCACCAACTCCCGTCCGTCCACAGTTGGCCCGATGGGCCAATTGTGGACACAAAAGCGCCTTTTCTTTTGACCGTGAACGGCCGTTTTCTTTTCGGCGCAATCGAAAAGAAAATGGGGGTTCATTCCCGTGCCGCAAAGCGGCACACTCCCCCGTCCCCGCCCCGTGGGCGGAAAAACCTCCCGCACCCATGGCGCGCCCCCCCCGTCCCCGCCCGCAGGCGCCCCTGCGCCCAGATTCAAATTCCGATCCCTATAACAGGACATCCATAAAAAACACATGAAACTATCACAGTAGTATTGACAATCACAAACTACTGTGATAGTATAACACCGTAAACTATTGCAATAGTTTGGAGGATCAAACCATGTCTGTGAAGCTGTTCTACTCGGAATTGAAAGTGATGGACGTCCTCTGGAAGCTGGGGGACAGGACCGCCAAGCAGATCTCCGATATTTTGAAGGAGGAGATCGGCTGGAACATGAACACGACCTATACGGTCATCAAAAAGTGCATCGCAAAGGGAGCCATTCGGCGCAGTGAGCCAAACTTTTTGTGCCATGCCCTGCTCTCCAAGGGAGAGGTGCAGGCGGCGGAGACCGAGGAGCTGATCGGCAAGCTGTTCGACGGCTCTCCCGACCTGCTGTTCGCGTCCCTGCTGAACAGTCAGAAGCTCTCCGGAGAGCAGTTGGAACGGCTCCGGCAGATCATCGCCGACGCGGAGCAGGGAGCGCAGTCATGAGCCTGCTGGAACGGAGCCTGGCGGGAGCACTGCTGATCCTGGCGGCGGCAGCCCTTCGGATGCTGGTCCGGGACCGCCTGCCCAAGCGGACCTTTGTGGTTTTGTGGTGGGTGGCGGCGGCCCGGCTGCTGGTACCGGCGGAGCTGCCCTCCCGGTTCAGCGTGTACGCGCTGCTGGCCGCCCGTCGGCAGGCACCGGCACCCATTCCCAGGGGGACGGGCGCTCTGGTGCAGGTCATTCCGAGGGCTGGACTGCCGGAGACCGTCCCCGCCGTGCCGGAGACCATTCCCGCCGTGCCCGCCGCGTCCGTCTGGACCGCGCTGTGGCTTGCGGGGATGCTGTCCCTGGCGGCGTGGTTCGCCGTCTCCTACATCCGCTGCCAGCGGAGATTCCGCATGTCCCTGCCTGTGGAGACGGGGTATGCGGCGGCGTGGGCACGGAGGCACCCCCGCATCGCGGTCCGGGAATCGGACCAGATCGCCGCGCCTCTGACCTATGGATTTCTGCACCCGGTCATCCTCCTGCCAAAGGGCATGGACCGGGAGGATGAAACGGCCCTGAACCACATCCTCACCCATGAGCAGGTCCATATCCGGCGGCTGGACGGCGTGACCAAGCTGGTGCTGGCGGCAGCCCTGTGCGTCCACTGGTTCAATCCGGCGGTGTGGCTGCTGTATGTGCTGGCAAACCGGGATTTGGAGCTGGCCTGCGACGAGGCGGTGGTGCGCCGGCTGGGACAGCCGGCGGCCTATGCCAGAACGCTGCTGAAGATGGAGGAGCGGAAGGCGGAATGCCGCCCGCTGTACAGCCACTTCAGCCGAACTGCCATTGAAGAAAGGATCAAAGCCATTATGAAATTAAAGAAAACAACGGCGCTGGCGCTGGTGTGCGCCCTGCTGCTGGTGGCGGGCGTGACCACGGCCTTTGCCACCTCCGCGCCTGACGCCCCGCCGGAGGGCACGCCGCTGGAGCGGCTGGAGGACAGCATCGTCTGCGGGGACGGCGCAGTCTCCTTCACCATTCCCGAGGCGGACGTCTCCTGGTCTATCTGGATCGGCGGGCGGCTGGAGACACCGGATGGCGGCATGAGCGTCCACTATCTGGAGGAGGAGAGCGCCGCCGGAAGCTGGGAGCAGGGCAGGACCTACCGCTTTGAGTTGGCGGACGGCCCCTATGACAGCCTGACCCTGACCGCCGCCGCGGACGGCGCGGAAAAGGACATCGACCTGACGGCCTATCTGCCGGAAGAGAATGCCGGGATCTCGGAGAAGGTAGCGGCAGAATGGGAGGAGATATTGGCGGACTATGTCCCCTTCGGCCTGACTTACCGGTTCGACGACCCGGACCACGACGGAAACGGCCTGTCCATGTCCTATCAGGGCCGGGAGGTCCGGGGCATCCTGGACGGGGAGACCTGGATCACGGAGCACACGGGGAACGGCGCCTATGGCGAGGACGCGGTGGAGCTGTATGCCGTCTATGAAAACGGCAGATTGACCGGCCTGCGTGTTGCCGATGAGGAAGAACAGGCCCAGTGGGACCGGCAGCGGGAGGAAGCGGCGTCCGCCCAGAGCATGGTCTGGCCCACGGAGGGCGATTCGGTGCGGCTCACCGCCTCTTTTGGCGGAGAGCGGATGGTGCCGGACCTCAGCGGGGTGCAGGGGGATGTGGAGGACTCCGCCGAGCTGCCGCACCGCCTCTATACCCATACCGGCATCGATTTTGGAGGCATAGAGCGGGGGACCGCGATTCTGGCGGTCCTGGACGGGACCGTGGAGAAAGCGGACTTTGACGCGGAATATGGCAAGTACGTGCTGCTGGACCACGGCAATGGCCTGGAGACCCTCTACGCCCACTGCCAGAGCCTGTCCGTGGAAGCGGGGGACACTGTGGAGCAGGGAGACGTGATCGCCGCCGTGGGCAGCACGGGCAATTCCACCGGCCCCCACCTGCACTTCGAGGTCCGGCAGGACGGCGAACCCCAGGACCCGCTGGGCTATTACGCCGATGAGACCCTGGGGCGGATGGAGCCGCCCGCATCCCAAAAGTGACGATCCAAATAAAACCTCCGGGAGACCGGGGGTTTTATTTTGTTGATGATAAAAATTAATCTTGACTTTCATAAAATTAAAGTTTATATTTAATTTTATGAAAGGGGGGACGCGCATATGGAGACGATCCCAAGCTGGATGGCGGGCCTGGAGGACGAGGATATGGCCTTCATCAAAAAATTCGTGCTCTCCTCCGGTTCGCTGAAGGAGGTGGCGTCGCTGTACGGCGTCAGCTATCCCACGGTGCGGCTGCGGCTGGACCGGCTCATTCAAAAGATCCAGATCGCCGAGACAGCGGAGGCGGACCCCTATGTGTCCCTGGTCAAGCGGCTGGCGGTGGATGACAAGCTGGACTTTGACACCGCCAAGATCCTCATCAGCGAATACCGCCGGACAAAGGGGGAGAGCTGACGTGAAAAAGGGCTCTTACAGCATGGCCACAAAAATTCGGATCTTTATCGATTTTGACCGGCGGGAGTGGGTCCTGCCCATTGGGGCCGCTGTTCTGGCAGAGCTTTGGCTGGCCAGCCGGGAGAAGCGGTGGCCCGGCCTGCTCCTGCCGGGGGCGGCGTTTCTGTGGGGAACAGGAAAGACCATCCTGTTTTTCGCGGGGGCATGGGGCCGTTTTATGACGAGAGGAGTCCTGCTGGGGACCGCGATACAATATTTTGGCCTGTATCAGATCCCGGCGCTGCTCCTGCTGGCGGTCTATGCCGCCTGCCGGGAGTACCGGAGGCGGAAGCAGCGGCGGATGGAGGACCAGATAGACAGGATGAACATCGACGACCTGTGAGACCGGGGCCTGAGGAGGGACGCAGTGGATTACTTCAAATATTTTGACGTGGGCGTGTCGGTGGGCCTGGTCGGCGGCGGATTCAATACGGGGGACCCGGTGTTTCTGCTGGTATTCGGCCTTCTGGCCGTCCTGCTGGAGGTGTGGCTGTCCTGCCGGAAGAGCCGGCGGCCCGGCCTGCTTCTGCCGGCGGCGTCCTTCCTGTGGGCGCTGGGGAGCTTCCTGATGTGTTACGACGCCGCACTGGCCCAGCTTTTGGAGAGACTGGGGATCACTGCCGCCATGGTGCTTCTGGTATTTCTGCGGAACAACCTGCTCACCCTGCTCCTGCTGGCGGTCTATGCCGTCTGCCGCTGGATCCGCAGGCGGAGGCGCCGCCGGACGCGGGAGCTGGACAGGACGCGGGTGGAGGACCTGTGAGCGGGACCGCCTATGCCGCCTGCCGGGAATGCCGGAGACGAAACCGGCGGCAGGACCGGAAATTGGATAAAATGCGCATCGAGGATATTGGAGGAGGTACATGAAATGGCTTTTGGACTCAGGACGCTGATTGCGCTGCTCGTGCCGCTGCTTCTGCTGGCAGGCGTCGTCTGTTTGCAGATCTTTCTCTCCAGACGGGAGAGCAAATGGCCGGGACTGGTGCTGCCGCTGCTGGCGTTTTTATATGCCCTGGTGCTGGCGCTCAACGTGACGGCCTCCGGCGGCGGTTTTCCCTGGGGGCCGCTGCTGGCCGCCCTGATCCTGGGGAACGTCCCCACGGTGGTCCTGTTGGCCATTTACTGGGCCTGCCGGGAGAAACAGCGGATAAAGGCCCAGATGGACAAAATGCATCTGGACGATCTGAATGACCTGTGAGGCCCTGCGCCGCATGGGCGGAGCGCAGAGAAAAAGCAATGGGAGACCGCCAGCCGGCGGTCTCCCATATTTTCTCAACGCGGCGGGTCAGTCGTGGGCCCGGGGCAGGTTCCAGCGGAAGTGGGCGGACAGCCCCCGGATGACAAAGACCACGGCAGCGCCTGCCAGCATGGCGGGCATCTCGCCCGCGCGGCCCCACAGCAGGCCGCACACCAGAGCGCCTGCCAGAGAGGCTGAGGCGTAGACGTGCTTGACAAAGACGTAAGGCGTGTCCCCGGCCATCATGTCCCGCAGGATCCCGCCGCCCACGCCGGTGACAACGCCCACGAACACCAGCAGGAACAGCGTGGGCCGGGAGGCGCTGCCATAGGCGGCCCGGATGCCCGCCACGGTGAAGATGCCCAGGCCCAGGGTGTCCATCACCAGCATGACCAGGTCGTAGAGGGCCTGGTCCCGCATCAGCAGATGGCGCACCTGGGGCAGGAAGAGCACCAGGGAGGTGACCAGGGCCACGGCGGCATAGATGGGGTTTTGAAAGGTGGCAGGGGGTGTGCTGCCCAGGATCACATCCCGGATGACGCCCCCGCCCACGGCGGTGGTCAGGCCCAGGATGCACACGCCGAAGATATCCATGTTCTTCCGCAGCCCGGTGATGGCCCCGGAGGCGGCGAAGGCCATGGTGCCCACCAATTCGAGAATGAGAAGGAAGAGGTCCATGGGAATTCTCCTGCGACAAAAATGTAAGGTGTTTCAGGCCCCGGCGCCGCCCGCCCGCACCATCTCCATAAAGGCGGTGGCGGCGGCGGTGGGGGTCACGTCCCGCAGGGTGCACATGTCCACGCTGCGGGCGGGGATGTCGAAGTCGGTCTTCAGCAGGCGGATCTCCCCGGCGTCCAGCGCCCTCTGCACAAATTCCAGCGTCACGCCTGCCACGCCCAGGCCGATGCGGGCCAGGGAGACCAGCAGGCCCCGGGAGGACAGCTCGATCTCCGGCGTCAGCGTGACGCCGCTCTTCAAAAACTCCTGCTCCAGAAAGACGCGGCTGCTGGCCTTGCGCTCCAGCAGGATCAGGGGGAAGTCCGCGATCTCCTGCCGGGTGTACACGTGGTCGAAATCGCAGGCATAGCCGCTGCCCGCCACAAATGCGGAGTGGGTGGCAAAGCAGGGCCAGCCCTCCACGGAGCTGTCGGCGGGGGAGGAGGCGAAGGCGATGTCCACGGCGCCGGATTTCAGCATGCTCAGCACCTTGGCGCTGCGGCCGCTGACGATCTTCAGCCGGATGCCGGGGTGCTCCCGGTGGAAGGCGTCCAGGTACGGCGTCAAAAACCAGCTGGTCACGGTGTCGCTGGCGCCGATGACCAGGGAGCCCAGCAGCAGCTGCTGGGCCTGGGAGAGCTTGTCCTCTCCGGTGGCCAGAAGCCCCAGGGCGCTGCGGACATACTGGTACAGCATCTGCCCCTCGCTGGTCAGGGAAACGCCCCGGGGGCTGCGGGCGAACAGCCGGGCCTGCAGGGCCGTCTCCAGCTGCTTGATGGACTGGCTCACCGCCGACTGGGAGATGTACAGGTTTTTTGCCGCCACAGAGATGTTGCCGGTCTCGGCGACCTCCTTGAACACGCGGTATAATTCCAATTTGACTGCCATGGGGACTCCCTCCGAGTTCAGATGTTCTTATGATGACCACTGCTATTATAAGCGAAAGACGGCGGAGGACGCAATACCAAAAACCGCGCCTTTTCAACAAAATATAAAAAAAGCGCCCTGGCTCCGGCGAGCTGCGGAAAAAATTTCCGCGGGCCTTTGCAAAACCAGCCTTTTTTGGTATACTACTCAATCAGAGTGACCCGGCGATGAGACAGGAGGCTGCCCCATGTGCGGACCTTTTTGGCCCGGTTTCAGGCGGCGGGCGGACGGAACTTCATCTTCATCCACCGCGGCGGACCATCGGTCCGCCGGTTGAAAAGGAGCTTGTGCTCCGTTTCGGCTGCGTTGACGATATCAGATCCGGGACTTCACGGAGCTGGACGCCCCGGTGGGTCTGGCGGCGGAAAATTGACGAAAGACAGCGGAGGGACACACATGCTGTATCACATCCTGGCGGTGGGCGACGTGGTGGGCGAGCCGGGGCTGCGGCACCTGGAGCGCCATCTGCGCCCCCTGCAAACATTCAAACAGATCCACTTCACGGTGGTCAACGGTGAGAATGCCTCCAGCGTGGGGCTGACGCCGGACCAGGCGTGGCGCATCCGCGACGCCGGGGCCGACGCCGTGACCCTGGGCAACCACACCTTCGGCAAAATGCAGATCAAGGACTTTCTGGACGACACGCCCTGGCTCCTGCGGCCCGCCAACTACACCGGGCGGGCGCCGGGCCACGGCTGCGAGACCTTCGACCTGGGCGGCGTCCGGGTGCGGGTGATGAACCTGATCGGCCGCTGCGGCCTGGCCTGGGGCACGGAGAACCCCTTCACCACGGCGGACAGGCTGCTGGATCAGGGGGAGGCGGACTTCACCCTGGTGGACTTCCACGCGGAGGCCACCAGCGAAAAGCTGGCCCTGGGCTATCACCTGGACGGGCGGGTGTCCGCCCTGTGGGGCACCCACACCCATGTGCCCACCGCCGACGAGCGGGTGTATCCCAAGGGCACCGGCTACCTCACGGACCTGGGCATGACCGGCCCCGTCGAATCCGTGCTGGGCATCGAGCCGTGGCAGTCGGTGGAGGGCTTTTTGGGCGGCCTGCCGGGGCGGTACCGGGTGCCGGACGGCCCCTGCAAGATGCAGGGCGCCGTGTTCACCCTGGACAGCGCCACGGGACTCTGCACCGCCGTGGAGCGGGTGGATATCCGATAAGAGAGTTTTTACAAATCAAGATAGGAGAGATAAAACATGTCGATTCAAAAAGTACGGGCTTATTTCGAGGGCTTTGGCATCGCGGACCGCATCCGGGAATTTGAGGTCTCCTCAGCCACGGTGGAGCTGGCGGCTGTGGCTGTGGGCGTGGAGGGCGCCCGCATCGCCAAGAGCCTGAGCTTCAAGGTGGACGACCAGCCCATCATCATCGTGGTGGCCGGAGACGCCAAGGTGGACAACAGCGCCTACAAGCGCCAGTTCCACACCAAGGCCAAGATGCTGACCCGTGAGGAGGCCCACGAGTTCATCGGCCACGACGTGGGCGGCGTGTGCTCCTTCGCCCTGCCGGAGAACGTGAAGGTGTATCTGGACGTGTCCCTCCAGCGGTTCGAGACCGTATTCCCCGCCGCCGGCAGCGACAACAGCGCCATCGAGCTGACCTGCGAGGAATTGGAGAAGTACTCCTCCAACTTCCAGGAGTGGGTGGACGTGTGCAAGGGCTGGAGAGATTAAAGTTCAGATCCCCCGCCCCAGCGGCACTGCCGCGGCAAAAATGATTTTCTTGTTATGCGGTGACGAAAAACGACGGCTTTTCCTCTATGGGAGGTGTTGACATGTTCCAATTCATCCACGCGGCGGACTTCCATCTGGACAGTGCCTTCGGTGCGCTGACGGCCCGGCAGGCGGCGGCACGCCGCCGGGAGAGCCGGGAGACGGCCTTCCGGCTGGCAAACTATGTGAACGGACACGGCATCGGCCTGGTGCTGCTGGCGGGAGACTTGTTCGACAGCGGCAGCGCCTTCCGGGAGACCGGGGAGCAGCTGGCCCAGGCTCTGGGGCAGATGCAGGCCAAGGTGTTCATTGCCCCCGGGAACCACGACTGGATCGGCCCCGGCAGTCCCTGGCTGACGGTGAACTGGCCGGAGAACGTACAGATCTTCCGGGAGAACGCCATGACCGCCGTGGACCTGCCGGAATGGAACCTGACCATCCACGGCGCGGCCTTCACCGGCCCGGAGCAGGCGGCGGGGCTTCTGACCGGCTTTGCCGCCCCGGAGGACGGCAGGGTCCACATCGGCCTGCTCCACGGGGAGATCGACCCGGCGGAGGCCCGGTACGACCCCATCCGAAGGGAGGAGATCGCCGCCAGCGGCCTCCACTATCTGGCCCTGGGCCATATCCACAAACGCGCGGAGCCTGTGACGCTGGGAAAGACGCTGTGCGCCTGGCCCGGCTGTCCCGAGGGACGGGGCTTTGACGAGCTGGGGGAAAAGGGCTTTTACGAGGGCACCGTGGAGGACTCCGGCAGGGTGTCGCTGTCCTTTGTGCCCTTTGCCCGGCGGCGGTATGAGATCCTGGAGGTGGATGTGACGGGCCGGGACCCCCGCGCCGCCGTGGAGGCCGCCCTTCCGGCGGACACCGCCCAGCACCTGTACCGGATCGTCCTCACCGGCGAGACCGGAGAGGGCGGCCTGGACACAGGCGCGTTGGAGACGGCGCTGGCGGACCGCTTTTACGCCCTGGAGCTTCGGGACCGCACCCGCATGGCGGAGGACATCTGGGCGCGGGCGGAGGAGGACTCCCTGCGGGGACTGTTCCTCCGGGAGCTGCGGGCCAAGTGGAACGCCGCCCAGACGGAGGCGGAACGGGAGACCGTCACCCAGGCCGCCCGGTTTGGCCTGGCGGCGTTGGACCACCGGGACCTTGGATGATCAAAAGAAAAACCGCGCCGCTGACAGCGGCGCGGTTCTTATTTTTGCTCGGAGAGCCAGGCGAGAAAGCTCTCGGCCAGGTCCAGCTGTCTGTCGTCCATGATGCGGAGACGCTCCGCGATGCTCTTCCAGCGCTGGCCCTCGTGCCGGGCGGTGCCCACCAGAAATTCATCCGGTGTCGTGTCCAGGGCGATGGCGAGGCGCATGATGACCTCGGTGGAGGGAATAGAGATAGCGCGCTCAATACTGGACAAATACTTGTCTCCAATTTCCGCACGTTCCGAAACTTTTGCTTGTGTCAAGCCCAATGCCTTTCGACGGCGCGCAATACGGCGCCCGATTTCGGTATAATCCAATTCCATAGTCTATCCTCCTGCCTCTATGGTTATCATACCGAATAATTCCTATACGAAAACGCATTTAAAGGCGATAATCGTCTTGACAAGTTATAAATTCAACTTTATAGTATGAATTACATCTTAAAAGACGAATTTGGAGGAGCTGAGGAAAATGTATAAAGAGATGTATTACCGTCTGTTCAACACCATTACCGACGCGTTGGAACTGATGGACCGGGAGCGCTTCCAAGAGGCGCTGGATCTGCTGAAGAGCGCCCAGCAGGCCGCTGAAGAGCGTTACCTCGACGGAGACGAGACATGAAGCCGAAGCAGCCGGTCCCCGCATGGACGGGAGTGCTGTTTACGCTGCTCACCTTCGCCGGGATCAATCTGCCCATTTTTGTGGTGGATGGGCGTTCCGCTGTCATCACCCATTTCCTGTGGACGGGAGAGGTGAAACGCCTGGTGGTCTGTCTCATTGCCATGCACTTTGTGTCTGTGCTGGCGGCGGTCCAGGGCATGCGCTGGTGTGTTTTCTTCGTTGTGGGAATGGTGTTGTGGTTCCTGGTGCCTATGGTGATAGGGGCCTTGAGAGTCGTCAGCGTGAAGGTGATGTTTCAGCACATGAGCATTGGGACATGGTGCTGTTTCGCGGGGCTTATCGGACTGCTCCTGAGTCCCTTTTTCCGCCGCATAGACGATGCGATTCACAGGAAATTGATCTCCTGTTGGAAAAATAGGGGAAAAAATAAAGAGGATTTGCCGGAGAACCTGGAGGAGCGGTGAGAGTGGTTCCGCCTGCGGGCGGGACGGGGATTTCGCGCCGCGGGCGCAGGAGGAAGGTTTCCGCCCACGGGGCGGGGACGGGGAAGTGTGCCGCTTTGCGGCACGGGAATGAACCCCCATTTTCTTTTCGGTCTTGCCGAAAAGAAAACGGCCGTTCACGGTCAAAAGAAAAGGCGCTTGGTGTCCACAGTTGGCCCCTAGGGCCAAGTGTGGATAAGACGTGGGGTCCCAGAAAGAGACCGTTGGAAGTTGAGGCTGGATTCTGCGTTGGGCGCGGGCACGGCTTTGCTGAATCTTTCGGTTTTTAGCCACGCGAATCGGAATTGCGGGGGCGGGCAAAGATTGAAAGGACCAGCGTCCCTTTCCGCGCTCCTGTTGCAACATGGTCGTGCAGCGCGTGCGATGAATCGCCCACCCTGCACTCCCTGTTGCTGCCACTCCTCGCCCTCCCTTCCTCCGCCACTGGCGGCGGTCGGGCTCGTCCCCCCGCTTCGCTTAGCGCTGCCTGGGCAGTTGCAGTAGTGTGCTTTGGAATGCCCCATTCCACAGGCAGGGCCAGAATGAAAGCCTTTCAATGACCACTCCGAACTTGAACCCAAGCCGCTAACCTGCGGCGGCGGAGTTCTAAACCCGCACCCGGTATAGCGTCCCCGTCAGAGGCCAATGTAACCGCCCAGGTAGTGTGTAGTGAAGCGGAACACACGGGGCTTGTTGCTGAAAGCCTTTCGGCGACCGCCCAAAATTTGTACCTAAGCCTCCAAATGCGGGCACGCACTCCTACGCTCGTACCCTGTATAGCGCACCCGGCAGAGGCCGATTTAACCACCCGGGTAGTGTGTAGCGAAGCGGAACACACGGGGCTTGTTGCTAAAAGCCTTTCGATGACCACCCTGCATTTGCACCCAAGCCGCCAACCTGCGGCGGCGCAGCTCTAAACTCGTACCACGTCCGGCGCACCCGGCAGAAGATTTCCGGCCTTAGTGGCACATCTAACCACTAACTCCCGTCCGCCCACAGTTGGCCCGATGGGCCAACTGTGGACACAAAAGCGCCTTTTCTTTTGACCGTGAACGGCCGTTTTCTTTTTGGCGCAACCGAAAAGAAAATGGGGGTTCATTTCCGTGCCGCAAAGCGGCACACCCCCCGTCCCCGCCCGTGGGCGGAAACCTCCCGTCCCACGCCCGCGGCGTGAAATCCCCCGTCCCCGGCCTGTGGCCGGGCAAAAGCCCCGCCCGCAGGCGGCCTGACGCCCCTCCACCCGGAGCTGGGCACCAAGCCGCCCCCAGAGTTTTCCCCTTGACAAAGCCGGGCCAAAGTGTTATATTGAGCCTTAATCTGATAAAAAGGCTTTGAAAAGGACGCTGTTCGGGAAAGACCGCAGAGAGGGGCCGCCGCTGGCTGTAAGCGGCCCTGGCCGGAACCGGGGCCAGTCACCGCCTTGGAGCCGCCCACCGATACGTAGGCTGGGACGGGACCTCCCGTTACAGAGGACACGAGCGGCGCCCCCGCGGGCGCAAGCAGGGTGGAACCGTGGAATACGATCTCGTATCTCACCCCTGATTTCCGTCAGGGGTGGGATTTTTTTCACCCCTCACCAAAAGGAGGAACACAAGATGTCTGAAGAAAACCTGTATACCTTTGAAAACGAAGAATACCGCCGCACCTACTGGCACACCTGCTCCCACGTCCTGGCCCAGGCCATCAAGCGCCTGTGGCCGGAGGTGAAGCTGGCCATCGGCCCCTCCATCGACGAGGGCTTCTATTATGATCTGGACTCTCCCTTTGCCTTTACCCCGGAGCACATGGAGAAGATCGAGGCGGAGATGCGCAAGATCTGCAAGGAGAAGCTGAAGCTGGAGCGGTTTGAGCTGCCCCGGCCCGAGGCCCTGCAGTTCATGGAGGAGAAGGAGGAGCCCTACAAGGTGGAGCTGATCAACGATCTGCCCGCCGACGCCCACATCTCCTTCTATAAGCAGGGGGAGTTCACCGACCTGTGCGCCGGTCCCCATCTGGACTCCACCGGCCGCATCAAGGGCAACGGCATCAAGCTCACCGCCTGCAACGCCGCCTACTGGCGGGGCGACTCCAACCGGCAGACCCTGCAGCGCATCTATGGCATCGCCTTCCCCAAAAAGGAGGAGCTGGACGCCTATCTGGAGCGCATTGAGGAGGCCAAACGCCGGGACCACCGGAAACTGGGCAAGGAGCTGGGCCTCTTTATGATGGCCGACGAGGGTCCCGGCTTCCCCTTCTTCCTGCCCAAGGGCATGGTGCTGAAGAACACCCTGCTGGATTACTGGCGGCAGTGCCACAAGCGCTATGGCTATGTGGAGATTGCCACACCCATCATCCTCAACCAGGAACTCTGGCACCGCAGCGGCCACTGGGACCACTACAAGGACAACATGTACACCACCGTCATCGACGGGGAGGACTATGCCGTCAAACCCATGAACTGCCCCGGCGGCATGCTGGTGTATAAGAACGAGCCCCACTCCTACCGGGATCTGCCTCTGCGCATGGCGGAGCTGGGCCTGGTCCACCGCCACGAGATGTCCGGCGCCCTCCACGGCCTGTTCCGGGTCCGCTGCTTCACCCAGGACGACGCCCACATCTTCATGACCCCGGCCCAGATGAAGGACGAGATCAAGAACGTGGTGCAGCTCTTTGACGAGATCTACTCCACCTTCGGCCTGACCTATCAGATTGAGCTCTCCACCATGCCCGAGGACCACATGGGCGATGAGAAGGACTGGAAGTTCGCCGAGGACACCCTCCAGACCGCCATCGAGGAGATGGGCAAGAACTTTGTCATCAACGCCGGCGACGGCGCGTTCTACGGCCCCAAGCTGGACTTCCATCTGGCGGATTCCCTGGGCCGGACCTGGCAGTGCGGCACCATCCAGCTGGACTTCCAGATGCCGGAGCGGTTCGAGCTGGAGTATATCGGCGAGGACGGCCAGAAGCACCGTCCCGTCATGATCCACCGGGCGCTGCTGGGCTCTATCGAGCGATTCATCGGCGTCATCACCGAGCACTTCGCCGGCGCCTTCCCCGCCTGGCTCTCTCCTGTTCAGGTGAAGCTGCTGCCGGTCACCGACCGGGCGGCGGAATACGCCGATCAGACAGCCGCCAGGCTGGATGCCGCCGGCTACCGGGTGGAAGTGGATGGCCGCAATGAGAAGATCGGCAAGAAGATCCGGGAGGCCACCCTGGAAAAGATCCCCTATATGCTGGTCATCGGCGACAAGGAGGCTGAGGCGGGCACCGTCTCCGTCCGCCACCGCGCCGACGGCGACCTGGGCGTCATGAGCTTCGACGCGTTCGAGGCCCAGCTGAAAGAGGTCGTGGACTCCAAGGCCTGCAAATAATCAACCGTGTGATCCGCCGCATCTGTCCGGGTGCGGCGGATCTTTTGGGCTTGACCGCTGATGGCAGACATTAGTCCTGCTGAAATAGACAAAATGCCGCGGAGCATCCCAACAAAAATCTGGAGCCTTCTCCGAAATTGCGGGAAATCCGCCCGGCCCCCATTGCAACGGAGGAAGCGTAAGGAGTATACTGTACAGTAATTTTGGATCATCTGCCCTGCCCCGGACGGGGGAGGGAACGGAAGAGGAGGAGACCACATGAGCAGAACGTTCAAGAAGGTGCTGGTCGCCAACCGGGGCGAGATCGCCATGCGTATTTTCCGCGCGTGCCACGACCTGGGTTTGCAGACTATCGCCATCTATTCCAATGAGGACACATACAGCGTTTTCCGCACCGCCGCCGACGAGTCCTACCTGATCGGTGAAAACGAGAGCCCCCTGGGGGCCTATCTGAACATCCCCCGCATCATCCATCTGGCCAAGAAGCACGGCGCCGACGCCATCCATCCCGGCTACGGCTTCCTGTCCGAGAACGGCGACTTCGCCCGGGCCTGCGAGGAGGCGGGCATCCAGTTCATCGGCCCCAGCTCCAAGATCCTGGACATGATGGGCGACAAGCTCTCCGCCAAGCAGATGGCCGTGGATTGCGGCGTGCCCATCACCCCCGGCACCACCGAGCCGCTGAAGAGCCGGGAGGAGGCCCAGAAGCTGGCCATGGAGTTCGGCTTCCCCGTCATCCTGAAAGCCGCCGCGGGCGGCGGCGGCCGCGGCATGCGCCGCTGCGACACCGTGGAGGAAGTGGGCGTCAACTTCGACCTGGTGAAGGCGGAGGCCAAGAAGGCCTTCGGCAACGACGATATCTTCATGGAAAAATTCCTGGTGGAGCCGAAGCACATCGAGGTCCAGATTCTGGGAGATGAGTTCGGCAATGTGGTCCACCTGTACGAACGTGACTGCTCCCTCCAGCGGCGCTACCAGAAGGTGGTGGAGTTCACCCCCGCCTTCTCTGTGGATGAAAACGTCCGAAAGGCCCTGTACGAGGACGCCGTGAAGATCGCCAAGCACGTGGGCTACGTCAACGCGGGCACCCTGGAATTCCTGGTGGACAGGGAGGGACACCACTATTTCATCGAGATGAACCCCCGCATCCAGGTGGAGCACACCGTCACGGAGATGGTGACGGGCATCGACCTGGTGCGCTCCCAGATCCTGATCGCCGAGGGCCGTCCTCTCGATGACCCGGAGATCGGCATTGCCAGTCAGGAGGCCATCCGGCATGACGGCTATGCCATCCAGTGCCGCGTCACCACCGAGGACCCGGCCAACAACTTCGCCCCCGACACCGGCAAGATCACGGCTTACCGCTCTGCCGGCGGTTTCGGCATCCGGCTGGACGGCGGCAACGCCTATACCGGCGCCGTCATCTCCCCCTACTATGACTCCCTGCTGGTGAAGATCACCACCTGGGACAATACCTTTGCCGGGGTGTGCCGCAAGGCCGCCCGCGCCATCAACGAGATCCATGTCCGGGGCGTCAAGACCAACATCGCGTTCATCACCAACATTCTGAAGAACCCCACCTTCATGGCGGGCAAGTGCCACACGAAGTTCATCGACGAGACCCCGGAGCTGTTCCAGATCGACGAGAGCCAGGACCGGGCCACCAAGATGCTGAAATACATCGGCAACATCGTGGTAAAGGAGCAGGAGGGGCACAAGTTCTACGACGCGCCCCGGTTCCCGCCGGTCACCGGAGATCGGCCCGACGGTTTGAAGCAGCTGCTGGACGCCAAGGGCCCCAAGGCCGTGGCGGACTGGGTGCTGGATCAGAAGAAGCTGCTGATCTGCGACACCACCTGCCGGGACGCCCACCAGTCCCTGTTGGCCACCCGTGTCCGCACCCGGGATATCGTCAAGGGCATGGAGGGCACCAGCGAGATCCTGGCGGACGCCTTCTCCCTGGAGTGCTGGGGCGGCGCCACCTTCGACGTGGCCTACCGCTTCCTCCATGAGTCCCCCTGGGAGCGCCTGGATCTGATCCGCCAGAAGGCCCCCAACCTGCTGCTGCAGATGCTGCTGCGGGGCGCCAACGCCGTGGGCTACACCAACTATCCCGACAACGTGATCCGGGAGTTCATCAAGGAGGCCGCCCGGTCCGGCATCGATGTGTTCCGGGTGTTTGACTCCCTGAACTGGCTGCCCGGCATGGAAGTTGCCATGGACGAGGTGCTGAACCAGGATAAGATCTGCCAGGCCACCATCTGCTACACCGGCGATATCCTGGATCCCAAGCGGGACAAATATCCCCTGGATTACTATGTGAAGCTGGCCAAGGAGCTGGAGCACCGGGGCGCCCATATGCTGTGCATCAAGGATATGTCCGGCATTTTGAAGCCCTACGCCGCCAAGAAGCTGGTGTCCACGCTGAAGCAGGAGATCGGCATCCCCGTTCAGCTCCACACCCACGACACCTCCGGCAACCAGGTGGCCGCCTATCTGCTGGCGGCGGAGGCCGGCGTGGACGTGGTGGACTGCGCCATCAGCTCCATGGCGTCCCTCACCAGCCAGCCCTCTCTGAACGCCGTGGTGGCGGCCCTGCAGGGCACGGAGCGGGACACCGGCATGGATCTGGACCGCCTGCAGTACCTCACCGATTACTGGGAGGATGTGCGCAAGCGCTACGACTCCTTTGAGGCGGGCATCACCAGTCCCGCTACCGATATCTACCGCTACGAGATCCCCGGCGGCCAGTACACCAACCTGAAGCCCCAGGTGGAATCCCTGGGCCTGGGCGGCCGCTTCCTGGAGGTCAAGGAGAACTACCGGGTGGTCAACGAGATGCTGGGCGACATCGTGAAGGTGACGCCCTCCAGCAAGATGGTGGGCGACCTGGCCATCTTCATGACCCAGAACGGCCTGACGCCGGAGACCATCGTGGAGAAGGGCGAGGGCCTGGCCTTCCCGGACAGCGCCGTCAGCTATTTTTCCGGCATGATGGGCCAGCCCGCAGGCGGCTTCCCCAAGGATCTCCAGAAGGTGGTGCTGAAGGGCAAGGAGCCCATCACCTGCCGCCCCGGCGAGCTGCTGCCGCCGGTGGACTTTGAGGCGAAAAAGCGGGAGATGATGGCCTTCGACCCCGACCCCTCCTGGCGGGCGGTGCTCAGCTACTGCCTGTATCCCAAGGTGGTGGAGGAGTATGTGAAGAGCCGGAAGGAGTACGGCTATATCATGCGCCTGGGCAGCCATGTGTTCTTCCACGGCCTGGCCGTGGGCGAGACCAACAAGGTCAATATCGCTGACGGCAAGACCCTGGTCATCAAGTATCTGGGCCTGGGTGAGATCGACAAGGAGGGCATGCGCACCGTCAGCTTTGAGCTGAACGGCATCCGCCGGGATGTGCAGGTGCCTGACGAGGCGGCTCAGAAGAACATCGTCAAGGTGCCCATGGCGGACCCGGAGGACAAGAGCCAGGTGGGCGCCTCCATCCCCGGCGCGGTCAGCAAGATCAGCGTCAAGGTTGGCGACCGCGTGGAGAAGAACCAGACCCTGGTCACCATCGAGGCCATGAAGATGGAGACCGCCATCACCGCCCGCATGGGCGGCGTGGTCGGCAGCATCGAGGTCCGGGAGGGAGACACCGTCAAGGGCGGCCAGCTCCTGCTGACGATCAAGTGAATTGTGTATTCTCACAAACAGGACCCGCCCATCGGCGGGTCCTGCTTTTTCCAAGGGAAAAATCACCTAGAATTCCGCGCACTGCGGACAGATGTTTGTGCACAATGACGTGGCATGGGGAGCTTTTGAACCCCAAATACAGAGAAAACGAAAAATAATGCAGGGTAAAGAATATTAACTTGCAAAAAAGCACCAAAAAGCGAAAAATATACTTGAAAAATGAAAGGGGATACGGTATGATATGCAAGTAGCTGCAAGATACCCCGATCAAACTAGGAAAAGAGGATGTTAAGATGAAGAAGATTCTGTCTTTGCTGATGGCCGTCATGATGATGGCTGCTGTTCTGGCCGGCTGCGGCGGTGACAAGCCCGCCGATACCACTGATGAGAACAAGGAACCCACCCAGGAGAGCACCCCCGCTCCCGCCGCCACCGGCAGCGAGCTGACGTTCACCACCGGCGGTTCCTCCGGCACTTATTATGCCTTTGGTTCCGTTCTGGCCGGTCAGGTCAGCAGCGCCACCGGCAGCAAGATCACCGCTGTGGAGGGCAAGGGCTCCCAGGGCAACATCGAGCTGATGGACATGGATGGCGCCCAGCTGGGCTTCGTCCAGTCCGACGTCATGAGCTACGCCTATGAGGGCACCAACCTGTTCGCCGACTTCGGCAAGGTGGACTGCTTCTCCACCGTGGCCGCCCTGTACATGGAGCAGGTCCAGATCGTCACCTGCGATCCCAGCATCAAGACCGTGGCCGACCTGAAGGGCAAGAACGTCTCCATCGGCGACTCCGGCTCCGGTGTGTACTACAACGCCATCGACGTGCTGGGCGCCTACGGCCTGACCGAGCAGGACATCAAGCCCACCTACCAGGGCTTCGGTGACAGCGCCGAGGCGCTGAAGGACGGCGCCATCGACGCGGCCTTCGTGGTCGCCGGCGCGCCCACCACCGCCATCACCGAGCTGTCCAGCGCCAAGGACACCTATCTGGTGAGCCTGGACCAGGAGCACATTGACGCGCTGATCGCCAAGTCCCCCTATTACAGCGCCTACACCATCTCCGCCGATACCTACGGCATGGACACCGACACCACCACCGTGGCTGTGGGCGCCGTGGTCATCGCCCGTGACGATGTGTCCGAGGACGACGTGTACAACTTTGTGTCCGGCGTGTTTGACAACATCGACGCTATCACCGCCGTGCACGCCAAGGGTGCTGAGCTGAGCCTGGACTTCGCTGCCAGCGTCACCTCCGTCCCCTATCACGCCGGCGCCGCAAAGTACTTCGCTGAGAAGGGCTACACCGTTCCCACCAAGTAAGAGGCCGTTCAAACACTGTTAAGGAATCGATAAAGATCCCCGGATATCCCTGAGAGGCTGCGGCGGGCGGTGCCCGCCGCAGTCCCTTGTCGATTTTACGGGGCGGATGAGTTTCCGTCCGGAACGGCGGAAAGTCATGTGTTCCGCAAAGAAATTCTGATATGGAGGAAGCGAGGAGACCCCATGAGCTTTTGGAAAAAGGAAACCAAGCCCCCTGTGCATACCGCTCCGGCGGATGACAGCGGCGTAGGCACTGCCGCCGATGTGGACGAGGTCATGAAAAAGTATGACCGGGAGTCCAACACCCGCGTCTGGGAGGGCACCCCCAAAATTTTGGTCAAGGGTCTGATGATCCTGTTCTCGGTGTACAGCATCCTGGTGACCCTGGTTTTCAGCACCTGGCTGCCGGAGGTGAAGCTGACCACCTTCCTGGCCTGGGTCCTGGTGATCGGATACCTGAATTTCCCCGCCCGCAAGGGCAGCGTGAAGGTCAACCACATGCCCTGGTATGACATCGTCATCATGGTCCTGGGCGCGGGTTCCTTCCTCTATTACACCTTCCACGCCCAGGAGATCATCAAGCTGTCCCTGCGGACGGCCAAGAACAACTTCCTGCTGGCCATCGCCGTCATCGGCGTTCTGGCGCTGATCGAGCTGTGCCGCCGCAGTGTGGGCCTTCCCATTCTGTGCGTGGTGGGTGCCCTGCTGGTCTATACCTTCAGCCAGGTCCAGTGGCGCATCGCCATCTATAACCTGTTCTACACCACCACCGGCGTCATGAATACCCCCATCAACGTCTGCTCCAAGTATATCGTGGTGTTCATCATCTTCGGCGCCTTCCTGGAGCGGACGGGTATCGCCCAATTCTTCATCAACCTGGCCAACGCCGTGGCGGGCTCCTCCGCCGGCGGTCCGGCCAAGGTGGCCGTCATCTCCTCCGCCCTGTGCGGCATGGTGTCCGGCTCCTCTGTGGGCAACACCGTCACCACCGGCTCCGTCACCATTCCCATGATGAAAAAGACCGGCTATCAGGGCGAGTTTGCCGGCGCGGTGGAGGCCGCAGCGTCCACCGGCGGCCAGATCATGCCGCCCATCATGGGCGCGGCCGCCTTCCTGATGGCGGAGTACCTGGGCGTGCCCTACGGCACCGTGGCCCTCACCGCCATCCTGCCTGCTGTGCTGTATTTCACCGGCATTTACATCGCCGTTCACCTGGAGGCCCGGAAGCTGGGCCTGAAGGGCATCCCCAAGGACGAACTGCCCAAGCTGAGCGTCCTGATGAAGAAGATCTACCTGCTGGCGCCCCTGGTGGTGCTGGTGGCGCTGGTCTCCATGAACCTCAAGACCATGCAGTTCTCCGCCGCCGTTGCCATTCTGGTGACGATCATCGTGGGCTTCATCGGCAATCTCACCAGCGCCGTGGCCGCCAGCCGTGCCGGCGGCAGCTTCGGCGGGACCCTGGGCCATTCCCTGATCAGCCATGAGAGCGACGCGGAGAGCATCTCCATCTTCAAGATCCTGGATGCGCTGGAAGCCGGCGGCAAGGGCACCATCACCGTGGCCGTGGCCTGCGCCATGGCCGGCATCGTGGCGGGCTGCATCACCGTCACCGGCCTTGCCTCCAAGCTCATCACCGCCATCGTCTCCGTCTCCGCCGGCCATATGATGATCGCCCTGGTGCTGACCATGCTGTGCTGCATCGTGCTGGGCATGGGTGTGCCCACCACCGCCAACTACTGCATCATGGCCGCCACCTGCGCCCCCATTCTGATGAACCCCGCCATCGGCGTGGTCCCCATGGCCGCCCACTTCTTCGTGTTCTACTTCGGCATCGTGGCGGACATCACGCCGCCCGTGGCCCTGGCGGCCTACGCCGGCAGCGCCATCGCCAAGGCGCCGCCCATGAAAACGGCCATCAACGCCACCAAGCTGGCCATCGCCGCCTTCATCGTGCCCTATATCTTCGCCATGAACCCCGCCATGCTTCTGGTGAACGTCGACAACCCCCTCCAGGTGGTGCAGATCGTGGTCACCGCGCTCATCGGCCTGTTCGGCGTGGCGGCGGCCCTCAACGGCTTCCTGTATAAGAAGATCAACCTCCTGTTCCGCCTGGGCCTGATCGCGGGCGGCCTGTGCATGATGGTCCCCGGCGACCTGACCGATGTGATCGGCCTGGTGGTCGTCTGCGGCATCGTGTTCTTCCAGCGTGCCGCCGCAAAGCGGGTCTCCGCGTAATTTCCAGATCAGACCGCTCCCGTGAGGGAGCGGTCTTTTTCAAAAAATCCTGGATTTGGGGAAACCATTTGGGCGGATGCGCCGTCTATTAAATGAGAGAAGTTGGAACAGACCGGAAACTGTAACCGTTTTGTTGTTGTATTATGAGAAAAACTGTACTAGCATTAATGATACAGTTTTCGATGAATCAATGAAGGAGAAGAAGCCATGTCGGAAGTTATGGAGAGAACAGATCTGCCGCAGGCCCAGCAGGAGACGGCTCCTGCCGTTCAGGAGCAGGAGGCGGCACCTCAAAAGCCCTCCCTGAAAGAGAAATGGAAGGGTATGCCCCGGAAGAAGCGGCGGCGGATCGTCCGCTGGACCGTGATCTTGCTGATCCTGCTTGCCATCGCTCTGGCGGCCTGGAAATTCCTGGGCGGAAAGGATGGCAGCGGTGAGTCCCAGATGGTCACGGATGTGGTGCAGTACGGCTCCATCACCTCCACCGTGGAGGGCAGCGGCCTGACCCGGGCCAAGAGCAGCGAGACCATCACCCTGACCACCGCGGGCACGGTGTTGGACGTGCTGGTGTCGGAGGGCGACGTTGTCACCGCCGGAACGCCGCTGTTCACCATCGACAGCCCCGCGGCGGAGACTGCGGTGCAGAAGGCCCGCAGCAACGTGGAGGGCTATGAAAAGCAGCTGTCCACGGCGGAAAAGGATATCGCGGGCCTGAACCTGTCCGCTGGATATCCCGGCAAGCTGATGGAGACCGTGACCCTGAACCCCGGGGACACCATCAGCAAGGGACAGAAGGTGGCGGTCCTGGCGGACGACACCCGTATGCGGCTCATGCAGTATTACAGCTACGCCTATGCCGGAGACCTGTATGTGGGGCAGACGGTGGAGGTATCCATCCCGTCCCTGATGGCGTCCGTGTCCGGCACCGTGGCGGCGGTCAACATGGTCAGCCGCATCACCCCGGAGGGGTCCAAGCTCTTCTCCGCGGAGATCATTTTACAGAACGAGGGCGCCCTTTCCGCGGAGATGGCGGCCTCCGCCACAGTCACTGTGAACGGCGAGACGGTATATCCCTATGAGCCGGGCAAGCTGGAATACTACCGTGTGGGCGACCTGTGCTCCACCGTCAGCGGCACCGTGATCTCCAGCGGCCTGGTGGATTACCTCCAGGTATCCGCCGGACAGGTGCTGGTCCGCATCGACGGCGAGGAGAGCGAGAGCGAGCTGTTCACCATTCAGCAGGATCTGGAGGCCGCCCGGGAGGAGCTGGAGACGGCGCAGAAGAACCTGGCGAATTGCAGCGCCGTGGCGCCCATCGACGGCATGGTCATCGGCCTGGCCATTCAGCCCGGCGACGAGATCGCGGCCAACACCGCCGTGGTCACCATCTCCGATACGTCCACCATCACCGTCAGTGCAAATGTGGACGAGCGGAACATCAGCTACATCAAGCCCGGCATGATGGTGAATCTGGACCAGTGGGGCACCCCCGGCTTCGGCACGGTGGAGACCGTCAGCCTGTCCTCCTCCGTCAACAACGGCGTGGCGACCTATCCCATCACCATCTCCGCCGACAACACGGAGGGCACCATCCAGGTCAACAGCTACATCAACTACTCCCTGGTGGCCAGCGAGAACGACAACTGCCTGGTGCTGCCCATCCAGTGCGTGCGGACCGTGAGCACGGAGGAGGGAGAGACCCTGACGGTGGTCTTTGTCTCCGGCGACCGGCCGGACAACGCCATCGAGATGCCCATGGTGGACGAGGAGATCCCCGAGGGCTTCTGGCCGGTGCCCGTGGAGATCGGCATCAGCGACAACTACAACGTGGAGATCCGGTCCGGCGTGGAGGAAGGCACAGAGGTCTTCACCCAGATCCAGGCCATCAACGCATGGTGACGCCATGGCACATTTAGTAGAATTGCGGGACATCTATAAGATCTACGGCGAGGGCCTGGAGAGCGAGGTCCGCGCGCTGGACGGCGTGTCCCTGACCATCGACAAGGGGGAGTTCGTGGCCGTGGTGGGCCAGTCCGGCTCCGGCAAGTCCACCATGATGAACGTGCTGGGCTGCCTGGACATCCCCACCAGGGGAGACTACCTCCTGGACGGCACCGACGTCCGGGAGCTGACGGACAGGGAGCTCTCCCATATCCGCAACAAGCAGATCGGATTTATTTTTCAGCAGTACAACCTCATTCAGAGCTTGACGGTGCTGGAAAATGTGGAGCTGCCCCTGATCTACCAGGGCATCAACGCCGACGACCGCCGGGACCTGGCTATGGAGGCCCTGGAGCGGGTGGGCCTGGCGGGCCGCGTGAAGCACAGGCCCACGGAGATGTCCGGCGGCCAGCAGCAGCGGGTGGCCATCGCGCGGGCCATCGCCACCAAGCCCCCCATCATCATGGCCGACGAGCCCACCGGCGCGCTGGACTCCCGCACGGGACGGGAGGTGCTGGAATTTCTCCAGCAGCTGAACCGGGAGGGCAGCACCGTGATCCTCATCACCCATGACAACGGCATCGCCGCCACCGCCCGCCGCTGCGTGCGTCTGGCGGACGGAAAGATGATAGAGGACAAACAGCAGGAGGTGGATTGGTTTTGAATATCCGACAGGCCTTGAAAATGGCGTGGCGGTCCATTTGGGGCAAGAAAGGCCGGTCCGTCCTCACCATGCTGGGCATCATCATCGGCATCGCCGCCGTCATGACCATCGTGTCCGCCATGAACGGCTACACGGAAAAGACTATGGAGCAGTACGCCGCCATGGGCAGCAACAAGCTGGAGGTCTACATCTGGAACTACCTCTATGATGAGGACGGCAACAGCCTGGGCAAGGATTACTTTCCGGACCTGTACGACTACTGCAACAGTCTGAAGGAGCTGGTGGCCGGCGTGACGCCGGAGGCATACTGCAACGCCACGGCGGTCTACGGCACGAAAAGCTCCGCCAATATGGAGTGGGAGTACGACGACAACGGCAACCTCCTCAGCTCACGGCCCCAGCTCTATTACGGCAGCGACCAGTACAGCGCCTGCAACAATCTGACGCTGGCCAAGGGCCGGGACCTGACGCCGATGGATATGGAGCGCTATAACCAGGTCTGCGTTTTGGGCTCCGAGGCCGCCAAGGCCTTCTTCGGCACCGCCGACCCGGTGGGGAAGGCCATGCAGTTCAACGGGCAGAACTTCTTCGTGGTGGGGGTTTACGCGCCCCGCCTTACCGGCGAGGCCGCCAAAAACAACTCCATGGACAACATCATCGTCCTGCCCTATACCGCCCGGCGGGTCCTGGGCGGCGAGGCGCCGGAGCAGTTCGTGGTCAAGGTCAAAAACGCGGAGTCCCTGGCCGAGGCGGCCTCCCGCATCCGGGGCTTTTTAAAGGGCCTGGTGAATCCAAACGCCGGAGATACCCAGGTCTACTCCAATGACGAGTGGCAGCAGAGCATGAATGAGCAGATGGGCATGATCTCTCTGGTGCTGGGCGGCATCGCCGCCATCAGCCTGCTGGTGGGCGGCATCGGCATCATGAACATCATGCTGGTCACGGTGACGGAGCGGACCCGGGAGATCGGTATCCGCCGGGCCATCGGCGCCCAGCGCAGCAGCATCATCACCCAGTTCCTGATGGAGGCGGCCATGCTCTGCGGCATCGGCGGCATCATCGGCATCGGCCTAGGCACCGTGGGCAGTTATGTCGCGGGCAGGCTGATGTTCCAGATGACCATCTATCCGGCGACCTGGATCACCGCCTGCGCGTTTTCGCTGTCGGTGGCCCTGGGCATCATCTTCGGCATCTACCCGGCGGTGAAGGCCGCCAATCTCCAGCCTGTGGAAGCGCTGCGGGCGGAGTGATGCCGGTCGAAGGCTTTATGCCGCGGCTTTCCGCGGCTGGTTCAGAGATCAGTATTTCACAGCCGTTCCTCCGCATTTTATGCGGAGCCTGTGGATCTTTGATTTGCGGGCGTGAGAGCAGCGACCGTGCTTTCATGGGAAACTAGTATGAGGAGGAAGAGCAATATGAAAAAACGGCTTTTGAGCCTTTTGTTGGCGGTGTGCACCACCGTGTCCCTGTTGGTGCTCCCCGCGGAGGCGGCCACCGTCAAATTTTCCGATGTGCAGGACCAGACCACCACCACGGCGGTGGAGGTCCTGCGGCTCATGGGCGTGCTGGACGGCTACGGCGACGGGTCCTTCCGGCCCAACGCCCAGCTCACCCGGGCGCAGTTCTGCAAAATGGCGGTCTACGCCATCAATGGCAGCAGCGAGCTGGGGATGCACCGCACCGTGACGGTGTTTCCGGACGTGAAGCCCTCCCATTGGGCGGCGGGGTACATCAACATGGCCGCCAAGGGGAAGCAGATCATTTCCGGCTATCCCGACGGCAGGTTCTACCCGGAGCGGAAGGTCACGGTGGGCCAGGCGGCCACCATCCTGCTGCGGGTCCTGGGCTATAAGGACGAGAACGTGGGCGGCGTGTGGCCGGACAGCTACATGGCCATGGCCGAGACCATCGGCCTCACCGAGGGCATCCGGGCCGGCGGCAACGACGTGCTGACCCGCGCCCAGGCGGCCCGGCTCTTCCTGAACCTGCTGACGGTGAACAAGGCCGAGGGCGGCAAGCTGTACACCCTGAGCGAGGAGACGGACTTCATCTCCGTGGACGGCGGCAGCGGCACCATCAAGACCAGCGATGAGACCTATACCATGGTCCATCCCACCGATTCCAGCTCCCTGGCAGGCACCCGGGGCCGGGTGGTCCTGGCGGGCGAAAAGGCGCTGACCTTCCTGCCCTCCTCCACCGGCAGCAGCGGCGTGGCCAGTACGGCGGTCATCATCTATGCCGATGGCTCCAGCGCCGGTCTGGACGCGCTGGCCGGAAACCGGGACTACACCATCTATAAGAACGGCACCCGCGCCACGACCGCTGACCTGCGGAAGAACGACGTGGCCACCTATTACGCGGCCACCAACTCCATTCTGGTCTGCGACACCCGGGTCAGCGTGTACTACGAGGACTGCGCGCCCAATCCCAGCGCACCCACCCGGATCACGGCCATGGGCCATGAGTTCCCCGTGCTGCCCGTTGCGCAGGAGAGCCTGTCCAAGTTCAAGCCTGGCCAGCAGATGATCATCCTTCTGACCACGGACGGCCAGGTGGCCGCGGCGGTGGACGTGGACAGCGGCGTTCGCGGCAATGCCGTGGGCGTGGTCCAGAGCGGCTCTGTGCAGATGTTCTGCGGCACCACCATGCTGCCCCTCAAGGGCCAGGAACTGGACGATGTGGAGAGCCGGGTGGTCCGCCTCTCCTCCAGCAAGAAGGGCGAGCTGAACCTGAACCGCGTCAGCGGGACCGTGTACGGCGACCTGAAGGTCACGGAGCGGAAGCTGGGCAGCAAGCACCTGACGGAGAACGTGGTCATTTACCGGGACGGCAAGCTCATCACGCTGAACCAGCTGGCAAACGCCGTGGTGCCCAGAGCACAGATCCTCTACGCCCGGACCAACTGGGCCGGCGAGGTGGACCTGCTGGTCCTGAAGGGGGCCCTGGACGACGCCACCATCTATGGCCGCGCCTACTGGATCTACGATCAGGATACGGTGGAAGTCACGGATAAGAATGGCCGTGAGCCTGGCGAAGATGGCTATGTGTCCACCACCAAGACCGTTGACCGGAGCAAGATGGGCGTGGAATACGGCGACGGAAAGAGAACCGAGGCATATAACTGCGGCTACAACGTCAAGAGCGGCGAGTTCGTCGGCATCACCCTGAACGCAGGCAAGACGGCCATCGTGGGTCTGGAGCGCCTGTCCAAGCTGGGCGGTGTCTCCAACAGCGCCTGGATCGGCGACACAGCGGTGACCTTCGGCGGCAAGACCTATACCGTGGATCCCGACACCCTGCTGTGCTACAACGGGGACAGCCGGAACTGGATCACCCTGGACCGCGCCAGAGAGTACGCGGACAAAGCGGACCTCTATGCGAGAGACGGCATGATCATTGCCATGGAAGTGAAGTCCTGACGGCATCCAATTAAAAAACAGCCGGGAGCCAATTGGCTCCCGGCTGTTTTTATCATATCGCCGAGGAAACAGCAGAATAGCTTCCGCCTTAGAATCGGGGAGAACGAGGGACCATTATAAGAGACGCTTATACGACCTGAAAGAGATAGAATTTGAGATAATTGGTCTCGTCCACGCCCCAGAGGATGGGGTGGTCGCAGCTCTGCTGCCGGGCCTCGATCTGCCGAAGCTGGACGCCGGCGTCTTTTGCCGCGTCGTGGAGCATGGCGACGAATTTTTCCTCCGTGGCAAAGTGGGAGCAGGAGCAGGTGGCGAGATATCCGCCCCTCGGCAAAAGGCGCATGGCCCGGTAGTTGATCTCCTTGTACCCGGTGATGGCATTGGCCACGGTCTTTCGAGACTTGGTGAAGGCCGGTGGGTCCAGGATGATGAAGTCATACTTCACGGGCGCTTTTTCCAGCTGGGGCAGAAGGTCGAACACATTGGCGGCCACGCAGTCCACAACTTCGGAAAGCCCGTTTCTGGCGGCGTTGGCCCGGGCCATCTCCACGGCGGATTCCGACACATCCACGGCAGTGACATGCTTTGCGCCGCCTGCCGCCGCGTTCAGGGCAAAGGAGCCGGTGTGGGTAAAGCAGTCCAGCACGGTCTTGCCCCGGGCCAGGCGGGCCACAGCCTGGCGGTTGTACTTCTGGTCCAGAAAGAAGCCGGTCTTCTGCCCGTTCTCCACATCCACCAGATAGCGGATGCCGTTTTCCGTGATCTCTGTGACGGGGCTTTCCGGCGGTTCCTCGCCGGGCAGGGGAAACCAGGCCTTATACTGGGAGAGGCCCTCCTTTTCCCGCAGGGCCGCGTCGTTGCGCTCGTAAACGCCCCGGATGGCCTGCCCGTCCTCCCGGAGGATGCGGACCAGCATGGGGAGGAGCAGCGCCTTGACGCCCTCCATGCCCACGGACAGCACCTGGACACTGAGCAGGTCGTGGAACTTGTCCACCGTCAGTCCGGGGAACGCGTCCGCCTCGCCGAAGATGACGCGGCAGCAGTCCAGGTCCTCCGGGGCCATCACGCTCTTCCGGTATTCCCAGGCCCAGCGGAGCTTCCGCTCCCAAAAGGCAGCGTCGAAGCGGTCATTGGCGTTTCGGGAGATCAGACGGATGCGGATCTTGGACTGTTCCGACAGGAAGCCAGTGCCAAGATATCGGCCCTTTTTGCCCAATATATCCACCAATTCGCCGTTTTTGGGCGTTCCATCCACCGCCAGGACCTCCGCGTCGTAGACCCAGGGATGTCCCCGGAGGATGGCCGCTTCCGCCTTGGGGGTGACGGTAAATCTGGGGTAGATGCGCGCTGTTTTCATCATCAGGTCCCTCCTGCGCAGTTCGTTTCCGAAACAGTGTATCACACTTTTCTGGAAATTGCCATAGAATCAAATGAGAAGGAGGGACCTATCATGCCTATCATCTATCTGAGCCCATCCACGCAGGAGTGGAACCAATATGTCACGGGAAACGGCTCTGAGGAGTATCACATGAACCTGCTGGCAGACGCCCTGGTGCCCTACCTGGTGTCTAACGGCATTCAGTATAAGCGCAACAGGCCGGAGATGACCGCCGGCTCCTCCATCCGGGAGGCCAACAGCAGCTACTACGACTTCTATCTGGCCCTGCACTCCAATGCCGCCCCGGAGGGCCATTACGGGGAGCAGCGGGGCATCATTGCCTTTTATTATCCCGGCAGCACCCAGGGGCAGCGGGCGGCGGAGCTGATCGCGGAGGAGCTGCGGAAGATCTACCCCCTGCCTGACCGCGTTATCACCCGGGCCACCACCACGCTGGGAGAGGTGCGCCAGTCCAACGCCCCGGCGGTTCTGGTGGAGATCGGCTACCACGACAACTACTCCGACGCTGTCTGGCTGGAGGGCCACTGGGACGCCATCGCCCAGCAGCTGGCCCGGGCGCTGACCCGCTTCTTCGGCCTGCCCTTCATCTACCCCATGGACCCTGTCCAGGGCACGGTGGCGGTAAACTACGGTACGCTGAACCTGCGCAGCTACCCGTCCTCCACCGGGACCATCCTGGCCAACATGCCCAACGGCGCCGCCGTCACCATCTACGGCGAATGGCAGGGGTGGTATGTGGTCCATTATGGGGATTATGTGGGGTACGCAGCAGCGGCCTACATCGACACCTGACCCATGAGCCGTCCGGCCAGAGGCCGGGCGCCGCGGCAGCGGCGTCAAGTATTTTGGCGGCGCCAAAATCTTGAATCGGGCGGGCTTAGCCTGCCCGGTTTGTTTTGATCCGGGGTCCCCAAAGGGCCTGCCCTTTGGGGATGAATGGCAGGGGTGGTACGTGGTCCATTATGGGGATTACGTGGGGTACGCGGCAGCGGCTTACATCGACACCTGACCCGTGAGCCGTCCGGCCAGAGGCCGGGCGCCGCGGCAGCGGCGTCAAGTATTTTGGCGGCGCCAAAATCTTGAACCGGGCGGGCTTAGCCTGCCCGGTTTGTTTTGATCCGAGGTCCCCAAAGGGCCTGCCCTTTGGGGATGAATGGCAGGGATGGTACGTGGTCCATTATGGGGATTATGTGGGGTACGCAGCGGCGGCTTACATCGACACCTGACCCATGAGCCGTCCGGCCAGCCTGGACACTTGACCGGATCGAAGGGAAGGGGCGGCCCGGTAAGCGGGGCGTAAGTGGGGACGGGAGTGCCGGAACGCCGCAAAAAACCACATGTAGTGGAAAAACTTTTGCATAAACCACATATTTATGCGGTTTGTCCTTGACAGTGGTCCGGCAAACGATTAAACTAGAAAAGGATAATCATCGGAGGGCAGCAGGGGTGCCATTCGATCGTTTTCTAACCATGGAATCTTGATAGATACAGCGAACCAATACCGAATTTGAATGGAGGAAACACGACTTATGATGGATGCCATCATCGCCGGCCTGGTCGGGCTGGTCGTTGGCGGCGTGGTCTGCTTCCCGCTCGGTATTCGCTATCGGAAAAATGTCTCCGAGAAGGAAATCTCAAGCGCAGAAGAGGAAGGAAAGCGCATCATCAATGAGGCCATCAAGAGTGCCGAGACTAAGAAAAAGGAAGCCCTTTTGGAAGCCAAAGAAGAGATTTTGAAAAGCCGCAGCGAGTACGAGAAGGAAGAAAAATCACGCAGAGCCGATCTGCAGCGGCAGGAAAACCGCCTGCAGCAGAAGGAGGAGAACCTCGACCGAAAGACCGAGGCCATCGAGAAAAAGGAGGAGTCCCTGGCCCAGAAGCACGCGGCCATCGACAAGGAAAACGAAGAGATCAAGGTCATCAAGCGCAGCCAGACCGAAATGCTGGAACGCATCTCCGGCTTCACCGCCGAGGAGGCAAAGCAGTATCTCATCGATCAGGTGGAGTCTGAGGTGACCCACGAGACCGCCCTCAAGATCAAAGAGGTGGAGTCCCGGATGAAGGAAGAGTGCGAGGCCCGCGCCCGCGAAGTGGTGGCCCAGGCCATCCAGCGCTGCGCCGCCGACCAGGTGGCCGAGATGACCGTCAGTGTGGTTCCCCTGCCCAATGACGAGATGAAGGGCCGCATCATTGGCCGTGAGGGCCGCAACATCCGCACCATCGAGACCTTGACCGGCGTGGACCTGATCATTGACGACACCCCGGAGGCCATCACGGTCTCCTGCTTCGAGCCCGTGCGGCGGGAGATCGCCCGCCTGGCTCTGGAAAAGCTGATCGCCGACGGCCGCATCCACCCCACCCATATCGAGGAGATGGTGGAGAAGGCCCGCCGGGAGGTGGAGGCCACCATCAAGGCCGAGGGCGAGCGCGTCACCTTTGAGTGCGGTGTCCGCAACCTGCACCCCGAGCTGGTGAAGATGCTGGGCCGCCTGCACTACCGCACCAGCTACGGTCAGAATGTTTTGCAGCACTCCGTGGAGGTGTCCCACATCGCCGGCATGATGGCCGCCGAGCTGGGCGCCGATGTTCAGGCCGCCAAGCGCGCCGGACTGCTCCACGACCTGGGCAAGTCCGTTGACCACGAGCTGGAGGGCACCCATGTGGCCCTGGGCGTGGAGTTCGCCCGGAAGTACAAGGAGCGGGAGGACATCCTCCACGCCATCGAGGCCCACCACAACGATGTGGAGCCCCGCACCATCGTCGCCTGCCTGGTGCAGGCCGCGGATGCCATTTCCGCCGCCCGTCCCGGTGCGCGCCGCGAGAATCTGGAGAATTACATCAAGCGCCTGGAACAGCTGGAGACCATCACCGGCTCCCATCCCGGCGTCGATAAGGCGTATGCCATCCAGGCCGGCCGCGAGGTCCGCGTCATGGTGAAGCCCGAGCAGGTCAGCGAGGACCAGATGGTCATCCTGGCCCGGGACCTGGCGAAGAAGATCGAGGAAGAGATGGAATATCCCGGTCAGATCAAGGTCCATGTCCTGCGGGAGACCAAGGTCGTTGAATACGCGAAGTAAAAAGAGCATGAGAAAATCCTCCGGGGTGTTCCCCGGAGGATTTTTTATGGAAAAAAGCAGGTGCGGAACGGGGGCTGCCGCCCCGGCTCTCCGTCCCTCCCGCGTGAGAGATATGCCTTGCAGATGTCAAAAAGCCGGACAGCGGTCTGCTGTCCGGCTTGGTAAGATCCGGCCGTTACGCCAAAAATCCCTTCAGGATGCAGTCCTCGGCCTCTTCCTCGGTCAGGCCCAGGGTCTCCAGCTTCAAAAGCTGGTCGCCGGCGATCTTGCCGATGGCTGCCTCGTGGACCAGCTGCGCCTCGGTGCAGTTGGCGGTGATGGCGGGGATGGACTTGATCTTCGCGTCGCCCATGATGATGGAGTCGCACTGCACATGGCCGAAGCACTGGGCGTTGCCCACCATCCGGGGATAGAACACCTGGCTGGAGGTGTCCTGGGCCACGGAACGGGAGATGACCCGACCCTTGGAGTCCTCGCCGTCCAGCACGATCTCCATGTCGCTCTCCGCCACCTGTTCCCCATGGGTCAGCAGGCGCTCGGTGATGACGGCCTCGGCGCCCTTGCCGCAGACGATCTTGGTGTACCGCTTGGTGGAGTCGATGCCCCGGATCTGGACGCTCTCCATCTGGATGGAGGCGCCCTCCTCCAGATAGACCACGGTCTGGGGATTCATGATCCTGCCGCCCTTGCCGTCGCCCTCGCCGTAGTGCTTCTCCGTGTACTTCACATGGGAGTGTTTGCCCACGTAGAAGGTGTGGACGCCGTCGTGGCGGGAGGTCTGGTCGCCGCAGTTGTGGATGCCGCAGCCGGCCACGATGTCCACGTCGCAGTTCTCACCAATGTAGAAGTCGTTGTAGACCATCTCCTGGATGCCGGGCTTGGTGATGATGACGGGGATGTGGCAGGTCTCGCCCACGGTGCCGTCCTTGATGCGGATGTCGATGCCGCTTTTTCCATCGGTCTTGCTGGTGATCTTGATGTGCTCGGTGCTCTGGCGGCCGTCGCAGCCGCTGTCCTTCCGGATGTTGAAGGCGCCCACGGGCTTGCCCAGCATGTCCGCGATCTTTTCCAGAAGCTCGCGGTCGATCTCATTTTCCATCATTGCGCCTTCACCTCCTTTGTCAAAACAGGGCAGCCGCCCAGGGTGTCCGCCAGGATCTGGGGCAGAATATCCGCCGCGGAACCGCGGTGCCGGATGGTGCCGTCGCCCACCACGATGACCTCGTCCGCCAGGGAGATGATGCGCTCCTGATGGGAGATGATGATCATGGTGGCGCTGCCCTGGGTGTGGATCTGCTCAAAGGTCTCCGTCAGCCGGGCGAAGGACCACAGGTCGATGCCGGCTTCCGGCTCGTCGAAGATCATCAGATCGGCATTGCGGGCCAGGATGGATGCGATCTCAATGCGCTTGACCTCGCCGCCGGAGAGGGATACATCCACCTCCCGGTCCAGATAGTCGTTGGCACACAGGCCCACTTTTGTCAGGTATTGGCAGCACCTGTCCTTGGACAGCTTCTGGTCCCCGGAGGCCAGGGTCAGCAGGTCCCGGACCGTCAGGCCCTTGAAGCGGGGCGGCTGCTGAAAGCCGTAGCTGATGCCCAGGCGTGCCCGCTCCGTGATGCCCAGCTCCGTGATATCCTGGCCGTTCCAGAGGATCTGGCCGGAGGTGGGCGTCACCAGGCCCATGACGACCTTCGCCAGAGTGGTCTTGCCGCCGCCGTTAGGGCCCGTAAAGACCACCAGCTTGTGGTCGTCGATGGTGAGGGAGATATCGTTCAAGATTCCCAGCTCTTCGTCGCCCTCCCGGACGGCGTAGCTGATGTGTTTCAGTTCCAGCATGGAAAGGAACCTCCTTTGATGGCAGAAATGCTCACAGTTTCTCTATTTTAGCAGATAGAACAGGAAAAAGCAACGGAATGTATCCCTCTTTCAAGGGTATTTTAACCAAAAAATCGACTTTATGCCTGTTGCTCCTGCAACAAGAACAAAAAATGGGATTTCCGCATAAACTACAAAGAAAGGGAGGGACCTCATATGGAACAACATTTGCATAGCCCCGAGGTGTATGACTACCGGCAGTATGACCGCATCTGGCAGAGGGTAGCGCCCAATCTGGAGCCCTACCCGGAGGTGCGGCAGGGGGAGACGGCGGTGCCGGCGGTCCAGACAGGCGCGCTGCCCGCCGGCACGGACGCGCTGACGCCGGCCCAAGTCCGGCAGGAATCCCAGCTTCCAGGCGCGGAGGCTGATCCCTGCTGCATGGGCAGCGCAGCGGCGGAGATGCTGGAGGTGCTGACAGGCTTCATTGAGGAGGAGCTGTCGGACCGCCGGTATCTTCTGGCCATGGTCCGGCAGGCACCGTCCTGGGCGCGGCAGCGGCTGCGGGACCTGGCCGCCGCGGAGGGGGCGCAGGCCAAACAGCTGATGGCGGTGTATTATCTCATCACAGGGGAGTGCTACCGCCCCAGCGTCAGCTGCGAGCGCGTCTATGTGGGGCGGTGGTGTCCGGCGCTGCGGGAGCGGTATCACGCCGCCGCCTGCAACGCGCTGAACTATGCCCGGGCGGCAGACGGCACCACGGACCCGTGCCTTGCGAAGCTGCTCAATGAGCTGAGCGCAGGGGAGTACCGCCACGCCGATGAACTGCTGCGGATGCTGGAACGGTCCCTGCAAGGCCTGTGACCATGGAAGTTTTCATTGTGCCCCGCGGGGAAATATGATATACTGTCCCCAAAGACGTTCCGCGTCCGCGGTGCGACAACAGGGGGAAGTAGCATGAACAAGATCATCACCATCAGCCGTGAATACGGCGCAGGCGGCCACACCATCGGCCAGGCCGTGGCAAAGACATTGGGCATCCCGTTCTATGACCGGGACATCGTGCGGGAGACCGCCAAGGCCAGCGGATTTGACACCGAGCTGATCGAGACCGAGGGCGAGGACATCTCCAAAGCCGATTCCATTTTGAAGAGCATCTGCTCGGTCTCCAGCACCTATTATCACGATACCCAGGAGGCCATCCACGATGTGCAGAAGGCCATCATCCTGCGCTTTGCTCAGGAGGGGCCCTGCGTGATCCTGGGCCGCTGCGCCGACGAGATCCTGCGGGAGGCCGGGATCGAGAGCATCAATGTGTTCATCCACGCCGATGACGTTCACCGGGCGGTGCGCGTCAGCGAGCTGATCGGCAGCACCAACGCCACGGAGATCCAGAAGGTCATGACGAAAAAGGACAGCAGCCGCCATACGTATTACAGCCGCTATACCGGCAAGAAGTGGGGCGACAGCAAGAACTACCATCTGACGCTGGACAGCGGCATCCTGGGCTATGACCTGTGCGTGAAGCTCATTGCCGAGGCCGCCCAGGCGGAGGAGCGCGCCCAATAAAATCTATCAGCGCGGCACACGGTCCGGAGCTGTCCGGACCGTGTTTTTTCATCTTTTTTCCCATGTCCGCCGTTGCCCTGCCGGGGACTTTGTGGTATACTGGCCTTGATTTTGGACAGATGGAGGCCAAGCATGTTTACCGGATTTACCGACGAGACAGTGGACTTCATGTGGGGCATCCGCTTCAACAACGAGCGGGCCTGGTTTGAAGCCCACAAGGAGATATACCTGACCCAGTTCTACCAGCCCATGAGGGAGCTGGGAGACGAGCTCTACGACTTTTTGCGGGAAAAGCGGCCGGACCACGGCCTGATCCGCAAGGTGACCCGCATTTACCGGGACGCCCGCCGGCTCCACGGACGGGGACCGTACAAGGAGAGCCTGTGGTTTTCCGTGGAACAGCCGTCGGAGCAGTGGACGGCGCACCCCACCTTCTGGTTTGAGCTGATGCCGGAGGGGTGGTGCTACGGCATGGGCTATTACATGCCCAAGGCCCTGACCATGGCAAAGCTCCGGGCCCGTATCGACCGGGACCCCGCCGCCATGGAGGCGCTGACACGGAAGCTGGGCCGCCAGCAGGAGTTCGTGCTGGAGACGCAGGATTATAAAAAGCCCCGGAGCCAGGCCCCCTCCCAGCTGCTGAAGCCCTGGTATCAGATGAAGTCCTTTTCCATCATCCACCAGGACAAGCTGACGGACGAGCTGTTCAGCCGGGAGATCGTGGACCGGCTGAAGCGGGGCTATGAGTTCCTGCTGCCCTATTACGACTATTTTGTCACGCTGGATGGAGACCCGGACCCAAGAGAGCCCGGCGCGGAATAGTGAATGAGGCACGTGAACACGGATATTGATTGATAAGATTTGATACATTTGATACAAAGGAGAGATTTTTATGAAAGCATGTCCTGACAGAGCGGCAGCCCTGGCGCTGCTGCGGAAATACAACGGGGAGCCGTTTCATATCCAGCACGCCCTGACGGTGGAGGGCACCATGCGCTGGTATGCCAATGAGCTGGGCCACGGCGAGGACGCCGATTTCTGGGCCGCGGTGGGCCTGCTCCACGACGTGGACTTTGAGAAATGGCCGGAGGAGCACTGCAAAAAGGCACCGGAGCTGCTGGCGGAGATCGGGTGCAGCGAGGAGTTCATCCATGCCGTGTGCAGCCATGGCTATGGCATCTGCTGCGATGTGGAGCCCACCCAGGAGATGGAGAAGGTGCTCTTCGCGGCGGACGAGCTGACGGGACTCATCGGCGCGGCGGCCCGGATGCGGCCCAGCAAGTCCGTGTCCGACATGGAGGTCAGCTCCCTGAAGAAGAAATTCAAGGACAAGAAATTCGCCGCCGGATGCTCCCGGGACATCATCAAGGAGGGCGCGGAGCGCCTGGGATGGACGCTGGAGGAGCTGATGGAAAAGACCATTTTGGCGATGCGGTCCTGTGAGGAGCGCATCAACGCCGAGATGGCGGCGCTGTAACTGCAAAAAGAGTGTCCGGGAGGTCCCGGACACTCTTTTTACGTCTCCTGCTGAAAGTGCTGGAGATTTTGATTGAGCAGCCTGGTGTCCCGCCGGTTTTCCAGCCAGAGGGCATACCACAGAGCCGCCAGCCCCAACTCCAGAACCGCGATCATGACGGCCGCCCACCAGGCCGGAACGCCGGGGAACCAGTCAAAGACCAGGGCGCCGCCGATATAGACGACATTGGCCAGCACGGCCAACAGGGCGGCGCGCCGCCCCATGGCCGCCTCCCCCCAGCTCTTTCCCCTGGGAAAGATCACGGTCTCCGCAAAAGCAAAGAGAAAACTGACCAGAAGCATTTCCAGCATTGTCCACGAATCCACGGAGAACTCTCCCAGCAGAGCGCTGACCACCGCTTTGTAAAAGACCGCCGCAGTGGTGTACAGTCCCATGCGGTATTTCACATCCCTGCCCCACAGATAGGTGCGATTGAATTCCTGCATCATCAAGCTCCTTTCTTAATTACATGCCAAGCCGCTCCCGCAGAAGCGGCGCGTAGTGCCGGGAGATCAGAACGCGCTCCCCGTTGCGCATGGTGGCCTCGATGCGGTTGCCCGCGCAGCTCTTCAGCCGCCGGATGCCGTGGAGATTTGCCACCATGGACCGGCTGATGCGGCAGAACCCCAGCGCTTCATACCGGGCCTCCAGCTCAGAAAGCGTCAAGGCCGTGGCCCAGACGGCGCTTTCGCAATACAGCCAGGTCCGCTCCTCCACGGATTCGGCGTACAGCACCTCCCCCGGCCGAAGCAGCACCAGCTGCCGGTCCTCCGTCCAGGCGCAGAGGGTTTGAAGCCCGGATTTGAGAAGAGAGAGGATATGGAGCATCTCTTCGTCCAGTTCCCGGCAGCGGAGAATGACCTCGTTTTCCAATACGTCGCCGTGTTCCACTGTGATTTTCATGATTCCCTCCTTCGTCAGCTGACACCTTGAGCATATCCTGCGGAAGGGGAAAAAGCAAGGGATGTGCCACTGGGATGCGTTTTCACGGGGGTGAGATGCAAAAAAGGGGCGTCCGGCCGATGACCGGGCGCCCCTTTTTGATCAGGGTCATTCCATGGAGATGATATAGTAGTAGACAGGCTGGCCGCCGGAGAGGATCGCCACCTCCGCGTCGGGACAGGCGCTTTCAAAGACCTGACCGGCCCTCTGGGCGTCCTCCTCGGACACATCCTCGCCGAAATACAGGGAGATGAAGGAGGCCTCCTTTTCCACGGCGTCCTCCGCCAGCTTGGTCAGCAGGGCCTCCAAAGAGCTGTCGGTGCCGAAGAGCCTGCCCTCCTCCAGGGCCAGATAGTCGCCCTCCTTGATGGCAAAGCCGTCAAAGTCGGAATCCCGGGCGGCGTAGGTGATCTGCGCGGTGGTGACGGTGGACAGGGACTCCGTCATGGCGTCGGTGATGGACTGGGCGTCCGGGGCCTCGAAATCCACATTCATCATGGCGGTGATGCCCTGGGGGACGGTCTTGGTGGGGATGACCACCACGTTTTTCTCCGTCAGCACGCCGCACTGCTGGGCGGCCATGATGATATTGCCGTTGTTGGGAAGGATAAACACGGTCTCGGCGGGGATCTTGTCCACGCCCGCCAGAATGCTCTCTGTGGAGGGGTTCATGGTCTGCCCGCCGGACACCACGCCGTCGGCGCCCAGGTCCTTGAATACGGTGGCGAGACCGTCGCCAGCGCAGACCGCCAGGAAGCCGTACTTCTTTTCCGGCGCGGCGACAACGTGGCCGGAGGCTTCCGGCGCCCCGGCGTGCTCCAGCTCCTCCTCCACGGCGTCCAGATCGTCGGTGCTCTGGGCCTCCCGGCCCGCGGCCAGGTCCTCCGCTTGGGTGCGCATGTTCTCGATCTTGGCCAGCTCCAAGGTGCCGTACTTCTGGGCCTCGGTCAGGGCGGCGCCGGGGATGTCGGTATGGACATGGACCTTGAAGGCCTCGTCGTCCTCGCCGATGACCAGGCTGTCGCCGATGCTGCTCAAATAGGCGCGGAAGGACTCCAGCGGCTTGTTCACGGTTTTGCGCACGATGAAGACGGTGTCGAAGGTGAAGGTGATCTCCTCGGCGGAGAGGGCGGCGAAGTCGGCCTTCTCCTGGACCGCGGTGTCCTCGGTGGTCTCGGGAAGGGGCTCGCCCCGCATCTCGGCCAGCATTCCCTCCAGGATCAGGAGGTAGCCCTTGCCGCCGGCGTCCACCACGCCGGCCTTTTTCAGAACGGGGTTCATATCCGTGGTCTGCGCCAAGGCGTCATAGCCCTCGCGGATAGCCTCCTCCAGGATCTTTTCCAGATCGGTCTCGCCCTGGCCGGCCACATCCACGGCCCGCTTGGCGGCAAGGCGGGAGACCGTCAGGACCGTGCCCTCGGCGGGCTTCATCACGGCCTTGTAGGCGGCGGAGACACCCTCCTGCATGGCGGCGGCAAAGGTGGCCGCGTCGGCGGTCTCCCGGCCCTTCAGTCCCTTGGACAGGCCCCGGAACAGCAGGGAGAGGATGACGCCGGAGTTTCCCCGGGCGCCCCGCAGCAGGGCGGAGGCGGTGACGGAGGCGGCCTGCTCCACCGTGGCGGGGGCTGCCTTGCGCAGCTCCGCGACGGCGGTGCCGATGGTCATGGACATGTTGGTGCCCGTGTCGCCGTCGGGGACGGGGAACACGTTCAGGTCATTGATGGCCTGCTTCTGGGCGGTGATGGCGGCGGCGCCGTGCAGGACCATCTGCTTGAACAGGGCGCCTGTGATTTGTTCGTTCATTCGTTCTGTTCCTCCCTTACAGGGTCATGGAATCGACGCATACGTCCACGGCTTTGACAGGCACGCCGGTGTTTTTGGCCACCACATAGCGCACCTCGTTCATGATGGAGCGGCACACCGCGGGGAGGTTGACGCCGTTCTCCACAATGATATGGAGCTCGATGGAGATGGAGTTGTCGTCGTGATACGTGATGCTGACGCCTTTGCTCATGGCCTCCCGGCGCAGCAGGTGGACCAGACCGTCGGTCATGGAGCGGTAGGCCATGCCCTTGACGCCGAAGCAGTTGGTGGCGGCCATGCCCGTGATGTTGGAGAACACGGCGCTGCTGACGGAGATCTCACCTTGTTCAGACTTGAATTGGATCATGAGAACGTCCTTTCTTTCCTGGTATTGACAGAAGGCGGCAAAGCCGCGCTTCCTGGTATCCGTACTTTTAGAGCTTTATTATATACGATTCTTCTGTAAAGTACAAGTCCCAAAAAGAAGTTCATTCCCTGCGGGAGACTATTGAAAAACGGAAGGATTTGCCGTAAAATAGACGAAAACCGTGTGGAAGAGGGGAGAGATGCGCGTCATGGCAAAACGGGGGCCGCTGCTGGTGCTGGCCTGCTATATCATGTGGGGCCTTCTGCCTGCCTTTTGGCGGCTGCTGGGGGACGTGGACTCCTTCTGCGTGCTGGCGTACCGGATCGTCTGGTCGGTGGGCTTCTCCGCCATGGTGCTGGCGCTCCGGGGAGGCTTTTCCGGCGTCCGGGCGGTCCTCCGGGACCGGGGAGAGCTGGGGCGGCTGGCCCTGGCGGGCGTTTTTATCTGCATCAACTGGGGCGTATATATCTGGGCGGTGAACAGCGGCCATATGCTGGACGCCAGCCTGGCATACTATATGAATCCCATTTTGAGCATCCTGCTGGGGACCGTGTTTTTTCGGGAGCGGCTGACCCGCCTGCAATGGCTGGCGGTGGGCATCGCGCTGACCGGCCTGGTCATCACGGTGGTCCGCTACCGGCAGTTTCCCTGGATGGCGCTGATCATCGGCGGCAGCTTTGCCGTATACGGGGCTGTCAAAAAGACGGTGAAAGCGGACGCGCTGACCGCGTCCCTGACCGAGACGGCGGTTTTGGCGCTGCCGGCCCTGCTGGTGCTCCTCTGGAAGGAGGGGGCGGGCGCCGGCGCGGCGGGGGCGCTCCACGGTTGGCAGTGGCTGCTGCTGCCCGCCGCCGGCGTTGTGACCACGGTGCCGCTGCTGCTCTTTTCCACCGGCATCAAGCGCACGCCCATGACGCTGAACGGCATCTTGATGTATGTGAACCCCACCCTCCAGCTGTTGCTCTCCGTCTTGTATGGGGAGGCGTTCACCGCCACCCACGCCATCCTGTTCGGCTTCGTCTGGACGGGACTGGCGCTGTATCTGGCCTCCGGCTTTTTGCGGAGCAAATCACAGAGAGAAAAGGAGAGACCGCCATGCGCGTGATCACAGGCTCCGCCCGGGGCCGGCGGCTGGGGGAGCTGGAGGGGATGGAGACCCGTCCCACCACCGACCGGGTGAAGGAGGGCATGTTCAACATCCTCCAATTCGATCTGGAGGGCCGCAGGGTCCTGGACCTGTTCGCCGGAACGGGGCAGCTGGGCATCGAGTGTTTGAGCCGGGGCGCCGCCTCCGCCGTGTTCGTGGACCGGCGGGCCGACGCGGTGAAGCTCATTAAGCAGAATCTGAAGGCCACGGACCTTCAGGACCGGGCCCGCGTGGTGGCCGGGGACTCCATGGAATACCTGAAAAGTCTGGGGGAGAAGTTCGATATCATCCTGCTGGACCCGCCCTACGCGGCGGGACTGCTGGAACCTGCAATTGCGCACATCGCAAGGTTTGACATTCTGGCAACCCATGGTATAATTGTTGCGGAGCATCCGGCGGGGAGAACGCTGCCGGCTCTGGAACCGCCCTACCGGCTCCACCGCACCTACCGCTATGGCAAGATCGGCCTGACCGTCTACCGCCGGAGCGGAAATGAAGAAATTGAGGAATCGATCTCATGAGAACAGCAATTTGTTCCGGCAGCTTTGACCCCATCACCCTGGGGCATCTGGACATCATCCGGCGCGCCGCCGCCTGCTTTGACCGGGTGTGCGTGTGTGTCAGTCCCAATGCCGAGAAAAAGAACCAAATGTTTACACCGGAGCAGAAGCTCCAGCTGGTGCGGGCGGCCGTCGAGGACCTGCCCAATGTGGAGGCGGAGCTGTGGCCGGGCCTGCTGGCGGATTTCGCCGCGGCCCACAACGCCAGCGCCATCGTCCGCGGCGTGCGCAATGTGACCGATTTTGACGTAGAATACCAGATGGCGCGGATCAACAGCGGCATCCATCCGGGATTGGAGACCATGCTGCTGCCCGCCAGCGCGGAATACCAGCATTTCAGCTCCTCCATGGCCCGGGAGATGATCCGGTATCACCAGCCTCTGGAAAAATACCTGCCGATGTCCATTATCCCTCTGGTGCGGGACATGACAGAGAAAAAGGAAGGATAACGACTATGGCCAATGACATCAACCGTCTGATCGATATGCTGTATGAACAGATCGAGGACGCAAAGTCCCCCGCGCTGAAGCCCAATATGAGTATCGTGGACCGGGATGGGATGCTGGACCTGCTGGACGAGCTGCGGGCGCAGCTGCCGGTGGAGGTCAAGCGGGCCCAGGAGCTGCTGGCCGCCCGGGACAAGTTTGTGGAGGAGGCCAAGCGGGACGTGGAGCGCATGATGCGCCAGGCGGAGCTGGACGCCAAGACCAAGGTCTCCGACAGCGAGGTGCTGTACGCCGCCAAGGAGAAGGCCCGCCAGATCGTGGCCCAGGCGGAGGAACGCTCCCGCAAGCTCTACCAGGTGGCCAATGAGTACGCCGAGGACGCCCTGGCCCGGACCGAGGAGGCTGTCCAGGCCGCCCTGGATGAGGTGAAGCAGTCCCGGGTCCGTTTCCGCACCGCGTCCGCCGCGAAAATGCAGGAGCAGCGGGACAAGCTGGACGGCAAAAATGACCCCGCCGGCCGCAAGGATGAGGATTGAGCAAAGCGGTAGACCATAATCCTGAAAAATTTGTAAAAAACGCCGAAAAAGTTTTTGAAATTTTTCCAAAGAAAACAATATTTAGAACCTTGAATGAAACGAAGGCACCTGCCAACACAATATCTTGTGTTGGCAGGTGCCTTTTGTTTTACGTCAACTTCGCCCTCTGGAATCGAACACCTGTTTTAAATGGCGCTTTTTGCGCTGTTTTTGTGGATTTTAGCCGTGTTTTTCCAGTTTCGTGTCGGAAAAAAATCCTTGCAATTGCAGAAATATTTGCGTATACTCAAATCAATGGTGGGAGAAAGTGGGGAATATGGGCGCTCAAGTGCCACAGAAACCCATCAAATCCCAAAAAGAGGGGAAAGGGGGAGGCGCCTGTGGCGAGACTGCTGGGAAAATCCAATAACAGCATCGACTCCAAGGGCCGTCTGGTCATTCCCTCCGCCATGCGGGAGGCGCTGGGCGACACCTTTTATATCACCATCGGCGCCCAGAACTGCCTGACCATCTATCCCCAGGCCAAGTGGGAGCAGATGTCCGAAGAGATGGACGAGCTCCCCTATACGGAGGCCCGGGCCCTGACGCTGCTGTATGCCAACGCCGTCCAGTGCGAGCCGGACGGACAGGGCCGCGTGCTGATCCCCGCCGGCCTGCGCAATTACGCGGGCCTGAAGAAGACCGTGACCATCGTGGGACTGAATACCTTCGCGGAGATCTGGGACGAAAAGACCTGGACCGAGCGGGAGCGCCAGATGCTGGAGAGCGACGATATGGCCGCCGCCATGGACGCCCTGGCACGCGCCCGCCGCAACCGTGGGTGAGCGGCATGGAATACACCCATAAGCCCGTTCTGCTGAACGAGTGCATCGAAGCGTTGAACATCCGCCCCGACGGGGTGTATGTGGATGGTACATTGGGCCGCGCAGGGCACTCCGGAGAGATCGCCCAGAGGCTTACCACCGGCCGGCTCATCTGTATCGACCGCGACATGGCGGCCATTGACGCGGCGCGGGAGCGCCTGGCCCCATGGATGGACCGGGTGACGCTGGTCCACAGCAATTTTTCGGAGCTGGACGGCGTCCTGCCCCAGGCGGGCGCCGCCGGCGCCGACGGGATGCTCTTCGACCTGGGCGTTTCCTCGCCCCAGCTGGACGACGCATCCCGGGGATTTTCCTACATGCAGGACGCTCCGCTGGACATGCGGATGGACGCGTCGGCGCCGCTGACGGCCCGCGGGGTGGTCAACGAATGGCCCTATGAGGAGCTGCGCCGCATCCTGTTTGAGTACGGCGAGGAGCGGTACGCCCCCGCCATTGCGAAAGCCATTGTCCGGGCGCGGGAGACCGCGCCTGTTGAGACCACCCTGGAATTGGTGGATATCATCAAGGGGGCCATGCCCCCGGCGGCCCTGCGGGAGAAGCAGCACCCCGCCAAGCGGAGCTTTCAGGCCATCCGCATCGCCGTCAACGGCGAGCTGGACGCCCTGCCGCCCATGCTGAAGGCGGCGGTGGACCACCTGAACCCCGGCGGGCGGCTGGCGGTCATCACCTTCCACTCGCTGGAGGACCGCATCGTCAAGCGCGCCATGCAGGACATGGCCCGCGGCTGCACCTGCCCGCCGGAATTTCCGGTGTGCGTGTGCGGTAAAAAGCCGAAGATCAGGCTCCTGACCCGCAAGCCCATCATCCCGGGCGCGGCGGAGCTGGAGGAGAACCCGCGGGCCCGCAGCGCAAAGCTCCGGGTGGCGGAGAAATGCGAAAACTTTGATATTTAGCGGAGAAGGGACAAGCTCCCTTCTCCTGTGTGTGAGAACCGGGAAGGGAGGAGTCCTCTGTGGCATCGACAGCGCGGGAACTGCGCTATACAGGCAGTCACGCCGTGAACGGCAGTCTGGCGTATGATCTGGATTATGAGGTGCGGGAGCGGGAGCTGCGCCACGCGGGAGAGCTTCCCCGCCGCCGGGAGACGGTGCGGGAGGAACCCAAGGTCCGCAGCGTATCCAAGGTACAGGTCCGGGAGCGGCAGCATGTTTCCGTGTTTTCCATCGTGGGCTTCGCGGCCGTGATCGGCATGGCGGTCCTGGTCCTCATGAGCTATGTGCAGCTGACCGTACTGTCCGCCGACACGGTGGCGCTGCAAAGCCAGCTGGCGGCCCTGGAAACGGAAAACGTCCGGCTGACCACGGAATATGAGCAGATGTTCGATATGGCCGCGGTAAAAGAGGCCGCTGCGGCGGCCGGCATGAGCAAGCCCAGCGGAAGTCAGGTGAGTTATATCGATCTGTCTGAAGGGGACAGCGCCGAGGTGTATCAGAAGGAGGACCCCAGCCTGTTCAGCCGCCTGCTGACATCCCTGAACCACGGGATCTACGCGGTGGTGGAATATTTTGACTGACCACCGCACTATAATGCTGTATCCAAAGACAGCTCCAGCCGTCTGACAGGAAAGCGCCCCAGGCGTCTTTGCGCCGGGAGCGGGGAGACGGATGCGGCGTTTGCACAGAATATCCATTTGGCGCGGAGTGTGTCAGGAGGCGGGCGGGACCGCCCGCCGGTCCGCCGGGAGCGGAGCTGGACCGTTTGTTATACTGGATTGGACGCAGGGAGTAAGAAGAGATCTTCTTGCTCCCTTGTTTGCAGAGAAGCGGAATACCGGCACGGCTGCGGAACGGCCCCGCAGCCAAGAGAGGAGACAGACCATGGCAAGCAATCCCCGAAGAAAAAGCGACGCCGCCCGCCGGGCGAATCAGGTCATTCGGAAACGAACGGTCCTGGTGATGTTCCTGCTGGGCATCGTGACATTTATTCTGCTGTTTTTTAAGCTGTACGACCTGCAGATCCGCCAGCATGAAGCGCTGCAGGAAAAGGCGGTGGACCAGCAGACCCTCAGCACCGTCGTGACCGCCTCCCGGGGCACGATCTATGACAAAAACCATCATCCGCTGGCCATCTCGGCCACGGCGGAGCAGGTGAACATGTCCCCCAAGGAGATCGCGGAGTTCGTGGAGAGCCAGAAGAAGGCCCAGGAGGAGGCCGCGGAAAAGGCGGCGAAAAACGGCGAGGCCTATACGCCCACGCCCATCCGGGACCAGGCATACATCGCCAGGGGGCTCAGCCGTATCCTGGAAGTGGATGAAGGCACGATCCTGGAGAAGATGGAGAAGACCAATCTCCAATATATCATCCTGAAGAAGAAGGCCGAACAGGATATGTGCGATGAGGTCCGCCGGTTCATCAACGGCGAGATCGACGAGGAGGGCAACCAGCTGACCTTTGTCAATGACGACGGAAAGACCCGGCTGATATCCGACCCCACCAAAAGCCCCACCAAGCTCCGGGGCATCTTCATGGAGCCGGACTCCAAGCGCTACTATCCCCAGCATACCCTGGCGTCCAGCGTCATCGGCTTTGTGGACGGCGACAACAACGGCGGCGTGGGCCTGGAGGCCAAGTACAACAGTGTTCTGGACGGCACCGCCGGCATGACGATCAGCGCCAAGAACAACCTGAACCAGCCCATCCTGTTCCAGTATGAGCAGTATTACGACGCCCAAAACGGCAACGACCTGGTGCTGACGCTGGACATGGACGTTCAGTACTATCTGGAAAAGGGCATGGAGAGCATGCTCAAAAAGTACGATGCCAAAAACGGCGGCACCGGCATCGTGATGGAAGTGAACTCCGGCGCCATCGTGGCCATGGCCTCGTTCCCCAATTATGACCTCAATGATTATGGCACGATCTATGATGAAAAATTGCAGGCCAATCTGGAGAAGACGCTGGCCGACCTGGAGACCCAAAAGAGCACCTATGAGAGCGAGGAGGCCTATCAGGAGGCGGTGACCACGGCGAAGAACACCACCAGGAATACCCAGTGGCGCAACAAGTGTATCGACTCCACCTATGAGCCCGGCTCCACCTTCAAGCCCATCACCCTGGCGGCGGCGCTGGAAGAGGGCCTGGTGAACATGAACAGCACCTTCAACTGCACCGGCTCCGTCATGGTCCCGGGGTGGAACAAGCCGATCAGATGCTCGAACAAGTCCGGCCATGGAATGCAGACCCTGGAGGAGGCGGTGGGACACTCCTGCAACCCCGCGTTCATCTCCATGGGCCTAAAGGTGGGCACCAAGACGTACTATCAATATTTGCAGGCGTTCGGCCTGATGGAAAAGACCGGCGTGGACATGATCGGCGAGGTGCAGGGCATCTTTGCCAACGAGTCCAGCTTCAATTCCAACGTGGTCTCCCTGGCGTCCTACTCCTTCGGCCAGACCTTCAACGTCACGCCCCTGGAGCTGATCCGAGCCCAGGCGGCCTGCATCAACGGCGGATACCTGTACACTCCCTATGTGGTGGAGCAGGTCCTGGACGGCGACGGCAATGTGCTGGAGCAGCATGACTCCACGCCGGTCCGCCAGGTCATCAGCGAGGAGACCTCCGCCAAGGTCCGCCAGTGCCTGGAATACGTCGTCGCAAAGGGCAGCGGCAAGAACGGTCAGGTGGCGGGCTACCGCATCGGCGGCAAGACCGGTACCGCGGATAAGACCGGCACCGGCGACGTGGTGGTGTCCTTCATGTGCTTTGCCCCAGCGGATGATCCCCAGTACATCATGCTGCTGACCATGGACACCCCCAGCCGCTCCACCGGCACGGCCGTTTTCGGCGGCACCATGGTGGCGCCGGTGGCCAGTCAGATCATGGCGGATATCCTGCCCGCCCTGGGCGTGGAGCCGGACTATTCCTCCGAGGATCTGGCGGGTGCGGACGCGGCTGTCCCTAACACCGTGGGTCTCACTGCGGCCGCGGCCAAGGAAAAGCTCACCGGCGTCGGCTTCACCTGCCGTACCATCGGCACAGGAGACACCGTGACCGACCAGACGCCCGCAGGCGGCGCCATCGTGCCCAACAACGCCAATATCATTCTGTACCTGGGGCAGGAGAAGCCGGATACGCCCAGCGTCGTGCCAAATGTGCTCGGCAAGACCGCGGCGGAGGCCAACAAGGCCCTGACCAACGCGGGGCTTATCATGCGGGTGACCGGTGCCACCAGTTCCGGCTCCGGCAACGTCCGCGCCATCACCCAGTCCCAGCCGGAGGGCACGGAACTGAAGGCCGGCGATGTGGTGACGGTCCAGTTCGGAGACAGCTCTGTTTTGGACTGATGACAGATTTTGCAAGATTTTTGACACCATTCTCCGTGTACTTTGCGCTTTGCCCTGTCTATAATAACCTTGGCAGCTTCTGCGGTGTCAAAATCAGATGAAAGGGCGCGCGTTTATGAAATTGAGAGAACTTTTAAAGGGGATCGAGATCCTCTCCGCCACGGCGGACCTGGATATAGAGATCGCCCATGTCAGCTATGATTCCCGGGCCGCACAGCCCGGAGACCTGTTCGTGGCCATGACGGGCTTTGCCGTGGACGGACACACCTTTATCGGCAAGGCCATGGCCGCGGGCGCGGCGGCGGTGCTGTGTGAAAAGCTGCCGGAGGAGGCCGGGGTCCCCTATGTCCAGACGGCGGATTCCCGCAGGGCGCTGGCCGTGGTGGGCGCCAACTTCTTCGGCCATCCGGCGGACAGCATGACCATGGTGGGCGTCACCGGCACCAACGGCAAGACCACCACCACCTATCTGCTCAAATCCATCCTGGAACAGGCGCTGGGGGCCAAGGTGGGCCTCATCGGCACCAACCAGAACATGATCGGAGACGAGGTGATTCCCACGGAGCGGACCACGCCGGAGTCCTTTGAGCTCCAGCACCTCTTCGCCCGGATGCGGGACGCGGGCTGCACCCATGTGGTGATGGAGGTCTCCTCCCACGCCCTGGTGCTGGACCGGGTGTACGGCGTCCGGTATGCCGTGGGCATCTTCACCAACCTGACCCAGGACCATCTGGATTTCCACAAGACCATGGAGGCCTACTGCGACGCCAAGGCCATCCTGTTCCAAAACTGCGGCGCGGGCGTCTGCAACGCCGACGACCCCTGGACGGCCCGGCTACTGAAGGACGCTGCCTGCCAAAAGTTCTTCTACGCAGAAAAGGCGGACGCGGACCTGCGGGCGGAAAATATCCGTCTGGACGCGGACGCGGTGGCCTTTGACGCGGTGACAAAAGAAAAACGGGTGCCGGTGGAGGTGCATATTCCCGGCGGCTTTATGGTATATAATACCCTGGATGTTTTGGGCGCGGCGCTGATGCTGGGCGTCCCCCTGGAGAAGAGCGCCGCCGTGCTGGCCCGGGTCCCCCATGTGAAGGGCCGGGTGGAGGTGGTGCCTACGCCGGGGAAGGACTACACGGTGCTGATCGATTACGCCCACAGCCCGGACGGCATGGAGAACGTGCTCTCCTCCGTGAAGGGCTTCGCAAAGGGCCGCACCATCGCCCTGTTCGGCTGCGGCGGAGACCGGGATAAGACCAAGCGCCCCAAGATGGGGAGGGTTGCCGCGGAGATCGCGGACTTCGCGGTGGTCACCACCGACAATCCCCGGACCGAGCGCCCTGGAGACATCATCGCAGACATTCTGCCCGGACTGGAGGGTACTGACACGCCCTATGTGGTGGTGGAGGACCGGGTGGAGGCCATCCATTGGGCGATGGACCACGCGGAGCCGGGGGACGTCATCGTCCTCTGCGGCAAGGGCCATGAGACCTACCAGGAAGTGAACCATGTGAAGCACCACATGGATGAGCGGGAGATCGTGGCGGACTATCTGAAGGCCGGAAAATGATCGCCGGAGGTCCGGCGTCCAAGCGTTTTGGCGGGAGCCAAAACCTTGAAATGTCCGGAATTCACTTCCGGACATTTGAGTGAAATGCGGGGTCCCCGCAAAATCGAAGATTTTGTGGGGCAGTGAACCATGTGAAGCACCACATGGATGAGCGGGAGATCGTGGCAGACTACCTGAAAACCGCTCAATAAAACACAGAAGCACCGGAAAGACCGGGAAAAAAGGGAGAGGGAACCAATGGATATTTCATTATTGCTCGCGGCGGCTGTCAGCTTTGCGGCGACGCTGGTCATCGGGAAATTTGTGCTTGCGGAGCTGCGGAAGCTGAAGGCCGGACAGGAGATCCGGGAGGACGGCCCCAAGTGGCACGCCGGAAAGGCCGGCACGCCCACCATGGGCGGCATCATGTTCATCATCGGCGCAGGAGTCATCACCTTCGTGATGGGCTGGAAGCAGATGCTGGGCGGGGAGTTCGCCCACCTGTATGTCTATCTCTTCGCCCTGATCTTCGGCCTGATCGGCTTTGTGGACGATTACCGCAAGGTCCGCCAGCATCAGAACGAGGGCCTCACCGCCAAGCAGAAGTTTATCCTGCAGCTGGCGGCGGCGGTGGTGTTCCTGGTCCTCATGCGGTATGAGGGCCTGCTGACCAACGAGCTGTATATCCCCTTCGTAAATGTGACCGTCACCCTGAACTGGATCGTGTATCTGGTCTTTGCGGCGTTCGTCATCGTGGGCTGCGTCAACGCCGTGAACCTGACCGACGGCATCGACGGCCTGGCGTGCAGCGTCACCTTTGTGGTCATGGTGTTCTTCACCGCGGCCGCCGCCATGTGGCAGGCCACGCTGGCCCTGTTCCCGGCGGCCCTGGCAGGCGGCCTGGCGGCGTTTTTCGTCTACAACCATCACCCCGCCAAGGTCTTTATGGGCGACACGGGGAGCCTCTTCCTGGGCGGCGCCGTGGCGGCGCTGGGCTTTGCCCTGGATATGCCCCTGATCCTGATCCCGGTGGGCATCATCTACATCGCGGAGACCCTTTCGGACATCATCCAGGTGGCGTATTTCAAAGCCACCCACGGCAAGCGCTTTTTCAAAATGGCCCCGCTGCACCACCACCTGGAGCTGTCCGGCTGGAGCGAGGCGAAGCTGGTGGCCGTGTTTGCCGGCATCACGCTGGTGTGCTGCGTGCTGGCGTATCTGGGCATCCAGAACAGATATTGAGATAAGCTCCGCCGGAGCGGGACAGCGCTGCGAGGCGTCCTGCTGACGGCGGGATCCCATGATTTTTGGGAAAGGAGGGGAACACCATGGCGGCACAGCGGAGACCGGCGCAGCAGCGCCGCAGGCCTATGACCAGGGCGGAGGCCCAGGCCGTCCAGGAGCGGCGGCAGCGTCAAAAGGAAAAGGAGCAGGAGAGCCGGGAACTGGCCCGTGGCCCCATCGACCTGCCGTTCTGCCTGCTGGTGCTGCTGCTGACGGCCATCGGATTGGTGATGCTGCTGTCGGCCAGCTTCCCCTCCGCCTACTATGAGAATGATGATCCCACCGCCTATTTCGTGCGGCAGGGCGTCTTTGCCATCATGGGCGTAGCGGCCATGTTCTTCATCAGCAAGATCAATTACCAGCGGTTCCGGGGCGTGGCAAAACCACTTTTGTATGTGGCGGTGGTCCTGCTGGTCCTGGTGGCGATCCCCGGCATCGGCCTGGTGCGGAACCACGCCCGGCGCTGGCTGGGCATCCCCGGCACCGCCCTGCAGTTTCAGCCCTCGGAGATCGCCAAGCTGGCGGTGATCCTGTATTTTTCCGACAGCATTTCCAAGAAAAAAGACAAGATGCACACCACCCGCTACGGCGTCGTGCCCTATCTGGTGATCCTGGGCGTGCTCTCGGTCCTGATGCTGCTGGAGCCCCACCTGTCCGGCACGGTGCTGATCTTCGGCACCGGTGCGGTGCTGATGCTGGTGGGCGGCATCAACCTGGCGTGGGTCGGCGCGGCATTCGCCGGCGTGGGCGGCGTGGCATTTTTGATGGTGACAGGCGTCATCACATACGGACAGTCCCGCATCGCCATGTGGAAGAATCCCTTTATCGACGCCCGGGGCGACGGCTACCAGCTGTCCCAGAGCCTGATCACCATCGGCTCCGGCGGACTGTGGGGCGTGGGCCTGGGCAGGAGCCGCCAGAAGCAGCTGTATTTGCCGGAGGAGCATAACGACTTTATCTTCGCCATCGTCTGCGAGGAGCTGGGCCTTATCGGCGCCACCGTCATCATGCTGCTGTTCGCGGCGCTGATCCTGCGGGGCTATTGGATCGCCCTCCACGCCAGGGACCGGTTCGGAAGCCTCTTGGTGGTGGGCGTCACCACCCTGATCGCCATGCAGACCTTCCTGAATATCGGCGTGGTGACGGGCCTGCTGCCCACCACAGGCATCTCCCTGCCCTTTTTCAGCTACGGCGGCACGGCCCTGTCCATTCAATTGGCGGAGATGGGGATCGTTTTGTCGGTGTCCAGGCAGATGAAGCCCACAAAGGCGGGATAGGCTCCGCCCAGGGCGTTTGAGACCGGAAAATTTTCGCCCCGGGCAGCAACACGATTTTTCCCGGCCCTTTTCTGGGGCACTTAGGAGAGCGCAGAGACGGAGATGAGAGATATGGAGAAAAAACTGGACCGGGTGATCTTCACGTGCGGCGGCACGGCGGGCCATGTGAATCCCGCCATCGCCCTGGCGCAGCTCCTGCACGAGAAGGACCCGGATACGGAATTTCTGTTTGTCGGCGCGGAGCGGGGCCTGGAAAAGGACCTGGTCCCCAAGGCGGGCTACGATTTCCGCACCGTGCATATTTCCAGCTTCCACCGCTCGTTCAGGCCCAGGGAGATCAAGCACAATCTCGTCTCCGTCTGCAATCTGATGCGGGCGCCCCGGGAGGCCCGGGCCATTTTGCGGGAGTTCCGGCCGGATGTGGTCATCGGCACCGGCGGCTACGCCAGCTTCCCCATGGTGAAGGCCGCCGCCAAGGCGGGCATTCCCACGGCGGTCCATGAGTCCAACATGGTGCCCGGATTGACCACGGAGATGCTGGAGCCCTTCGCGGACCGGATCATGGTGGGCTTCGAGTCCTGCCGCCGGCATTACAGGCACCCGGATAAGGTGATGGTCACCGGCACGCCGGTGCGGGGCGACTTCTTTGCGCTGACGAAGGAGGAGGCCAAGCGGAAGCTGGGCCTGGACGACGGCAGGCCGCTGATCGTCTCCTTCTGGGGCTCCCTGGGCGCCTCCGGCATGAACCGGCAGATGGCGGATTTCCTGGCCCTGGAGGCGGCAAAGGAGCCCTTCCACCACATCCATGGCGCGGGCAAGGCCGGCTATGCCATGGTGGGACAATTACTGAAGGAGAGGGGCGTGGATCTGGCGGCCCATCCGGCCCTCCAGCTGCGGGAGTACATCTACGACATGGCGCCGGTCATGCGGGCGGCGGATCTGGTGATCTGCCGCGCCGGGGCGTCCACCATCAGCGAGCTGACGGCCCTGGGCGTTCCGGCGCTGATCGTGCCGTCCCCCTATGTGACCAACAACCACCAGGAGAAAAACGCCCGGGCGCTGGAAGAGGCCGGCGGTGCGGCGGTGCTTCTGGAGAAGGACAGCTCAGGCCAGGCCATGTTCCAGGCCGCCTGCGGCATCCTGCACGATGCACAAAGGCGAATGGAGATGGAAACAGCCATGGCGTCTCTGGGAATTCGGGACGCCACGGAGCGGATCTGCCGGACTATTTTGGAGATCTGCCGGTAACCACAGCGCCTCCGTGCCCATAGGATGGACTGTTAGACCATTCTTGCAAGCGGAGGGAACGTATATGAGCCAGCTTTTGATACGAGGCGGCAGCCGGTTGGCGGGCGAGGTAAAGATTCAGGGGGCGAAGAACAGCGTGCTGCCCATCCTGGCGGCGACCCTGCTGACAGGCGGCCAGGTGGAGCTGCGGGGATGCCCCAGGCTGCGGGACGTGGACGCGTCCATCCGCATCCTGCGGGCGCTGGGCTGCGGCGTCCGGTGGGAGGGAGACAGCCTGCTGGTAGATACCACCGGCTTGAACGGCTGCACGATCTCTGATATACTGATGCGGGAGATGCGGTCCTCCGCCATTTTCCTGGGGGCGATCCTGGCCCGGTGCGGGCAGGCGGAACTGAGCTATCCCGGGGGATGCGAGCTGGGGCCGCGGCCCATCGACCTGCACCTGGCGGGCCTGCGGGACCTGGGGGCGGAGATCGACGACGCAGGCGGCACCTTGCACTGCAAGGCCCCCAGGCTGCGGGGCCGGGAGCTGGTGCTGAGCCTGCCGTCCGTGGGTGCCACGGAGAACCTGATGCTGGCGGCCTGCGGGGCCGAGGGCACCACGGTGATCTCCAACGCCGCCAGGGAGCCGGAGATCGTGGACCTTCAGAATTTTTTGAACGCCTGCGGGGCCAGGGTATCCGGCGCGGGCAGCACCGTGGTGATGGTGGAGGGCAAGAGACCGCTCCACGGATGTACGTATCAGGTCATGCCGGACCGCATTGCGGCGGCTACTTACCTCTGCGCCGCCGCGTCCGCCGGCGGCAGCATCTTCCTGCGGGACGCCCGGGAGCAGCATCTGGCGACCGTCACCGCCGTTCTGCGGGAGGCGGGCTGCACCATCACGGCGGACAGCGCGGGCATCGCCTGCGCCTGCCGGGACCGCCTGCGGGCGGTGCGCCCGGTGCGGACGGCGCCCTATCCGGGCTTCCCCACCGACGCCCAGGCGGTTTTGATGGCGGCTCTGCTGCGGAGCCGGGGAGCCACGGTATTTGAGGAGAATATTTTTGAAAACCGCTACCGCCATGTGGATGAGCTGACCCGCATGGGCGGCTCGATCCGGGTATCCGGCCGGGTGGCGGTGGTCACAGGGGTGGACCAACTCTATGGCGCGGCCGTGCGGTGCACGGACCTGCGGGGCGGCGCGGCCCTGTGCGTGGCGGCCCTGGCAGCGGAGGGAGAGACCCGCGTCTCCGAGATCGGCCATATCGACCGGGGCTACGAGGATATCGCCCGGGACCTGCGGACCCTGGGCGCGGATATGATCCGGACAGAGACAGAGATTTAGGAGCAGATCACGATGGCAAGACGCAGACATTCCAACCGGCGGCGCAGAGGAAGCTTTGGCTTCCTCTATAAGCTGCTGTCCACATTGGTCATCTGCGGGGTGATCGTCGCGGCGCTGACACTGTTTTTCCGGGTGGACGCCATCATCGTCACCGGAGAGGAGAAGTACACCGCGGAGGAGATCATCGCGGCGACCGGCGTGGAACAGGGCGACAACCTCTTTTTGCTGAACAAATGGAATGTGGACAACAACATCAAGAAGGCGCTGCCCTATGTGGAGGACACCCGCATCAACAAAAAGCTGCCGGACGTCCTGCTGGTGGAGATCGTCAAGGAGTGCAGAACGCCGCTGGCGGTGGTGCAGGATGGAAGCGCGTGGATGGTCAGCGCCAGGGGGATGATCGTGGAGCAGCTTCCGGCGGCGAGGGCCTCCGCCTATGGCGTGATCGACAGCTGCAAGCTGCTGTCGCCCTCTGTGGGCACGCCCATCGCCCTGGCGACGGAATACGCCACCCAGCAATCCAGCCTGCTGGCGCTGCTGGCGGCCCTGGACGAGGCGGGGATGCTGGACCAGGTGGACGGCATCCATCTGGACAGCCTCTCGGTCCTCTCCATGGACTATGCGGAGCGGTTCCGCGTGGAGATGCCCTATGGCGCGGATTATGCCCTGAAGCTGAAGGCGCTGCGGCTGTCCTTGGAGGACGGTAAGATCCAGGAGAATATGACGGGGACCTTTGACTTGATGCAGGACGAGACATATTTCAGACCCAATATGGGCTGAAAAGGGAAGAGCGGCCCTCCGCTCTTCCTCTTTTTTTGGAAAAAAAGGTCGAAAACCAAATGGGGTACTTGACCGGAGCGGGAAAGTGTCATACAATAAACTAAATATCTGAGGACACAGGATATAGCGTGAGTACAGGGAAATTGATTCCTTTTCTACAAATGATAGCAGGAGGCACCACTATGGCATTTGGATTGGAAACCGGCCCCGATACCGTGGTCAATATCAAGGTCATCGGCGTTGGCGGAGGCGGCAACAACGTAGTGAACCGTATGGTCCGCTCTGGCACCAAGGGCGTGGACTTTGTGGCGGTGAATACCGACAAGCAGGCACTGAATGTTTCCAGTGCTACTTATAAGATTCAGATCGGCGAGAAGCTGACCCACGGCCAGGGCGCCGGTTCGGACCCCGAGGTGGGCCGCAAGTCCGCCGAGGAGAGCCGCAACCAGATCGCCAAGGCGCTGGAGGACACCGACATGGTGTTTATCACCGCCGGCATGGGCGGCGGCACCGGCACCGGCGGCGCGCCCATCGTGGCGGAGATCGCCAAGGAGATGGATATCCTGACGGTGGCCGTGGTGACCAAGCCCTTTGGCTTTGAGGGCCGCCGCCGGATGCAGCAGGCCGAGGCGGGCATCGCCGAGCTGGAGGGAAAGGTGGACTCCCTGGTCATCATCCCCAACGAGCGGCTGAAGCACGCCACGGATCAGAAGATCACCTTTGCCAATGCCTTTGAAATTGCCGACGATGTGCTGCGCCAGGCGGTGCAGTCCATCTCCGACCTCATCCGGGACACCGGCTTCATCAACCTGGACTTTGCCGACGTGACCGCCATCATGAAGAACGCGGGCATGGCCCACATGGGCGTAGGCCGGGCCGCCGGCAAGGGCAAGGCCGAGGAGGCCGCCAAGATGGCCATTTCCAGCCCCCTGCTGGAGACCTCTATCGAGGGCGCCAAGGGCGTGCTCATCAACGTCACCGGCTCCATGGACATCGGCCTGGAGGAGGTGGAGCAGGCCGCCAGCTTGGTGCAGGCCGCCGTCCACCCCGACGCGCTCACCATCTTCGGCGCCACCTTCGACGAGACTCTGGACGACGAGATCCGCGTGACCGTGATCGCCACCGGCTTTGACAAGGCGCCCGGCCAGCTGCCGAAAATGGCCGCCGCCCAGGACGGACAGTCCGCCGCCGCTCCGGAGCCCGTTCCCCTGAAGGAAGAGGACGTGCCCAAGCCCGAGGAAGACGATCCCTTTGAGGATATTTTCAAGATTTTCAATAAGCGCGATTAAAACGTATTTTTTGGAAGGACCCGCAGGCTTTTGCCTGCGGGTCCTTTTTGCATTGCCCAAATTGCAGGGCAGGCAGATGGTCCCATGGTGCCGCTGCCGCATTTTGCTTGGCGTGGTTTTGGGAGAACGGCAGATGATAACGGTGCCGGTGGACGAACGCGCCTCCGGCAGATTTTCAAAAAAGGGGTGATTTGATTGTATGGACCATCACAGATCGCAAGACGAGTCCTGCAAGGGGGAACGGCGTTCCTTCTGGCGCTTTTCCTTTGCTCCCCGGCTTTGGCCATGGCCGCCGGTGTGACGGCGGAGAGCGGGACACAGGATGTCCGGATGCTGGTCCCTGTGGGGCACACGGTGGGCATCAAGCTGTTTGCCCGGGGCGTGGTGGTAGTCAAGCTCTCCGACGGCGGCACACCGGCGAAGGAATGCGGCCTTCAGACCGGCGACGTCATCGTCAAATGCGGCGGCGTCTCCGTGACGTCCACGGAGCAGTTCCAGGCGCTTCTGCAAAAAAACGGAGACGCTTCCACAGACCTCCAGGTCCGCCGGGACGGGGACAGCATGACGCTGGCCGTGGAGCCGGAACAGAATGACCAAGGCGTCTACTGCATCGGCGCCTGGATCCGGGACAGCATGGCGGGTATCGGCACCATGACCTATTACGACCCGGCCACCGGCGTGTTCGGCGCGCTGGGCCATGGGATCACGGATGTGGACACGGCGCTGCTGATGCCCTTCTCCAACGGCTCCATCCTGCCCTCTACCGTCAAGGCGGTGAAAAAGGGAGAGGCCGGTTCCGCCGGGGAGCTGCGGGGGGATTTTGACCTGTCCCGCGACCTGGGCGACCTGTACGCCAACACCGACTGCGGCATTTTCGGCACGCTGGAAACGGCAGATTACGGACTGGGGGAGGCCGTGCCCATCGGGGAGGCCAAGCCCGGCGCCGCGGTGATCCGCTCCAATGTGGAGGGGGATTCCGTGGAGGAATATACGGTGGAGATCTTAAAGGTCGTCTCCAACGCCGCGGACGGACGGGACCTGGTGTTGTCCGTGACGGACCCGGACCTCATCGCCGCCACCGGCGGCATCGTCCAGGGCATGTCGGGAAGCCCGATCATCCAGAATGGAAAGCTGGTGGGCGCTGTGACCCATGTGCTTCTGAACTCCCCGGAAAAGGGCTATGGGATCTCGATCCAAAGGATGCTGGAGGCGGCGGAGACCACGCAGGATCGTCCATGAACTTGAAAGATCGCATGGTATTTTTCAAGCGGGCGATGCCCGCTGTGCGTAAAGCGCACAGTGATGGACTATGAAATGCAAATCAAGGCCGCGGTCCGCGGCCTGCCACAGCGCACATGCGCTGTGACACTTGAAAAGTGAATGTATCACGTTTCAAGTGATTTGATGATAAACTGTCGAAAAGCCTAAGATCCATGCAAAAAGCAAAGAGACCGCCGCTCGCATTCCGAGACGGTACTAGGATGTGAGATCTTGCTGCAAAATATGCTGAACACCGCGAAATGACGCGGCAGAAGCGCTGGACAGCCGCAGCCGCCCAGCGCTTCTGCCAGCAACGCAATCATTATCGTAAATTTAATAAGTAAAATTATGTAAAAATAAAAAATTTTTAATTATTATACAAAGAAGAATGTGTAAAATGCATGTAAAAATTATGTAAAAAGCGCAAACGTTTACCTTGATTTTTGAAAAGGAGTGCAGTATACTGGGAAGGCATAATTCAGAAGGAGGAAGTTGATACAATGTCTACCCTGCTGTCTGTCTCCATCGCCACCCTGGCGGGGCTTCTGATGACGCGCGCCGCCGGCCGTTTCAAACTGCCTGACGTCACCGCCTATCTGGTGGCCGGCGTCCTGATCGGCCCATATTGCTTGGGTGCCATGCAGATCGAGGGCCTCGGCTTTGTCTCTGCTGAAGCAGTGAGCAGCCTCGCCCTGATCTCGGAGGTCGCCCTGGGCTTTATCGCGTTTTCCATCGGCAATGAATTTCGTTTGAAAGATTTGAAAGCCACGGGACGGCAGGCCGCCGTCATCGGTGTGTGCCAGGCGCTTACCGCCACGCTGCTGGTGGATGTGGCGCTGCTGGCGGTCCATGTCATCCTGCCGGAAAAGCTGTCCGCGGCGCAAGCCATCACCCTGGGCGCCATTGCAACAGCCACCGCTCCCGCGGCTACGCTGATGGTGGTGCGGCAGTACAAGGCCAAAGGCCCGCTGACCAGCCTGCTGCTGCCTATCGTGGCATTGGATGACGCCGTGGGCCTGGTGGCCTTTGCAGTGTCCTTCGGCATCGCAAAGACGCTGGTCAGCGGCGCCGTGGATCTGGTGTCCATCCTGGTGAACCCCCTTGTGGAGATCGCCGCTTCGCTGCTGCTGGGCGCGGTGATGGGATGGCTGCTGACCCAGCTGGAAAAGCTGTTCCACTCCAATACCAACCGTTTGAATCTGACCATCGCCTTTGTGTTTCTCACGGCCTCTCTTGCCATGCTGGAATTTAAAATCGGCCCTGTGACGGTGGGATTCTCCTCGCTGCTGGTCTGCATGATGCTGGGCACGGTGTTCTGCAACCTCTGCCCACTGTCCCATGATCTGATGGGGGCGGCGGACAAGTGGACCTCGCCGCTGTTCGCCCTGTTCTTTGTCATCAGCGGCGCGGAGCTGGAACTCGGCGTATTCACGGATATCGCCATCGTCTGTATCGGTGTGGTCTATATCCTGTTCCGCTCCGCAGGCAAGTATATCGGCGCGTTCGTCAGCGCCAGGTGGACCCATTGCGCGCCTCAGATCTGCAAATACCTGGGCATTACCCTGCTGCCCCAGGCGGGCGTGGCCCTGGGCATGTGCACCACCGCCATGCAGCTGGGGGAGGAGGGGCGGTTGATTCGCAATATCACGTTGTTCTCCGTCCTGATCTATGAGCTGATCGGACCGGTCCTCACCAGGTGGGCGCTGACCAGAGCGGGGGATATCCAGCCCATGCCGCCGGAGGTCCGCAACCGCCGCCAGACCAAGCTGGAGGCCGCCAAAAAGAATGAGCGATAAACCAGCGCCCGTGCATGGCTTTCATGCACGGGCGTTGTTCAAAAGCCGGACAGCTTTGCGTTCAGCTTCTTATAGATCCGTTCCCGGAACCAGGGCTCGGAGGAGGCGGCCACCGCGTCCTCCAGAGCAAACCAGCCGATGCGGCTGTTTTCGTCCGGCTTGCACCGCACCGCGTCCGCCGGGTCCGCCTCCAGCAGGTAGGTGATGTTGAGATGCAGGTGGGAGGAGATGTATTCGTCGCGCTTCTCATGTCCGTCCACAGATAAGATCTCCAGAGAGTAGATGTGCTCCGACAGGGGCCGCACGCGGGTCAGGCCGCTCTCCTCCCGGATCTCCCGCAGGGCGACGCTCAGCAGGTCATGGTCCCCATCGGCGTGTCCGCCCAGCCAGGACCAGGAGCCGTACAGATTGTGGTAGGCCATCAGCACCTGCTTTCGGTCGGGACTGACCACCCAGGCAGAGGCGGTCAGATGGGCGGAGGCATTGTCACGGCTGTACAGATCCTCGCCGCTCTGCAGGCGGCGCAGCAGCTCTGCGCAGTCCCGTTCCTCCTGCCGGTTCCAGGGATGGTAATGGGTCAGTTCAGTCAAAATGTCCATGAAAGCCGTTCCTCCTTTGCTGCTTATCATCATATCACAACAGCGCGGAAAAAGGAAGTGTGGGTCTGAAAGCCTGATGGCGCAAGGAATTGGGAAGTCTCGAAAAAAACGTCGAATGATTTATGGAATAATTTTACAGATACAACTTGAAAATCCTGTAAATTTATGATAGTTTATAGAAAACGTGATTTGAAGACTCACGAATCCGTCGCAAATCGCAAATTCAGGGAAAAGGACAAGGGTAACATGGACAACAGAAGAACTGTATTGCTGGCAGATGCGAATGAAGAATTCCGCGGGATGCTGCGGGAGGCCATGGAAAAGACAGAGGAATTTACAGTGGTGAATTCTACCGGGGATGGGGCGGAAGCTTTACAGTTGATCATGCAGCGCCAGCCGGAGCTGGTGGTGATGGATGTGGCCCTGCCGGGGCTGGACGGACTGGCGGTCCTTCAGCAGCTCCGGGAAAGCGGAGAGAGGATGCCGAAGGTCATCATGGTCTCCGCTTTCTGCACCGACGAGGTGCTGATCCAGGCCAGGGACCTTGGGGTGAGCTATTTCCTGCCCAAGCCCTTTGAGGTGAGCGCCCTGCTGGACCGGATGCACAGCCTGTTTGGACAGGAGGCCGCGCCGGAGCAGCACGCCGCCCAGCTGAAAAACCAGGTGACCGCCGTCATCCACGAGATCGGAGTTCCCGCCCATATCAAGGGCTACCAGTATCTGCGGGAGGCCATTATGATCGCTGTGGACGATATGGAGGTCATCAACGCCGTTACCAAAGTGCTGTATCCCGCCGTCGCCAAGCGGTTTGGCACTACGCCCTCCCGGGTGGAGCGGGCCATCCGCCACGCCATCGAGGTGGCCTGGGACCGGGGCGACCTGGAGACCCTGCAAAAGTACTTCGGCTACACGGTGAGTAATGCCAAGGGCAAGCCCACGAATTCCGAATTCATTGCCATGATCGCAGACCGGCTGGTGCTGGAGCGGAAAAACGGCAAGGGCTTGACAGTTTGAGAAATTCCAAGGCTTTCAGGGGTGGGGTGCTGTTTAGGCACCCCACCGGGCGGTCTCGGGATTTGCACCCGTTAGAATGTGCGCTCGCCGGGTGCACCAGCTACAAGGAGGAAATCCCCACCAGGGGATTTCCTCCTCGCATAAACAGGTACAAACAGATAAACCACCAAGCTATTTATTGTAACTAACACAGCTAAAGTCGTTAAAATGCTTAGGCAGTTGCAACATTTGCCATATTGTAAATTTTGGAAACATCATCTTTATCCAAAACCATAAAGGTTCCAATTTTACGTCTTCCAAAATGTACGCAGCTACTGGAAAGCTGCTCAATTTCTTCTGCTGTTACCTGTCTGCCAAGCAGCTCAGGAATATTCGTCGGCATCCCTAAGGTCTTGAAATATTGTTCCGTCAAGCTGATTCCCTGAAGAGCCGTCTCCTCAAGGTCCTCATAGTTAATAGGAACATTCCACACTTGATTCGCAAATTCAACAAACCGCATCATGTCAGCTTTGTAAACATATCTTGCCCAGGAGCCCCAAACAGCTGCCAGGCCCGCGCCGTGGGCGACATTGAACATTCCGCCCAGTTCGTGTTCGATTTGGTGTGTTGCCCAGTCATCTGCCCGACCAAGGCCAGTCAAATCATTGTGTGAAAGATTGCTTGCCCACAAGATCTCAGAACGGACTTGATAATCCTGCGGCTTCTTCAGAACAAGTCTTCCGTTATCGATAACGTTTTTTAAAACTGCCACCGCAAGCATGTCACTCATATGGTTATGAGATCTCGGCGCAAAATAGCGTTCAAACGTATGCATCATAATGTCTACCACGCCACATACGGTCTGATATTGAGGAAGTGTATACGTTAACTCCGGGTTCATAATTGCAAACTTCGGGCGGCTAAGCTCAGACTTATACCCGCGCTTCAAAAGTGTCTTTTCATCAGTCAAAACACTGGAACTGCTGGTTTCACTGCCAGCCGCCGCAATGGTAACAATGCTTCCCACAGGAAGGGCTGCTTCGACAGGATATTGTGCGCGTCGGTCATAGATTTCCCATACATCGCCTTGATATTTTACACCGTAAGCAATTGCTTTGGCGGAGTCTATCACACTGCCGCCGCCAACAGCGAGAATAAAATCTACACCTTCTTCTTTGCAGAGTGTGATGCCTTCGCGCACTTTACCAATATGAGGATTCGGAACAACTCCGCCAAGTGATACATATTCCAAGCCGGCAGATTTCAAGGACTGCTCAACCCGATCCAAGAGGCCGCTTCTTCTTGCGCTCTCAGAGCCGTAATGGACCAGCACTTTTGTCCCGCCCCACGATTTGATTTCTTCGCCTACATCATTTTCGGTTCCTCGGCCGAAAATAACCCGTGTAGACGAATTAAAAACGAAATTTTCCACATTAATCCCTTCTTGCGTTTATATCTCGTTCATCACAATGTTTATGCTCGAACTCAAACTTTATCGTAAGTAATCCCATTTCTGGCCACGTTATGCTTGGGGTATTCATTGAAAAAAACGCTTACTTTTTCCGGTTGAGCATCAACAGTCTCTACTGCAGCCTCGGTAATTTTTTTCACAAATGCTTCTTTCTGTTCCTGAGTCTTTCCCTCAAGGATATTTACAAAAATAGTAGGCATATTTTATTCTGTCTTCTTTCTTAATTAATATCGTAACCTAAATTGACATTTGCAGCGTCTGGTATCCCCAATTAGTATTTTTCGCCAATGGCCTGAATTTGGGAAACCAGATCCATAACGCCCATTTCCGTGCCGTATTTCTCAATGATGGGAGCGGCGGCAACACGGAAGGACTCCGTATCAATCTGGTCGTTAGTCAGCAGTTCAACCCCCAGATCAGGCAGTTCTTTGATTGCGCGGGCCTCCAGGTCGGAAACAAACTGCCGCTCATAAGCGCAAGCTTCCTTGGCGGCCTCCTTGCAGATGTTCTGCTGCTCTTCGGTTAGCTTGTTCCACAGAGACTCGCTCATCATCATCAGCATGGGAGCATAGACGTGGTTGGTCATGGACATGTATTTCTGAACCTCATAAACCTTCTGCGTGTAGATGGTCTGCACAGGGTTCTCCTGGCCGTCCACAGTACCCTGCTGCAGAGCGGTATAGACCTCGGTCCATGCCATAGGGGTAGGATCAGCACCCAGAGACTTCCAGTAATCCAGGTGGCAGGAGATTTCCATGGTGCGGATCTTCAGGCCCTGCATATCTGCGGCGCAAGTAACGGGATGGATGGAGTTGGTCTCCTGGCGCCAACCATTCTCGCCCCAGGCAAGGCCAATGATGCCGCTCTGCTCATAGAACATATCAATCAGTTCCTGACCAATTTCGCCATCCAGAACCTCATAAACATGTTCGGAATTTTTGAACAGATAGGGCAGAGAAAACAACTGCAACTCAGGGCAGAAACCGGTGACCGTGGAACTGTCGCAGACAGCGGCATCCACCGTACCCATCTGCAGGCCTTCTGCCAGCTCGCGATCATTGCCCAGCAGAGCGCTGGGATACACCTCGACCTGCAGGCTGCCGCCGGACTTTTCAGACACAAGCTCGGCAAACTTCAAGGATGCTGCGTGGAAGGGACTTTCTTCATTCAGAACATGACCAATTTTAATGGTAATTACCTCGCTTGCCTCTGTGTTGTCAGAAGCAGGGGGGGGTATCTGCGGTGGAACTGGATCCGCAACCAGCCAGCAGGGACATCGTCATAACTACGGTCAGGCACAGGCAAATCAACTTTTTCATTTTGGGGTCCTCTCTTTCCTTTTTAAATTTTTACTTTCACACCGCATCCAACCAAAATTTTCCTTGCGTTTTCCATTTCTTCCGTACTCGGAACGTGGGAATGGAACTTATACGCTCTGCCGACAGTTGGATACTTTGATGCGCCATAGGAATGGTACGGTAAAAGCTGAATCTCTGGAATATCAATTTTTTTGAGATACATTCCCGTTGCAACTAGATTCTCTTTTGAGTCATTAACTCCCGGAATGAAGGGCATTCGAACAAGTACACGGCTTCCGGTTCTTTGCAGATATGCCAAATTGCTTAGGATGCGTTCATTAGAAACGGATGTGAATTTTTTGTGCATCTCGCTGTCCATGAGTTTTATATCAAAATAGAACGTATCCACATATGATTGAACACTTTCAAGAATTTCTTTTGATGCAAATCCGCAAGTTTCCAAAACAGTTGAAATATTGGCTTCATGAAATCTTCTTAGAGCATTTTTCAAAAAGTGCGGCTGCATCAGCGGTTCGCCGCCCGAAAACGTGACTCCTCCATTTGAGGCGTCAAAAAAAGGCCTGTCAGAAATCACTTGATGAAAAACTTCTTCAACTGTCATCTCCTGCCCCATCAGAGACATTGCGCCGGTATTGCAGGCTTGCTCGCAGTTACCACAAACTGTACAAAGCTCCCGAGCAATGGTTGGCTTTCCGTCCAAAAAACGTATTGCCTGGTGAGGACAATGCACTTCACAGCTTCTGCATCCAATACAGTGTATCGTTTTCAGTGAAACCTCAATGTTCGCAGCTTGTGACTCCGGATTTGCACACCATGCGCAGCGCAGTGGACAGCCTTTCATAAATACAATCGTTCGGATTCCATCCCCATCATGAAGGGAATACCTCTGGATATTAAACACGATACCACGATCACAGTTAGAAATTGAGCTGTTCACCATTTTCACCACCATTGTTTAGAAATCTTGCTCTGTGCGATTAATAATATCATCCTGCATTTTCCGATCCAGATCCACAAAGTTAGCACTGTAGCCAGCCACACGAACAATCAGATCTCTATGATTTTGCGGATCATTTTGCGCTGCCAGCAACTCTTCACGGGATACCACGTTGAATTGAATATGCATCAATCCCAATTTCATGAAAGAGTGAATGAAAGATACGAGCTTTCGCATATCTTCTTCCGTGCGCAGCGACGTAGGATGCAATTTCATGTTCAATAGCGTTCCATTTGTGGCATTTGCATGATTAATACGGGAAACAGAAAGCAGCACGCTTGTGGGACCGTTAATATCACAACCACTCACCGGGGAAATTCCATCGTTCAGGGGGGTTCCAGACAGCCTTCCGCTCGGAAGCGCACCAACCACTGTCCCCAAAGGCACATGAGATGCCACCGGGAACAGGCCCGGGCGATATTTGCCGCCGCGAACGCATGCATATTGGCTGACTTCTTCACAGTACGAATCCGCGACTCTTTTTGCGAGTTCATCTACCTCCTGAATGTTGTTTCCATATTTTTCAACCTTGTTGACCAGGCCGGCCCGCAGATACTCATTGTTCTCAAAATTGCTGTCAAGAGCTTCGACCAGTTCCGAAAGCGTCATCTTCTTTTCTTCAAAAACGACTTTCTTAAGAACCATCAACGAATCAACTACATTAGACAAGCCAACGCCTTGAACACCAACGTAATTGAACTGTGCACCGCCTCGAGCAACATCAACGCCTTTCTCGAGACAGCCGTCAATCATAGCGGACATGAACGGGATCGGTATCAGCTCACCGTGCATCTGGTCCCATGTATTGAGCATAATGACCATCTGCTTAACAAAATATTTAATCTGGTAATTGTATGCTCTCTCAACCGCGTCATAAGATGTCAACTCCTCAGCCGTTCCGGTTTTGGGGCCAAGCTGAACTCCAGAAAATGGATCAACACCATTATGCAGGGCCAATTCCAAGCACTTTGCCATATTAAGCATGGCAGCATTCGTCCATCCGTTAGTTCCGTTGGATACTACCGGTTCAACGCAACCAACGATTCCATAATTTCGGGCCTGCTGCAAGGTTACAGAAGGCTCTTTCATCAAAGAAGGTATCATCACCTCATCATTGAAAATAGCTGGCTTTCCGCCGCCGCTTTTGATATCAGAAATTGCTTGCATTAAGAACTCATCGCGCACGCCATCATGAACTCGAATGGAGAGGTTTGGCTGATCCATATGCACGTTCTCATCACCGCGCAGGAAGAGCGTGCTGACAACGTTGTACCCATCATTGCCATCAGGTGTTTGGCCTCCCAAAATCAAGTTTTGCGTCATGTTGACGCCGCCAAAATAACTCGTCTTGGGCGGGACATCCGCAATTCGGGTAATTTCGTTGCACTTTAGGCAAAAGCAATCCACCAGTTCCTGGGCCGCATCATTTGTTAAGCCATTCTCTTCCACATCTCGGATGTAGGCATCGTAGAGATACTGATCTGCTCTTCCGAAAGAAAATGCAAAGCCATCCCCTTCGATTTGCACAGTCAGGTGGATGAACCACAAACTCTGCAACGCCTCCTGGAAATTTCGTGCGCTATAATAAGGGACACGGCGGCAGGTCTCCGCAATCTTACGCAGTTCTTCCCTGCGGGAATCAGAAACATCTGCCTGTTCCGCCAATCTGCATGCTTCTGCGGCATAGCGTTCAGAAAAAGTTTTAATTGCCTGACATACAATCAAAATGCTCTGATAGAAATTACTACGGTCTAAGCTATCCGGCTGTGCATAATCTATTGCAGCCAACTGTTTTTTCGCGTCATTTTCAACACTTTGAAAACCATTTCGGACAATACGACCATAGTTAGGGACAAAATGTCCCACATGCCCCCGCAGATTCAAGCTCGGGGAAATGACAGGGTATTTGAATCCATATTGAAACTTAGTCTCTGCATTTAGCCGCTGCATCGATTGATATAAAACCGTTTGATGCTCCCAATAAGGCAGCAGCTGTCTAAGTTCATTTTTTGATTCTTCTGAGATTTCGAACTTACGCATTTCGCGAGTTGCAAACGTATCTAATTCGTCCAAAACCCAGTTGGCGCCGGTTTCCGGAAAAACAGACGCAGCCGCCGGTTTGCTTGCCTGGCTACCTACGATGAGCTCACCATCGCGAATATAAATTGTTTTGTTTTCCAGAATATGCTGCAGCGCTTTTGCTCTGCGAATATAGGGGTGCTCGCCTTCTGTTTGGCGATAGCTTTCTGTGATCAACCGGGCGCGTTCCACGCAAATTGATTTGGGGTACTGCAAGTACTCCCGTTTCAATTTCTCAACTCTCACTGTTAGTGCCATATAACCCACAACCTCCTTCAAATAACTTTTTTCTTCCAGCCGAAAGAATCAAACCAAGTTTAGCAACCTCGGCAAAAACAGCGCCAGCGGCTCACAGAAGGTGACCAATAGGACAACGGCTACACAAGCGCCCAGCAACGGAATCAGCCACCGCACGGTATCTTCAATCTTCAGCTTCATTAATCCGCAGGCAACATAGAGGTTGACACCCAAGGGCGGAGTTACCAATCCCAGACACAGGTTAGCGACCATGAAACAACCAAAATGAATTGGATTAACACCGATAGACTCCATAATAGGCAAAAGCATGGGAGCAAAAATGACAATTGATGCATTCAGCTCGATGAAACAGCCACTAATCAGCAGCATACCGTTCAACAACAGCAGCAACAGCACTTTATTGCTGGTGATAGCCAGCACACCCGCCGCAATCGCATTGGTCACGCGGAAACTGGACATAACCCAACTGAAACTCTGTGCGCAGGCAATAACAAACATAACCATGGCGCTGGTTAGCGCAGAATCCACGAAAATTTTCGGCAGGTCCTTAATCTTCAGTTCTTTATATACGACAAATCCCAAGAACAAGCCGTAAACCGCCGCAACAATGGCCGCTTCCGTCGGAGTAAAGACACCACCGTAGATGCCCCCCAAAACGATCAAAGGCATAAAAATGACCCAAATGGCTTCCTTTGTCGCGACTAAAACATTTTTTGCAGAAAACTTTACATCAGTTCCAACAAATCCCCGCTTTTTAGAAATAAAATAAACCATAATGCAGAGCACTAATGCAATCATAATGCCGGGGATAACACCGCTCATAAAGAGCGCGCCGATAGAAACGCCGGTCGCCACTCCAAATGTGACGAATAAAACGCTGGGAGGAATCAGGGGTCCAAGTGCGCCAGCAGTCGCTGTCAAAGAAGTTGCGAACTTCTTATCATAATTGTTCGCTTCCATTGCGGGTATCATAATTCCGCCAACCGCAGCCGTTGTTGCCGGCCCAGATCCAGAGATCGCAGCAAAAAACATACTGGTAACAACTGTCACAAGGCCTAACCCGCCGGTCATTTGCCCAACGAAAGAAGACGCGAAATTAATCAACCGCTTTGACAAGCCGCCGTGCTCCATGATGGAACCCGCAACAATAAAAAAGGGAATTGCCATCATAGGAAATGAGTCCGTAGCAGAATACATTCGCTGTGCAATAACCGCTAAAGAAACGTCTCCGCTTACTGCCAATGTAATAATTGCCGATAACCCCACACAAATCGCAATTGGAACGCCCAAAATCAAAAGTAACGCGAAAATACCAAAAAGCATGCCTCCAACCACTTCTGTTCACCCACCTTTTATAAATTTACTTCAATGTCCTTTTTGTTAAATGCTTCTTCAATTGACGCAAGGAGCCTTGCAATGCATTGAACCACCATTATTCCGAAAGAGCATGTCAAGCCAAGATAAGGAATATACATAGGAATATGCATTGCCGGAGAAATCTGGTTTTTGGAAATTTGTAATGTTATAATCTCAAGGCTGAACCAAAATACAATTCCGCAGAACACCAATGTTGCGACTTCACGGAAGATGTTCAACGCTTTCTGTACCGGCACAGGGAGTCGATCCACCACAACGCGCACATCTGTATGTGTTCCTCGCATAATTCCCATGCTTGCTGCAATGTAAGTCAGCCAGACAAAGCTGAACCGCAAAAGCTCCTCAGACCATGGAAGCGAAGCTTTTAGTATAAAGCGGCATACAACCTGCATAAAACCGACAATAATTGTTTCAGCAAAAATAACTGTTATTATCCATCTTTCGATTTTATCTATGCCGTTAGTAAGAATACTTAGTACATCTCTGCATTTTTTCATAATTATGACCCTTTCCTCCAAAATCAACATATTTTATAGCCGATAATTGTGATAAACTGATCTCATGGATTCTTGCTCTGTCGGTGCAGGCATAAGGTTTGTTTTACAAATGTTTATCCTCAGCTGCAAGGATATCTGCCGGAGTAAAGCCGGCGTTTACAGTTCAGCAGCTATGGCCTTGGCGGCAGTCAAGGCCCGGTCAGAGCTGTCCGCCACACAGCCGCCACAGATAGCCTGCCGCTTATCGCCGTTTTCTCTCAGTCAATAATAGTCAGCCGTCTTCAAAGCTGTCAATCGTCAAATATCTGTCACACCAGGAAGCATCTCCCTTATAAATCTCAAAATCGCTCCAAAAGAGTTTGTTCCAAACATGGTACAAGCTATATAATACCTAATACCATAAATCTTACTTTTGAATATGCGCCTCCAATCCCACTATCAGTTTTTCTGCTTTCCAGGAAAACGCAAAGCACAGAGGTGTAACATTTCTTCAACAGGTGAGACTGTCTCATTCGTGGTACCGTTTTCATAAAAATATAATACCAGCTTATTTCTTCTTATTCAATACAACATTTTTTAAGAAAAACTACACTTAATTTTGGATGAAATGTCATAAGAAAAAATGAGATGAGAAAAATAAGAGAAAAAACAAGAGAATTTTGTACAATATATACCAATGATTTTGCAACCGGTTTCTATTTTAATTTTATTGATAATGCGTTGATTTTCGACTATTTTAGATATAAAATAAGAAAAAATATTTAGGGGTATGCATATGGAAAAGAAAATTACCATTCGTGACGTTGCAAAAGCGGCTCACGTTTCTGTAACCACAGTCTCCCGCGTTTTAAATAATAATGTTCATGTAAACAGTGAAACGAAAAAGCGTGTAACAGATTCGATCGAAAAGCTTGGTTTTATTCCAAGTTCAAATGCACAAAGCTTAAAAACCAGCACCACACATACCATCGGGTTCCTTGCCTCTGATATATCAAATGTTTTTCACAGCACAATCGCCCGCGGCATCGAGGATATCGTCAACGAAGAAAATTATGCGATCCTACTGTGCAGCACAGGTGAAAATCCGAGTCGGGAACTTTCATACCTTAAAATGCTTGTAAGCAAGAACATCGATGCTTTAATTATCAATCCAACAGGAAGCAACGCCCAATTTCTTTATGAATTAAGCAGGAAAATCCCGACCATTCTGTTGAACCGGCGAGTTTCCTATTCGAATTTTGATTATGATTTTTTTGACACAAATGGGTATAAAGGCTCATATCTTTTGACCAAGCAACTTTTAACATTGAATCACCGCCGTATTTTTGTTATATCCGGGCCAAATCATCTGAGTAATGCAATATCCAGATTTCAGGGGTTTACTGACGCCATGAAAGAAGCAGGCATCACAGTCGATGAAAGCTATCCATATGTTTTCGACGGCCAATTTTCTTTTGAGGGCGGAGTCCACGCCATCGATTACCTCTGCTCCCTCCCTGAATACCCCACAGCAATTCTTTCACAAAACAACCTTTCTACCCAGGGGGCACTTTACGCACTTAAACAGCGAAACATTTCTATCCCCGAAGATATTTCAATCGTCTCTCATGACGAGTTGAGCAACTGGGATTTCATGTCTATCCGCCCTACTCATGTTATCTTCAATACGCCCTATATTGCAGAGCAGATAGGTCATCGTATTTTAGCGCGCATGAAAACCCCGTCCCTACCTTCCCAAGAGTTTATTTACGAGCCCATAATTATACCTGGAAATTCCGTAACGATTCCAACGGATCATCTGGCTCGACGCGGACATTTTTGAAATCAAGGAGAAATGCTCGCATGTTGGCCAAGTGTTTGACCAGTCAAGCACGTATAGTCAGATCTCAGCCCTCCCGTAACCAAGAGCGACTTCGCCGGTAATTATCGGGCGGGAGAAATCTCTTGAAAATATGAATACCCAAAAGAGCCCATTCGTTGAAATCGTCAAGAAGTGGGACGTTATAAAGCATGCTCTACAAAAGCAGGAAGACGGGTTAGCCCAAAAGGATTGACCTCTCTCCCTGCTTTTTTCTGTATTTTAAAGTCTACACCCTTTTTTCTGGGATAAGGCACAATAAAGGACCTGCTGACAAAAAGGAAAACTGGGCTGAGGAAACACCGCCTCAGCCCAGATAAGTTGGATTTTCAGCTTATAGAAGATGACCCTAACCATCCGTTTCAGGTTTGAGGCCGTGGCAGTCAGGAAGCATTCCTCGGTTGCTGTTGCAATGCCTCTCTTACGGATCTTTGAAATGCAGTGTTCCTGTTTTAGAACAGCGAAGGTGCCCTCTGTAAAATGCTGGATAACAGCTGCTGGCCAGGATTCTGCGCCGAATGCCGGACTTGTCAAAACGAGTCGGTCGGTTGGGACAATGCACGCAATATTGCCTCTGTTTGGTAACAGCGTAAATACTTGCCGGTGGATTTATTGCAATTCAATCTGTGGTAAGTAAGAGGCATTTCTTTCAGACGAATAAACGCATCTCGCTCTGGAACAAAGGTAAAGCCGTGCTTCTCAGGCGGATTGGAGAACTGAATGGCGGGGATAAAGCCAGTAATATCCAATTATTTTGAGATACCCATTCCGAGTTATCTCTGCGCTAAGAGTCAGGCTTCGTCCAGTTGCCCTCCGTATCGCACCGTAGGCGCAGCTTTCATAACGCTCTCTTTCCAGCGCGCAAGGCTTTTGAGGGTACCAACAGGCTCATATATCACGCGGCTTTAATTACTTGATGCCGGCGATATCCTTGGCAAACTGCTTCTTGCCCTGGATGTTGCCCTGGCGGGCGATCATGATGCGCTGGGC